>NZ_CP011868.1:3029401-3635281 GCF_001294645.1 Pseudonocardia sp. HH130629-09
CTGGCCGCGATCGCCGACGTCACCGACAAGCCGGTCACCCACGTCGTCTACAGCCACTGGCACGCCGACCACATCGGCGCCGCCGCCGTGTACGGGCCCGACGTCGAGATCGTCGCGCACCGGATCACCGGGGAGCTCCTCGAACGCTTCCCCGACCCGCTGCGCCCACCGCCGACGACGGTCTTCGACGACGACCTGACCCTCGTCGTCGGCGGAACGACGCTCGAGCTGTCCTACAAGGGGGAGAACCACTGCCCCGGCAACATCTTCGTCTACGCCCCGGCCGAGAAGGTACTGACCGTCGTCGACATCGTCAGCCCGGGCAGCGTCACCTTCATGCACTGCGACGCCTCCCAGAACATCATGGGGTGGTACCAGGCCCATGAGCAGATCCTGGCCTACGACTTCGACTACTTCGTCGGTGGTCACCACATGCACTTCGGCACCTACGACGATGTCCGGACCTGCGTGGAGTACTTCGCCGACGTCCTCGACGGGGCCACGGCTGCGGTCGAGCGGTTCAGTCGCTCCGACGAGCTGCTGACCATTCTCGACGGTGCCGGATGGGACCGGGTCTTCGTCGGCACCGAGAACTGGATCAACTCGATGGCCAACCACGCCACGAAGTACGTCCTGGAGAAGGAGACGAGCACCGGGCAGCTGTGGTGGGAGCGTCTGGCCGGCGCGACAAGCCAGACCAAGTACCACGCCTACACCGTGCTCGAGTCGATCCGTCTCGAGCGGCCCCGGCCCGGCTACCGGCTCCGCGGGGAGAACCCACCGGTCTTCCTCACCTGAGCCCGCGCGACCGGCCCCGAGACGTGCTTCCTCGATGCTGCCGCGGAGACTCCTCGCACGAGCCTTCGACCATGATTCGGCGCCACAGCGGCCCCCACGACGCGGCGAGGAAGGCGGCCAGCTCCCGCCAGGCGTCGTGCGGTCCTCGGGCGGTCCGCCACACCACGTGAGCGTCGAGGCGCACGACGACAGCACCCTGCGGGCCGATCTCCAGGCGCTGCGCCACCTCGGGATCGAGCTCGTCCGGGAGATCTGTGCCGGTCCCGTAGCGCACCGCCGGGTCGAACGACCCGCCCAGACTGCGTGGGACGGCGAGCGAGTCGGGGATGAAACAAGGTCGAACCGGGCGTCCTCGAGCAGCCGGGCGACGCGCAAGTAGTGCTCCGCCCGCAGGAACGACGAGGTGCTGTCCGGGTGGCGCCATCCGGCGGTGCCCTGCGGGCCGGCGTTGAGGAAGGCCGCGAGGTGCATCAGTCCGCCAGCAGGGACAGCTCGTCGAGGAAGGCGACGGCGAACGAGCCGGTCCCCCGGGCCGGCCGGGCCCGCCGGGCGGCCTCCGCGTACACCGCGTGAGCGACGGCGACAGCGGTCGACCGGTCGTCGACCGCGGCCAGCGCGGCCGCCGTCAGCGCGCCCAGCGCGCAGCCGGCACCGGTGACCTGGGTCAGCCGCGGATCGCCGCCAGGTGACGGCGACGGTCGCGTTACGGTCGGTGACGTAGTCGGTCGGCCCGGAGACGGCGACGACGGCGCCGGTCCGCGACGCGAGCTCCGCGATCACCGGTATCGCCTCGGTCGAGTCGGCGGTGGTGTCCACACCGCGGCCGCCCGCGCCGCCGTTCAGCGCGATGAGCTCCGAGGCGTTGCCCCGGATCGCGGTCGGCCGGTGTGCGAGCAGCGAGCGCACGATCTCGTCGTACTCGCCCGCCCCGGCGCCGAAGGCGACCGGGGCCCCGGGCAGCGCACCGATGGCCGGGCTCGCCCCGACCGCCAGCAGTACGTTGGCGCTCAGGTTCGCCGCGACGTAGTTGGTCAGGCCGTAGCAGAACGGTGCGGTCGCACCGATCGCCCGGACGCCGTCGGGGACGACCGGATCGGCCCAGGTCAGATCGTGCACCGCGATAGTTCCGCAACAGGGACCACGATCTGCATACAGATCGGCGACTCCCAGTCTGCCGTCGCGTCGCGGGCGTGTCCCACGCCTGTGCTGTGTCCCACCGTCCTGCTCGGCTCTCTCCCCGGCAGGATCGATCTCGGTGTCGGGCGGGGCGGCGGCACCACGGTCTCCCTCGACGCGCAGCTCGACCAGCTCGGCGGCCATCTGACCGACCCGCTCGGATCGGCCCTGCCGCACGCGAGCGCCCCAGCCGAGGTCTGGCTCGTGGGCTCGAGCGTCGCCAGCGCACTCGTCGCCGCCGAGCGGGGTCTCCCGTACGCCTTCGCACACCACTTCTTCGGCCCCACCGACGCCGTCCGGGCGCTGGAGACCTACCGGAGCAACTTCCGTCCGGGGCCCACCCGCTCCGTCCCGCACGCCATGCTCACCGTCCACACCGTCTGCGGCGAGGACGACGCACACGCCCGGTGGCTCGTCGCCCCTGCGCTCGCACCCGCGCTCGGTGTCACCGGGCTCGGCCCCCGGAGCCCGTTCCCCGCTCCCGACGTGGCGGCCACCCTGCCCTGGACGACCGACCAGCTCGACGACGCCACCCGACTGCTCGACGAGCAGGCCGTCGGTTCGCCGGCGACGGTGCGCCGACGCCTGCACGCACTGGCCGAGACCACCGAGGCGGACGAGCTCATGCTCACCTCCAACCTGACCGACGGCGAGGACAAGCTGGGCAGTCTCAGCCGCATCGCCGCCGCGCTCGGCGAGGGCGACCGCATCCGCTCCGCCGCGACCGGTCCGCCGCGATGACCACGACCGTGCTCGACCCCGAGCTCCTGGGGAGCCCGTCGACCACCTACCGGGCCGGACTGATCGGGTCCGGCATCACGACGTCCGCCTCACCCCTGCTGCACGAGACCGAGGCCGCCGCCCACGGCATACGGGCGGCGTTCGCCCTCCTCGATCTCGACGAACTCGGTCACGGTGTCGAGGTCCTGGGCGGTGTCCTGCGGGAGGTCCGGGCCGCGGGCTGGCAGGGGGTGACCGTCACCCACCCGGCCAAGCAGACGATCATCCCCCTCCTCGACGCGATCACCCCCGACGCGGCCGCCATCGGCGCGGTCAACACCGTCGTCTTCGACCAGGGACACGCGATCGGACACAACACGGACTGGTCCGGGTACGCGCGAAGCCTCCGGACCTGCCTGCCAGGAGGCCTGGCCGACGACGACCTGCGTTCCGTCGTGCTGGTCGGTGCCGGTGGGGCGGGCTCGGCGGTCGCCCACGCGCTGCTCTCGATCGGCGTCGCACACCTCTGGGTGGTCGACATCGACCACGACCGGGCGTCGGCGCCCGCAGCGACGCTCCGACGACGACACCAGGACCGGACCGTACGCACGGGTCGGCCCGACGACCTCCCGGCTCTGCTCACCGGCGCCACCGGGGTTGCGAACGCCTCGCCGGTCGGCATGACCGGCCACGAGGGACATCCGGTACCCGCTTCTGCCCTCCACCCAGGTCTGTGGGTCAGCGACATCGTCTACCGGCCACGCCGCACCGCCCTGCTGATCGGGGCCGAGCGGGCAGGCTGCCGCGTGCTGGGGGGCGGGCCGATGGTCGTGCTGCAGGCGGCGGACGGGTTCGAGGTCCTCACCGGGCGTCGGGCCGACGCCGACCGCATGCTGAGCCGGTTCGAGGCGACTCACCCGTGAGAGGTCAGGCCCCGTCGTAGTCGAGCCGGGACACCTGGACGTGCGACCGGGCCGGCTGGGGTTCTTCCGCGACCTCACCGCCCGTGGCCTGTCCGGGGTCCGGCTGGTGACCTCCGACGCCCACGCCGGCTTGGTGTCGGCGATCGGGGCGACCCTGCCCGGCACGGCCTGGCACAGGTGCAGGACGCACTACGCGGCGAACCTGATGACCGCGACACCGAAAGCCAGCTGGCCGTGAGTGCGGGCGCTGGTGCACTCGGTCCACGACCAGCCCGACGCCGCGAGCGTTCACGCCCAGTTCGACCTGGTCCTCGACGGCGTGGCCGACAAGCTGCCGAAGGTGTCCGAGCACCTCGACGCCGCCCGGGTCGACGTCCTGGCCTTCACCCCGTTCCCGAAGGAGGTCTGGCGCCAGATCTGGTCGAACAACCCGAGCGAGCGACTCAACCGCGAGATCCGCCGCCGCACCGACGTCGTCGGGATCTTCCCCGACCGCGACTCCCTGACCCGCCTGGTCGGCGCCGTTCTGGCCGAACAGCACGACGAATGGGCCGAGGGGACGGCGCTACCTCGGCCTCGACGTCCTGGCCCGCGCCCGCGTCACCGCCGTCCCCGACACCACATCCAGCAGTGAGGAGGTGACCTCGACCACCACCATCCCGGCGCTCAGCGCCTGACCGAACAAGAAGATCACGCGGTCGTCGTCACACACCACGCCAGCGGACTTGACCGTGGCGCTCCGCTGGCCGCCCGCGCACCCGAGGTTGCCGCGGCACTTGTCGCGCATGGCTGGGAACTCGCCGTCGGGATCACAGATGCCGGCACCGAGTGGGCCGATCCGGACAAGCTTGCCGCCGCTAGCCGTTCTTCGACTCGTGGATCGGGTAGCGAGCAGCGGCGAACGCCACGGCCGAACCGGGTCCTCGCATTCCCCCTGACGTTCAACACGGCGAACAAGATCGCCACCGGGGTGATGGACAACGATGTCACCGGCATGCTCTGCGACGCACTCGGGACAGGCTCTCCTGTGCTGGCGACGGTGATGGTCAACGACCGGCTGTGGGGGCACCCGGCCTGGACCGCCACACTGGACCGGCTCACCGCCGCCGGGGTCCGGTTCCTGGACCCCCGTGTCGGCTACGTCACGAGGCCGGCGCCTGTGCCCTCTGGTACAGGTGGAGAGGTAGTCAAGAACTTCGATCCGCGATGGATCGTCGATGCCGTGGCTGCTCTTCCCGACCGCGACTCCTGACGCCGGACCCCACGCGACCCGCACTCCTGTGCGGGTCGCATTTTTGTGCGGGTTGAGCCTCTGACCTGGCGGTTTCCTAGGTGGGCGCTCCCCGAGAGTCGGGACGACAGAGCGCGAGTCCCAGGAGGACCGTCATGGCCACGATCAAGGTCGACATCACCGGCACCCGCTACACCGTGGGCGCGGCTCCGCGCCCGAAGAACGACATGGACGGCCGTCAGCGCACCGACCGCCAGACCGGGACGCCGCTGTTCACCACGCAGCTGGTCAAGGTCGACGCCGAGGGCGCCGAGATCCTGACCATCACCACCCCGGGCGCTCCGCAGGTGGAGCAGGGCGCCGAGGTCCGCCCGGTGGGGCTGATCGCGATCCCGTGGCAGCAGGGTCAGCGGGCCGGTGTGGCGTTCAAGGCCGACCGGATCGAGCCCGCGCACGCGCAGGCGTCCAAGGCCTCCTGACCGCCCGTCTGGTCGGTGGTGCGGGTCGGGGCTGTCTTCCCCGGAGTCCCGCCCCGCACCCCGGCGCCCGCCGTTCTAGCCCGTCTGCGCTCGGAAGGCCCCGATCATGGCTCGCGCCGCTGCTCCGTCCCGCTCGTTCGGCCTCGGGAAGTCCCGTGTGGACTCCTTCGAGATCATCTCCGCCCCACCCCGGAACCCCGCTGTCCGCGTCCTGGCGCTCATGCTGCGGCTGCGGGCCGAGCTGGCCGTCGTCGCAGTCCTGCTGACCGTATGGGTGTGGCTGGGCCCCGACCACGTCCGCGACGCCGCCGGCAGCTGGGTCGCTGCACCCGACACCGGCTGGGACACCACGACCCGCATCGCTGTGTTCGTCGCCGTCGCGCTGGTGCTGGCTGGGCTGCCCTTCACACGGCGCTACCTGTTCCACCGCGCTCAGGCCGTCCTGACCCGCCACCGGGTCCGCCAGACGCTCCTGGAATGCCGGGTCCTCAACTCCCGCTCCCGAGCCTGCCCCCTCACCGTGTGGGCCCGCCCGACCCGGGTCGGGGAAGCCGTGTGGGTGGTCCTGCGCGCCGGGATCTCCCCGACCGCGGTCGCCGAGCAGACCGAGGAACTGGCATCGGCGTGCTTCGCCCGCGAGGCCCGCGTCGTCCCGTGGCCGCGGTTCACCACAGTGGTGCGGGTCGAGATCATCCGCCGGGACCCGCTGGCGCCGAACCTGATCCGCTCGGACCTGTTCCGCTACGCCTCCGGCGACATCCACGACCCGGGCTGGCCCACCCACGACGGCCCCGACTCGCCGGTCCCGGCCCCGCGCCGTGAGCCATCCCGCCCGCCGCTGCCCGCGGCCCCACAGCCCGCGTTCGACGGCCCGTCCGACAACGGGCGCGGTGGGGACTGGTCGGACTATGTCTGAGCCGAGCAACCCGCCGACCCTGCCGCTGCCGCTGGCCGAGATCGAGGCGCCTGACCGCCTCGTCCGGCCGCTGCTGGTCCTGGCCCGCTGGACCGACGAGTTCACCGCCCGCCGCCGGGCCCGTCGCACCGACGCCGGGCCGTCGATCTGGGAGCCGATCCACCTCGGTACCGACGAGAACGGACGCCCGGTCCGAGTCCCGCTGATCTACCGCAACATGCTGCTGGCAGGGGAGCCCGGAGCGGGCAAGTCGGTGGGGCTGAACAACATCGTCGCCCACGCCGCCCTCGCCACGGACTGCCGCCTGTGGCTGTTCGACGGCAAGATCGTCGAACTCGGCCTGTGGCGGTCGTGCGCGGACCGGTTCGTCGCCAACAGCCTCGACGACGCCATCGCGGCTCTGCTGGATCTGCAGTCGGAGATGGATCAGCGCTACGCCGTCCTTGACGACGAGCGGCGCCGCAAGATCGCCCCCGCCGACGAAGTCCCGCCGATCGTGGTCGTCCTCGACGAGCTGGCCTACTTCTCCGCCACCGTCGGGACCAAGCGCGAGCAGGAAGCCTTCTCCGTGCTCGTGCGTGACCTGGTGGCCCGAGGGCGTGCGGCCGGGATCATCGTCGTGGCGGCGACGCAGCGGCCCAGCTCGGACATCATCCCCACCTCGTTGCGGGACCTGTTCGGGTATCGGTGGGCCTTCCGCTGCACTACCGACGCCAGCTCGGACATCGTGCTCGGTCACGGCTGGGCTTCCCGCGGCCACTCCGCGGCGAGCGTGGCTCCGGAGACCAAGGGCATCGGGTTCCTGCTCGCCGAGGGCGGTGTCCCGCGCCGGATCAAGGCTGCGCATCTGTCCGACGAGCAGGTCTACGCCCTGGCCGACCGTGCCGCGCTGCGACGGCTCGCCGCCGGGATCGCCCACGGCCAGGACCTCGACGACACCACCGGTGGTGCCGCATGACCGCCCGCCTGAGGACGGCCGAGCTGGTCTACGCCGGGCTGCGTCGGTGCGCGGCTGCTCGCCGTCAGGCCAGCGCCCGCTACGAGCGCGGAGCCGTCACCGCCGCTGAGTGGGCCGACGCTCTCGCCGCGTTGCACGCCCGCGACGCCCGCTGGTGGTCTGTGCTCGCCCGCAGCGCTGTCGCCGACCACACGATCCCACTCGTCTACATCGCGGCCGTGTCCGACGCCGAGGCCGGCGCCCTGCGCTCCGCCGCCGACTGGGCCCGGACCGCCCGCGAGTACACCGGCACCGCTGTGGCTCGGGTGGCGTGATGAGCACCGGCCACGGCTCGGCGACCGTCGACAGCCTCGCGGCCCGACGTCTGTCCCGCCTGGCCGGAACCACCCCCGCCGCCGACCTGGTCGCTGCCGCAGGTCGCCGGGAGGACTTCGCTGGGTGGCTGCTCCACGTCACCCCTGCCGCCGGATGTGCCCACCCGATCCGCCTGTCCGGGACGGTGTTCCGGGTCGAGGAAGCCACCGGCCGCATCACCGGCGAGCGCCACACCGCGGAGATGCCCGACGGGCTGATCTACACCGCCTGCGGCAACCGCCGCGCGAGCGTCTGCCCCTCGTGCGCCGAGACCTACCGCGCCGACACCTTCCAGCTCGTCACCGCCGGACTGGTCGGCGGCAAAGGCACCCCGGCCAGCGTCGCCGCGCACCCGTGCGTGTTCCTGACCGTCACCGCGCCCTCGTTCGGCCCGGTCCACGCCCACCGCACCGATCGGAAAGGCCGGCCTCTTCCGTGCCGCCCCCGCCGCGACGAGACGAGCTGCGAGCACGGGACCGAGCACGCCTGCTGGGAACGCCACACCGCCGACGACCCGCGCGTGGGCCGGCCGCTGTGCCTGGACTGCTACGACCACCCGCACCAGGCGGTGTGGAACCTGCACGTCGGCGAACTCTGGCGCCGCACGATGATCGCCGCCACCCGCAACCTGCGCCAGCTCGAGAAGCTCACCGACGCCAAGCTCCGGCTGAGCTACACGAAGGTCGCGGAGTTCCAGGCCCGCGGCGCCGTGCACCTGCACGCCCTGGTCCGGCTCGACGGACGCGACCCCGACCTGGCCCTGTCGCACCTGATTCTGTCGCCGCCGCCCGGGATCTCTGCCGCGCAGGTCGCGCTGCTGCTGCGGTCCGCGGTCACCGAGACCTCGTTCACCACGGCCCCGCACCCCTACCGGCCGCAGGGCTGGCCGATCGCGTGGGGTGAGCAGGTCGACCCCCGCCCAGTCCAGCTCGCCGCCCGCGACCTCGACGACGCCGCGGAGATCACCACGACCGCCGTCGCCGCCTACCTCGCCAAGTACGCCACCAAGGCCACCGAGACCGCCGGGCACCTCTCGACCCGGCTGCGGCCGGACACCGTGCGCTCCTACACCGACCACACCACCCACACCGGCCGCCAGATCGACGCCTGCTGGCGCCTCGGACAACGCCCCGTCGGCTGGGACCCCGACGACTGGTCGACGTCCTGGGGACGGCTGTGGCGGTGGGCCCACATGCTCGGCTTCGCCGGACACTTCTCCACCCGCTCCCGCCGCTACTCGACCACGCTCACGGCGTTGCGGCAGGCGCGTCGGGACTGGCAACGCGACCACGCCAACCCCCGCCCCGCCGCCGACGACGTCGAACGCCTCGACGAGGCCGAGGACACCACCGAGGTCGTCATCTCCGCGCTGCACTTCGCCGGAGTCGGCTGGCACACCACCGCCGACGCCCTGCTCGCCAACACCGCCGCCGCACAGGCCAGAGCCAGGAGGCGTGCCGCGCGCGAGGAACTGACCAGCACGACAGCCTGACCAAGCCCCGCAACCGGAGGTGATGACCATGACTGCTGATCTACTGCTCGGACGCTGGTACTCCACGGAGGAACTGGCTGAGCTGCTGAACGTCGACCCGTCGTCCGTGCGTCGTTGGCGGACCGCGCGGCCGCCCCAGGGTCCGCCGTTCGTCCGGGTCTCGTCGCGGGTGACCATGTACTCGGCCGCTGACGTCGAGACCTGGTTGCGGAGCCGCCGCATCGATCCCGGGAGGGCCGCGTGATGGCCTCCCCGGGCCAGGGGCTCCCCCTGGGCGTGACGATCCGCGGGGACGTCGAGCACCGGCCGGACCGCCCGCAGCCGTATCGGGCGCGCGTCCGGTGGATGGACCCGGCCACGCGGCAGCGGCGATCCAAGTCGGAGGCGTTCGACACCGCCGCCGCGGCCCAGAGCTGGATCGAGCAGGTCCAGCGGCTCGCCACGTCCGGGGTCGACCCGCTCACCGCTACCCGCACGCTCGCCGACTACGGCGACACCGTCATGCCGATTGCCCTGCGCGGGCTGGAGGCCAAGACCCACGACCCGTACCTCGCGGGCTGGAAGTACCGGGTGGTGCCGACGCTCGGCCACCTGTCGGTGCGCATGGTCACGAACGGTGCCGTCGACCGCGCGGTACAGCAGTGGATCGCCGACGAGTGCAGCCGTTCCACGGTGAAGAACAGCCTCGCCGTCCTGGTGCGTGTGCTCGAACAAGCCGTCCGGGACGGGATCGTCGACCGCAACCCCGCTCGGGTCACCGGTTGGCAGTACGCGTTCCGCCAGGCGGAGGACGAGCTCGACAACCCCCGTGCGCTGGCGCTGCCGAACTGGGAGGCGCTGAGCGCCCTGGCCGACGCGCTGGTCGCCCGATCGTCCGGGCACTTCCGCGGCTGGGGTGACGTCACGATCTTCGCTGCGTGCACCGCGGCCCGGATCGGTGAGGTGTCCGGAGTACGGGTCGCCGACATCGACACCGGCCGGTGGCTCTGGACGGTCCGCCGGCAGACCACCCCCTCCCCCGGCGGCCTCGTCGACAAGGGCACCAAGGGCAAGCGAGCGCGGTTCGTCCCGCTGATCGCGGAGGTACGCGACCTGGTCCAGCACCGGATCGACGACGTCGAGGGCCGGCCCGACGCCCGGCTGTTCACCGGGCCCCGCGGTGGCCGGATCACCACCGCGGTGTTCCGGGACGCCACCCACTGGGACGAGGTCGTCGCGTCCCTCGGGTTCGAGCACCTGCGCCGCCACGGACTCCGCCACACCGGCCTGACGTGGATGGCCGACGCTGGTGTCCCGGTGCACGTGCTCCGCAAGATCGCCGGGCACGGGTCGTTGACCACGACGCAGCGCTACCTGCACCCGGATCAGGCCGCAGTGTCGGCCGCCGGGGACTCGCTAACGGCCTTCCTACGAGCCCCGCGGTCCCCACATGGTCCCCAGGAGGCTGTGGGATGACCATCACGGTGATCGACACCCGGACAGGGAAACAGCCCGCCGACCTGGTGGTTTCCCAGATCAACGGGCTGTTGTTCGACCTGTCGGGACGACAGGATTTGAACCTGCGACCCCTTGACCCCCAGTCAAGTGCGCTACCAAGCTGCGCCACGTCCCGGCCACCCCTCGCGGGGCGTGTGGAACTTTACCGCATCCACGGCAGGACCCCACCAGGGGTGTCGTCCGTGGCGTCGACGCTGCGCACGAGCGCGACCGCCTCCAGCTGCGAGCCGACGTCGAGCTTCGCGAGCACGGCCCTGACCTGCGTGCGGACCGTCGGGAGCGACACGACGAAGTGCTCGGCGATGGCGTGCGCCCGCATGCCGGCGGCGAGCAGTTCGAGGACCTCCCGCTCGCGGCGGGTCAGAGTCGCGATGCGTCCGCGGATGGCCCGCTGGCGGCGGTCCCACTCGACGTAGCGCTGCACGAGCTCGTCGCGGTGGGTGGCGTGCAGCAGCGAACGGCCGGCGCGGGCCTCGCGGATCGCGACGACCAGCGCCGGCATCGAGGCCGTCTTCGACACCCAGGTGAAGCCGCCGTGGTGCAGGGCGGCGCCGATCCGGATGGGGTTGGAGCTCCCCGAGAGCACGAGGACCCGCCAGCCCTGGGCACGCAGCCCCGGGACGAGCGGGACGGTGTCGATCCGGCGGCCGTCGGCGTCGCGCCCGAGGTCCAGGTCGAGGACCAGCAACCCGGGCTCGATCCCCGCGACGGCGCGGTGCACGTCGACGTGGGAGTGCGCGGGCCGGAACGACGCCGGTTCTCCCTCCGCGCGCAGCGCCACCGCCAGCGACGACCCGACGAGCTCGTGGTCGTCGATGATCAGCACGCTGTCGAGCGGCGGGGCCGACGCCGACCGAGGGTGTGACACCCGCCCGCCCCCCACTCGGGCGGGTGTCACGTCAGGGCTCCCAGCGTGAGCAGGCCACGCCCCAGGAGCGCGGTCCGGCGGTCGAGCGCCGCGACCTCGTTCTCGTACTCCATCGGCCGGGAGCGGAGCTCCCACAGCTCGAGCGCCTGCCGCCAGGCGACGTCGCGGGCCAGTACCACCGGCACGTCGGCGACGCAGCCCAGCAGCTGCTCGGTCAGCGAAATCTCACCGGGGGCCGTCTGGTCGAAGCCGTCGAGCAGGCGGACCATGTGCAGGGAGAACACGTCGTTCACGGCCCGGTAGTCGGCCCGCTCGGCCGGGCCGGGGGCGCTGCGCCCGAGGACGGTGCAGATCCGCACGACCGCGGGCGCCAGGTCGAAGTTGACGTGCGCGTTCACCCCGACGACCGCGTACTCCACCGGGGAGATCCGCTCGTGCCGACGGCGCTCCAGCAGCACCCCCCAGGACCGTGGTGGGGTCCCGCCGGTCGCCTCGGCGTGCAGCGCCCGGAAGTAGCGGCGGGCGAACTCCACGTCGAGCCGGACCAGGAAGTCCCGGTCGGCGAACAGGTCGTCGTCGAGCTGGTCGCGGATCCCGCGGGTGATGCGCAGGTACAGCCGGTTGAACGAGGCGACGCCGTCGCCGGGGCCGTACTCGCACTCGATGATCTCCTGGAGGCGTTCCTGGTGCGCGATGACGCCGTCGATCGTCTCGGGTGGGGTGGCGAGGAGTTCCGCGACGCGCGCCCGGCCCGCCGCGGCCGCGCCCTCGTCGGAGGGCGTGTCGATGGTGGCCGTCATCGGTTCCTCCGCGTCGCTCGGTCCGGTGATCACCTTGGTCGAGCGGACGTGGCGACGGTATAGGGCGAATGACCTAGGGTGTGTCTCCCAATGCGCGGAGCCAGGTGACGATTGCCTTCAGGACGGCGCCGCCGCGGAAGGTCAGGGCGAGCTTGTCGTAACGGGTGGCCAGCCCGCGCCACTGCTTGACGTGGCAGAATCCGCGCTCGACGACGTTGCGGTTTCGGTAGTCGACCGGATCGAATGCGGGCGGTCGGCCGCCGCGTGAGCCGCGTCGTTTGCGGTGTCCCTGCTGGTCAGAGGGCTCCGGAATGACAGCGATGATCCGGCGCTCGCGCAGGTGCCGGCGGATCGCGCGTGAGGAGTAGGCCTTGTCCGCGCGCACGCGTTCGGGCCGGGTCCGGGGTCGTCCCGGGCCCGGTCGGGCGATGCTCAGGTGCGCCATCAGGTGCGGAAACATTGGCGAGTCGCCGCCCTGGCCGGGGCCGAGGAGGACCACCAGCGGGCGGCCGTGCCCGTCAACGAGCTGGTGGATCTTCGTCGACAGCCCTCCGCGGGACCGTCCCAGCGCGTGATCTGCTGGTTCGGCGAGCAGATTCGTGTAGTTCGATCCGGCCCCCTGTGTCGCGCTTGAGGGTCGCGGCGTGCTGGTGGGCACGGATGATCGTGGAGTCCACGCTGACCGCCCACCCGAGCACCTCGGCGGCGTCGGCCTCGACCAGAAGAGCAGCCAGGATGTGGTCCCAGGTGCCGTCGCCGCTGTAGCGGCGGTGCCGCTTCCACAACGTCTGCCACGGCCCGAACTCGGCTGGGACGTCGCGCCAGGGAAGCCCGCACCGATACCGGTAGATGATCCCCTCGAGCACCCGGCGGTCATCGCGGAACGGGCGCCCGCGACGACCCTCGGAGGAGGGCAACAGCGGCGCCAGACGGGCCCACTGGGCATCAGTCAGGACAGCGGTGCGCGGCACCGATCAAGCATCGCGCACCCCGGTCCGCCTATTTGGGAGACACACCCTAGTACTCCAGCCGCACTTCGTGATGTGGGTCTGCGCTAGGCTTTGATCTTGTGCAGGTGGAGGAGGACCTAGAGGCGTGGGCCGGCGGCCTGGACGGGTTGTTCGGGCTGGTGGCGGGGCGGTTCTTCCGGACGGAGCCGCGGCGTCGGGCGCGGGCGTATGTGCGTGGATTGTTGGCGCCGTTGGCCGGGAAGAACGGGTGGACGCTGGCCGAGGTCGCCGGTGACACGACGCCGGACGGGATGCAGCGGCTGCTCAACTCGGCGGCTTGGGACGCCGACGGGATGCGCGATGACCTGCGGGACTACGTCACAGAACACCTCGGCGAGCCCGGCGGGGTGCTGATCGTCGACGAGACCGGGTTCCTGAAGAAGGGGGCCAAGTCGGCCGGGGTGCAGCGCCAGTACTCCGGCACTGCGGGCCGGGTGGAGAACTGCCAGCTCGGGGTGTTCTGCGCCTATGCCAGCGGCAGGGGCCGCACGTTGATCGATCGTGAGCTTTACCTGCCCAGGTCGTGGACCGGTGATCGGGAACGTTGCCGGGCTGCGGCGGTGCCCGACGAGGTCGAGTTCGCCACCAAGACCGTGCTGGCCAAGCAGATGCTCGGCCGGGCCCTCGACGCTGGTGTCCCGGCGTCGTGGGTGGCTGCGGACGAGGCCTACGGTCAGGACTACAAGTTCCGCTCCTGGTGCGAGAAGCGCCGGATCGGCTACGTCGTCGCCGTGCCCCGCAGTCAGTCGATCCCGCTCTCGCTCGAGGCTGACATCGCCGGGCTGGCCGGGTCACGACGCGCCGACGACCTGGTCGCTCGCGCGCCGGAGCAGGCGTGGAAGCGCCGCTCGGCGGGGGACGGGGCGAAGGGTGAGCGGCTCTACGACTGGGCCGTGGCCAGCCTGTCTCCGCCACCGGAGGCGCCCGCCGGGTGGGGGCGCTGGCTGCTGGTGCGCCGTCAGATCCTCACCGACACCCAGATCGCCGCCGGTGACGAGCCGGAGTTGGCCTACTACCTGTGCGCAGGCCCGCCCGGCACCAGTGACGACGACCTCATCCGGGTCGCCGGCGCCCGGTGGGCGATCGAGGAGTGCTTCCAGACCGCGAAGAACGAGGTCGGGCTCGACCAGTACCAGGTGCGGCGTTACGACGCCTGGTACCGCCACATCACCCTGGCCATGCTCGCCCACGCCTACCTCTCGGTCACCGCGGCGATCGCCCCAAAAGACCTGGCAGCGGGCTCATCCCGCTCACCCTCGCCGAGATCCGACGTCTCCTGGCATCTCTGATCCACATCCCCGCCCGCACCGTGGGCTGGGCCTGGTCGACCTGGCGTCGCCGTCACCAACACCGAGCCCGCGAAAGCCACTACCGACGACGAAGACAGCCCAGCTAACGAAGTGCGGCTGGAGTACTAGATGTCGGCGCGGTGCTCACGCAGGACGGCCGCGGCGCTGGTGCGGTTGGTGACGTCGAGCTTGGCGAAGACCGAGGCGAGGTGGGCACCGACCGTCTTCGGCGTGATGAACAGCCGGGCCGCGATCTGCTTGTTGGTGGCGCCGTCGGCGAGAACCTCCAGCACCTCCCGTTCCCGATCGGTGAGCCGGGCCAGCGGGCCGTCCACGGCGGCCGGGGCATGACCGACCGCGCCGACCGCGGCGAGTGTGGGCACCTCGATCCGGGCCCGGTGGGCGACCTCGGCGATCTCGGTCAGCAGCGGACCGGCCCGCAGTCCCGCGGCGAGCTCGGCGGCACGGCGCAGATCCGCGGCGCCGTCCTCGGTGCGTCGGCCCGACAGCAGCGCCTCGGCGCTGCGCAGCCGGGCGTAGGAACCCGGGTAGGGCTGGCCGAGGCCGTCGAGCAGGTCGGCGACACCCCGCCAGATGTCCGGGTCGGCGCCCGGGGTGGTCCGGGCGTCCTCGGCGGAGCACATGGCCTCGTAGCTCGCGATCACCCCACGTAGCGCCGGGGCGGAGCGCTCCCCGCGCTCGACGAGGTCGCGGCGGTGGCGCCGCAGCCGCCGGAGCCCGCTGGCGTCGGGGGGGGCGTCCGGCGAGGACGGCCTGGGCGTGCGCGCGGGCGCCGTGCCAGAGCAGCGGCGCCACCGCGAAGACGTCGTCGATGCCGGACTCGACGACGTCGAGCCCCTTCCCGACGTGGGCGAACGCCAGCTCCGGGTTGCCCCGCCACATCTCCAGCCCGGCGCGCAGGATCAGCAGCGGCAGCCGCTGCTTGGGCAGGCCCGTCGACCCGGCGACGAGCTCGGCCGCGGTGAGGTCGACGTCGGCGCCGTCGAGGTCGCCACGACCCATCCGGAGCCGGGCGCGGGCGAGACGCAGCTCCAGCATCTGCGCACCGGACGGGGCGGCCGCCCACGCCGTCGCCACCTCCCGCTCGGCCTCGTCCCAGGCTCCGGCGCGGAACAGCCCGTTCGCCGCCACCACCCGCAGCGACACCGACGCGGTCCGCCCCAGCCCCAGCCCGGCCATCCGTTCGGCGCCCGCCCGGGCCGCGGCGACGCCGTCGTCGAGGGCGTTGAGCGGGCCGGTCAGCAGCTCCGCGCGCCGGGCCAGGCATTCCCCCAGCGTCTCCGGGTCGCCGCCGGCCTCGGCGACGGCGACCGCCTCGGTCAGCGCGTCGAGCCCGGCGGTGCCGTCGCGGGAGTGCGCGGCACCGAACCCGAGCGTCGCCAGCACCGACGCCAGTGCCCGCGGCTCCCCCACCCGGCGCGCCGCGACCAGCGCCTCCTCGGCGACGGTGCGGGCACCGGCGTAGTCGGCCCGGTCGAGGAGCGCGGCCGCGTACCCGGCGAGGACCTCGGCGCGGGCGGCGACGGCGGTGTCGTCCGGGTCGTCGTCGGCGGGCAGGGTGGCGACGGCGCGCCGGTGGGCCCCCTCGGCCTCGGTCAGCTGACCCGCCGCACCGAGGTAGCGGCCGAGCCGGGACCGCAGCACCGCCTGCCCGGTGCCGCTGGGCGCGTCGGGTTCGCCGAGCCGTTCGGCCAGCAGCGCCACGGCCGAGCCGTGGTCGCCCGCCAGGGCCGCGGCGGCCGCCGCCCGTTCCAGGTAGCGGCTGCGGTCGCGGACGGCGGCGGGGACCGGCAACGTGGCCGCGCGCAGCCAGTGCCGGTGCGCCTCGGCGTAGCCGCGCAGCCGTTCCGCCTCCTGCGCGGCGTCGAGGGTCGCCTCCAGCGCCTCGTCCGGGCGCCCGGCGAGCTGCCAGTGGTGCGCGAGACGGGCCGCCGACCCGGGGACGCAGTGGCCGCCGTGCAGCGCGGTGGCGTAGCGGCCGTGCAGCTCGACCCGCTCGGCGGGGAGCAGGTCCGCGGAGACGACCTCGGTCATCAGACCGTGCCGCAGCGTGTAGCCGTCGGCACCGGCGACGACGACGAACCCGGCGTCGGCAGCCTCCCGCACGGCGGCGGCCAGCTCCGCCCCGTCGACGTCGACGACGGCGGCCAGCAACGCGTGCTCGACCTCCCCGACCCCGGCCGCGACGGCCCGCACGACCGTCATCGCCGCCGCCGACAGCCCGGCGGCGCCGGCCCGCACCAGCTCGCGGACGGTCTGCGGCACGCCGTGCGGGTCCCCGTCGAGCACGGCGCGGACGGTCTCGCGGGCCAGGAACACGTTCCCACCGGAGTGCCGCCACACCAGGTCCTCGACGTCGTGCCGCTCGGGTGCCCACCGCGCGACCAGCTCGGCCAGCTCGTGCCGGGGCAGCGGCTCCACCCGGGCGAAACGCACCCCACGGTGCCGGCGCAGCTCCCCGGTGAGCCCGAGGAGGTCGACCGGGACACCGCCCGCCGGGTCGTCGCGGTAGGTGCCGACCAGCAGCACCGGCGACGACGACAGCGCCGCCAGCAGGTAGGCGAACAGGTCGCGGGTGGAGCGGTCGGCGCGGTGCAGGTCGTCGACGACGAGCACCACCGGCGCCCGGCGGGCCGCCCGCTCGACGACGGCGGCCAGCTCTCCCAGCATCTCGACCCGCCCGGCCGGACCATCGGCGCGGTCCAGCCGGGACAGTGCGGCGGCACACTCCCGGCCCAGCGCGCCGCGGCTGCGGGACTGCTCGCGCAGGGCGGACACGACCGGCCAGAACGGCGGGGCGTCGGCGATGTCCAGCGCGCGGCCGGACAGCACGACCGCGCCACCGCTCGTCGCGGTCCGGCCGAACTCCGACACCAGCCGGGTCTTGCCCACCCCGGCGTCGCCGCCGAGGAGCACGGCCGAGGCGCCGACGGCGACGGCGTCGCGCAGCGCCTCGGCGAGCAGGTGCAGCTCCGCGACCCGGCTGTGGAAGACCTCGGCCGGTGTCTCCCTCACGTCCGGCCACGATAGTGACCGTGTCGTCACCGTTCCAGGGGGCCCGTGGTGACGGTGCGCCGAGCGAGCAGGATCGAGGGCTCGCAGGCAGCACCCGGCCGCCGGAGACGGCCGTCACTCCGGCACCGTCACCTCTGCGCCGTCACTCGACACCGTCACATCGGGGCGGCGCCGGTGGGGGCGGGCGTGGCGTCACGAGCCGGACATCTCGATCACGACCTTGCCGACGGCACTGCCGGACCGCAGGTGCGCGACGACGTCCGGGGCGTCGTCGAGAGCCACGACGCGGTCGACGGTGGCACGCACCCGCCCGTCACCGACGAGGCCGAGGACCGGCGTCAGGGCGGCGGCGACGGCGGCACGCTCGTCGGTGCCACGGACGCTGAAGGTGGTGCCGATCAGGCGCAGCCTGCGGAAGGACAGGGTGTTCAGGTCCAGCGTCGCCGACGGCCCGGCGAGCCGGCCGATCTGCACGATCGTCCCGCCGATCCGCACGGCGGACAGGGCGGCCGCCAGGTGGTCGCCGCCGACGAGGTCCAGCACGACGTCGACGGGCCCGTCGAGATCACCCAGCGCATCGATCCCGACGAGCGGGATCGCCCCCGCGTCGACGAGCGCGGAGCGCTTGGCGGGCGAGGTCGTCGTCGCGAGGACCGGCGACGCCCCCAGCGCAGCGGCCAGCCGGATCGCGACCTGCCCGACCCCGGTGCTGCCCCGAGCACCAGGACGGCGCCGCCGTCGGCGACGAACCCGGCCTGGGTGACCAGCGCGTCGTGCGCGGTCTCCAGCGCGACCGGCAGCGCGGCGGCCTCGGTCCAGGTCAGCCCGGACGGGACGGGGAGGGCGCGGCGGGCGTCGACGACGGCGTACTCGGCGAACGCGGCCGGGGCGGACGCGAACACCCGGTCCCCCGGCCCGCGGCCCGGGGCGCCGGTGACGCCCGGACCGGCGGCGACGACCTCACCCGCGAGCTCCATGCCTGCGGTGAAGGAGCCGTCGTCGTCGGCGTGCGGGACGGGGTAGCCACCGCCCAGCGCGAGCAGGTCGGCCCGGTTCACCCCGGCCGCCCGGACCCGCACGAGCAGCTCCCCCGGACCGGGGACCGGGGTGTCGATCCGGCCGAGCTCCCAGGTCCGCGCGCCGGGACGGCCGCGCAGGGCCCGCATCACTTCTTCCGGGCGCGCTTCTCGCGGACCCGGACCGAGACGCGGATCGGCGTGCCGCCGAACCCGAACTCCTCGCGCAGCCGCCGCTCGATGAAGCGCCGGTAGCCCGCCTCGAGGAACCCGCTGGTGAACAGCACGAACGTCGGCGGACGGGTCTGCGCCTGCGTCGCGAACATGATCTTCGGCTGCTTGCCGCCGCGGACCGGCGGCGGGGTCGCGGCGACGAGGTCGTTGAGCCACTGGTTGAGCCGCCCGGTCGGCACCCGGGTGTCCCAGGACGCCAGCGCGCGGTTCAGCGCGGGCGCGATCCGCTGGGTCGACCGGCCGGTCAGCGCGGACACGTTGACCCGCTCCGCCCAGCGCACGCTGATCAGGTCGCGCTCCAGCTCGCGGGTGAGCTGGTGGCGGCGCTCCTCGTCGACCTTGTCCCACTTGTTGAACAGGATGACCAGGGCGCGCCCGGACTCCACCACCATCGTCAGGACTCGCTGGTCCTGCTCGGCGATCGGCTCGGAGGCGTCGATCAGCACCAGGGCGACCTCGGCCGACTCGATCGCGGAGCTCGTCCGCAGCGAGGCGTAGTACTCCATGCCCGAGGCCATCTTGACCCGCTTGCGTAGGCCGGCGGTGTCGACGAAGCGGAACACCTGGCCGTCGAGCTCGACCAGGGAGTCGACCGGGTCGACGGTGGTGCCCGCGACGTCGTGGACGACCGACCGCTCCTCGCCCGCCAGCTTGTTCAGCAGGCTGGACTTGCCGACGTTCGGCTTGCCGACCAGCGCCACCCGGCGCGGACCGCCCCCGGACGCGCCGAAGTCGTCGCGCGGGGTCTCGGGGAGGATCTCCAGGACCGCGTCGAGGAGGTCACCGGAGCCGCGGCCGTGCAGGCCCGACACCGGGTGCGGCTCGCCGAGCCCGAGCCGCCACAGGTCGGCGGTGTCGGAGGTGAGCCGGTCGTCGTCGACCTTGGTGGCGCACAGCATCACCGGGACGTCGGCGCGCCGCAGGACGCGCGCCACGGCCTGGTCGGTCGCGGTCGCACCGACCGTGGCGTCGACGACGAGCAGTACCGCGTCGGCGATCCGCATCGCGGTCTCGGCCTGGCGGGCGACGAAGCCCTGCAGGCCGTCGGCGTCGGGCTCCCAGCCCCCGGTGTCCATCAGCTTGAACCGGCGGCCGTTCCACAGCGCGTCGTAGACGACGCGGTCACGGGTCACCCCCGGCACGTCCTGCACGACCGCCTCGCGACGGCCCAGCATCCGGTTGACCAGGGTGGACTTGCCGACGTTCGGACGGCCGACGACGGCCAGGGTGGGGGTCGCCAGGACCTCGTCGGGGTCGATCCCGGCGGTGACCACACCGTCGGAGTCGACCGCGACGAACTCGGCCGGGTCCAGCCCGAGCCGGTCCATCTCGGCCCGGTCGGCCGCGTCACCGATCCCGACGCCGGCGTCGTGCGCCGCGCCGAGGCTCGTTCCGCGTTCGCTGTTCTCGCTCACTGCTCTCTCACGTCCCCGGCCGCGTCCGGCCGTGTCACTTGCCTGTGTTCGTTGTCCAGTTCGCGGACCAGTGTCCGCAGGGCCTCCGTGACCTGGGCGGTCGCGGCGGCCAGGCCGTCCCGTCCCGGCGCCGTCGGCGCCGGCAGCGGGTCACCGACCAGCACGTCCACCCGGGGGCGGAAGCGGCGGGCCGCGCCCGCCGGGCGGTGCGTGCCGCGCACCGCCACCGGGAGCAGCGGCGCCGAAGCCGAACGGGCCAGCCAGGCCGCGCCCTGCCGGGCCCTGCCGATCTCGCCGCCGAGCTCGCCGGTGCCGCGGGTCCCCTCCGGGAAGACGGCCACCATGCCGCCGTCGCGCAGGACCTCCAGCAGGGTCGTCAGTGGCCTCCGGTCGACGACGTCACGCCGCACCGGCACCTGCCCCAGCCACCGCAGCGACGTCCCCACGATCCCGGCGAACATCTCCGCCTTCACCAGGAACACCACGCGGCGCCCGAACATGCCGAACAGCAGCGGTCCGTCGACGAACGCGGTGTGGTTCGCGACGAGCACCACCGGACCGGTCGCCGGGATCCGCTCCCGGTGCCGGATCCGCACCCGGAAGAACGGCACCCACACCCACGTGCCGATCCAGCGGCCGAGGTCGTGCAGCCACCCGAGAGCGTGCTCCGGCAGCGCACGCGCCCGGCTCACCCGTCCAGCCCCCGCGCGGCGACGAGCTCGCGCAGCTTCGCCAGCACCGCGTCCGCCGACAGGTGGTCGGTGTCGAGCACCAGTGCGTCCGCCGCCGCGTAGAGCGGGGACACCCGCCGCGACGAGTCGAGCCGGTCCCGGCGTTCGACGTCGGCGAGGGTGACGTGCAGGTCGGCCTTGCGGCCCGCCTTCTCGTCCTGCCGCCCGCGCCGCGCCGCGCGGACCTCCGGCGACGCCGTCAGGTAGACCTTGAGCGGCGCGTCCGGCACCACCACGGTACCGATGTCGCGGCCCTCGACGACCATCCCGCCCCCGCTCTCGACGGCCGCGCGGATCAGGGCGTGCTGACGGGCGACCATCTCGGCGCG
The DNA here is from genome assembly GCF_001294645.1 of Pseudonocardia sp. HH130629-09. NCBI lineage: Bacteria > Bacillati > Actinomycetota > Actinomycetes > Pseudonocardiales > Pseudonocardiaceae > Pseudonocardia > Pseudonocardia sp. HH130629-09. The sequence goes on from NZ_CP011868.1 coordinate 3,050,674, forward strand.
GACCTGCGGCACCGCCGAGACGGCCGAGACGAACCCGGTCACCTCCGGGCCGCGGATCGGGACGGAGACGTCCTCGCCGTCCAGGGTGATCGTCGGCCCGTCCGGGTCGGTGCCCGACTCCAGGCGGGCCCCGACGGCGGCGCGGGCGATCTCGTCCTCCGCCGCGCCCTCCCGCAGCCCGGCGCGCAGCGCGGCCAGGGTCGCGGCGCGGTACATCGCCCCGGTGTCCAGATAGGCCGCAGAGCAGGCCTGCGCCAGCCGCCGGGAGACGGTCGACTTGCCCGTCCCGGACGGACCGTCCATCGCGACGACGCCCCGCAAGGCCACCTTGTTCCCCCACCGTGTTCGAGTGTGCTGCGTCCGGCATTGTCGCCGGTCGGCCCCCGCCACGACGGGGCGGGGTGTCCTACTGCGGTAGATCGGTGCGCAGCGCCCGGGCCCCGTGCAGGTAGACGTGACGCATCGCCGAGTGCGGCTTCGGGGTGTCGACGTGGGCGAGCAGCCGCAGCACCCGCGGCAGCGCGCCGGGCACCGACATCTCGGTGGCGCACATCAGCGGCACGTCGGTGAGCCCGAGCAGCCGTGCCGCGTACGCCGGGAACTCGGCGGTGAGGTCCGGCGTGGCGGTGAACCAGATCGAGATGATGTCGTCGGAAACCAGCTCGTTGCGCTCCAGCACCGCGGTGACCAGCTCGGCGGACCGGTCGAGGATCTGCTGCCGGTCGTCGGCGTCGACCTGGGTCGCGCCCCGCAGGGCCCGCACGGCCATCAGAGACCGACCGCCTTGTACAGGGAACCCACCTCGACACGGTCGAGGGGGCGGAGCTTGCCGGGCCGCTGGTTGCCCAGCGCGACCGTGCCGACGTGAGTCCGCACCAGCCGGAGCACCGGGTGACCGACCTCGGCGAGCATCCGCCGCACGATGTGCTTGCGGCCCTCGTGCAGGACCAGCTGCACGGTGGCGCGGCCGGGGACGGCGTCGACGAGCTTGAACGCGTCGACGCGGGCGATGCCGTCCTCCAGCTCGATGCCGTCGCGCAGCCGTCGCCCGAGGTCCCTGGCGATCTTGCCCTCGATCTCGGCGAGGTAGGTCTTGGGCACCTCGTAGGACGGGTGCATCAGCCGGTGGCCGAGCTCGCCGTCGTTGGTGAGCAGCAGCAGGCCTTCGGTCTCGGCGTCGAGCCGGCCGACGTGGAACAGCCGCTGCGCGGTGTTCATGATCTCGACGCGGTCGGCGAGCAGGTCACCGATGCACGGCCGGCCCAGGTCGTCGGACATCGTGGAGTGCAGCCCGTACGGCTTGTTCAGCGCCAGGTAGACCTGGTCGTCACGCAGGGTGACCCGGGCGCCGTCGACGTGGACGACCGCGGTCTCCGGGTCGATCCGGCGGCCCTGCTCGCGGACGGTCTCGCCGTCGACCTGCACGCGTCCCTGCGCGATGAGGTCCTCCGCCGCGCGCCGGGAGGCGACGCCCGCGCGGGCCAGCACCTTCTGGAGCCGGACGCCGTCGGGGTCGTGTGTGTTGCTCATGATGACTTGTTGCCTCGTCCAGGAATGTCAGGGCCGGAATCGGTGGGGCCGGGTGGTCGTCGGCAGGGCGCCGGACCGGCCGGGTACCGACGGTACCCGGCGTGCTCGGCTGCGGCGCCGACAGGCGGCGCGCGCCGGGTCCGGTGTCGACGTTCCCGGGCCGGGGTCAGCTGTCCAGGTCGTCGATCGCGTCGATGTCGGGGAGCAGCGGTGCCAGCGGGGGCAGCTCGGCCACCGAGGATATCCCGAGCCGTTCGAGGAACAGCTCGGTGGTCCGGAACAGCGTCCCCCCGGTGTGCTCCTCGGTGCCCGCCTCTTCCACCAGCCCCCGGGTGAGGAGCGTGCGGAGCACGCCGTCGCAGTTGACGCCCCGGACCGCGGAGACCCGGGCACGGGTGACCGGCTGGCGGTACGCGACGACGGCGAGGGTCTCCAGCGCGGCCCGGGTCAGCCGGGCGCGCTGGCCGTCCATCAGCATCTTCTCGACGTAGGGGGCGTAGCGGTCGCGGGTGTAGAACCGCCACCCCTCCCCCGCCCGTCGCAGGTCGATGCCGCGCCGGTCGGCGGTGTAGGCCAGCGACATCCGATGCAGCGTCTGCCGGATCCGCGACGGCGTCTGGTGCAGCGCCGTGGCCAGGGACGCCTCGTCGACGGGGGCGTCGACGACGAGCAGCAGGGCCTCCAGGGCGTGCTCGAGCTCGGTGTCGTCGGCGAGCTCGTGGAACTCGGGGTCCTCGGGTTCCGGCTCGTCCTGGGTTCCGGGTTCCTCCGCTCGGGAGTCCTCGGTTCCGTGGGCCTTCAGGCCGTCTGTCCCCTCCGGCCCTGCCGCGTCGTCCGGCCATGCTGCGTTCTCCGGCCCTGCTGCGTCGTCCGGCCGGGCGTCGTTCCCCGGTCCGGCCACGTTGCTCAGCCCGGCGTCGAGCGTTACGAATCCGTCGTCGCGAGCACCGGTCCGCGACGCTCGATGGTCTGCCGACGTGTCGGGGGTGGCGGTGGAGGGCTCGGGCTTCTCCGAGGTGTGTGGCTCGGTGCCGGCTGGGTCGGCCGCCCCATGCCCGGCATCCGCCGACGGATCCACGTCGTCAGCGGTCCCCGCGGTGCGGGCGAACTCGGCGCCGGCGGTCGCGCCGTCGTCGGCCGCGGCGGGCGGGCCCTCGGCCTCCGGGGCGGCTCGCCCCTCCGCGCCCGGAGCCACCTGCGGCGACGCACTGGCGTGCGGGCTGCGCGGCACCGTGCGGCCGATCAGGCGCAGCAGCTCGGACGGGTCCTCCGGGTCGTCGGAGCCCGGCCGGTCGTCCGGCTCAGTCACCGATGGTTCCGGTCCTCTCGTCGTCGGGTTCGGGGTGGGGCACGTCCGAGGCGGCGTCAGGGTCGGCCGGGTCCGCGTCCGGCTCGGCGCGGTTCTTCTTCCTACGGCGCCGGTCGCGGGCCCGCACCGCCTCCTCGGCGGCGGCGGCCTCGTCCTCCAGCGCGGCGGCGTAGGCGACCGGGTCGTCGTCGCGGTCCGCGGTCCAGGTGACCGTCAGGTCGGCGAACGCCTCCGGCTGCTCCAGGGCGACCGAGCGCTCCCGGTACAGCTCCAGCAGCGCCATGAACCGGGCGATGACCTCCAGCGTCGCGACGCAGTCGGCGGTCAGGTCGGCGAAGGTGGCCGTGCCGACGAGCGCGAGGCGTTCACGCAGGATCGCCGCGTGCTCGGGCACCGACACGTGCACCGCGTGCAGGTGGTCGACGCCGACCTCGTCCGGCGGGCGGGGCCGGAACACCGCGGCGGCGAGCTCGGCGAAGGCCTGCGCGTCGACGCCGAGCAGCACCTCGGGCAGCAGGTCGGCGTAGCGGTCCTCGATCGCGACCGAGCGCGGGAAGCGGCGCATCGCGCCGTTCTCCAGCTCGACGAACAGCGCCGCGGCCTCCTTGTAGGCGCGGTACTGCAGCAGCCGGGCGAACAGCAGGTCACGGGCCTCGAGCAGGGCGAGGTCGTCCTCGTCGTCGACCTCGGCGCCGGGCACGAGCCGCGCGGCCTTGAGGTCGAGCAGGGTCGCCGCGACGACCAGGAACTCGGTGATCTCGTCGAGGTCGGCGTCGTCGCCGAGGTCGGTGAGATGGGCGATGAAGTCGTCGGTGACCTTGTGCAGCGCCATCTCGGTGAGGTCGAGCTCGTGCTTGCCGATCAGCTGCAGCAGCAGGTCGAACGGGCCCTCGAAGTTGTACAGCCGGACGGTGAAGCGCCGGGTCCGCGGCGCCGCCACGTCCCCGTCGTCGAGCCCCTCGGGGGCGCCGTCGGCGAGCAGCGTCACCGGGCGATGACCTCGCGCGCGAGCATCCGGTAGGCCTCCGCGGCGTACGACGTGGGCGCCCACGTCGTGATCGGCTCCCCGGCGACCGTGGTCTCCGGGAACTTGATCGTCCGGTTGATGACGGCGTCGAACACCTTCTCCCCGAACGCCTCCACCACGCGGTCGTGGACCTCCCGGGTGTGCAGCGTGCGGGTGTCGAACATCGTCGGGAGCACGCCGAGCAGGCGCAGGTCCGGGTTGAGCCGCTCGGTCACCTTGTCGATGGTGTCCATCAACAGCGCGACGCCGCGCAGCGAGAAGAACTCGCAGGCCAGCGGGATGAGGACCTCGTCGGCGCAGGCGAGCGCGTTGATCGTGAGCAGGCCCAGCGACGGCTGGCAGTCGATGAGGACGATGTCGTAGTCGGGCAGGAACCGCTTGAGGGCGCGGCCGAGGGCCTGCTCCCGGCCGACCTCGGTGACGAGCTGGACCTCGGCCGCCGACAGGTCGATGTTCGACGGCAGCAGGTCGAGGTTCTCCACGCCGGTGTCCTGGAGCACCTCGTCGGCCTCGACGCCGCGTTCCATCAGCAGGTTGTAGACGGTGGACTCGAGCTGGTGGGGCTGCACGCCGAGGCCCACCGACAGCGCGCCCTGCGGGTCGAAGTCGACGAGCAGGACCTTGCGGCCGTACTCGGCGAGCGCGGCCCCGAGGTTGATGGTCGACGTCGTCTTCCCGACGCCGCCCTTCTGGTTCGCCACCGCGATCACGCGGGCCGGCCCGTGCACCGACAGCGGTGCGGGCTCGGGAGCGCGCTCGCTGGTGGTCTGGGTGCCTCGCCCGTGATCCGGCGCCGGCTCGTCGCTCGGGTCGTCGAACCTGCCCTGGGCCTCCGGCCGCGTCGGGTTCATGCGGTCTCCGGTCTCGTCGCGGGTACCGTGCCGGGTCTCGGGTCCCGGTCAGGGCCTGAGACCGCACTGCAGGAGATGCCCCCACGTGCGGCGACGTCCCTGTCGGGCCACGTCGCGGTATGGATTTCCGGTCACCCTACCCGCGGGCGGGCGCCGTCCGGCCGACGGTGCGCCCCGGCGTGTCGCGCCTCAGCCCGCGGGCAGGACCGACACGCCTCCCGCGCTGCTCTTCGCGGTGATCCGGTGGTCGGCACCGGGCTGGTCGGGGACACCGACCTCGGTCGACCCGGCGGAGGTCTCGGCGGACACCTCATAGGCCGGACCGACCGGGACCCGGACCTCGACGCCGCCGGCGCTGGACTCCGCGGTCACGTCCGCGGCCGCCGCGGCGAAGGTCAGCTCGACCGAGCCGGCGCTGGACTTCGCCCGCACGTCGCCCGGTCCGACGCCGGTGGCTTCGACCCCGCCCGCCGACGAGGTCAGGTCCAGCGCCCCGGTCAGCCCCCGGACCTCGATGCCGCCAGCGCGCAGGTCGACCAGCGCCGACGACGCGGCAGGCGCGGTCACCACGAGCCCCGCCTGGCAGCGGTCGCCGACCTGGTCCGGGCAGCGGGCGGTGATGCGCAGGACGCCGCCATCGACCTTCTGCTCGACCTGCGGCCGGGCGCCGCCGGTCCACCGCAGGTCCTGCTCGACCGCAGCCTTCTCCCCCGCGACGAGGCGCACGTCCCCGGCGTCGGAGTCGACCTCGACGCGGGTGACCGGTCCGTCGACGGGCTCGTTCACCGTCTGCTGCTGCTCCGGCCCGGCGGCGACACCACCGCACCCGGCCAGGAGGAGTCCCGCCACGACCGCCGTCACCCACGCTCCGTACCGCATGGGCCCGGAACGTAGTCGTTCGTCCTCCCCCGCGGCCCGCCGCCCCGGGGTCCGTGGTCACCCCCGGGCGCGGGGGTGCGCGGTGGCGTAGACCTCGCGCAGCGTGTCGACGGTGACGTGGGTGTAGATCTGCGTCGTCGCGACGCTCGCGTGCCCGAGCAGCTCCTGCACCACCCGCACGTCGGCGCCTCCGGAGAGCAGATGGGTGGCGAAGCAGTGCCGCAGCGTGTGCGGGGAGACGGTGGCGACGACGTCGCCGGGCAGCCCGGACGCCTCGGCGGCGGCCCGCAGGACATGCCAGGCGCTCTGGCGCGACAGCCGGTTGCCGCGGGCGTTGAGCAGCAGCACCGGGCTGCCCGTGCCCCGTGCCGCGAGGGCGGGGCGGGCGCGGACCCGGTAGGCGTCGACGGCGGCGAGCGCGGGGCGCCCGACCGGCACGATCCGCTGTTTGTTCCCCTTGCCGTGCAGCAGGATCGTCCGCGCGTCCGGGTCCAGGTCGTCGAGGTCGGCGCCGACGACCTCGGAGATCCGGGCGCCGGTGGAGTACAGCAGCTCCAGCAGGGCGCGGTCGCGCAGTCCGACCGGGCCGTCGGAGACGCAGCCGGCGAGCAGCTGGTCGACCTGGTCGACCGACAGCGCGGACGGCAGCCGCGAGCCCAGGGCGGGCGGCGTCACCCCGGCCGCGACGTCGGTCGGGGTCAGCCCCTCGTGCAGCGCGAACCGGTGCAGCCCGCGGACCGCGGCCAGCGCCCGCGCCGCCGACGACGCGGCCAGCGGACGCTCCCCCGTGCGCAGGGCCGCGACGAACGCGGCGACGTCGGCCTCGGCCACCTGGGTCAGCTCCGTGCGTCCCAGGTGGTCGAGGTGGTCGAGGTAGCGCCCCAGGTCGAGCCGGTAGGAGCGCAGGGTGTTCTGCGCCCGACCCCGTTCGACGGCCAGGTGGTCGAGGTAGTCCTCGGCCACCCGTCGTGCGGTCGGCACCGGTCAGTCCCGCAGGGCCGGGACGACCTCGAGCTCGAACAGCTCGATGCCCGACCGGTCGTAGGCGGCCTCGGGGAAGTAGAAGATGCCGTAGCTCATGCCGACGGCCGCCAGCGCGGAGAGCTTCTCCACGATCTGCTCCGGGGTCCCGACGCCCGGCATCCCGCGGAACGCACCCAGCGCGCCCTGGGCCTTCTCCGCGCCGACGACCGGCTCCAGCCGGGCGACGAGTCGGGCGAGCCGCTCCTCCACCTCGGCCTCGGTGTGCCCGATCGCGACGTTGTAGTTGGCCGAGCGGACGATGGCGTCGTAGTCGGTGCCGACGTCGCGGCAGTGGTCGGCGAGCAGCGCCGACTTGTGCCGGAAGCCGTCGAAGGTGCCGTCGAAGTTGGTGTACTGCGCGTACTGCGCGGCGATCCTCAGGGTGACCTTCTCGCCGCCGCCGGCGATCCAGAGCGGGATGCCGCCGTCCTGGAGCGGCCGGGGCGCGACGATGGCGTCGTCGACGGTGTAGTGCGTGCCGTTGAGGGTGGCCCGGCCCTCGCGCCAGGCCTGGGTGAAGATCTGCACTCCCTCCTCGAGCATGCCGAGCCGCTCACCGGGTCGCGGGAAGCCGTAGCCGTAGGCGCGCCACTCGTGCTCGTACCATCCGGCGCCGATGCCCATCTCGACGCGGCCCTTCGAGATGACGTCGGTGGTGGCGGCGACCTTCGCCAGGTAGGCGGGGTTGCGGTAGGCCATGCAGGTGCACATCTGGCCGAGCCGCACCCGCTCGGTCGTCGCGGCGAAGGCGGCCATCAGGCTCCACGCCTCGTGGCAGGCCTCGTCGGTGGGCGCGGGGACGGTGTGGAAGTGGTCGTAGACCCAGACCGACTCCCAGACGTCGCCGCGGTCGGCGTGCTCGGCGAGGCCGCGCATCACGTCCCACTGCGCGGTGGGGTCGATGCCGACGAGGTCGAGGCGCCAGCCCTGGGGCACGAAGAGTCCGAAACGCATGCACCGAGCCTAGGACGCCCGCCGCTCCGCGGCCGGGAAGGGCGATCTGCACAGTCGGTGACTCCGGACCGGGCACATCGCCCCGTGACCCGGCCCTGACCTGCACCTACCGTTCTCCCGACCAGCCGAGAGGAGACCGAGATGAGCGGTGGGGTCGGTACGGACGACTACGCCCTGAGCACGGTTCCGGAGCACGCCCGGTACTCGTGGTGGAGCGTGGCGGTACAGCGGTTCGGGCAGGTGTCGGCCCTGAGCCAGTTCCTGCTCGGCTCGACACTCGGGTTCGGGATGGGGTTCTGGGACGCCTTCCTCGCCTTCACCCTCGGCGCGGTGATCCTGGAGCTGGTCTCGATCGGCGTCGGGATCATCGGCTGCAAGGAGGGCCTGAACACCTCACTGCTGGCCCGCTGGACCGGCTTCGGTCACGGCGGCAGCGCACTGATCGGTGTCGCGATCGGGGTGAGCCTCGTCGGCTGGTTCGGCGTCCAGTCCGGGGTCTCGGCCGAGGGACTGGTCTCGCTGGTCGGCGTGCTGCCGGTCTGGGCGTGGTCGCTGGTGTTCGGCCTGGTCGTCACCATGATCGTGCTGTGGGGCTTCGGCTCGATGCAGTGGGTCGCCTACGTGACGGTGCCGGCCTTCCTGGTGCTGGTCGGCTGGTCGATCGGCAGCGCCCTGCTCGGCCAGGACGTCGGCGCGCTCATGGTGAGCCCGCCGCCGGGGCCGTCGATCTCGCTGGTCGAGGGCACGACGCTGGTCGCGGGCGGCTTCATCGTCGGGGCGATCATCACCCCGGACATGACCCGGTTCAACCGGACCTCCGCCGACGTGGTCAAGCAGACCGTCGTCGGGTTCACCCTCGGCGAGTACGTGATCGGCATGTCCGGTGTGCTGCTCGCACACGCCATCCGGTCCGACGACATCATCACCATCGTCACGTCGTCGGTCGGCTGGGTCGGCACGCTGATCATCATCCTCGGCACCCTCAAGATCAACGACTGGAACCTCTACTCGGCCGGGCTGGGCGTGGTGAACTTCGCCGGCAGCGTCCTGGGGCGCACCGTCAGCCGCCCGATGGTCACCCTCGCGCTCGGCGTCGTCGGCTCGCTGCTGGCCGCGGGCGGCATCCTCGACCTGTTCACCGGGTTCCTGTCGGTGCTGGGCGTGGTGTTCCCGCCGATCGCCGGGATCATGGTCGCCGAGTACTTCGTGGTGAAGCGCTGGCGCGGTGACCTGGAGGCCGCGCGGACCACCGGTGCGCTGCCCGCCACCTCACCGACCTGGGTGCCGGCGACACTGGTGATCTGGGCCGCGTCGGCCCTGCTCGGCGGTCTCGTCGACGCCGGGCTGCCCAGCGTGAACTCGATCGTGGCGGCCTTCGTGCTCTACGTCGTCGCCGGGCGGCTCGGGCTGCTCCGCGGGATCGGCGTCAGCCGCACCGAACGGCCGGACGTGGTCCCGGCCCCCGCCGTCACGTCCTGACCCGCACTCCGCGCCGCCCGTCCGCGATCCCGCGGGAGGGCGGCGGGCACCACCGAAGGAGCACTCCATGCGCATCGGCATCGACGTCGGCGGCACCAACACCGACGCCGTCCTGCTCGACGACGCCCCGGCCGGCGGAGTCCGGGTACTGGCCGCCGTCAAGTCCGCGACCACCGACGACGTCACCTCCGGCATCGTCGGCGCGCTCACCGGCCTGCAGGCCGACCACCCGTTCTCCCCCACCGACGTCGACGCCGTGATGATCGGGACGACGCACTTCGTCAACGCCCTGGTCGAGGCCCGACGCCTCGCCCCCACCGCCGCGCTGCGCCTGGGCCTGCCCGCCACCGCGGCGCTGCCGCCGATGGTCGACTGGCCGCAGCGGCTGGTCGACGCGATCGCCGGGCGCGGCTACCTCGCCCACGGCGGCCACGAGTTCGACGGCCGCCGGATCTCCCCGCTCGACCCGGACGAGCTGCGCCGCCACGCCGCGGACATGGCCGCGCACGGCGTCCGCTCGGTCGCGATCTCCTCGGTGTTCTCCCCGGTGACCAGCGAGTGCGAGCTGGCCGCAGCGGAGATCCTCGCCGAGGAGCTGGGCCAGGACGTCCCGATCTCGCTGTCCCACGAGATCGGCCGGGTCGGGCTGCTGGAGCGGGAGAACGCGACGATCGTCAACGCCGCGCTGCGCGAGCTCGCCGCGCACATCGTCGACGCGCTCGCCGGGGCGGTGCAGGGCCAGGGCATCACCGCGCCGCTGTACCTGTCGCAGAACGACGGCACCCTGATGGACGTCGGCTACACCCGTCGCTACCCGGTGGCGACGTTCGCCTCGGGTCCGACCAACTCGATGCGCGGAGCCGCCGTGCTGTCCGGGCTGGGCACCTGCGCGGTCGTCGACGTCGGCGGCACCACCTCCGACGTCGGTGTGCTGACCGCCGGCTTCCCGCGCGAGGCCGCCGTCGAGGTCAGCGTGGCCGGGGTACGCACCAACTTCCGGATGCCCGACGTGCTCAGCGTCGGCATCGGCGGCGGCTCCCTGGTCCGCACCGGCGACCCCGGACGGTCCGAGGGGCCCACCGTCGGCCCGGACTCGGTCGGCTACCGGCTCACCGAGCGGGCGCTGGTGTTCGGCGGCGACACCCTGACCGCGACCGACATCGCCGTCGCGGCGGGCCGGGCCGACATCGGCGACCGCTCCCTGGTCGCCGGGCTGTCCCGGGAGCTGGTGACCGCGGCGCTGGACCGGATCGCCTCCGACGTCGCCGACGTCGTGGACCGCATGCGGATCTCCGCCGACCCGCTGCCGGTGGTCGCCGTCGGCGGCGGCTCGGTGCTGCTGCCCGACGCCTTCCCCGGGCTGGGCGCGGTGCACCGCCCGGAGAACTTCGCCGTCGCCAATGCGATCGGCGCGGCGATCGCGCAGGTCGGTGGGGAGGTCGACCGGGTGTACGCGATCGAGCCGGGACGCCGCGACGCCGTCGTCGACGCCGCCAAGCAGGAGGCGGTCGACCGTGCGGTCGCCTCCGGCGCCGACCCCGGCTCCGTCGCGCTCGTCGACTTCGACGAGGTCCCCATCCCCTACCTGCCCGGCAACGCGACCCGCATCCGCGCCAAGGCGGTCGGCGACCTGCGTCTGGAGCGGAGGGTGACCCGGTGACCGGCGTGCTGACCGTCGAGGACCTGCCCGCGCTCGCCCGGGGTGCCGCGCTGCTGGGGACCGGCGGCGGTGGTGACCCCTACCTGGGACGGCTGCTGGCCCAGCGGGCGCTGCGCGAGCACGGGCCGGTGCCGCTCGTCGACCCCGCCGACCTGCCCGACGACGCCGCCGTGTTCGTCGTCGCGCAGATGGGGGCGCCGACGGTGAGCGTGGAGAAGCTGCCCGCCTACGACGAGATCGGCCGCGCGGTCACCGCGCTCGCCGGGCACCTGGGGGTCACGCCCACCCACGTCGCGTGCATCGAGGCCGGCGGCATCAACTCCACGATCCCGGTGGCCGGTGCGGCGATGCTCGGGCTGCCGCTGGTCGACGGCGACGGCATGGGCCGGGCGTTCCCCGAGCTGCAGATGGTGCTGCCCGGCATCGCCGGCGTCCCCGCCACCCCGATGTCGATCACCGACGAGCAGGGCAACACCGGCGTCCTGCACTGCCCAACCGCGAAGTGGGCCGAGGACCTCGCCCGCTCCATGACGATCACCATGGGCTGCACCGCGATCATCTCGAACTACCCGATGACCGGGGCCCGGGCGCGGGAGACGATGATCCGCGGCACCCTCGGGCTCTGCGTGCGTATCGGGCGTGCCATCGCCGGGGCCCGGGCCGGGTTCACCGACCCGGTCGCCGCGGCCGCCGCCGAGATCGGCGGACGCGTGGTGCACACCGGGAAGGTCGTCGACGTCGAGCGGCGCACCACCACCGGGTTCGCCCGCGGGACGGCGACGCTGTCCGGCGGGTGCGTGCTGCACTTCCAGAACGAGCACCTGATCGCCGAGGTCGGCGGCGCGACGGTCGTCACCACCCCGGACCTGATCATGGTGCTGGACACCGCGACCGGGGAGCCGGTGACCACCGAGGCGCTGCGCTTCGGGCACCGGGTCAGCGTGCTCGCCGCCCCCGCGGACCCGCGCTGGCACACCCCGGAGGCGATCACCGTCGTCGGACCGCGGTACTTCGGCTACGACACCGACCCGGTACGGGTCGGCGACACCGCCACGGACGGAGCGCCGGTATGAGCTGGACCCTGACCCCCGACGACCTGCCCGACCTCGCCCGCGGTGCCGCGCTGCTCGGGACCGGCGGCGGGGACCCCTACATCGGACGGCTCATGGTGGAGCAGGCGATGCGCGAGCACGGGCCGGTCACCGTGCTCGATCCGGCCGATCCGGCCGACCTGCCGGAGGAGATGTTCGTCATCGCGACGGCGATGATGGGCGCGCCCACGGTGATGATCGAGAAGATCCCGCGCGGCGACGAGCCGGTGCTCGCCCTGCGCCGGCTGGAGCAGCACCTCGGGCGCACCGCGGACGCGACCATCCCGATGGAGTGCGGCGGCATCAACTCGACGATCCCGCTGCTGGTCGCGGCCCGGACCGGGCTGCCGGTGATCGACGGCGACGGCATGGGCCGGGCGTTCCCGGAGCTGCAGATGGAGACCTTCGGGGTGTACGGCGTGCCCGGGTCCCCGATGGTCGTCGCCGGGGACCACGGCGAGTCGGTGCTCATCGACACCGGCACCGACAACCACCGCATGGAGCACCTCGCGCGGGGCGCCGCCATCCGGATGGGCGGGTCCGCGCTGATCGCGGAGTACCCGATGTCCGGCGCCGAGGTGCGCCGCACCGCGATCCCGCACACCCTCACCCTGGCGCTGCGGCTGGGCCGTGCGATCCGGGAGGCGCGCGAGCAGCTCGGTGACCCGGTCGCGGCGATCGCCGACACGCTGGCGCCGACGCTCTACCGGCACCTGCGGGTGCTGTTCGCCGGCAAGGTCACCGACGTCGAGCGGCGCACCGTCGACGGGTTCGCCCGCGGCACCGCCCGGTTCACCGCGTTCGACGGCGGCTCGGAGCTCCGCACGGTCTTCCAGAACGAGACCCTGGTCGCCACCGTCGACGACACCACCGTCGCGGTCGTCCCGGACCTCATCTGCGTGCTCGAGGCCGAGTCCGGGGAGCCGATCACCACCGAGGCACTGCGCTACGGCCAGCGCGTCGTCGTGGTGGGGATCTCCACCCCGGACATGATGCGCACGCCGGAGGCCCTCGCCGTGTTCGGGCCGGCCTGTTTCGGTCTGGACGTGGAGTTCGTACCGCTGGAGGCGGCGGTCCCCCGGGGAGCGGGCGCCACGGACCGGGTCTGACCTAGCAGCATCCCCGGCGTGGAGGTGACCGCAGGCGACGTCGACGCCCTCGTCACCGGGGTGCTGCTGCTGGGCTCCGGCGGGGGCGGCGACGCCCGGGTGTACGCCCACGTGCTGCGGTCGGTGCTGGCGGCGGGCCCGGTCCGGCTGCACTCCCCGGCGGAGCTCGGCGACGCCCCGGTCGTGCCGGTCGGGATGCTCGGCGGCACCCGGGTGCTGGGCGAGAAGCTGCCCTCCGGCGACGAGCTGCCCGCGGCCGTGCGCGCTCTGGTCCGCTGGACCGGGGTCGAGCCGGCCGCGGTCATGCCGTTCGAGGCGGCCGGGCTGAACGGCGTGCTGCCGCTGCCGCTGGCCCACCAGCTGGGGCTGCCGCTGGTCGACGCCGACCTGATGGGGCGCGCGCTGCCCCGGGTCGACCAGCTGACCCGGGTCGTCGCCGGGGGCGCGGTGACGCCGATGGCGCTGGCCGAGCCGGCCGGGCAGACCGTCGTCGTCGACGGCGGGGACGCGGTGTCGACCGAGCTGACCGTGCGGGCGTTCGTCGCCCAGGCGGGCGGCTGGGCCGGGACGGTGATGGCGCCCGCACCGGCCTCGGCCGCGCTCGACGACGCCTGCCTGGGCACGCTGGGCCGCGCACTGGGGCTGGGTCACGCGCACGCCGGGCTGGGTGACACCCCGGCACCCGCCCGCGTCGCGGACGCGCTCGGCGGGTACCCGCTCGGCGACGGCCGGGTGGTGGACGTGCGCCGCTCCCCCGTCGGCCGGTTCGGCCGGGCCGCGGTCACCGTCGACGCGCCCGGCACGGGCGTCCTGCGGATCGAGGCGGAGAACGAGTACCTGCTGGTGCTCGCCGACGGCGAGACGGTGGCCGCGTCGCCGGAGGTGATCGTGCTGCTGGACCGTCGCTCGGCCGCGCCGATCGCCGCCGACGCCGTCCGCTCCGGCGACGACGTGCTGGTCGTGGTGCTGCCCGCGCCGCCGTGGTGGGCGGCCCGCCCGCACGCCGCGGTCCACGTCGGTCCGCAGGCGTTCGGGCTCGGGCCGCCCACGGCCCGCGGCGGGGCGGCGCCGTCCGGGACGGGGGCGGGATGGTGACCGGCGGGCTGGGTCTGTCCGGGCTGCTCGCGCACCCCGACTGGGCCGCGGTGCGCTCGCTGGGCGGTCCCGTCCCGGACGGTGCCACGGTCGAGCGGGTGGTCACCGTCGCCGACCTGCACGCCGACCCGGGTGAGGTGCGGGCGGCGTTGCTGACGGTCGCGGTGTCCGCGCCCCGCGAGGACTGGCACCTGGACGTGCTGCTGCGCCGCGCCGTCGCGGCCGGGGCCGTTGCGGTACTGCTCGCCGGGGACGCCCCGTTGCACCCGGCGTGCCGGCTGCTCGCCGCGCGGATGGGGCTGCCGGTGCTCGGCGCACCGGACGCGCTGGCCGCCGCGCTGACCGCGACCCGGCTGCTGCAGGAACCCGACCAGGTGGTCGCGGCACTCGTCGGTCGGACGGCGGCGGTGTGCGGGGTCCCGCACGGCGGCGTCGACGACCTCGTCGCGGACCTGGCCCGGACCTGGCGGCGGCCGGTGTGGCTGCTCGACCCGGGCGGCTCGGTCGTCGCGGGCGCGGACCCGGCGGACCCGGCGGGCCCCGCGCCCCCGCCGCCCGCCGTCGGGTCGGCACTGCTGGAGGTGGCGTTCGGTCCGGGCCAGCCGGACGGCCGCCTGGCCGTCACCGAGCCGGAGGGGGTGCCCGCCGAGACCGCGGCGCTGCGGGCGGCGCTGGCCGTCGCCGCGAACTCGGTCCGTCAGCGGCTCGCCGAGCAGCGGCTCACCGTGGAGCGCGACGCGCGGCTGCGGACGGCGCTGCTCGCCGAGATCCTGCAGGCCGGGGACCCGCTCCCCGCCGGGCTGCGGCGCCGGGCGCTCGACGCGGGCTGGTCGCTCGACGGCTGGCACGCGGGCCTGCGGATCGACGTGCCGTCCTCGGTGGACGTAGTCGCGGCCCGGGAGCAGGTGCTGCGGGCGGTGGAGACGGCGCGGCTGCGGGCGGTCGTCGTCGAACAGGGGCCGGGGTGGAACGCCTGGACGACGTTCGACCACGAGCCCGTCGCCGGCGAGCTGCAGCAGCACGCAACGGCCGCGCGGCGCACCCAGTGGCTGCTGCGGGAGTCCCTGCCGACCTCGACCGGGGTGGGACGGGTGCACCGCGGGGCGGGCGGGCTGGCCCGGACCCTCGGCGAGGCCGGGGACGCGGCCCGGCTCGCGGCCGAACGCACGACCAGCGGCCGGTTCGTCCACGTCGACCGGCTCGGCCTGGGGGCGCTGCTGCTGGCCTGGACCCGCACCGACACCTTCCTGCCCGCCGCCAGGTCGATGCTGGAACCCCTGCAGGGCAGGCCCGGGGACCTGCTGACGACGCTGACCGCCTACCTGGACGCGGAGTCGTCGCTGACCGAGACCGCGGCGGTGCTCGGGGTGCACCGCAACACCGTCGCGACCCGGATCGAACGGGTGCGCCACGTGCTCGGCGTCGACCTCGCCGACCCGGACGAGCGCCTCGCCCTGCACCTGGCGTGCCGCAGCGTGCTGTTCCACAGCTGAACGCGGCTACGGCCGGAGGATGCGGCACCCCGCGGCGGGGGGGCGGTCACTCGTCGGCGCGGCGGGCGAAGCGGAACGGCCGGTCAACCCACTCGGCGTCGACCGGCCGCGGGTCGAACTCCCCGGCCAGGACCGCGCGGGCCGCGAGCAGCCCGGCGCAGGACACCGCGTTCACGATCTCCCCGGAGAACACCATCCCGAGCGCCTCGGCGATCGGGATCCAGCGCAGCTCCAGGTCGGCCTCCTCGTCGTCGCCCAGGTCGGGGCGGGGCTTCTCGACGAGGTCGCGCGCCAGGAAGATGCGGACCGACTCGTCGGAGAACCCGGGCGAGGGCACGACGTCGAGCAGCACCGACCAGTCGCGCGCCGACAGCCCGGCCTCCTCGGTCAGCTCCCGGTCGGCGGTGACCGCGGGGTCCTCCCCCGCCACGTCGAGCAGGCCCGCGGGGAGCTCCCACAGCCGTCGCCGGACGGCGTGGCGGTACTGGTGCAGCATCCGGACCCGCCCGGACCCGTCGACCGCGACGACGGCGACCGCGCCCGGGTGCTCCAGGATCTCGCGGGTCGCGACCCGGCCGCCGGGCATGCCGACGCGGTCGGACCGCAGCGCCATGACACGGCCGGAGTAGATGTCGGTGGCCGAGCGGACCGGGAAGTCGTGCTCACCGGGGCGGGTCACCGGGCCACCGCCCGGCGGGTGCGCAGTTCGATCACCCGTCGGACAGTAGTCGCCGGGCCCCGCCCGAGCGGGCGAGCGGGCCGTACGGGCCGCGCCCCGCGCCCGGCGGCAGGGCACCCGACCAGCAGACCGGACCGCAGCACCGAGGGCGGCCCGGTCCGGTCGGGGTCAGCGGACGGGGGTGCTCTCGGCCGGGGCCACGCCGTTGCCGCCCGCGCCGACGGCGACGTCGTCGCCCTCGACCGTCTCGGCGTCGTCGGCGTCGGCGTTGTCCCGGCCGGGCAGGTGCACCGGCAGCCGGTCCTCGGCCCGGTAGCGCAGCGCCGCCTTCACGAACGCCGCGAACAGCGGATGCGGCCGGGTCGGCCGGCTCTTGAGCTCCGGGTGCGCCTGGGTCCCGACGAAGAACGGGTGCTGCGACGACGGCAGCTCCACGAACTCCACCAACGTGCCGTCCGGGGAGGTCCCGAACACCAGGCCCGCCTCGGTGAGCTGCTGCCGGTAGGCGTTGTTGACCTCGAAGCGGTGCCGGTGCCGCTCGGAGATCTCGCGCGTCCCGTAGGCCTTCGCCGCGACCGAGCCGGGCTGCAGCACCGCCGGGTAGGCGCCCAGGCGCATGGTGCCGCCCATGTCCCGCTCACCCGCGACGACGTCGCGCTGGGTCGCCATCGTCGAGATGACCGGGTGTGCGGTCTCCGGGTCGAACTCGGTCGAGCTGGCACCCTCCAGGCCGGCGACGGTGCGCGCGGTCTCGATGACCATGCACTGCAGGCCCAGGCACAGCCCCAGGGTGGGGATGCGCCGGGTGCGGGCGTGGGTGATCGCGCCGAGCTTGCCCTCGATGCCGCGGATGCCGAAGCCGCCGGGGATGAGCACCCCGTCGACGCCGTCGAGCGCCTCGGCCGCGCCGGCCGGGGTCTCGCACGAGTCCGACGGCACCCAGCGGACCGCGACCTTGGCATGGTGGGCGAAGCCCCCGGCCCGCAGCGCCTCGGTGACCGAGAGGTAGGCGTCGGGCAGGTCCACGTACTTGCCGACCAGCGCGATCGTCGCAGTCTCCCGCGGGTGGTGGACGCGGTCGAGCAGGTCGCCCCACACGGTCCAGTCCACGTCGCGGAAGGGCAGCCCGAGCCGGCGCACAACGTAGGCGTCGAGGCCCTCACCGTGCAGCACCTTCGGGATGTCGTAGATCGACGGGGCGTCCGGGCACGCGGCGACGCCGTCGAGCTCGATGTCGCACATCAGCGAGATCTTGCGCTTCATGCCCTCGGGGATGTCCCGGTCGGCGCGCAGGACCACCGCGTCGGGCTGGATGCCGATGTTGCGCAGCGCCGCGACGGAGTGCTGGGTCGGCTTGGTCTTCAGCTCGCCCGACGGCGCCAGGTACGGCACCAGCGACACGTGCAGGAAGAAGCAGTTGTCCCGGCCGACCTCGTGGCGGACCTGCCGGGCGGCCTCGACGAACGGCAGCGACTCGATGTCGCCGATGGTGCCGCCGACCTCGGTGATGACCACGTCGGGGGCCACGCCCTCGGCGTCGGGCTCGGCCATCGCGAGGACGCGGTCCTTGATCTCGTTGGTGATGTGCGGGATGACCTGGACGGTGTCGCCGAGGTACTCGCCGCGGCGCTCCTTGGCGATGACCTCGGAGTAGACCTGGCCGGTGGTCACGTTGGCCCGCCCGGCGAGGTCGCGGTCCAGGAACCGCTCGTAGTGGCCGACGTCGAGGTCGGTCTCGGCGCCGTCCTCGGTGACGAACACCTCGCCGTGCTGGAACGGGTTCATCGTCCCGGGATCGACGTTGAGGTACGGATCGAGCTTCTGCATGGTGACGCGAAGCCCGCGCGCGGTGAGCAACTGACCGAGACTGGAGGCGGTCAGGCCCTTACCCAGCGAGGACGCGACCCCACCGGTGACGAAGAGATGACGGGTGGCGCGAGTCTGCACGGAGCTTCAGCCTACCGATCGGTCAAGGGGCGGCGGGAACCGGCCCCGCCGTTCCGGCCCCGGAACCGTAGCGGCCGGTGCCCCCTGCCTGTCGTTCGGCGAGTGCGAGCACGGTCGCGACCCGCCCGGCCCCGGTGCCGACGCCGTCGACGGTGGCGAGCCGGCCCACCGGCCCTGCCCCGGCCGCCCGGGCGGCGGCGACGGCTGACCCCTCCGCGGCGTCCCGCCCGGCCAGCACGGCTCCCGCACCCCGACGGTCGAGCTCGGCGGCCAGTGCCGCGGCGGTGCCGGCCGAGGCGTCGGCGTCCACCCCGGAGTACGCCGCCCCGGTCACGACGACGGCGAGTCTCCCGGCCGCGGGGCTGCCCTGCGGGGCCTCGGCGAAGCCGCCGCCGGCGAGCCCGGCGAGGACCGTGCCGGCCGCGTCCGGGGCGGGTGCGGGGCCGTCGGGCGGGGTCAGCAGCGCGGAGCCGAGCAGGCCCCCGGCGAGCGCACCGGCGTCGGTGGCGGTGGGGAGCTGCGCCCCCGACGGCAGCAGCCGCGCGGACAGGTCGCGCAGCTGGTCGGCGCGGGCCGGGTCGGTGACGGCCGGGGTGAGCACGACCTCCCCCGCGACGCTGCCCCCCGCGGTGACGACGAGCTCGGCGACCGCGCGCGTGTCGGCCGGGTCGGCACCGAGCGAGACGACGGTCACCGGCACCCCGGTGAGCTTCCCGCGCACCAGGTCCGGTCCGACGCGGCCGGCGAACTCGTCGCTGGCGTGCAGCTGCGCGGCCAGGGCGTCGCGTTCGGCGCTCAGCCGGGCGGTCTCTCCCGTGTCCGCCCCCGAGGCCGCGACGTCGGCGATGCGCTGCGGCAGCCCGACGACGGCGAGGGCGAACCCGGCCGCGAGGGCCAGCACGAACACCGCGACCAGGGCGATGCGGTGGTGGCGCCGCGAGATCACGCCGGGAACCATCCGGCGACCAGGGCCCGCACGCTCTCCAGCACCCCGCGCAGCCACTCCAGCACCGCCGGACCGCCGCCGGACACGAGCACCGCGACGACGACCGCGACCACGGCGGCCGCGACGAGCAGCAGCAGCGGCGCGAACGAGGTCCGGCTCCGGTACATCTGCGCGATCATCGCGCCGTCGACGACACTGCCCCCCGCCTGGAGCCGGGTCAGGAAGGTGGAGGCGTTGCTGCCGGAGCGTCCGCGGTCGAGGAACTCCCCCATCGACGCGGACAGCCCGACCGTGACGATCGTCGAGGCGCCGCGGTGGTGGGCCAGCAGCAGCGCCAGGTCCTCGGGGTTGGCCATCGACGGGAAGGTGACGGCGCTGGCGCCCAGGTCCTGCACGCGGTGCAGCCCCGGGGCGTGCCCGTCGGGGAAGGCCGGGACGACGACGTCGGCGCCGCTGGTCAGTGCCTGGTTCGACACCTCGGAGGGGTCGGCGACGATGAGGTCGGGGCGGTGGCGCGCGCCCAGCAGCGCGTCCGCCCCGGCCCCGACGCCGATGAGCACCGGCCGGTACTCCTTGATGTAGGCCTTGAGCTGCTTGAGCACGGCGAGGTGCTCGAACCCGGCGGCGACGACGAGCACCGGCCGTCCGTCGAGGGCGACGTCGACCTCCGGGACGCCGTGCCCGTCGAGCAGCAGCGAACGCTCCCGGCGCATGAACTCGATGGTGTTCGCGGCGAACGCCTCGAGCTGGTGGGTCAGACCCTGTTTGGCCTCGTCCAGGGCGTCGGCGACGGTGTCCTCGGTCTGCTCGCGGCCCTCGCACAGCGGCTGCTCACCGGAGTAGAGGACGCCGTCGTGCAGCCGCACCCGGATGCCGTCCTTGACGGCGCGGAGGGTGTCGGGACCGCAGTCGTCGACGAGCGGGACACCCGCCTCGACGAGCACCTGCGGGCCGAGGTTCGGGAACCGGCCGGAGATCGACGGCGCGGCGTTGACGACGGCGGCGACCCGGGCGGCGACGAGCGCGTCCGCGGTCGCCCGGTCCAGGTCGACCTGGTCGATCACGGCGATGTCGCCGGGCCGCAGGCGCCGGAGCAGCGACTCGATGCGGCGGTCGGCGCGTGCCGGGCCGGTCAGGCCCGGCAGCTCCGGTCGGGAACGGTGCAGCAGGCCGGACAGCTTCATGTCGCGCACTGTGACAGGTGGGGCGCCCGTGACCACGGAGGCACGCCGCGTGAGACTGTGACGTCACTGGCCCGGACCATCCCCCGCGCCGCCGGCCGGCGGCAATCGGAGCAACGGCCTGCTCACCCGCAGCGACGGCACGCTGGCCGGGTATCTCACACTGGCCACCCGGCCCGGCCGCTCACCCTGGCCGTCCGGCCTTGTCGATCTGCTCGGCCGTCCGGCACTGTTGATCAGCTCGGCCGTTCGCCCCGGCCGCTCAGCCCGATCGCTCGCCCGGCCAGTCAGCCAGCCCGGGCGACCCGGCGACGCCGCGGCGACGCCGCAGGACGGGTCGCCGCGCCGTCCGAGCCGGTTCCCCGGGTGTCGGTGCCGCAGGAATCGCTGCCGCGCGGCCCGGGGACCGTCCCCTCCGCCTGCGCGGTGGCGAACTCGGTCTCCGCGTCCCGCGGGGGCCGGCCGCGCCGGGACTGCGCGCGCCGCGACCGGACCTCGGCGAGATCCGCGGGGCGTGCCGCCGCGCGGTCGGCCTCACGGTGCGCGGTCGCGGCGCTGAGCAGCTCCTCGGCGTGCGCGCGGCCGGTGTCGGTGTCGTCCATCCCGGCCAGCATCCGTGCCAGCTCCCCGGTGCGCTCCTGTTCGGTGAGCCGCCGCACGCTGGAGCGGGTGACCCCCGCCCCCGACGCCTTCTGCACCACGAGGTGCCGGTCGGCGTACGCCGCGACCTGCGGCAGGTGCGTGACGACGATGACCTGGTGCCGCGAGGCCAGCTGCGCGAGCCGGCGGCCGATCTCCACCGCTGCCCGGCCGCCGACGCCGGCATCGACCTCGTCGAACACCATGGTCGGCACCGGGTCGGCTCCGGCGAGCGCGACCTCCAGGGCCAGCATGACGCGGGACAGCTCACCGCCGGAGGCCCCCTTGTGCAGGGGCTGGGCCACCGCGCCGGCGTGCGGGACGAGCCGGATCTCGACCTCGTCGACACCGCTCGCCCCGGCCTGGCAGCGCCGCCCGCCGACCTCGAGCACCGGCCCGGTGTCGGCGGCGGGCCGCGGCTGCACGCCAACCTGCAGCGTCGCGTCCTTCATGGCGAGACCGGCGAGCTCTGCCGTGGTGGCCTCGGCCAGCCGGGACGCCGCGGCGGTGCGCGCCGCGGTGACCGCGGCGGCGTGCCCGGCCAGCTCACCGGCGAGTGCGTCACGGCGGGCCGACAGCTCGGCCAGCGCCTCGTCGGAGGTGTCGAGCCCGGACAGCCGTTCGCGGGCGGTGGCCGCCCAGGCGAGCACGCCGTCGGTGTCCGCGGCGTACTTGCGGGTGAGCGCCTTGAGCTCCGCCTGGCGGGTCAGGACGCGGGACAGCAGCTCAGGGTCGGCGTCGAGCCGGTCGAGGTAGCCGGACAGCTCGGCCGCGACGTCGGCGAGCACCGCGACGGCCTCGGTCAGACGCGGCCCGAGCTCCTCGAGCGCGGGGTCACCACTGCCCTCGACGAGCCCCTTGGCGTGCCCGGCGAGCCCGACGGCACCGGGGGCCTCGCCGTCGTCCGTCCCGGACAGTGCGAGGTGTGCGCTCTCGGCGGCGGCCCGCAGGTCGTCGGCCTCGGCCATCCGGCGGGCCTGTCCGACGAGCTCGCGGTCCTCCCCGGGCTGTGGGTCGACGGCCTCGATCTCGGCGAGCCCGTGCCGCAGCAGGTCCGCCTCCTGCGCGAGCCGGCGCGCGTTGTCCCGCCGCTCCGCGAGCTCGGTGACCACCTGGAGCCACTCGGTGCGGACCGCCCGGTAGGCGGCCAGCGGGACCGCGACCGGATCCCCGGCGAAGCGGTCGAGCAGGGCACGCTGGTCGGAGCCGCGCAGCAGCCGCAGCTGGTCGTTCTGCCCGTGCACGGCGAGCTGGGTCTCGGCGAGCCTGCCCAGCACCCCGTTGGGCACCGACCGCCCGCCCAGGTGGGCACGGGAGCGCCCGTCGGCCGACACGGTGCGGGCGGCGATCAGCGACCCGTCGTCGTCGGCCTCGGCTCCCACCTCCTCGGCCAGCTCCAGGGCACCCGGCGAGGCCGCGAACCGGCCCTCGACGACGGCCCGCTTCGCCCCGGCCGACACCCGCGAGGACTCCGCGCGGCCACCGCCGAGGAGGTTCAGCCCGGTCACGACCATGGTCTTCCCGGCGCCGGTCTCGCCGGTCAGTACGGTCAGGCCCGGGTCGAGCTCCAGGGTCGCGTCGTCGATCACGCCGAGGCCCTGGATCCGCATCTCGGACAACATGCGTGGGACCATACGTTCGAACACCGACAGCGTTCGAGCCTCGACACGCAGCCAGCACCGAACGGATGTTCCCGTGCGCCGAACGGTCGATCAGGCGTTCGAATCCGGCGGTGGGTTCCGGACCCCGCGCCAGCCCCGGACGGGCAGGTCGAACTTGCGGACGAGCCGGTCGGCGAAGGGCTGCGCGGCCAGGCGCACCATGCGCACCGGCTCCGACGCGCGGCGCAGCTCCACCCGGGCCCCGGGCGGCACGGCGACGGTGCGGCGGCCGTCGCAGTCCAGCACGGCGGACGGGCCGTCGGCGGACACCTCGATGGCGACGGTGCTCTCCGGCGCGATCACCATCGGCCGGGCGAACAGGGCGTGTGCGTTGCTGGGGACCACCAGCAGTGCCTGCACCTGCGGCCAGATGAGCGGGCCGCCCGCGGAGAAGGCGTAGGCGGTGGAGCCGGTCGGGGTGGAGCAGAGCACCCCGTCGCAGCCGAAGGAGGACACCGGGCGGCCGTCGACCTCGAGGACGACCTCGAGGATGCGGCCGCGGGTGGTCTTCTCGACGACGGCCTCGTTCAGCGCCCAGGCCCGGCCGAGGACCTGCCCGGCGGCGGTGACGACGGCCTCGAGGGTGGTGCGTTCCTCGACCTCGTAGTCGCCGTCGGCCAGCTTCTGCAGCGCCTCGGGCAGGGTGTCCTCCTCGGCCTCGGCGAGGAAACCGACGTGGCCGAGGTTGACGCCCAGCAGTGGCACGCCGGCGTGGCGGGCGAGGTCTGCGGCGCGCAGCAGGGTGCCGTCGCCGCCGAGGACCAGGACCGCCTCGGCGCCGCGGGCGCACTCGGGGCTCCCGGGGACCGGGACGGGTTCGTAGCCCGCGGGGACGTCGGGGTCCGCGGCGAGCTCGGCCCACTCGTCGGCGAGTACCCGGGTGCGCAGGCCGAGCCGCCCGAGTTCGCTCATCACGTGCAGCGCGGTCTTGCGGTTGGTGGGCCGCCCGGTGTGCAGGACCAGCAGGACGTCCCTCATGCGGGGCCGTCCGCGACCGCGGCTGCCAGCATCGGTGCGAGCTCGGGCTGCGCGGGGGCGACGCCGGCCGGTCCGTCGGCGGGCCGGCGCAGGTGCAGGAAGTACTCGACGTTGCCCGACGGGCCGGGCAGCGGGCTCGCGGTCGCTCCGAGGACCTGCAGCCCGACCGCGGCGGCGGCGGTCGCGACCCCGTGCAGCGCCTCGGTGCGCAGACCCGGGGCGCGCACGACCCCGCCGGACCCGAGCCGGTCCTTCCCGACCTCGAACTGGGGTTTCACCATGGGCAGCAGGTCGCCTCCGGGCGCGGTGCAGGCGGCGAGTGCCGGCAGCACGGTGCGCAGCGAGATGAACGACAGGTCGGCGACGGTCAGCTCGACCGGTCCGCCGATCTGCGCCGGTTCGAGGGCCCGGACGTTGGTGCGGTCGTGCACGTGGACGCGCTCGTCGGACTGGAGCCGCCACACCAGCTGGCCGTATCCGACGTCGACGGCGACGACCTCCGCCGCCCCGCGGGTGAGCAGCACGTCGGTGAAGCCGCCGGTGGAGGCGCCCGCGTCGAGGCAGCGCCGCCCGGCTGGATCGACGCCGGTGAACGCGTCGAGCGCCCCGAGCAGCTTCTTGGCCCCGCGGGAGGCCCAGTCGGGCTCGCCGGCGTCGTCCGGGCGGACGAGGACGGGTGCGTCCCGGTCCACCACGGTGGCGGGCTTCGCCGCAGGCATGCCGTTGACGACGACCCGGCCGGCGGCGATCAGCTCGGCGGCCTGGCCGCGGGAACGGGCGAGCTTGCGGCGGACGAGCTCGGCGTCCAGCCGGGAACGGGTGGGGCCCATCGTCACTCCCGTTCCGAGCCGGCGCTCAGCGCGCGGCCGAGCGCGGCGTGCACCCGCTCGAACGCGGCCGGGTGCTCGGCGACCGGACGGTCGTCCAGCGCGTCGAGCGCCGCGACGGCCGCGTCGACCTCGGCACGCAGGACAGCGACCGGGCGGTCCTGCTCGGGCCGCGGGTCGCCCGGACGGGGTCCGGGTGCGGGAACGCTCATGGATGGTCTCCGGGGACGGGGTTCTGACGCCACCGTAGCCGACGGTCCCGACAGCGGCGGGGACGCGGCGTCACCGCCCTGGCGGCTCCGCCAGACCGAGGTCGGCCAGCGCCGCGGCGGCGGCCGCACCGTCGGGGCGGACGTCCTGGACGCCATGCTCCCAGGCCACAGCGCAGAGCGCACGCAGCGCGTCCACCGCGGGTTCGGGACCGTCCCCGTCGCCGGAGAGCACGAGCGTGCCGCCGTCGACGGCGATGTGCCACCCGGGTCGCGGTCCGGGGGCCAGCTCGTCCGGTGCACGGGTGAGCGCGGCGAGGTCGGCCCCGATGTGGGTGGGGCGCAGCTCCGCGGCGGCGGCGAGCAGGTCCGCGGCGCCGCTGACCCCGGTCAGGACCATCAGCGACGGGGCGCCCATGGCGTTGGCGCCCTCGATGTCGGTGTCGAGCCGGTCCCCGATGACGAGCGGGGCCCGCGCGTCGCCGGCCCCCTCGCGGAGCAGCCGGGCGGCGGGCTTGCCCGCCACCTGCGGCTGCGCGCCGGTCGCCGTCCGCACGACCTGCACCATCGAGCCGTTGCCCGGCAGTGCACCCCGCTCGGTGGGCAGGGTGGGGTCGACGTTGGAGGCGATCCACAGCGCCCCGGCCCGGACGGCGACGACCGCCTCGGCCAGGATCCGCCATCCGGTGTCGGGCGAGTGCCCCTGGACGACGGCGTCCGTGCCGTCAGCGGCGTCGACGACGGCGAGTCCGCGGGCGCGGACCTCGTCGGCCAGCGCCGAGGTGCCGACGACCAGGACCCGCGCGCCCGGCGGGAGCTGCTCGGCCAGCATCGCGGCCGCGGCCTGCGAGCTGGTGCGGACGTCCTCGACGCGCGCCCGGAACCCGAGCTCGGCGAGGTGCGCGGCGACGTCGGCGGGGCTGCGGGAGGCGTTGTTGGTGACGTAGACCGTGGGAACGCCGCGGTCGGCCGCCCCGAGCACCGCCTCGACGGCCCCCGGGACGACCACGGGGCCCCGGTACAGGGTGCCGTCGAGATCGGCCAGGAGGACGTCGTGGCGGGACAGCAGGTCGTCGGTCACCGGTCGCCGGCCCCGGGGTCCCGGCGCTGGTCCTGGCCCTGAACCTGAACCGTGTCCTGGTCGGTGACGGGTGCGGTCGGGCCCGGCGCGGTGTCGTCCCGTCCGGCCCCGCCCTCCGGGGCCGCGCTGCCGGCGCCCGACGGGCTCGCGGGGTCGGACGGGCCGTCCCCGTCCACGGCGCCCGACGTGGTCCCGCCTGCCGTCACCTGACCGGCGACGGTGTCGGCCTCGGCGTCCCCGCGGATGTCGTCCGTCCCGTCCTGGCCGGTCCGCTCCTCGCGGGTGCCGTCCCCGACGGTCCCGTTCTCGTCGGTCCCGTCCTCGTCGGTTCCGCCGACCACCGGGGCCTCGGTCTCGGCGCTGTCGGCGGACGCGGCATCGGCGCGTGCACTGTCGGCATCGGTGCTCGTGGCACCGCCTGCGTCGGTGCTGCTCTCGGTGTCGTGGTCGGTGCCGTGGTCGGTGTCGTGGTCGTCGGCGGCCGGGGGCACGTCCTCCCAGCCGACGGTGAGCTCGTCGTCGGCGCCCTCGAGCTCGTCGCCGGTCAGCTCGGCGATCCGCGCGGCCGCGTCGGTCTCCCGGTGTGCGTCAGCGTCGTGGGCGTGCACGAACCACTGCACGGCCTCCGACTCACGGCCGGCGGCGAGCAGGTTGTCGGCGTAGGCGTAGAACAGCCGGGCGCTCCACGGGTCGCGGCGCGCCGCGTGGAGTTCGGGGACCTGGAGACCGACGACGGCGGCGTCGGCCTCACCGAGGTCGCGCCGGGCCCCCGCGGCGACGATGAGCAGCTCGATGCGCTCCTCGTGGCCGAGGTCGCGGGCCTCGGGGCTGCGGGCCAGGTCGAGGGCGCGCTCGGGACGTCCGAGGGCGCGCTCGATGTCGGCCATGACGTGCACGTGCCCCGGTCCGCCGCCCATCCGGCGGGCCGCGCGGAACTCGCCGAGAGCCTCGTTCCACTCCCCCGCGTGGTAGGCGACGATGCCGGCGGCCTCGCGGACGACGGCGATCCGCGACGCCCGGCGGCGTGCGTAGCGCACGTGCTCGAGGGCCCGCACGGGGTCCTCGTCGACGAGCAGACCCGCGGCGACGAGGTGCCGCGCCACGACCTCGGCGGTCTCCTTCTGGAGCCCGCGCAGGTCCCGCCGCACACTCGGGTCGAGCTCGGCGGCCGACACCGAGTCCGGCAGGTCCGGCTCGGCGACGAAGGTCCGCTCGGCCGACTCCGGGATCACCCGGCGCGGACGGTCGTCACGGCCACGCTCATTGCGGCCGCGGTCGTTCCGACCCCGGTCGTCGCGCCTGCGGTCGTCCCGGCCGGACCGCGGTCCACGGTCGTCCCGGCCACCACGCGGGCCGCGGTCGTCACGTTCCCGGCGCGGGCCACGGTCGTCACGGTCACGAAGCGGACGACGCTCGTCGCGCCCGGCGGGACGCTCCGCACGGTCCGCGCGGGGGGCGTCGGCGATCCCTGCCGTGCCCGCTGCGACCGGGTCGGTCCCGGCACGGTCGACGGCGTCGGCCCCCGCATCGCGGGAGTCGGTCCCGCGGGTGTCCGTCGCCCGGTCACTGTCGGTCCGGGGGCTGTCGGGTGCGACGGTGCCCGTGCCGCCCACGTCGTCGGTGCGCTCGTCGCGGCCGGCCGGGGCGCCGTCCGCCGCTGCGGACGAGGTGTCCGGTCCCGGGGTGCCGGTACCCGCTGCGGTGGCGTCGGAGGTGACGGCGTCGGAGGTGGCGCCGGTCGACGAGGCAGGCTCGCGACCGTCGTGGATCGGTGTACCGGCCGACGACGGGGTCACGACAGGGGTGTCACCGGCCGGGGCCGACGACGGAGCCGGGTCGGTCTGCACGACGTCCTGGGGCTCCAGGGCCGTGGCCCCCTCGACCTGGCGGCCCTGCGACGGTCGTTCCTCGCGGGCGCGGTACGGGCGCTCCTCCCGGGACCCGCGGTCGTCGCGGTCGCGGAAAGTGCTGCGCCGGCCCTCACCGCGGTCGTCACGACCGCGAGGGGCGCGGTCCTCGCGCTCCCGGTAGGGGCGGACACCGCGGTCGTCACGGCCGCCTGCGGAACGGCCGCCACGCTCGTCGCGGTCGCGGAAGGTGCTGCGCCGGTCCCCGCCGCGGCCGTCACGGCCACGGGGGTCACGGTCGTCGCGCCCGCCGAAGGCGCGGCCGCCACGGTCGTCACGGTCCCGGGACGGGCGGGTGGGCCGGTCCTCGCGGTCGCGGAACGAACGGCCGCCGCGGGCGTCGTCCCGCTGCGGACGAGGCCCACGGTCGTCGCGGTCCCGGAAGGGGCGCGTAGCGCGGTCGTCCCGCCCGCCGAAGGAGCGGCCACCACGGTCGTCACGGTCTCCGGCCGGGCGACCACCGCGGTCGTCGCGGTACGGGCGGCCGCCACGGTCGTCACGGTCGCGGGCGGGCCGTCGGTCGTCACGTCCCTGGTACGAGCGGCCACCGCGTTCGTCGCGGTCGCCCGTGGGTCGTCCTCCGCGGTCGCCGCGGAACGAGCGGCTGCCACGGTCGTCGCCGCCCGAGAACGAGCGGCCACCACGATCGTCGCGGCCGGAGCCCGGACGACCGGCGCGGTCGTCGCGCTCCCGGAAGGACCGACCGCCGCGGTCGTCGTCACGCTGCGGACGGGGTCCACGGTCGTCGCGGTCCCGGTGGGGACGGCGGTCGTCCCGGCCCGAGGTGGGCGGGCCACCGCGGTCGTCGCGGAACGGGCGGCTGCCGCGGTCGTCGCGTCCGCCCCGGAACGAGTCACGGCGGTCACCGCCACCGGACCGACGATCGTCGTCGCGCCGCGGCCGGTCCCGGTTGTCGCCGCGGAAGCCGCTGTCACGCCGGCCGGTCTCACGTCCGCCCCGATCGGTGTCACGTCCGCCCCGGTCGGACCAGGAGCGGCCCTCGGTACGACGGTCGCCTGGACGCCCTCGGTCGTCCCGCACACGGTCGCCGCTGCCGCGGCCAGCCCGGTCGTCGCGACGCGGGCGGTCGTCGCCGTCACGGCGCCGTCCCCGCTGGTCATCGCCGCGCGACCATCCCGACCCGCTGCGCGAGCCGCGCCCCTCGCCTGCCCGGCCGTTGCCGGGACGTTCCCCGTCCGTCACGTGGTCAGGGTACAAACGAACACCGTCACTTCCGCGGTCAGCGACCGCACTGGGCGAACCGCTCCGCGCAGCGAGGCGGACACGGCTGCAGACATACGAAAAAGGGGAGCCCACAGCGGCTTCTACACCGTTGCGGGCTCCCCTTTCAGAGGTTGAATGTCGGCGGCGACCTACTCTCCCACACCCTGGCGAGTGCAGTACCATCGGCGCTGGAAGGCTTAGCTACCGGGTTCGGAATGGGACCGGGCGTTCCCCTACCGCAATGACCACCGACAACACTATTCAACAAACCCCCACACAACAGCATAGGGGGACCTACGAACACACAACCCGCACAGGGGTTATGGGCTCAGGGTCACACAGTGGATGCGAACAACTCGTTGTGGCAAGCCCTCGGCCTATTAGTACCGGTCAACTCCACCCCTCACAGGGCTTCCATCTCCGGCCTATCAACCCAGTCATCTCCTGGGAGCCTTACCCACTCAAAGGTGGTGGGAGACCTCATCTTGGAACAGGCTTCCCGCTTAGATGCCTTCAGCGGTTATCCCTCCCGAACATAGCCAACCAGCCGTGCCCCTGGCGGGACAACTGGCACACCAGAGGTTCGTCCGTCCCGGTCCTCTCGTACTAGGGACAGCCTTCCTCAAGTCTCCAACGCGCGCGGCGGATAGGGACCGAACTGTCTCACGACGTTCTAAACCCAGCTCGCGTACCGCTTTAATGGGCGAACAGCCCAACCCTTGGGACCTACTCCAGCCCCAGGATGCGACGAGCCGACATCGAGGTGCCAAACCATGCCGTCGATATGGACTCTTGGGCAAGATCAGCCTGTTATCCCCGGGGTACCTTTTAGCCGTTGAGCGACACCCCTTCCACAAGGTGGTGCCGGATCACTAGTCCCGACTTTCGTCCCTGCTCGACCCGTCAGTCTCACAGTCAAGCTCCCTTGTGCACTTACACTCAACACCTGATTGCCAACCAGGCTGAGGGAACCTTTGGGCGCCTCCGTTACTCTTTGGGAGGCAACCGCCCCAGTTAAACTACCCACCAGGCACTGTCCCTGAACCAGATCATGGCCCGAGGTTAAGACACCCAATTCGACCAGAGTGGTATTTCAACAACGACTCCACCACCACTGGCGTGATAGCTTCACAGTCTCCCACCTATCCTACACAAGCCGAACCGAGCACCAATACCAAGCTATAGTAAAGGTCCCGGGGTCTTTCCGTCCTGCCGCGCGTAACGAGCATCTTTACTCGTAGTGCAATTTCGCCGAGTCTGTGGTCGAGACAGCGCCCAAGTCGTTACGCCATTCGTGCAGGTCGGAACTTACCCGACAAGGAATTTCGCTACCTTAGGATGGTTATAGTTACCACCGCCGTTTACTGGCGCTTAAATTCTCCGCTTCGCCCCCCGAAAGGGACTAACAGGTCCTCTTAACGTTCCAGCACCGGGCAGGCGTCAGTCCGTATACATCGTCTTGCGACTTCGCACGGACCTGTGTTTTTAGTAAACAGTCGCTTGGGCCTGGTCTCTGCGACCGGCCATCCCTAGCCCGCACGGGGCATCAAGACAACCGGCCCTCCTTCTCCCGAAGTTACGGAGGTATTTTGCCGAATTCCTTAACCACAGTTCGCTCGATCGCCTCGGTATTTTCTACCTGACCACCTGTGTCGGTTTGGGGTACGGGCCGCAACAGCACTCGCTAGAGGCTTTTCTCGACAGCATGGGATCACCCTCTTCGCCTCAATCGGCTACGCATCACCTCTCACCCTTCACAACCCCCCGGATTTACCTAGGAGATCAGGCTACAGGCTTACACCACGACAACCACCGCGTGGCGGAGCTACCCTCCTGCGTCACCCCATCACTTGCCTACTACCAGATCGGATCCCACGCTCCCCCACAAACAACACTCCCGAAGGAACGAAGGTGGGTTCGGATGGTTAGCATCACCAGCCTCGGCATGGACGCACTATCACGAGCACGGGAATATCAACCCGTTGTCCATCGACTACGCCTGACGGCCTCGCCTTAGGTCCCGGCTCACCCTGGGCGGAACAACCTGGCCCAGGAACCCTTGGTCATCCGGCGGCAGAGATTCTCACTCTGCATTCGCTACTCATGCCTGCATTCTCACTCCCACACCCTCCACCCGTAAATCACTCCCGGGCTTCACCAGACGCAGGACGCTCCCCTACCCAACAACACCAAAGATGTCATTGCCACGGCTTCGGCGGTGCGCTTGAGCCCCGCTACATTGTCGGCGCAGGACCACTTGACCAGTGAGCTATTACGCACTCTTTCAAGGGTGGCTGCTTCTAAGCCAACCTCCTGGTTGTCCGGGCGATCCCACATCCTTTCCCACTTAGCGCACGCTTAGGGGCCTTAGCCGGTGATCTGGGCTGTTTCCCTCTCGACCACGAAGCTTATCCCCCGCAGTCTCACTGCCGCGCTCTCACTCACCCGCATTCGGAGTTTGGCTGACTTCGGTAAGCTTGTCGGCCCCCTAGGCCATCCAGTGCTCTACCTCCGGCGAGAAACACACGACGCTGCACCTAAATGCATTTCGGGGAGAACCAGCTATCACGAAGTTTGATTGGCCTTTCACCCCTACCCACAGCTCATCCCCCAGGTTTTCAACCCTGGTGGGTTCGGGCCTCCACGACGTCTTACCGACGCTTCACCCTGGCCATGGGTAGATCACTCCGCTTCGGGTCTACACCCCGCGACTCAACCGCCCTATTCGGACTCGCTTTCGCTACGGCTACCCCACACAGGTTAACCTCGCCACGAAGCATAACTCGCAGGCTCATTCTTCAAAAGGCACGCCATCACCCCGAAAGGCTCTGACGGCTTGTAAGCACACGGTTTCAGGTACTATTTCACTCCCCTCCCGGGGTACTTTTCACCTTTCCCTCACGGTACTTGTCCGCTATCGGTCACCAGGTAGTATTTAGGCTTGACGGGTGGTCCCGCCAGATTCACAGCGAATTCCACGGGCTCGCTGCTACTCGAGAACAATGCCCACAACAGAACCAAACATTTTCGCGTACGGGGCTATCACCCACTACGGCCGACCATCCCAGAATCGTTCCGCTAACACCGGTTCTCGTTGCCCCATCCTCGGCAGAAGATGAACGACACGCCTCACAACCCCGCACCCGCAACGCCTGCCGGCTTGACACGGACACGGTTTAGCCTCTTCCGCTTTCGCTCGCCACTACTCACGGAATCACTATTGTTTTCTCTTCCTGTGGGTACTGAGATGTTTCACTTCCCCACGTTCCCTCCACGCACCCTATGAATTCAGGTACGGGTAACACCCCATGACGGGCGCTGGGTTTCCCCATTCGGACACCCTCGGATCACAGCTCGGTTGACAGCTCCCCGAGGCCTATCGCGGCCTCCCACGTCCTTCATCGGCTCCTGATGCCCAGGCATCCACCATGTGCTCTTAACAACTTGACCACAACAAGATGCTCGCATCCACTATGCAACACTCAACCCACAACCACACCCAACCAAGAAACAACCACCACCCACAACAAGCAGGCGTTAGGAAGCCCTCGACCAGAGCGACCAGAAAAGACCCACCGATCCACAGGAACCAGGTGTCTCCTCAGGACCCAACAGTATGCCAAGCCACAACCGGTCCAACGAACTGCGTTCCACCCAACGCACCCAACCCACGAACGGAATTAATGATGCGAATCAATGAAGGAACCACAGAAACCCACAGAGCACACCTTGCACAACAAGAACCCTGTGAAGCCATGTGGTGCCCCATCACATGATGGGACTCCTTAGAAAGGAGGTGATCCAGCCGCACCTTCCGGTACGGCTACCTTGTTACGACTTCGTCCCAATCGCCAGTCCCACCTTCGACAGCTCCCTCCACAAGGGTTGGGCCGCCGGCTTCGGGTGTTACCAACTTTCGTGACGTGACGGGCGGTGTGTACAAGGCCCGGGAACGTATTCACCGCAGCGTTGCTGATCTGCGATTACTAGCGACTCCAACTTCACGGGGTCGAGTTGCAGACCCCGATCCGAACTGAGACTCACTTTAAGGGATTCGCTCCACCTCACGGTCTCGCAGCCCTCTGTATGAGCCATTGTAGCATGTGTGAAGCCCTGGACATAAGGGGCATGATGACTTGACGTCATCCCCACCTTCCTCCGAGTTGACCCCGGCAGTCTCCCATGAGTCCCCACCATAACGTGCTGGCAACATGGAACAAGGGTTGCGCTCGTTGCGGGACTTAACCCAACATCTCACGACACGAGCTGACGACAGCCATGCACCACCTGCACACCAACCACAAGGGAAGCCCTATCTCTAGGGATGTCTGGTGCATGTCAAACCCAGGTAAGGTTCTTCGCGTTGCATCGAATTAATCCACATGCTCCGCCGCTTGTGCGGGCCCCCGTCAATTCCTTTGAGTTTTAGCCTTGCGGCCGTACTCCCCAGGCGGGGCGCTTAATGCGTTAGCTGCGGCACAGAAACCGTGGAATGGTCCCCACACCTAGCGCCCAACGTTTACGGCGTGGACTACCAGGGTATCTAATCCTGTTCGCTCCCCACGCTTTCGCTCCTCAGCGTCAGTATCGGCCCAGAGACCCGCCTTCGCCACCGGTGTTCCTCCTGATATCTGCGCATTTCACCGCTACACCAGGAATTCCAGTCTCCCCTGCCGAACTCAAGTGATGCCCGTATCGACCGCACGCTCAGAGTTAAGCCCCAAGTTTTCACGGCCGACGCGACACACCGCCTACGAGCTCTTTACGCCCAATAATTCCGGACAACGCTCGCACCCTACGTGTTACCGCGGCTGCTGGCACGTAGTTGGCCGGTGCTTCTTCTCCAGGTACCGTCAATCACTCTTCGTCCCTGGCGAAAGAGGTTTACAACCCGAAGGCCGTCATCCCCCACGCGGCGTCGCTGCGTCAGGCTTCCGCCCATTGCGCAATATTCCCCACTGCTGCCTCCCGTAGGAGTCTGGGCCGTGTCTCAGTCCCAGTGTGGCCGGTCACCCTCTCAGGCCGGCTACCCGTCACCGCCTTGGTAGGCCATCACCCCACCAACAAGCTGATAGGCCGCGGGCCCATCCCCCACCGAAAAAACTTTCCACCACCAACCATGCGATCAATGGTCCTATCCGGTATTAGACCCAGTTTCCCAGGCTTATCCCAGAGTGGAGGGCAGGTCACCCACGTGTTACTCACCCGTTCGCCGCTCGTGTACCCCCGAAAGGGCCTTACCGCTCGACTTGCATGTGTTAAGCACGCCGCCAGCGTTCGTCCTGAGCCAGGATCAAACTCTCCAACAAAACCCCGACAAACAAACACTGGCCACAACACCCGACGAAGCCGAATGCTGCAACCAAACAAAACTTGGCACAAAACGCCAAACCGATCATATAGCTCGACACACTGTTGAGTTCTCAAAAGACACCCGCGCTCGGGGACCAGGCCTGATGGCCGTCGCCCCGGGGCGTCAGAGTCGGCCCCTCAAGGAGGCAACTCTCTTATGCTACGTGTACCGAAGAGCGGCGTCAAGCCTCACTCCGGGCGGCCGGATCTCCACCTAAGTGGAGTTCCTGGGCCGTCGCCTCCGGTCCGGATCCGCGTCCCTGGCCTGTCGGCCGGTCTCGCTCTCGTCCGTCCCGTCCTGGCGGCACCGAGAAAGTTACAGGATGCTCTGGAGGCGTTTCACAGGGGGGGCCTTCCGATGTTCCTGCAGGTCAACGGCCGATCAGGCCGCTCGGACCCGCACACCGGCCAGGTTGCGCTTCCCCCGGCGCACCACCAGCCAGCCGCCGTCGAGGACATCACCGGCGCCCGGTACCCACTCCTCGTCGACGATCTTGACGTTGTTGACGTACGCGCCGCCCTCCTTCACCGCCCGACGCGCGGCGCCCTTGCTGTCGGTCAGGCCGGTGGCGACGAGCAGGTCGACGATCGTGTCGGCCGGGCCGGCGCCGGCCGTCGGCACCTCGGCGAGCGCGGCGCCGAGGGTGGCCGCGTCCAGGTCGGTGAGCTCCGCCCGGCCGAACAGGGCCTGGCTCGCGGTCGTCACCTGCCTCGTCTGCTCCTCGCCGTGCACCAACGTCGTCAGCTCGGCGGCGAGACGCCGTTGCGCGCCACGCAGGTGCGGCTTCTCGGCCAGCTCGGTCTCCAGCGCCTCGATCTCGGCGCGGTCGAGGAAGGTGAAGAGCTTCAGATAGGTGATCGCGTCGGCGTCGGCGACGTTCACGAAGTACTGGTACCAGGCGTACGGCGAGGTGCGGTCCGGGTCGAGCCAGACGTTGCCGCCCCCGGTGGACTTGCCGAACTTGCGGCCCTCGGAGTCGGTGACCAGCCGCAGGGTCAGCGCGTGGACGTGGTCACCGGTCACCCGACGGACGAGGTCGACACCTCCGACGATGTTGCCCCACTGGTCGGACCCGCCGATCTGCAGCCGCACCCCGAGCTCGCGGTAGAGGTGCAGGTAGTCCTGGGCCTGCAGGAGCAGGTAGCTGAACTCGGTGTAGGACATCCCGTCGCCGGCGAGGCGACGCTTCACCGTGTCCCGCGAGATCATCGTGCTGACCGGGAAGTGCTTGCCGAGGTCGCGCAGGAACTCCAGGACCGTCTGCTGCCCGGTCCAGTCCAGGTTGTTGACGGCGGTGGCGCCGGTCGGCCCGTCGTCGAAAGAGACGAAGCGCTCCAGCTGGCCGCGGATCAGGTTCGTCCAGTCGGCCACGGTCGCGGCGTCGTTGAGCGTTCGCTCTCCCACGTCACGCGGATCGCCGATCATGCCCGTCGCGCCGCCCGCGAGGATCACCGGACGGTGGCCGGCCTCCTGGAACCGGCGCAGCGTCAGCATCGGGATCAGGTGCCCGGCGTGCAGGCTGGACGCCGTCGGGTCGAACCCGGCATAGATCGACACCGGGTCGCCGGCGGCGAGCTCCTTCGCGAGCGCGTCGCGGTCGGTGCTCTGCGCGATCAGGCCGCGCCACTCCAGGTCGTCGAGGATGTCGGTACCCACGGTGCCCATCTTGGTCGGGCCGCCGCGGCGCGTGCACGCGGGTTCCTCACGCGCTGCGACGACGGCGCGTCCCGGCCCGGTACGGGCTGACCGCGGGCGAGCCGTCGACCCAGTACCGCCACGGCAGCTCGGCCGCCGCGGCGACGCCCACCCGGGGTCCGGACCGGACGAGATCCGGACCGAGCGGGGTCCCCACTCGCAGCCGTACCCGGGAGCCCGGGTCGGTGACGTCGGTCCCGTCGTCCTCACGACGCAGCCCGAGGAGCGCGGCCAGCCGTGCGGGTCCGCGGGCCAGGTCGGCGTCGCGGCGGGCGGTGGGCCGGCGTTCCCGGGCCACCCCCGGGTCGGTGAGCAGCTCGCCGGCGCGCAGCAGGACAGCGCCCGGCTCGCCGTCGGGCAGGCAGGACACGTTCGCGCAGAAGTGCATGCCGTAGACGAAGTAGACGTACAGGTGGCCGGGCGGGCCGAACATCACCGCGTTGCGCGGGGTCCGGCCGCGGTAGCAGTGCGACGCGGGGTCGTCGCGGCCCCGGTAGGCCTCCACCTCGACCAGCCGCACCGCGACCGTGCCGTCGGGGGTGTCGGCCTCGAGGACGCAGCCGAGCAGGCGTCGCGCGGCGGGCAGGACGTCGACGGCCAGCGCCGAACGGTCCAGCAGACCGGCGGGGCCCGGCCGGTCGTCCCGGCCGGGCCCCGCCGTGTGGTCGTCGTCCGCCATCAGCGGCGCGCGAGCGCCAGCTGCACGCAGGTCACGACACCGGCCATGGCCTTCTCGACCTCGTCGAGCGGGGGCAGGGTCGGGGCGAGACGGATGGTCGCGTCCTGCGGGTCCTTGCCGTAGGGGTGCGTCGCACCGGCCGGGGTCAGGACGATGCCCGCCTCCTTGGCCAGGCGCACGACCTCCGAGGCGAGGCCGTCCGGGACGGTCAAGCTCACGAAGTAGCCGCCCTTCGGCTTCGTCCAGGTCACGCCGTCGACGTCGGCGAACGCCTCGGTCAGCAGACGGTCGACCGCGGCGAACTTCGGGGCGATCAGCTCGCGGTGCGCGGCCATGTGCGCACGCAGCCCGGCGGCGTCCTTCAGGAACAGCGCATGACGGAGGTGGTTGACCTTGTCCGGGCCGATCGTCTTCTTCGACGCCAGCTTCAGCCACCAGTCGACGTTCGCCTGCGAGGCACCGAAGAACGCGACGCCCGCACCGGCGAGGGTGATCTTCGAGGTGGACCCGAAGACGAACGGCCGGTCCGGGTTGCCCGCCTCGGCCGCGAGCGCGAGGACGTCGGCGATCTCGATCTCCTCGGTGGTCAGGTGGTGCACCGCGTAGGCGTTGTCCCACATGATCCGGAAGTCCGGGGCGGCGGTCGGCATCGTGGCCAACCGGCGCACGACCTCGTCGGAGTAGACGACGCCGTCGGGGTTCGAGTACTTCGGCACGCACCAGATGCCCTTGATCGACGGGTCCTCGGCGACGAGCCGCTCGACCTCGTCCATGTCGGGGCCGTCGGCGGTCATGCCGACGGTGACCAGGTCGATCCCCAGGCGCTCGCACACGCCGTAGTGGCGGTCGTAGCCGGGGACCGGGGCGATGAACGCCACGCGGCCGGCGTCGACCCAGCGGGTCGGGGCACCGGGCAGCGCGGTCAGCAGCGCGTGCACGAGCGTGTCGTGCATGAGCTCGAGGCTGGAGTTGTTGGCCGCCACCAGCTGCCCGACCGGGACCTGGAGCGACGGCGCGAAGATCTCGCGCAGCTCGGGCAGACCCTGGCCGCCGCCGTAGTTGCGGGTGTCGGTGCCGTCGGCCGCGCGGAACCGTCCCGCGCCCGGCAGGCCGAGCAGCTCCTGGGACAGGTCCAGCTGCTGCGCGGACGGCTTGCCCCGCGTCAGGTCGAGCTTCAGGCCGGCGGCCTTGAGCTCCTCGTAGGCTACGGCAGGGTCGGTCATGCGGTTCCTCCGATGAACTCTCGCGCTGCTCCGACCGCGGTACGCAGGTCGGTGAGCTGCTCGGCGACCCGGTCGCCGGCCGTCCCACCGCGGGCGTTCCGCGACGCGATGGAGCCTTCCACGGTCAGTACCTCGCGCACACTCGGGTCCAGTGCCGGGTGCACGGCGGCCAGCTCGGCGTCGGTCAGGTCCTCCAGTCCGACGCCGCGGGCCTCGGCGGCGCGGACGCAGCCGCCCGCGGCCTCGTGGGCCACCCGGAACGGCACGCCCTTCCGGACGAGCCACTCGGCGACGTCGGTGGCCAGGGTGAACCCGGCCGGGGCCAGCTCGGCGAGCCGCTCGGTGTGGAAGGTCAGGGTGGCCACCATCCCGGCGACCGCGGGGAGCAGGAGCTCCAGCTGCGCGGCCGAGTCGAACAGCGGCTCCTTGTCCTCCTGCAGGTCCCGGTTGTAGGCCAGCGGGAGCCCCTTGAGGGTGGTCATGAGCCCGGCGAGGTTGCCGACCAGCCGGCCGGACTTCCCGCGGGCCAGCTCGGCCACGTCGGGGTTCTTCTTCTGCGGCATGATCGAGCTGCCGGTGGAGAACGCGTCGTCGAGGGTGACGTAGCCGAACTCGGCCGTCGCCCAGAGGATGACCTCCTCCGACAACCGCGACAGGTCGACGCCGATCATCGCGAGGACGAACGCGGCCTCGGCCGCGAAGTCGCGCGCGGCGGTCCCGTCGATCGAGTTGGCCGAGGACCCGGTGAAGCCGAGCTCGGCGGCGACGGCCTCCGGGTCGAGCCCGAGCGAGGAGCCGGCGAGCGCCCCCGAGCCGTACGGCGACCAGGCGCTGCGCCGGTCCCAGTCGGCCAGCCGGTCGACGTCGCGCAGCAGGGCCTGGGCGTGCGCGGCGAGCTGGTGGCCGAGCAGCACCGGCTGCGCGTGCTGCAGGTGCGTGCGGCCGGGCATCGGTGCGTCGGGGTGCGCCTGCGCCTGGTCGACGAGTGCGTCGACGACGTCGAGCACACCGGAGCCGACCCGGCGCACGGCGTCGCGCAGCCACATCCGGAACTGGGTGGCGACCTGGTCGTTGCGCGAGCGACCGGCCCGCAGCTTCCCGCCCAGGTCGGCACCCGCCCGCTCGATCAGTCCGCGCTCCAGCGCGGTGTGCACGTCCTCGTCGCCCGGGTCGGGGCCGAACGCCCCGGAGGCGACGTCGGCGGCGAGCTCGTCGAGTGCCTTGTGCATCCCCGACAGTTCCTCGTCGGTCAGCAGACCGGCGCGGTGCAGGACCCGGGCGTGCGCCTTCGAGCCGCGGATGTCGTAGGGGGCCAGTGCCCAGTCGAAGTGCGTGGACTTCGACAGCGCCGCGAGCGCATCGGCCGGACCGGACGCGAACCGGCCACCCCACAGCGCTCCGCCACCGGCGACCGCGCCCCGTCGGGGGTCCGCGTCGGTCATATCGGGTCTCCTTCTCGTTCGTCGTGCGCCCCGGTGGCCGCGTGGGCCCTCCGGGACAGGTCCTGCAGCCGCTCGGCCAGCTCCGCCCCGGTGAGGGGCTCACGGGCGACGACGATGACCGTGTCGTCCCCGGCGATGGTGCCGACGACGTCGTGCAGTGCGGCCCGGTCGAGTGCACTCGCGAGGTAGTGCGCCGCGCCCGGCGGGGTACGCAGGACGGCCAGGTTCCCACTCGCGTCGGCGGACACGAGCAACTCCCCCAGCAACCGGGCCACCCGGCCGGTGCCGCCCTCGACCCCGCGCACGGGGCTGCCGTCCTCGGGGATGCGGTAGACCGGCTGCCCGCCGTCGGCGCCACGCAGCTTCACCGCACCGAGCTCGTCGAGGTCCCGCGACAGCGTGGCCTGGGTCGTCTCGATGCCGTGCCGCTCGTGGAGCAGCCCGATGATCTCGACCTGGCTGCTCAGCTGGTGGTTCCAGATCACGTCGATGACGGCGGCCTGCCGTCGGGCCCGGTTGACCGGGTTCCTCCGGTCGCGGTCGGTCTCACCCATGCCGCAGGAGCCAGGCGAGCAGCGCCTTCTGCGCGTGCAGCCGGTTCTCGGCCTCGTCCCAGACGGCGCTGGCCGGGCCGTCGAGGATCTCGTCGGTGATCTCGTCGCCGCGGTGGGCCGGCAGGCAGTGCAGCACGATCGCGTCCGGTGCGGCGTGCGCCAGCAGAGCGGCGTTGACCTGGTACGGCCGGAACGGCGCGACCCGGTCCAGGCCGTCGTCCTCCTGGCCCATCGAGGTCCAGGTGTCGGTGACGACGACTTGGACCCCCGCCACGGCGGCCACCGGCTCGGCGACGAGTGCGACCGAACCGCCGGTCTGCTCGGCCCGGGCCTTCGCGTCGCGGAGCACGTCGTCGTCGGGGGTGAACCCGGCGGGCGCGGCGATCCGCACGTGCAGCCCGGCCGTGGCCCCGCCGAGCAGCAGCGAGTGGGCGATGTTGTTCGCTCCGTCTCCGAGGTAGGTCAGGGTGAGCCCGGCGAGGCGGCCGAAGCGCTCCCGCACGGTCTGCAGGTCCGCCAGGATCTGGCACGGGTGGAACGTGTCGGTCAGCGCGTTGACCACCGGCACGGTCGCCGCGGCGGCCATCTCCTCGATCCGTTCCTGGCCGCTGGTGCGCCACACGATCGCGTCGAGGTAGCGCGACAGCACCCGGGCGGTGTCGGAGATCGTCTCGCCGCGCCCGAGCTGGCTGGTCGTGCCGTCGAGGATGATCGCGGTGCCACCGAGCTGGGTGATCCCGGCCTCGAACGACACCCGGGTGCGGGTGGAGGACTTGTCGAACACGACCCCCACCGCACGCGGGCCGGCCAGCGGGCGCGCGGCGAAGGGGTCGGCCTTGAGCCGGTCGGCGAGATCGAGGACCTCGGCCTGCTCGGCCGGGGTCAGGTCGTCGTCCCGCAGCAGGTGGCGGACCATCAGCTCCCCTGCCCCTCGTGCTGGGCCGCGGCGGCGTCGAGGAACGCCGGGAAGGCCGTCAGGAACTCCTCGGCCTCGTCGTCGGTCAGGGTCAGGGCCGGGGCCAGCCGCAGCCGGTCCGGGGTGGCGTTGTTGATCAGGATCCCGGCGTCGCGAGCGGCCGCGGCGGCCTGCGCGGCGACCGGCGCGGTGAGGCCGATGCCGATGTGCAGGCCGGCGCCGGAGACGTCGCCGACGAGGGGGTGGCCGAGACCGTCGATCCGGCTGCGGATCTCCTTGCCGAGCCGGTCGACGTGGCCGAGCAGACCCTCGGCCGCGACCGTGTCGAGCACGGCGAGCGCCGCGGCGCAGGTCACCGGGTTGCCGCCGAAGGTCGTGCCGTGCTGACCGGGCTCGAGCAGGGCTGCGGCGTCGCCGAGCCCGATGCAGGCACCGATCGGGAGGCCGCCACCGAGGCCCTTGGCCAGGGTGACCACGTCCGGGAGGACGCCGTGCGCCTGGTGGGCGAACCAGTACCCGGTACGGCCGACGCCGGTCTGCACCTCGTCGAGGACGAGCAGCGCGCCGCGCTCGGCGGTGATCCGCCGGGCCTGCGCCAGGTACCCCTCCGGCGGCACGATCACGCCGGCCTCGCCGAGGATCGGCTCCAGGACCACCGCGGCG
The DNA here is from genome assembly GCF_001294645.1 of Pseudonocardia sp. HH130629-09. Classification (NCBI taxonomy): domain Bacteria; kingdom Bacillati; phylum Actinomycetota; class Actinomycetes; order Pseudonocardiales; family Pseudonocardiaceae; genus Pseudonocardia; species Pseudonocardia sp. HH130629-09. The sequence continues at coordinate 3,091,978 of NZ_CP011868.1, forward strand.
GTCCGCTCGGTGACGGCGGCGTCGAGTGCGGCGACGTCACCGAACGGGATGTGCCTCACCCCGGCGGGCATCGGCTCGAACGGGGCCCGCTTGGCGGCCTGCCCGGTCAGCGCGAGCGCGCCCATCGTGCGGCCGTGGAACGCGCCCTCACAGGCGATGATCTCCGGCCTGCCCGTCCGGCGGGCGATCTTGAAGGCGGCCTCGTTCGCCTCGGTGCCGGAGTTGCAGAGCAGGGTGCGGGCGTCGTCGCGACCGAGCAGGGCCTGCAGCCGCTCGGCGAGCTGCAGCGCGGGTTCGGTGATGAAGAAGTTCGCGGTGTGGCCGAGGGTGCGCACCTGCTCGGACACCGCCTCGACGACGGCCGGGTGCGCATGCCCGAGCGCGTTGACCGCGAGCCCGGCATACAGGTCCAGGTAGGCGCGACCCTCGGCGTCCCACACCCGGGCGCCCTCGCCACGGACCAGGGTCAGCGGCGGGATCCCGTAGTTGTTCATCAGGGCGGCCTGCCACCGCTGCGCGTGCGTGCTCATGTCGTTCCCCCAGCCGTGGCACCGGGAGCGTCCGGCAGCACCATCGTGCCGACGCCCTCGTGCGTGAACACCTCGAGCAGGACCGAGTGCGGCACCCGCCCGTCGATCACATGGGCCTGTCCGACGCCCGAGCGCACGGCGCGCAGGCAGGCCTCCATCTTCGGGGCCATGCCGCTCTCCAGGCGGGGCAGCATCGGCTCCAGCTGGTCCGCCGTCAGCGAGGTGATGATCGACTCCGGGTCGGGGTAGTTCGCGTAGAGACCCTCGACGTCGGTGAGCACCACGAGCTTCGCGGCGTCCAGCGCACCGGCCAGCGCCGCGGCGGCGCTGTCGGCGTTGATGTTGTGGACCTGGCCGTCGGCATCCGGCGCGACCCCCGCGACGACCGGGATGCGGCCCGCGGCGATGATGTCCAGCACCGCGTCCGGATTGACCTTCGTGACGTCGCCGACCAGGCCGATGTCGACGGGTTCGCCGCCGACCAGCGCGGTGCGCTTCTCGGCGGTGAACAGTCCTGCGTCCTCCCCGGACAGGCCGACCGCGAACGGGCCGTGGACGTTGATCAGCCCGACGAGCTCGCGCCCGACCTGGCCGAACAGCACCATCCGGACGATCTCCATCGTCTCCGGGGTGGTGACGCGCAGGCCTCCGCGGAACTCGCCGGGCATGCCGAGCCGCTTCAGCATGGCCGAGATCTGCGGCCCGCCGCCGTGCACGACGACCGGGTGGATGCCGGCGAGCCGCAGGAACACCATGTCCCGGGCGAAGGCCTGCTTCAGCTCCTCGTCGATCATGGCGTTCCCGCCGTACTTGACGACGACGATCCGGCCGTGGAACCGCTGCAGCCAGGGCAGCGCTTCGGCGAGCACGCCCGCCTTCTCCCCCGCCCGCTGCAGTCGGGCCGGGGTCTCCGGGGACGGCGCGATCTGCGGCTGGGGCAGCGCGTCCGGGGCGACCGGTTCAGGAGGAGTAGGCACTGTTCTCCTCCACGTAGGCGTGTGACAGGTCGGTGGTCCTGATCTCCGCGGTGTGCCCATCGGCCCCGCCGGACAGGCCCAGCCCGACCTCGATCAGGACGTCCTTCCCGGACAGGTCGCAGTCGGCCCGGTCCCCGGCCACCGCCGCGCCCTTGCACAGCAGCACGCCGTTGATCGTGACGTCGAGGTGCTCGGGGTCGAGCTCGGCGTCGGCGTACCCGGCGGCGGCCGCGACCCGGCCCCAGTTTGGGTCGGATCCGAACATCGCGGTCTTCACCAGGGAGTCGCGGGCGATCGTGCGGGCGACGGTCACCGCGTCATCCTCGGAGGCGGCGCCGGTGACCCGCACGGTGATGCGCTTGGTGACGCCCTCGGCGTCGGCCTGCATCTGCTCGGCGAGGTCGCGGCACACGCGGGTGAGCGCGGCGGTGAACACCGCAGGGTCGGCCTCGACGCCGGACGCGCCGGAGGCCAGCACCAGCACGGTGTCGTTGGTGGACATCGAGCCGTCGACGTCGAGCCGGTCGAAGCTGTGGCGGACGGCCTCGCGCAGCGCGGCGTCGAGTGTCGCCCGGTCGAGCACCGCGTCGGTGGTGAGCACGCTGAGCATCGTCGCCATCGACGGCGCGATCATCCCGGCGCCCTTGGTCGTGCCCCCGACGGTCCAGCCGGCCGGGTCGGTGACGACGGACTCCTTCGGGACGGTGTCGGTCGTCATGATCGCGCCGGCGACGGCGGACCCGGCTTCGGGCCCCGACGCCAGCTCCCCGGCGGCCGTCCGGACCCCGGCGAGCAGGGTCTCCCGCGGGAGCTGCTCGCCGATCAGGCCGGTGGAGCACACGGCGACGTCGATCGCGCCGCAGCCGAGCACCTCGGCGGCCTGCTCCGCGGTGGCGTGCGCCGTCTGGAAGCCCGCGGCCCCGGTGCAGGCGTTCGCCCCGCCGGAGTTGAGGACGACCGCGCGCAGCGAGCCGGTGGTCAGCACCTGCTGCGACCACAGGACGGGGGCGGCCTTGACCTTGTTGCGGGTGAAGACCCCGGCGGCCTCGGTGCGAGGGCCGTCGTTCACCACGAGCGCCAGATCGGCCCGCCCGGACTTCTTGATCCCGGCGGCGATCCCGGCGGCCCGGAAGCCCTTCGCTGCGGTCACGCTCACGGCGCCACTCCCGTCGTCGGCAGGCCGGTGGTCTCGGGCAGACCGAGGGCCAGGTTCATGCACTGGACGGCGCCGCCCGCGGTGCCCTTGGTCAGGTTGTCGATCGCCGAGACGACGACGAGGCGGCCCGCGTCGGCGTCGACGGTGACCTGCAGCGCGACGTTGTTGGAGCCCAGGGTCTGCGCCGTGGTGGGCCACTGGCCCTCCGGCAGCAGGTGCACGAACGGCTCGTCGGCGTAGGCCTTCTCGTAGACCGACCGGACCGCGGCCGCATCGGTCGCCGGGTCGGCCAGCAGGGCCGAGCAGGAGGCGAGGATGCCGCGCGACAGCGGCGCGAGCACCGGGGTGAAGCTGACCGAGACGGGCGAGCCGAGCGCGGCGGACAGGTTCTGCGCGATCTCGGGGGTGTGCCGGTGCACGCCGCCGACGCCGTACGCCGACAGCGACCCCATGACCTCCGCGCCCAGCAGGTGCGGCTTGAGCGACTTGCCCGCACCGGAGGTGCCGGTGACCGCGGTGATCACGACCTCGGGGGCGACCAGGCCGGCGACCAGCGCGGGGACCAGCGCGAGGCTGGTCCCGGTCGGGTAGCAGCCGGGCACCGCGACGCGCCTGGTGCCGGTCAGCGACGCCCGGGCGCCGGGCAGCTCGGGCAGCCCGTAGGGCCAGTGCCCGGCGTGCTCGCCGCCGTACCACCGGTCCCAGGCAGCCGGGTCGGTCAGGCGGTGGTCCGCCCCGCAGTCCACGACGAGGGTGTCCGGCCCCAGCTGCGCCGCCAGCTCGGCGGACTTGCCGTGCGGCAGGGCCAGGAACACCGCGTCGTGTCCGGCGAGGTTCTCCGCCGTGCTCTCGCCCAGGACGCGGTCCGCGAGCGGGGTCAGGTGCGGCTGGTGCTCGCCCAGACGCGTGCCCGCGTTCCCGCCGGCCGTGAGGGCGCCGATCTCCACCTCGGGATGTGCGAGCAGCAGCCGGAGGAGCTCTCCCCCGGCGTAGCCACTGGCTCCCGCCACTGCGATGCGTACCACGTGGATGAGTATGCACGGCCACGCAAAGCCATGCAATCGGGATTCGCGATCGCGACCGGGCGGGGCGGAACCGGGCCCGGCGGGCACGTCCGGCGCCTAGTTTCCCGCGGGTGCGGCGACGGGTGACACGCGGGGTGGGACCGGGCGTGGGCACGCCTGCCCGGGAACGGTCGGCGACCCCGACGGCGGCGGTCACCGCGGTGGTCACGGCGGTGCTCGCGGGGCTGCTCGGCGGGTGCGCCTCGACCGTGGCCGGGACGCCGTGGCCCACCGGACAGGGGCCGGCGCTGCCCTCGACCGCGGCGGCTCCGGTGGAGCCCACGCGGCGGCCGCCGACGTCGTTCACGGTGCCGGGGCCGCTGTCGAACGGGCCGCTCGCCGCCCCGACCACCGACGGGCGTCCGACGACGACGGTCCCGCCCGTCCCGGTTCCGCCCTCGTCCGGTCTCCCCGACGGGAGGGACGGCGGGGACGGCACGGCCCGCACGGTGCCGCCGGTGCCGGTCGGGGACGGTGCGTCCCGCGTCCCGGACGGCCGGGCCCGGCCCGCACCGGACGCCGCGCGCGCCGCTCCCACGCGGGCCGCCGCACCGGCCCCGCTGACCTCCGACGTGGTGGCCGACGAGTGCCTGCTCGACCGCGCCGCGCTGACCGGGCTGCTGGGCGGCCCGCCGGTCGCGCCCGCGACGAACGCCGTGGTCACCCGCACCGACGGCACCCGCACCCGGGCCTGCTTCGCGCTCGCCGACGGCGTGACGGTGTCGGTGAACGTGTACACGACGAACCGGGGCACGCCCGCCGGCTACGTCGCCGGCGCGCGGCACGGCAGCACGGTGACCGGCCTCCCGGCGGGGACCTCCGCGACGGTGCTCGACACCGTCGCCGGACCGACCCTGCAGCTGGCCACCGACCGGTACCTCGTGACGGTGGCGGTCGCGGGGCGGACCCCGTCCCGCGACCAGTGGCGGACCGCGGCGGTGGCCGCGGCGGTCCCGCGCTGAGCCGGCCGGGGCCGGCTCGGCACGGACCGTTGCGGGCTCAGCGCAGCGCGGCCCCGTGCCGGACCGTGGCCTCGGCGACCGCCGCGTCGCGGGCGGCGTTCGCCTCCTCGCTGGTCAGCGTGCGGTCCGCGGCGCGCAGGCGCAGCGAGAACGCCAGCGAGCGGCGCCCCGGTCCGACCTGGTCGCCGGTGTAGACGTCGAACAGCCGCACCGACTCCAGCAGCTCCCCCGCACCCGCGGTGAGCGCGTCGGCGAGGTCCGCGGCCGGGACCGCCTCGTCGGCGACCAGCGCGACGTCCACCGCGACCGGCGGGAACGCCGACACCCGCGGCACGGGCAGGTTCTCCCGCAGCGGGACCGCGTCGAGGTCGATCTCGGCCGCGGCGGTGCGGGCCGGCAGCCCAAGCGCCTCGACGACCTGGGGGTGCAGCTCACCGGCGTACCCGACGACGGTGTCGGCGCCCGCTGCATCGACCAGGACGAGCTCGGCGCACCGGCCCGGGTGCCACGGCGCCCGCTCGGCGCGGCGCGGCCGCAGCTCCACCCCGGCGGCGGCACCGGTCAGCCGGGCCGCCTCGACGGCGTCGGACCAGGACGCGGGACGGCCGCGGCCCCACCAGCCGCGCGGCTCGCGGTTCCCGGCGAGGACCACCCCGACGTGCACGGGCTGGTCGGGCAGCGCGGCGCGCAGGGCGGCGTACTCCTCGTCCGACGGGCGGCCGGTGACGGCCGGGTCGGGCATCGCGGGGGTGGTCTCCCCCGGCTGCACGACCTGCGCGATCGCGTACAGCGCGAGGTCCTCGGCGCCACGGGAACGGTTGCGCACCAGCATGTCCAGCAGGCCGGGGAGCAGGGTCGTCGTGAGCCGGGACCGCTCGGCGTCGAGCGGGTTGGTGACGGCGACGGTGCGGCGGCGCTCGTCGTCGGCGGCCAGGCCCAGGTCGTCCCAGACGGTGTCGGAGACGAACGGGAACGGCAGCACCTCGACGTGGCCGGCCTCGGCCAGGGCCCGGGACACCGCACGGCGGCGCCGCTGGGCGGCGGTCAGGCCGCGGCCGGCCGGTGCGGTGGGCAGCACCGAGGGGATGGCGTCGTAGCCCTCCAGGCGCAGCACCTCCTCCACCAGGTCGGCGGCCATGGTGAGGTCCGGGCGCCAGGTCGGCGGGGTCGCGACGACGACCCCCTCGCCACCGGCACCGGTGTCCAGCGCGACGGCGCAGCCGACCTGGGTCAGACGACGCACGGTGGCCCCGCGCGGGTAGTCGACGCCGGCGACGCGGTCGGGCATCGACAGCGGCATCCGCACGCCCGCGCCGGCGGGGACCCCGCCGGCGTCGGTGCGGCCGTCGGCGAGGGTCCCGCCGCCGAGCTCGACGAGCAGCTGCGCGGCACGCTCGGCCGCGACCGGCGGCAGCGCCGGGTCCACGACCCGCTCGAACCGCTTGGACGCCTCGCTGGGCAGCTTGTGCCGGCGCGCGGCGCGCGCGATCACCGGCGGGGAGAAGTGCGCGGCCTCCAGCAGCACGTCGACCCGGGCGCCGTCGGCGAGTTCCTCCGGCGCGGGGATCTCGGTGGACGCGCCGCCCATGACACCGGCGAGCCCGATCGGGCCGGAGTCGTCGGTGATGAGCAGGTCGTCGGTGTCCAGCGCGCGGGTGTGGCCGTCGAGGGTCTGCAGCTTCTCCCCCGTCGTCGCGCGGCGGACCTCGATGGCACCGGTCAGCCGGGTCGCGTCGTAGGCGTGCAGCGGCTGGCCGAGGTCGAGCATCACGAAGTTGGTGACGTCGACGATCAGCGAGATCGGCCGCATCCCGGCCGAGAGCAGCGCGCGCTGCATCCACCACGGGCTGGGCGCGGCCGGGTCGACGCCGTCCACCCGGCGGGCGACGAACCGCGGGCAGGCCACGGTGTCGGCGAGCCGCACCGGCCAGGCGTCGCCGGTGGTGTCCGGGACGGTGACCCGGGTGACCGGGTCGGTGTAGTCGGCGTCGAGCGAGGTCGCGAGCTCGCGGGCGAGGCCGCGGACGGCGAAGCAGTAGCCCCGGTCCGGGGTGACCGCGAGCTCGACGACGGGCTCGGTCAGGCCGAGGGTCTCGAGGGCGTCGTCGCCGGGCTCGGCGGTGCCGGGCGGCAGCACGAGGATGCCGCCGGTCTCGGCGCCGAGGCCGAGCTCCTTCGCCGAGGCGATCATGCCGTCGGAGACCTTGCCGTAGGTCGTGCGCTGGGCGATCGCGAAGTCACCGGGCAGCACCGCACCCGGCTCGGTGACGACGACGAGGTCGCCGACGGCGAAGTTGCGGGCGCCGCACACCACGTAGCGGTGGCGCTGCCCCTCGAAGCCCACCCGGCAGTACCGGATCGGCTTCTTGAACTCGGTGAGCTCCTCGATCTCCTCGACCCGGGCGACCGTGACCGGCCCGGTGACCGCGGGGGCCGGGTGGATCTCCTCGACCTCCAGCCCGACGCGGACGAAGGCGTCGCCGATCGCCTCGGGACCGGCGGGCAGCGCCGCCGGGTCGATGTGCCGGGCGAGCCAGGAGGCGGACACTCGCACTGCTCAGAACTCCTCGTGTGGAAGCGGGGTGGGCCGGGTCAGACGCCGAACGCGGTCGAGAAGCGCACGTCGCCCTCGACCATGTCCCGCATGTCCGGGATGCCGTTGCGGAACATCAGGGTCCGCTCGATGCCCATGCCGAACGCGAAACCGGAGTAGACGTCGGTGTCGACGCCGCAGGCGCGCAGGACGTTGGGGTTGACCATGCCGCAGCCGCCCCACTCGACCCAGCCCGCCCCGCCCTTCTTCTGCGGGAACCACACGTCGGGCTCGGCCGAGGGTTCGGTGAACGGGAAGTACGACGGCCGCAGCCGAATCTGCGAGTCCGCCCCGAACATCGCGCGGGCGAACGCGTCGAGGGTGCCCTTGAGGTGGGCCATCGTGAGGCCCTTGTCGATTGCGAGGCCCTCGACCTGGTGGAACACCGGGGTGTGGGTGGCGTCGAGCTCGTCGGTGCGGAAGGTCCGCCCCGGGCAGACGACGTAGACCGGAAGGTCCCGGTCCAGCAGCGACCGGACCTGCACCGGGGAGGTGTGGGTGCGCAGCACTGTCCCCTCGTCGGGCCGGCCGTCCGGACCCGCGAGGTAGAAGGTGTCCTGCATGGTGCGGGCCGGGTGGTCCTTGCCGAAGTTGAGCGCGTCGAAGTTCAGCCACGACGCCTCGACCTCGGGGCCCTCGGCGACCTCCCAGCCCATCCCGACGAAGATGTCGGCGATCCGCTCGGACAGCTGTGTGATGGGGTGGCGCGCGCCGCGCGGGCAACGGTCCCAGGGCAGCGTGACGTCGACGGCCTCCTCGGCCAGCACCCGGGCGTCGCGCTCGACGAGCAGGACCTCGCGGCGTGCGTCGAACGCGGCCTGGGCCTGGACGCGGGCGGCGTTGACCCGCTTGCCGGCGTCGGCGCGCTCGGGGCCGGGCAGCTGCCCCAGCGACCGGCGGGCCATCGGGATCGGGGCGCGGTCGCCGAGGTGCGCGGGCTTCGCCGCGGCCAGCGCGTCGAGGTCGCCCGCCTCGTCGAACGCCGTGCGGGCGGCCTCCACCGCGGCCTTCAGTACATCCGGGTCGAGAGGGCTCGCCGTGTCGTTCTCACTCATGGTGCCCACGATCGTAGAGGGCGGCCGCGAGCGGGTTTCAGCCGCGCGCCGGGGGCAGCTGCGGGGCGACGCCCGCACGGGCCGCGACCGTCGCGTACAGGCAGATCGCCGCGGCGGTGGCGAGGTTCAGCGACTCGGCCCGGCCGTGGATCGGGACGCGGACCCGGTGGTCGGCGGCGTCGTGCACCTCGGCCGACGGGCCGTGTGCCTCGCTGCCGAGGATCCAGGCGACCGGCCCGGCGAGGGTCGGGGTGACGGCGGGGTCGTGCAGGTCGACCTCGCCGCGCCCGTCGGCGACGAGTGTGGTCAGCCCGGCCGCCCGGCACATCTCGACGACGGCGGGGGCGTCCCGGTCGCGGGCCAGCGGCAGGTGGAACACGCTGCCGGTGGAGGCCCGGACGGCCTTCCCGTTGTGCGGGTCGACGGTGTCCCCGGCGAGGAGGACCGCGTCGCAGCCGGCTGCGTCGGCGACCCGGATCACGGTGCCGACGTTGCCGGGGTCGGAGATGCCGTCGCAGACGGTGACGAAGCCGGGGACCCCGGCCAGCGCGGCGGAGACCGGCACGTCGAGCAGGTCGCAGACGGCGACGAGCCCCTGCGGGGTGACCGTCTCGGACAGACCAGCGGCGGCCTTGTCCGTCACCGGGGACACCCGGGCGCCGGAACGCTCCGCGGCCTCGACCAGATCGGGTTGGCGCTCGGCGGCGTCGGCGGTGACGAACAGCTCGTGCACCGTCACGGCGGCGAGTGCCTCGCGGACGGCCTGGGCCCCCTCCACGAGGAAACGCCCGGCCCGATCGCGCCCCACGCGTCGCAGCAGCTTGCGTGCCGCTGCGACGCGGGGAGTGCGTTCGGTACCGGGCGCGGAGTCCGCGGAGCGCTCGCCGGCGCTGCGCGACTCGATGTCGCCTCGGGTCACCTCAGGCCGCGGAGCCCTGCTCGGTGCCGACCGGCAGGTTCTCCTTCGCCACCGCGACGAGCGCGGCGAAGGCGGCCGGGTCGCTCACGGCGATCTCGGCGAGGTTCTTGCGGTCGACCTCGACACCGGCGGCCTTGAGGCCCTGGATGAACCGGTTGTAGGTCATGTCGTTCGCGCGGGCCGCGGCGTTGATGCGGGTGATCCACAGCTGCCGGAAGTCGCCCTTGCGCGCGCGACGGTCCCGGTAGGCGTAGTTCATCGAGTGGAGCATCTGCTCCTTGGCCTTGCGGTACAGCCGCGAGCGCTGCCCGCGGTAGCCGGCGGCCGACTCGAGCGTGGTGCGGCGCTTCTTCTGGGCGTTCACGGAGCGCTTCACGCGTGCCATGGGGTATCTCCTGGGGCTTCTCCGGCACTACCGCGGTGGGGGTGCGGCGTGCCGGGGTTCGTGAAAGGGGCGGAAGGTCAGTGACCGAGCAGCTTCTTGACGCGCTTCACATCGGCCTTGGCGAGCTCGACGGTGCCCGACAGGTCACGCTTCTCCTTGCGCGACTTGACCTCGAGACGGTGCCGCAGCCCGGCCTGCTGGCGCATGAGCTTGCCGCCACCGGTGATGCGGACGCGCTTCGCGGTCCCCTTGTGCGTCTTGTTCTTCGGCATGACGTATCCGTTCGATGTCGGCCCCCGAGGTTCCGGGGGTCGGTGCGGGTACTGCGTGTCCCTCCCGTGCCCGGCGGCGGCCGGACACGGGAGTGGGACCTCACGCCTCGGCGTCTGCCGGGGCGTCGGAGCTGGCTGCGGCCGTCGTCTTGCGCGAGACCGGCTTCTTCGTCGGCGCCAGCACCATCGTCATGTTGCGGCCGTCCTGTTTCGGAGCGGCCTCGACGACGGCCATGTCACCGATGTCCTCGGCCAGGCGCTGGAGCAGGCGGTAGCCCAGCTCGGGACGCGACTGCTCGCGACCACGGAACATGATCGTGACCTTGACCTTGTTGCCGCCTTCGAGGAAGCGGATGACGTGACCGCGCTTCGTCTCGTAGTCGTGCTTGTCGATCTTCGGCCGGAGCTTCTGCTCCTTGATCACGGTGAGCTGCTGGTTGCGCCGGGACTCCCGGGCCTTCTGCGCGCTCTCGTACTTGAACTTTCCGTAGTCCATGAGCTTGCAGACCGGCGGGCGGGCCTGGCCGGCGACCTCGACGAGGTCGAGGTCGGCGTCCTGGGCCAGCTTGAGGGCGTCCTCGATGCGCACGATCCCGACCTGCTCGCCGTTCGGGCCCACGAGGCGGACCTCGGGCACGCGGATGCGGTCGTTGATGCGGGGCTCTGTGCTGATGGGGTCTCCTGAGTGACTCGCTGTGTCGCTACTACCTGCTGCGCCGGCGACGACAAGCGAAGACCCGTTGATCGGCCCGCGGCGGAATTCTGCCGTGAAGCCGGACCATGGACCCGGACACCGTCACAATCACGGCGCGGGTGGGAGTGGGGCTCCACTTGACGCCCGGAACACACGTGACAACGCGATCCCGGGTGGTCGCATTCCCGAGGGTAACAGGCCGCCGGTGCGCCGGGAACGCGGGGTCGGGCCGGGACCTGCGCGGATCCGACCCGGGGCGGGACGGGGCTCAGCCTGCGCTGGCCGCCTTGGCCCGACTGCGCCGTGCGGTCGTCGACCGGCCCGCGCCCGCGGTCCCCGTGCCGCTTCCGTTGCCCTTCGACGACGCGGCCCGCCGCCGGGCCGGTGTGACCGGGGTGTGGTCCGGGGTGACCAGGTCACGCAGGAACCGGCCGGTGTGGCTGTCGGGGTGCGCCGCGATCTGCTCCGGTGTCCCCTGCGCCACCACGGTGCCACCGCCCGAGCCGCCCTCCGGGCCCATGTCGATGACCCAGTCCGAGGTCTTGATGACGTCGAGGTTGTGCTCGATCACGATCACCGTGTTGCCCTTGTCCGCCAGCCCCTGGATGACGGCGAGGAGCTTGCGGATGTCCTCGAAGTGTAGGCCGGTGGTCGGCTCGTCGAGGATGTAGACGGTGCGGCCGTTGCTGCGCTTCTGCAGCTCGCTGGCGAGCTTGACCCGCTGGGCCTCACCGCCGGACAGCGTCGGCGCAGGCTGCCCGAGCCGGACGTAGCCGAGGCCGACGTCGACCAGGGTCCGCAGGTAGCGGGCGATCGAGGTGATCGGCTCGAAGAACTCGGCGGCCTCCTCGATCGGCATGTCGAGGACGTCGGCGACGGTCTTGCCCTTGTAGTGGACCTCCAGGGTCTCCCGGTTGTACCGGGCGCCCTTGCAGACCTCGCACGGCACGTAGACGTCCGGCAGGAAGTTCATCTCGATCTTGATCGTGCCGTCGCCGGTGCACGCCTCGCAGCGGCCACCCTTGACGTTGAAGGAGAAGCGGCCCTCGGCATAGCCGCGGACCTTCGCCTCGGTGGTCGCGGCGAACAGCTTGCGGACCTTGTCCCACACGCCGGTGTAGGTCGCCGGGTTGGACCGCGGGGTCCGCCCGATCGGCGACTGGTCGACCCGGACGAGCTTGTCGAGCTCGTCGACGCCGTTGATCCGGGTGTGTCTGCCGGGGACCTGGCGGGCGCCGTTGAGCCGGTTCGCCAGCACCGTGGCGAGGATGTCGTTGATCAGCGTCGACTTGCCGGACCCGGAGACCCCGGTGATCGACACCAGGCCGCCGAGCGGGATGTCGACGTCGATGCCGCGCAGGTTGTGCTCCCGCGCGCCGACGATGGTCAGCCTGCGGTCGTGGTCGAGCACCCGCCGCTCGGGCAGCGGGATCGACTTGCGCCCGGACAGGTAGGCGCCGGTCAGCGAGGTGTCGTGCGACTCCAGGTCGGCGATGGTGCCCGAGTGCACGACGCGGCCGCCGTGCTCGCCTGCGCCGGGGCCGATGTCCACCGCCCAGTCCGAGGCGCGGATGGTGTCCTCGTCGTGCTCGACGACGATCAGCGTGTTCCCCAGCTCCTTGAGCCGGGTCAACGTGTCGATCAGCCGCCGGTTGTCGCGCTGGTGCAGCCCGATCGACGGCTCGTCGAGCACGTAGAGGACCCCGACCAGACCGGAGCCGATCTGGGTGGCCAGCCGGATGCGCTGCGCCTCGCCACCGGACAGCGTGCCCGCGGCACGGTCCAGCGACAGGTAGTCCAGCCCGACGTCGAGCAGGAAGCCCAGCCGGGCCTGCACCTCCTTGAGCACCGCACCGGCGATCATCGCCTGCCGGTCGTCGAGCACCATGCCGTTCAGGAACTGTGAGCACTCGGCCACCGACATGTTCGACACCTGCGCGATCGACCGCTCCCCCAGGTCGCGGTGCGGCAGGGTCACCGACAGCACCTCGGGACGCAGCCGGGCGCCGTTGCACGCCGGGCAGGGGATGTCGCGCATGTAGCCCTCGTAGCGCTCCCGCTGCGACTCGGACTCGGTCTGCTCCAGGCGACGCTCGAGGAACGGCATCACGCCCTCGAAGTTGGCGTAGTACGAGCGCTCGCGACCGTAGCAGTTGCGGTAGCGCACGTGGACCTGGTCGTCGCTGCCGTGCAGGACCGCCTTCTGCGCGGCCGCAGGGAGCTTGCGCCAGGGGGTGTCCATCCGGAACCCGACCGCGGTGGCCAGACCGGACAGCAGCCGGCCGAAGTACTCCGCGTTGTGCCCGGACGACCATGGCGCGATGGCGCCGTCGCCGAGGGACAGGTCCGGGTCGGGGACGACCAGCTCCGGGTCGACCTCCTTCTTGATGCCGATGCCGGAGCAGGCCGGGCAGGCGCCGTAGGGCGAGTTGAAGGAGAAGGTGCGGGGCTCGAGGTCGTCGACGGCGAGGGTGTGCCCGTTCGGGCAGGCCATCTTCTCGGAGAAGCGGCGCTCGCGCTGCGGGTCGTCGTCGGGCAGGTCCACGAAGTCCAGCACGACCAGGCCGTCGGCCAGCCGCAGCGCGGTCTCCACCGAGTCGGTGAGGCGCTGCTTGGCCGTCGCCTTCACCGAGAGCCGGTCGACGACGACGGCGATGTCGTGCTTCTCCTGCTTCTTCAGCTTCGGCGGGTCCGACAGCGGGTGGACCGTGCCGTCGACGAGGACGCGCGAGTAGCCCTGGGCCTGCAGGTTCCCGAACAGGTCGACGAACTCGCCCTTGCGGGTCCGCACGACCGGCGCGAGCACCTGGAAGCGGCTGCCCTGCTCCATCTCCAGCACCTGGTCGACGATCTGCTGCGGGGTCTGCTTCTCGATCCGCTCGCCGCAGGTCGGGCAGTGCGGGATGCCGGCGCGCGCGTAGAGCAGCCGTAGGTAGTCGTGGATCTCGGTGATCGTGCCGACCGTCGAGCGCGGGTTGCGGTTGGTCGACTTCTGGTCGATCGAGACCGCCGGGGACAGTCCCTCGATGAAGTCCACGTCGGGCTTGTCCATCTGCCCGAGGAACTGGCGCGCGTACGCCGAGAGGGACTCGACGTAGCGCCGCTGCCCCTCGGCGAAGATGGTGTCGAACGCGAGGCTGGACTTGCCGGACCCGGACAGCCCGGTGAAGACGATCATGCTGTCGCGGGGCAGGTCGATGTCGATGCCCTGCAGGTTGTGCTCGCGCGCGCCGCGCACGACCAGCTTCGGCCCCTCCGGAACCGGCGACGCGCCCGGGGACAGGGCGGTGCCGGCGTCGCGGCGGTCGGTGCTGTGGTCGCTCACGTTGCGCGCCTCCTGGGGTGGCGGTGCCGTCCGGGTCGGACCCGGTTGTGACGCCCGCGGGCTGACGGACATTCCCGGACCGGGCGCCCGTGGCCGGTGAGGTTCGTCCCCTCGTCCGCCGTCGATGCTAGGTGCGACCCCCGACAAGAACCCGGTGAGCGGGGCCCGGCGGTGGTCCGGCGCGGTGGATGCACCTCGGTACGCGCCGGTCGGTCCACCGCGCACGGTACTCGCACGCCTGTTCGATCCGTCAGCGGCCCCGTGCGTGCGACCGGCGGGTTCTCCCCACCGCGGGATGTCGGGACGGGCCGCTACCCTCCCGCTCGTGGACGTCCTGGAGAACTACACCGGTCACACCGAGCCGGGCGGCGCGGCCATCCGCCGCGACCTGGAGCGGCTGAGCATCAGCAAGATCTCGGTCGGCGAGATGGACAACAACGCCTACCTGCTCGTGTGCAAGCAGAGCAACGAGGCGCTGCTGATCGACGCGGCGGCCGAGCCGACCCGCATTGCCGACCTCATCGGCGCCGCGGACGAGCGCCCGGACCTGCGCCACCTGGTCACCACCCACCGCCACGCCGACCACTGGCAGGCGCTGGGCGCGATCGCGGGCATGTTCGAGCCGCGGCTGATCGCCCACCCGCTGGACGCCCCGGAGCTCCCCGCCCCGATGGACGAGTTCGTCGAGCACGGCGACACGATCGCCTTCGGTGAGATCGAGCTGGAGGTCATCCACCTGCGCGGGCACACGCCGGGCTCGGTGGCGCTGCTCTACCGCGGGGAGGACCGGCCGCACCTGTTCACCGGGGACAGCCTGTTCCCTGGCGGTCCGGGCAAGACCTGGTCGGCGGAGGACAACGCGCAGCTGATCAGTGACCTCGAGGAGCGGGTGTTCGACCGGCTCGACGACGACACCTGGTTCTACCCGGGCCACGGTGACGACTCGACGCTCGGGGCGGAGCGGCCGAGCATCCCCGAGTGGCGGTCACGGGGCTGGTGACCCTCGGCGTCACGCCGGGCCGCTGCGGGCGTAGCGGCCGGGCGTGACGCCGACCAGCCGCACGAACCGGCGGTGCAGGTGGGCCTGGTCGTGGAACCCCACCGCCGCGGCGGCCGCGGCCGGCGGCGTCCCGTCCAGCAGCAGTGACCGCGCCCGCTCGACGCGGCGGGCGTCGAGGTAGCGGTGCGGCGGAAGCCCGAAGCGGCGCGAGAAGGTGCGGACCAGGTGGCCGGGGTGGGAGTGCAGCAGGCGCCCGGCCTCGGCGAGGGTCACACCGTCGACGAGCCGGGAGTCGAGCAGGTCCCGCAGCCGGCCGGCCAGGTCCGTCGGCGGCGCCGAGGCGGGCCCGGCGGTCGGGTCCAGGTGCCGGGCGAGACGTTCGGCGACGAGCGCGAGGCGGCTCTCGGCGTGCAGCTCCTCCCCGGCACCGCCAGCGCGCGGTGCATCTCGTCGAGCCCGCGGCGCAGGAGGGGGTCGGCCACCCCCCGGCCGGTCGACCGCGGGGCCGACCAGCCCGTCCGTCCCGGACACGCCCGGGTCGGGGGCGGCGGGGTCGAGGTAGAGGACCCGTTTGCGGAAACCGGAGCCGCCCGCCGCGCGTCCGTCGTGCGCGACCAGCGGCGGCAGCAGCGTCACCGGGGCCTCCTCGGTCCCGTGCGGTCGCCGGTCCAGGTCGTAGCGCACGGCGCCGTCGTCGACGATCAGGACCGTCCACGTGGAGTGCGCGTGCAGCGGGTACCGGTGCCGGACGAAGCGCGCGTGCAGCACCTCCGTGATTCCCGGCACGCGCTGCGGCCGCCAGGCGGTTACGGCCTCGCCCGCCGCCCGCGAACCGGTTCCGGACATGTGCGGAACGTACGAGAGTGCAGGGGTCCTGCCGCCCGAGGATCGACGGCGTGACCGACACCGCCCTGCTCCCCGCCTCCTCCGATCGCCCCGCCACCAAGATCGCCGTCGTGCTGCGTGACGACCTGCTCGGCTGGCAGGTCGCGAACGTGACCGCCTTCCTCGCCGCCGGGGTCGCCGCGGGTGTCCCCGAGCTGATCGGCGAGCCCTACACCGACGCCGACGGCACCGCCTACCTGCCGACCCTCGGTCTGCCGGAGCTCGTGCGCGCCGGGGACGCGACGACGCTCGCGACCTGCCGGGCCCGGGCGGTCGGCCGCGGACTGCCGGTGGCGGTGTTCACCTCCGCGATGTTCGGCACCGGCAACGACCACGACGACCGTGCGGAGGTCGCGGCGGCCCGGGCCGAGGAGCTCGACCTGGTCGGGCTGGCGCTGCACGGGCCGCGCAACGCCGTCGACACGATCCTCAAGGGGACGACGGCCCATCCGTGACGGCCGGTGCGGCCAGCCCGGCGTCGTCGAACAGCTCCCGCCAGCGCGCCGCCGGGAGCCGGTCCAGAGGCCGGTCGGCCGACGCCCACGCCGCGGCGACCGCGTCGGGCAGCAGGTCCGCGCCGACCAGCCCGGCATCGGTGAGCTCGGCGAGCAGCTGCGGCACGCGGTGCCCGCCCACCCGGGCGACGGCGGCGTCCCAGTCGGCGCGGGTGAGCGGGCGGTCGCGGTCGAGCAGCGCGTTGACGGTGATCTCGTACAGGGCCTGGCTCACGCCGCCAGGATGCCCCCTCAGCCCAGCTCCTCCAGCGCGAGCCCGGTGGAGCGCGGGCCGAGCAGGCCGACGTCGAGGCAGAGCAGCACGATGAGCCCCGCGGCGCCGCCGAACACCGCGACCGGACCGGCCGTGGCCAGCAGCGGGACGGCGACGAACGGGAGGAACGCCGACGTCGCGCGGGACAGCGAGTAGGCGATCCCGCCCGCGGTGGAGCGGATCGTCGTCGGGAAGATCTCGGCCTGGTAGATGTGGAACGCGTTGGAGAACACGTTGCTCACCCCGGTCAGCGCGAACCCGGAGCCGACGATCACCAGGGGGGTCGCCCCGGCCGCGAACACGATGCCGAGCACTCCGATCGCCAGCGCCGAGGCGATGATCAGCCACTTCCGTTCGAACCGTTCGACCAGCGGGACGGAGGCGAGCGAGCCCAGCGGGTACCCGGCGAAGCTCAGCGCGGCGTAGCCGAGGGACTCGGTGATGTCGAAGCCCTTGGCCACCAGGACCAGTGGCGCGAGCGTGCCGAAACCGTAGTAGGCGACGGTCTGGAGCACCTGGAAGATCAGGAGCATCACCGTGCGGGTGCGGTAGACCCCGCTGAACGCGATCCGCAGCACCGCGACGGTCGAGCCGGCCCGCGGCTCCCCCGAGTCGGCCGTGGACACCTCCCCCTCGACCGGGGCGCCGGCCCGCCGGGCCACGTCCGCCGCGACGGCGGCGGCCTCCTCGCGCCGCCCGTGGGCGACCAGCCAGCGCGGGGACTCGGGCAGCACGCGGCGCAGCACCAGTACGAAGAACGCGCCCAGCCCCCCGGCGACGAGCAGCCAGCGCCAGCCGTCGACGCCCGCGATGGACTGCGCCGCGACGAGCCGGCCGCCGAGCAGCGCGGCCACCGGCACCCCGAGGAAGCCGACGGTGTACGCCCACGCCGTCCAGCGGCCGCGTACCCGCCGGGGCAGGAACTCGGCCAGGTAGGTGTCGACGAGCACCAGCTCGGCGCCCAGCCCGAGGCCCGCGAGGAAGCGCAGGACGAGGAAGGTCTCCAGGTTCGGCGAGAACGCCGCCGCCACGGAGAACAGCGAGTAGGTGAGCAGGTTCAGCAGGAACACGGTGCGCCTGCCGAACCGGTCGGCCGCGATCGACAGCAGGACCGCGCCGACGAACATCCCGAGGAAGCCCGACGACACCACCGCCGCCTTGCCGGCCGAGCCGAGTGCCCACTCGCGGGCCAGGATCGGGGCCAGCACGCCACCGAGGAACACCTCGTACAGGTCGAAGAACGACCCGATCCCCACCAGGACGACGAGCCGTCGGTGCCATCCCGACAGCGGCAGCGACTCCAGCACCGCCGCGGGTCCGCTCGTGGCCGTCCCGGGCCGGGCCTCCGTCATCGCTGCCCCCTCACCGTCGTTGGCCTTGCTCACCATTGCACATTGCAACGCCGTCGTGCGGTGACCGGTACAGGACGGGCGGCGTCCGGCAGGACCGCCGGGAGCAGCACGACCCACGGTGGCCGTGCACGGACGGTCACCGAGACGAGGCGACCGGCCGCCGTGACTGCCCCGAACGGCCGCTGTCCGGGGATGGTCGGCCCGCTTAGCGTCCCGGACCGATGAGCGCTCCCCACGCCGACGACCGCACCCCCGCGCGCCCGGACGGCCGCCGCAACGGGCATCCGACGACGCTGCTGACCGGCGCCGCGCCCGCCGACGGCCTCCCGGCCCCCGGTACCGCCGCACCCACGACCGGGCCGGGCACACCCGGTCCCGTCCCCGCCCCGCGCGCCGGGGGCTGGACCGGGGACCGTGCCGGGACGCAGCGGGAACCCGCGCCGGAGCCGACCGAGCTGACCGGACCGGTCGACGCCCGGAACCGGCCGGGCCCGCGGACCCCGCCGCTGCCCTGGCCCGCCGTCCCGGCCGAGGAGCGGCCGGTGGGCGGGGTCCCGGCGCAGCGGACCGGGCCGGCCGTGGGCGCGCAGGCTCCGTGGACCGCAGGTCCGGTTCCGGGGCCCGGCCGCGCCCCGTTCCCGACCGCGCCCTGGGCGGTGCCGCTCCAGGGCGGCCCGGTCCAGAGCGGCCCAGTTCAGAGCGGCCCGGTCCAGGCCGGGTCGCGCGCCGCCGCGCCCGTGCCGGTCGTGTACCCGCCCGGCCACGCTGCGTCCGGGACCCCGGCCGGACGGTGGGACGCCCTGCGCGACCGGCTGTCCGCGGCCCGGCTGCCCGACGGCGGGCTGCGCGCCGCCGTCGGGCACCGGACCGCGGCGATCGCGGTGGCCGCGACGCTCGTGCTGGCAGCGGCCGTGGTCGTCGCCGCCTACGTCGGCTCCGGGCGCACCGGCGATCCCGGCGCGCCGCAGGGCGCCGGCTCCGGTCCCGCACCGGTGGCGGCCCCGGCGGAGCTGGTCGCGGGCACCACCGCGGCCGACCCGGCCGCGTTCGGGTCGCCGGCGTCGTTCACCTCCCCGACCGGCAACATCTCCTGCCGGATCACCGGCGGCGCCGGGGACGGCGCCGTCCGCTGCGACGTCACCGCCCGCACCTGGTCGGCGGGTGACTGTCCGGACGCCGCGCTGGTCACCGGCGGACCGGCGGGTGCCCGCACCGAGTGTGGAGGGGCACCCGTCACGTCCGCCGCGGCGGTGCTCGACTACGGCACCCACCTCACCGAGGGCGACGTCACCTGCGTCAGCTCGCGGACCGGCGTCGAGTGCCGCGACGCCCGCACCGGCGCCGGGTTCGTCGCGGCCCGGGCGGCGTACCGGCTCTACTGACCCGCCCGCTACCGTCACCGGCCGTGAGCGCCGCCGACCCGCCCGTTGTCGTCGAGATCTTCACCGACGGTGCCTGTGTCCCGAACCCGGGGCCGGGCGGGTGGGGCGCGGTGCTGCGGTACGGCAGCCACGAGCGTGATCTGTACGGCGGCGAGCCGGAGCGCACGACGAACAACCGGATGGAGCTCACGGCCCCGATCCGCGCGCTGGACGTGCTGACCCGGCGCAGCGTCGTCCACCTGCACACCGACAGCACCTACGTGCGCAACGGCATCACCCAGTGAGCCTTTTTCAACCTGCCGTTCCGGCAGCTCAGGGGCCTGGTTGTGTGGGTGCAGACGCCGAGCTAGCGAGCCGGTGACCTGTGCAGCTGTGGTCAGAGCAGTTGCGCTGCAACCTTCGCGATCTCCTGACGCAGAAGCTCGCTGGTCAGGTTGAAAAAGGCTCAGTGGCTGCCGCGCTGGCAGGCCCGCGGCTGGCGGACCGTGGCCGGCGAGCCGGTCAAGAACGACGACCTGTGGCGCGAGCTCGACGCCGCCGTCCGCCGCCACGACGTCACCTGGTTCTGGGTGAAGGGGCACGCGGGGCACCCGGAGAACGAGCGTGCCGACCGGCTCGCCGCACGCGGCTGCGAGGAGGCCGGCGGGCGCGTGTCCGGGAAGCGGCCGTCCAGCACGCGGTGACGCCGGGGAGATAGCGTCGGCTCCGTGGCCGACTCGTTCCCCCGCCTGCACGCCCGCACCCGCCGCTTCACCCTCGGGGTCCCCCGCGGGTTCACGGTCGCCCCGGACGGGTCGCGGGCGGTGTTCCTGCGCAGCCGGTCCGGCACCGACCCGGTCACCTGCCTGTGGTCGGCCGACGCCGCGACGGGTGCCGAGCGGCTCCTCGTGGACCCGGCGTCGGTGCCCGGGCTGCCGGGCGAGGAGGACCTGCCCGCCGCCGAGCGGGCCCGCCGCGAGCGGGTCCGTGAGCAGGCGGGCGGCGTCGTCGGGTACACCACCGACGCCGCGGTCACCCGGGCCGTGTTCGCGCTGTCCGGGCGGCCGTTCACCGTCGCCCTGACCGGGGAGCCGGACGTGCGGCCACTCGACGTCGGCGGGATCGAGGCCGTGGTGGACCCGCGGATCGACCCGAACGGCGCCCGGGTCGCCTTCGTCGCCGACCGCGCGATGCACCTGCACGACCTCACGACCGGCACGACGACCGCCCTGCTCACCCCCGACGGCGACGACGTCTCCTGGGGTCTGCCCGACTTCGCCGCGGCCGAGGAGATGGACCGCCACCGCGGGTTCTGGTGGTCCCCCGACGGCGACGCGCTGCTCGTCGCCCGGGTGGACGAGTCCCCGGTCGCCCGCTGGCACATCGCCGACCCGGCGCACCCCGACCGCGTCCCGACCACGGTCCGCTACCCCGCCGCCGGCACCCCGAACGCCCGCGTGGGGCTGGTCGTCGTCGCGCTGGACGGCACCCGCACCACCGTGACCTGGGACGACGAGACCTACGAGTACCTCGCCACCGCGGAATGGGACACCCACGGGCCGCTGCTGTCGGTCCAGCCGCGCGACCAGCGGGAGGTCCGCACCCTGGCCGTCGACCCCGCGACCGGTCGGACCACGACGCTGCACTCCCAGACCGACCCGGTGTGGGTGGAGAACGTTCCGGGTGTCCCGGCGCGCACCGCGTCCGGGGCGCTGGTGCGGACCGAGGACTCCGGCGGGGCGCGTCGGCTCGTCGTCGGCGACACGTACCTGACCGGCCCGGAGCTGCAGGTGCGTGGGGTCGTCGGCATCGACGGCGAGACCGTCCTGTTCCGGGCCTCGACGGAGCCGACCTCGGTGGCCGTCTACTCGGTGACCCCGGGGTCCGAGCCGGTCGCGGTGACGCCGACGACCGGGGTGCACGCCGTCGCCGCAGCGGGGGGCACCACCGTCCGCGTCTCCCAGGACCTCGCGACGGCGCCGCACGCGGTGCTCGTCACCGCCGGCGGGGCGGGGCACCCGGTCGCCGGGCACGCCGTCGACCCCGGGTTCGACCCGGCCCCGGTGCTGCACTCCTTCGGTGAGCGGGAGCTGCGCACCGCGGTGTTCCTGCCGTCGGGCCACGTGCCGGGCACTCCGCTGCCGGTGCTGCTCGACCCCTACGGCGGCCCGCACTCCCAGCGGGTACTGCAGGCCCGCAACGCGCACCTGACCAGCCGTTGGTTCGCCGAGCAGGGCTTCGCCGTGCTGGTCACCGACGGTCGTGGCTCCCCCGGGCGCGGCCCCGAGTTCGAGCGCGCGATCCACGGCGACCTGGCGGGCCCGGTGCTGGAGGACCAGGTCGCGGCGCTGCACGCCGCCGCGGCGGCCTACCCCGACCTCGACCTGGGCCGGGTCGGGATCCGCGGCTGGTCGTTCGGCGGGTACCTGTCCGCACTCGCGGTGCTGCGGCGGCCCGACGTCTTCCACGCCGGCATCGCCGGCGCCCCGGTCACCGACTGGACGCTCTACGACACCCACTACACCGAGCGCTACCTCGGGATGCCGGGCGGCGAGCCGTACACCCGCTCGTCGATCATCGACGACGCCGCGACGCCGCCGACCCCGGAGCGGCCGCACCGCCCGCTGATGGTCGTGCACGGTCTCGCCGACGACAACGTCGTCGCCGCACACACCCTGCGGCTGTCATCGGCGCTGCTCGCGGCCGGCCGCGCGCACCAGGTGCTGCCGCTGTCCGGGGTCACCCACATGACGCCGCAGGAGGTCGTCGCCGAGAACCTGCTGCTCCTGCAGGTCGAGTTCCTCCGGGACGCGCTCGGCGCCTGAGCGCGAACACGTGTTTCACCGATTCCGACGATCTCCGGCGCCGGCCGGACCTGATCTCCGGGCACCGCGTCGTCGCAGGTGAGAGCGCTGCGTGTCCGGCCACGACCGGATGCGCGGCCGTCGCCGGTCCCCACGGGAGGGCCCCGGGCCCGCTTGCGACCCCGCTCACACTGTGGCTCCCTGGGCCTCAGGGATCACCTCCGCCGGGCGCGGTCACGGGCGGCTGGCGGGCGTGAGCGACGACGCCGTGGGGAGCAGCATGACGATGTCCGGCCGGGCCACGCGGTCCCTGTGGATCTGCGAGCCGTGCGGCTTCGTCTACGACCCGGAGGAGGGCGACCCGGACGGCGGCGTCGAGCCGGGCACCCCCTTCGAGGACATCCCCGACGACTGGATGTGCCCGATCTGCGGCGCCGTCAAGTCGGACTTCCGCCCGTTGGAGCCGGGAGAACGGTTCCCGGGGTGAGGACACCGAGACCATGGTCATGATCGCCGGATACGACCACTTCGTCCAGCTGGCCGAGTCGCTGCAGTGGGACGAGACCGACCTCGACCTGGGCCCGGACCGCGACGCGTGGACCCGGCTCGCGCCGGACGAGGCGGCGACCGTGCGCCGGCTGGTCGCCGGGTTCGCCGTCGCCGAGGCCTCGGTGGCCGGGCAGCTCGGCTCGTACCAGGCCGCGGCGCTCGACGACACCATGCAGGCCGCGTTCCGCGCCCAGGCCCGTGACGAGGCGCGGCACGCCCGGTTCTTCGACCTGGTCGCCGCGCAGGTGCTGGGGGTCCCCGGCGGCACCCCGGCCGACCGGCTGGACCTGCTGCGACCCGAGGTGAGCTCGGAGCTCGTCGACCTGTTCGAGCACCGGCTGCCGTCGACCGCCCGCCGGCTCGCCGACGACCACACCGGGCTGACCGGGGCGGTCGGGCTCTACCACATGGTCATCGAGGGCGTGGTGCTGCTGGCCGGCCAGCACGCGATGCTCCAGGCCCTGGACCGGCTGTCCGTCCCGCTGCCGGGCGTGCGCCGCGGGACCGAGCTGGTCCTGCGCGACGAGCGCTGGCACATCGGCTTCGGCTCGCGGGTCGTGCAGAGCGCCGAGCTGGGCGGCGAGGAGGCCGACGCGCTGCTCGAGCAGGGCGAGACCGCGGCGAAGGTCTGGGGCGTGCTCATCACACCCGACGCGATCGCGCTCGCGGTGAAGCAGCACCGCCGTCGCCTCAAGGCGGCGGGCATCAAGTTCTGGTGACACCCCCTTCGAGAAACATGTGTTTCATATATCCGGGCCTGCGGCCCGACCTGCGCGGAATGGACGCTGACGGTTCCGCGGGCGAGGCGCGCAGGTGTCCACACCGGAGCCCGTGGCGCCGCCCGGGGTGCGACGTCGCACGTCACGACGGGGACGGACACCTCGCCCCCGCGAGGGTGCGTGCACTGCACCGATGTCGCCGACCTCTGGCGACCGCGATTCCCGGAGCCGCCGCCCGCGATTCACCACTGTTCTCGGAATTCCCCTCGCACGGCTCGGGCAAATACTCCGGAGGCCCGGGAGAATCGTCGTCTAGTCGTGGGTTCGACACCACGCAGGCGGATCTGACCTGCTGGAAGATCGTCCGCTCCGAGCACCGGCCGTTGCGGGAGATCGTTTCGCACATCGACCCGAGCATTCATGATCGTCGGCGCGGAATCGGGTGCGCGCGCAGGGTTGACGCTTACCACCGCACAGTGTGAAAGTGATCACGTACCCACCGACGAATTGCGCTCGGGAGGAAAGTGTCAATGACGACCACCGACAACGAACGCGCCGAACAGCTGGAGGCCGCGGGTCTCGGCGGGCAGAACCGGCTGGCGCTCGGCCGGCTGCTCGGCAGCGGGACCATCGGGTACGCCGAGGAGGGACCCGACGGCGTCCTCCGGGCGACGATCCGGATCCCCGAGGACGAGATCTGCTACGAGCCCGGGATCCTCATCCTCCCGCACGGCGGTGACATCGAGCTGACCCTGATCAACGACGACAAGAACACCCACTGCGCGGTGCTGCCCAGCAACGGTGACCCGAAGTTCATCTGGCTGGTGAACCACTCCAAGGGCACCGCGAAGATCAACCTCGACGGGCCGGGAACGTACTACTACGGCTCCGCGAGCGGCAACGACGAGGGCCGCGGTCTCACCGGCTCGATCGTCATCGGGGGCGAGGTACCCGACCACGCCAAGCTCGACCGTCCCCCGCAGCCGCGACCGTAGGAAGGATCCCGAGATGACCGACTACGTCGACGCGGGCGAAGCGATCCCGCACGTGCAGCTCACCAACGTCCGGGGCGAGGCCCCGGCCACTTCCACCGTGGACTACGACCGCATCCGCGGCGCGCGCTCCGAGCCGCAGAACTGGCTGACCTACTACGGCACCTACGACGGCCAGCGCTACAGCGAGCTCGACCAGATCGACAAGGACTCCGTCCGCCGGTTGTCCCCCGCCTGGGTCTTCCAGGCCGGGGCCGTCGGCATGCAGTCCGGTGCGTCGACCTACTCGTTCGAGGCGTCACCGATCGTCGTCGAGGGCGTCATGTACGTCTCCGGCCCGGACGGCCGCGCCTGGGCGATCGACGCGAGGACCGGCGAGGAGCTGTGGCGGTACAAGCACGCCTCGCCCTACGACGTGTCCCTGTGCTGCGGCAACGTCAACCGCGGTCTCGCCGTCGGGCACGACAAGGTCTACCTGTACACCCTCAACGCGCACATCGTCGCGCTCGACGCGACGATCGGGAAGGTCGTGTGGGACACCGTCAACGGTGACGTCCGCGCCGGCGAGAGCGGCTCGGTCGCGCCGCTGGTCGTC
The DNA here is from genome assembly GCF_001294645.1 of Pseudonocardia sp. HH130629-09. NCBI lineage: Bacteria > Bacillati > Actinomycetota > Actinomycetes > Pseudonocardiales > Pseudonocardiaceae > Pseudonocardia > Pseudonocardia sp. HH130629-09. The sequence goes on from NZ_CP011868.1 coordinate 3,116,935, forward strand.
AAGGATCTGGTCATCGTCGGGAGCGCCGGCGGGGAGTTCGGGGTCCGCGGACACCTCGACGCGTTCGACGCGCACACCGGTGAGCGGCGCTGGCGCTGCTACACCGTCCCGAAGCCGGGCGAGCCCGGCTCGGAGACCTGGCCCGACGACGGCGAGGCCTGGCAGCGCGGCGGCGGGAACTGCTGGGTGACACCCACCTACGACCCGGAGCTGGAGCTGCTGTTCCAGGACCCCGCGCCGGACTTCGACGGCGGCGTCCGGCCGGGCGACAACCTCTACACCGACTCGACGATCGCGGTGGACGTCAACACCGGCGAGATCCGGTGGCACCACCAGTTCACCCCGCACGACCTGTGGGACTACGACTCCACGATGGAGAACGTCCTGTTCGACGCACCGGACGGGCGCAAGCTGCTCGCCCACGCGGACGAGAACGGCTACTTCTTCGTGCTCGACCGGACCAACGGCGAGCTCGTGCGCGTGTTCCCGTTCGTCGACCGGATCACCTGGGGCGAGATCACGCCGGACGGCGCGGTGACGCCGAAGATCTACCCCGACGAGGAGGGCGTCCCGGTGCACTTCTGGCCGGGCCCGGCGGGCGGCAAGGAATGGACGCACATGTCCTACAACCGGCAGACCGGGTTGATGTACGTGCCCGTCCAAGAGGTCGGGGCGACCGCCACCCGGCGCCGCCGCGAGTTCAAGGAGTCCATCCCCTACTGGGGCGCCGGCGTCGCCGTCGACATCGAGGACTTCTACGGGTTCGTCGCCGCCATCGACCCGCTCACCGGCGAGGAGAAGTGGCGCTGGAACAACGAGTACCCGATGTGCGCCTCGACGCTGACCACCGCGGGCGGCCTGGTCTTCCAGGGCACCCCGACCGGTGAGTTCGTCGCGCTCGATGCCTCGGCCGGGGAGAAGCTCTGGTCGTTCCAGTGCGGGAGCGGACACCACTCCAGCCCGACCACCTTCGAGGTCGACGGCAGGCAGTTCGTCGCCGTGCCGACCGGGTGGGGCGGCTGGGTCGAGGGGTTCCTGCCGGGTCTGCTCGGTGCGGCCGCGGGTGACGCGTTGTTCTGCTTCGCGCTGCCCGAGCAGTAGGATCCGCCGTTCCCGGGAACCCGGCTGTCGTGAGGAGGGAGGTGATCGCATGGAGTCGACCACCGAGTGGGAGGCGCCGGAGTTCGAGGAGATCGGCTGCGCGCCCGAGGTGACGATGTACATCGCCCGTACCGAGGCGTGAGGTGGCCGACGGCCGGGGGTGCGCGAACGGCGCGCCCCCGGCCGTCGCCGTGGAACAAGGGGGTGCCATGAGGATCCGGGTCCTCGGCTCGGCGGCGGGTGGCGGGTTCCCGCAGTGGAACTGCGGCTGTCCGGGCTGCCGGGCGGTGCGCGACGGCTCGCGGCCGGCGACTTCGCGCACCCAGTCCTCGATCGCCGTCTCCCCCGACGGCAGGCGGTGGTGGCTGGTCAACGCCTCCCCCGACATCCGCACCCAGCTCGCCGACGCGCCCGCGCTGCACCCCACCGGCGACCGGACGACGCCGCTGCAGGGGGTGCTGCTCACCGACGCCGAGATCGACCACACCCTCGGGCTGGTGCTGCTGCGCGAGGGCCGCGGCGACCGAGCGCACCCTGCGTGCGGGCTCCGGGCTGCTGTCCACCCTGGAGCGGTTCTGCCCGGTGACCTGGACCGAGGTCGTCCCCGGCGCGGACCACGACCTCGGCGGCCTGGCCTACCGCGCGTTCGAGGCACCGACGGGCAAGCACGACCGGTTCGCGTCCCCGCGCAGCGCAGGCGAAGCGGGCATCGGTACCGCCGAGGGCCTGACCGGGCGCGTCGTCGGGTACCGGTTCACCGACACCGCGTCCGGCCGGTACGCCGTGTACCTGCCCGGCGTCCAGGAGCTGACCCCCGCGGTGCAGGACGAGATCGACGGCGCGGACCTGCTGCTCGTCGACGGCACGACCTGGCAAGACGACGAGCTGGTGCGGCTCGGGCTGGCCGCGAAGACCGCGCACGACATGGGACACCTGCACATCGGCGGCCGTGGTGGCAGCCTGGAGGTGCTCACCGCCCTCGGTGTGCCCCGGATCGTCTACGTGCACGTCAACAACACCAACCCCGTCCTGCTGGAGGACTCCGCCGAACGCGCCGCGGTCACCGCCGCCGGGGTCGTCGTCGGGTTCGACGGACTGGAACTGGAGGTCTGACATGACCACTCCGGACACCGCGCTGGTGCGACGCCTGCGGGCGCACGCCGCGCAGTACCACTCGGCGCACCCGTTCCACGTCCGCATGAACGACGGCACCCTGACCCCCGACCAGATCCGCGGATGGGTCGCGAACCGGTTCGCCTACCAGGAGGCCATCCCGGTCAAGGACGCGGCGATCCTGTCGAACTGCCCCGACGTCGGGGTCCGTCGGCGGTGGATCCGCCGGATCACTGATCATGATGGAGTCCACGACGGCCGGGAACCGGGCAGCGGGGACTCCGGACAGGGGGGGGATCGAGGCGTGGCTGCGGCTCGGCGAGGCGTGCGGGCTGAGCCGGTCGGAGATCCTCGACCACCGGCACGTCCGGCCCGGGGTGCGGTTCGCCGTCGACGCCTACGTCGGCTTCGCCCGCACGAGGCCGTGGGTCGAGGCGGTCGCGTCGTCGCTGACCGAGCTGTTCGCCCCGGACCTGATGGCCGAGCGGCTGGCGGCGTTCGAGAAGTACTACACCTGGATCGACCCGGACGGGCTGCAGTACTTCCGCAACCGCCTGGTCCAGGCCCCGCGGGACTCCGAGCACGCGCTGGAGGTCGTCGTCGCGCACTGCCGCACGCCCGCCGAGCAGGACGCCGCCGAGGCCGCGCTGTCGTTCAAGTGCGACGTGCTGTGGGCGATCATGGATGCGATCGACCATGCCTACGCGTGACGGGTCGACGGCCGCCGGTGCGGCGCGGATGCCGGCACCGCGGCGCGGCGAGCGGGCCGCCCGCGCGGCCACGGTGACCGGGGGCTCCCGGCCCCGGCTGGGCCGGCACGTGCGGATGCGCCCGGACCGCCCGACCGACGGCTGGGTGCTGCTCGGGCCGGAGACCGTCGTCGTGCTGAACCGGACCGGGCACGCGGTGCTGCGCCTGTGCGACGGCGAGCGCACCGTCGACGACATCGTCGCCGCGCTGGTCGCGGACTTCGACGAGGCCGACGAGCTGGTCGTCGGGGAGCAGGTGCGGGACTACCTGGCCCGGCTCGTCGACCGGAACCTGGTGGCGCTCGGATGAGCGCCCCGCGCCCGTTCGGGCTGCTCGCCGAGCTCACCTACCGCTGCCCGCTGGCGTGCGCCTACTGCTCGAACCCGATCGAGCTGTCCCGCTACGACGACGAGCTGTCCACCGCCGACTGGCAGCGCGTGTTCGGTGAGGCCGCGGCCATGGGCGTGCTGCAGTGCCACCTGTCCGGCGGGGAGCCGCTGCTGCGCCGGGACCTGCCCGAGCTGGTCCGCACCGCCGCCGAGCTGGGCATGTACACCAACCTGGTGACCAGCGCGATGGGCCTGTCCCGCTCGCGGGCCGAGGCGCTGCGCGCGGCGGGCCTGGACCACGTGCAGGTCAGCGTGCAGGCCGACGAGCCCGCCACCTCCGACCGGATCGCCGGGATCCGGTCGTTCGAGCGGAAGCTGGAGGCCTGCGCGCTGGTGCGCGAGCTGGGCTGGCCGCTCACGGTCAACGTGGTCCTGCACCGCGGCAACATCGACCGGGTCGGCGCGATCGTCGACCTCGTGGAGCGCCTCGGCGCCGACCGGGTGGAGCTCGCCAACACCCAGTACTACGGCTGGGCGTGGCGCAACCGGTCGTCGCTGCTGCCGACGGCTGCGCAGCTCGACCGGGCCGAGGAGGTCGTCTCCGCCGCCCGGGCGCGGCTGGCCGGGTCGATGGAGGTCGTGCACGTGCTGCCCGACTACTACGCCCGCCATCCCAAGCCGTGCATGGGGGGCTGGGCGCAGCGCCAGCTCACCGTCGCCCCGAACGGCGACGCGCTGCCCTGCCCGGCGGCGCAGACCCTGCCGCTGCCGCGGGCCTCGGTCCACGACACGGCCCTGGCCGAGATCTGGACCTCCGCGCCGCTGTTCACCGCCTACCGCGGCGAGGACTGGATGCAGGAGCCGTGCCGGACCTGCGACCGGCGCGAGATCGACCTGGGCGGGTGCCGCTGCCAGGCGTTCCAGCTCACCGGCGACGCCGCGGCCACCGACCCGGTGTGCCACCTGTCGCCCGAGCACGGGCTCGTCGAGGGCGTGGTGGGCAAGGCCAACCGGCCGGGGCGGGTCGACCTGGAGCTCGCCCCCCGCCCGCACCGCTGAGCCCGACCGGGTCAGCGCAGGTGCGCGGCGTCCCAGAAGCGGTACGACCGGTCCGCGGGGTCGACGACCGCGTCGTCGACCTGCGGTCCGGCGGCGATCAGCCGACGCAGGTTGTCCCCCACCCCCGTCCCGACCACGCGGCGCTCGTCCTCGTCCGGCCCGGCGACGACGATCTGCCCCACGGTGCCGCCTGGCTCCGGGACGGTGTCGACGACCAGGGCGTTCCCGCCGCCGTGGACGGCCAGCGGCCACCAGCCCGCGTCCCAGTAGCGGGCGCGCACGGGGTCGCCCGCGCGCACGGTCACGAAGTCGCTCCCCACGGTCGCGACGGCGTCGACCCAGACGCGGTACTCCCGGGTCGCCTCGGCCAGCGGGACGAAGCGGTAGGTCGCGGGGAACAGGCTCGTCGCGACCTCCGGGTGCGGGCCGGGGGCGCACGGGTGGTCGGCCAGCTGGCCGTCGGCGAGCGCGTAGAGCGCCCGCAGCGCGGCCGGGAACTCCCGGCCGAACACGGCCTCGGCGTCGGCGACCGCGCCCGGCTCCGCGGGCGCGCGGAGGTTGGACGAGGCCGGGATCCCGGCCCGTTCCAGCACGTCGAGCCAGCGGGGCCAGTCGGTCACGACGCCGTCGTCGGGAGCTCCGCCGGAGAGGTCACGGTCACCGGTCACGTGTGCACCCTGCCACGACGGGGCGGGCCCGGGACGCACCCGCCGACGGGTTCTGGCAGGGTCGTCGCACACCCCAGGCCCGCCCCCGTGGGCCGTCCCCGTCCGTGAGGAGCACGTCCGTGTCCGCACCGCAGAAGCCCGCCGTCGAGATCGTCGACGGCCCGCTGCCCACCGACCTCGTGACCGAGGACCTCTCCGTCGGCGACGGCCAGGAGGCCAAGCCCGGTGACACTGTCGCCGTGCACTACGTCGGGGTCTCGCAGTCCACCGGCCGCGAGTTCGACAACTCCTACGACCGCGGCCAGCCGCTGCAGTTCGGGCTCGGCGCCGGGCAGGTCATCTCCGGCTGGGACAACGGCGTCGCCGGGATGAAGGTCGGCGGCCGCCGCCGGCTCGTGATCCCGCCGCACCTGGGCTACGGCGCCCAGGGCGCGGGCGGCGTCATCGCCCCGAACGAGACCCTGATCTTCGTCTGCGACCTGGTGGGCGTGCGCTGACCGCACTCCTGCTGATCTCCGACACCCACCACCCGAGCCGCGGGGCCGCCCACTCCGGTGGGCTCCCCGGGCCGGTGTGGGACGCCGTCGACGCCGCCGACGTCGTGGTGCACGCCGGTGACTGGTGCTCGGTGGAGCTGCTCGACCGGGTCGCGGGCCGCGCGGCCCGGCTGCTCGCCTGCTGGGGCAACAACGACGGCGACGACGTGCGCGCCCGGCTGCCGGAGACGGCCCGGGAGAGGATCGACGGGGTCCGGGTCGCGGTGACCCACGAGACCGGCCCGAAGCAGGGCCGCGAACGCCGGGCACTCGCCGCGCACCCCGACACCGACCTGCTGGTGTTCGGGCACTCGCACATCCCGTGGGACTCCGTCGCCGACGGGCTGCGCCTGCTGAACCCGGGGTCGCCGACCGACCGGCGCCGGATGCCGACCCACACCTGGATGACGCTGACCCTGCACGACGGCCGGATCGACGACGTCGTGCTGCACCACCTCTGACGTCCCGTCAGCCGTCATCGTCAACCGTCGTCGTCAGCCGTCGTCATCGTCGTCGGGCTGCGGGCCCTGGTCCTGCGGGACCGGAGCCGCCGTGGCCTGCCGGTCGTCGTCCACCCGGGTCGCCGACGACGGGCCGCCGGCCGGGGAGTCGTCGTCGCGGGCGCCCTCGCCCGTGCCGAACACCAGCACCAGGCCGATCAGCGCGGCCACGACCGCGAGCGCCGCGGCCATCCGGTCCTTCGTGAGCCGGTCCTTCGTGGGCATCGGGTCTCCCTGCGGGTGCTCAGTCGTCGACGGGGACGCCGCCGAAGACGGTGAGGCTGACGACGAAGTAGGCGGCGTAGAGCACGAGCAGCACCACGCCGTGCCAGCGACGGATCCGCCCGGTGCCGAGGAACACCGCGGAGAGCACCGTCAGCCCGAGCAGCACCGGCAGGTGCCAGACCAGGGCCGTCGGGTCGACCACGATCGACCCGCCGACCAGCAGGATCACGCCGAGCTTGCCGGTGACCGAGAACACGACGCTGCCGAGCACGTTCGCGACGGCGATCTCGGGCGCGCCACGCCGGGCCGGCTCGACGGTGATGAGGATGTCCTCGAGCGACAGTGCGAGCGTCGCGATGGTGACCCCGAAGACCGTCCCGCTGATCGCCCAGGTCTCGAGGATGCCCTCGGTGCCCTGCCCGGCGACGAGTGCGCCGACGACGAGCCCGATCAGCGCGATGACCGCGAACAGGACGGTCCGCCCGGGCGGCTGGGACCGTGCCTTCAGGAACCCGTCGTCGACGCGCAGGTCCTCGGGCAGCCGGAACCCGGGGCCGCTGCCGTCCGCCGTCCGGGTCCGGGTCGAGCCGCTCGTCGCGACCGTCGCCGTCGTGCTCCCGCCTGCGCCGACCCCGGCCCGCTCCAGCTGCTCGTAGACCTCGGCGTTGCGCCAGACGGGCCGTCGGGCGGAGTACTCGCGGTAGGCGATCCAGCCGACGAAGGCGACGAACAGCAGGATCAGCACGACGCCGGTCCCGGCGGTGAGCAGGCCGCCGAGCGCCAGCAGGAACATCACCACCGGAGCGGCGACGTAGAGCGCGAGGTAGTCGCGCGGGACCTCGACCCGGGTCGGCGCGATGATCGCGGCGAGCGCCAGCACGATGCCGGTCAGCGCGATCGTGGTGCCGATGACGGTGCCGAGCGCGACGTCGCTGAGGTCCTCCATGTTGAGGACGACGCCGAACGCGAGGTCGTCGAACTCGATGCCGGTGAAGACGACGGCGATCAGGAACAGCGAGATCGCCCATCGGCTCGCCACCCCGACCAGGTAGCCGATGAGCTTCTCCGCGCTGTAGACCAGCACGGCGACGCCCAGGACGAACTCGATCACCGGGATCATGCGTCAGCCCCTCGCTACACTGCCAGGATCACTCGATAGTGACCTGGGCCACGTGGCGATGCAACACTTGACACCGCGAGCGCGAACGTCTCGGCAGGTCAGGGGCGGCGCCGGCGAAGGGGGCGGACACGGAGCCGCCCCGGTGTCCGATGCGGACGCCGGGGCGGAGGGAGGCCGTCGGGGACGGTGGGTCTCAGTCGCGCGGGGGCGCACTCACGCGGTGGTCGGCCTGCTCGTCACGGGCCACGATCTGCGCGGCCTCCTCCTTGGTGCGGGCCAGCGGCGGCGCGGTGATCCCGCTGCCCTGCTCGGCCAGCTCGGGCTTCATCCGGACCGCGACGAGGCTGGCGATCGTGGTGATCGCGAGGACGCCGACGATGACGCCGAGCGAGAGCCCGATCCCGACCTCGGGGACCGGGACCGGCTGCCCACCGTTGATGAACGACAGCTCGTTCTCGTGCAGGGCGTGCAGGGCGAGCTTGACGCCGATGAAGGCGAGCAGGACCGCCAGGCCGTAGGACAGGAAGACCAGCTTGTTGAGCAGCCCGCCGAGCAGGAAGTAGAGCTGACGCAGCCCCATCAGCGCGAACGCGTTCGCGGTGAAGACGAGGTAGGGCTCCTGGGTGAGCCCGAAGATCGCCGGGATCGAGTCCAGGGCGAACATGATGTCGGTGACGCCGATGGCGATCATCACGATCAGCATCGGGGTCAGCCAGCGCTTGCCGTCGATCTTCACCGTGGTCTTGGCGCCGTGGTAGTCGTCGGTGACCGGGAAGGCCTTGCGGACCCACTTCAGGACCCGGCCCTCCTTCCACTCCTCGTCGTCGCCGCCGGCGGCCTGCTTGACCAGCGAGACCGCGGTGTAGATGAGGAACGCGGCGAAGAGGAAGAACACCCAGCTGAAGCGGTCGATGACCGCCGCGCCCGCGGCGATGAAGATGCTGCGCATCATCAGCGCGATCACGATGCCGACCAGCAGCACCCGGTGCTGGTGGAGGACCGGGACCTTGAACGCGGACATGATGATGAGGAAGACGAACAGGTTGTCGACCGACAACGAGTACTCGGTCAGGTAGCCGGCGAAGAACTCGCCGGCGTAGGTGCCGCCGGAGAAGAACCAGACCCCGCAGCCGAACGGGGCCTGTCTCGTGATCGGTGTTTCGGCGTCGTTGCTCAGTAGGTCTCGGCTCCCGGCCAGCGGTCACCGAACGTGATGGCGAACGCGTTGATCACGGGCTTCCAACGCATCGTCCACCTCGTGCGGCCCGTCCCGGTCGGGTCCAGGCTGCGAGTCACAAGATACAAGCATTTCATCGCAGCCTGCTCAGTGGGGAAATGACCACGCGCCCGCACCGCGCGCCGGTAGCGGGCGTTAAGCGATTCGATCGCATTCGTAGAGCAGATCACCCTTCGAATCTCGACGTCGTAGTCCAAGAACGGCACGAACTCTTCCCACGCGTTGCGCCATAGCCGGATCATCGCCGCGTACTTACGGCCCCATTTCTCGTCGAGCTCATCCATAGCGATAAGTGCTGCATTCGGGTTGGGCGCGGCATAGATTGGTTTGATGTCGCGCTTCACCGCGTCCCAGTCCTGTCGACCCACCAGCCGGAAAGTGTTTCGGATCAGGTGCACGACGCAGGTTTGGACAATGGTTTGCGGCCACACGTTGGCCACGACCTCCGGGAGTCCTTTGAGGCCGTCGCAGACCAGGAACAGCACGTCACGCACGCCGCGGTTCTTCAGGTCGACCAGCACGCTCATCCAGAACTTCGCGCCCTCACTGCCGACGCCCATCCACAGCCCCAGCACGTCCTTGCAGCCGTCCACGGTGACGCCGATGGCTGCGTAGACCGGCCGGTTGGCGACCTGCCCGTCCCGGACCTTGACGTGGACAGCGTCGATGAACACCGCGGCGTACACCGAATCCAACGGCCGACCAACCCAGTCATTCATCTCGGCGACGACCTTGTCGGTGATCCGCGAGACCGTCTCCTTCGATACTGACGCCCCATAGATGTCAGCGAAATGTGCGGAAACCTCCCCGGTCGTCATCCCTTTCGCATACAGCGACAGTACGACCTCGTCGACATCTGTGAGGCGCCGCTGACGCTTCTTCACGATCTGCGGCTCGAAAGTGCTGGCCCTGTCTCTCGGAACGTCGATCTCCACGTCACCCGCGGCATCCGAGAGAACCGTCTTCGAGCGGGACCCGTTCCGCACGTTGGTGGATTCCCGGCCGGGGTCGGCCCGGTTCTTGTCGTGCCCGAGGTGCTCGGTCATCTCCTCGTTCAGCGCCGTTTCCAGAACATTCTTGGTAAAGAGCTTCAACAGGCCGTCCGGGCCGGTCAACGCCAGCCCGCGCGCCTTCGCCTCGGCCACCATCGCCGCCGCAGCGGCCCGCTCCGCCGACGCCTGCCGAGCAGGCTTCGGGTCACCCTCGCTTGGATCCACAAGGTCCGATGTCATCACTGTCCGTGCCCATCTCGCCGGACCTCAGCCCGGCGTGTCGGGCCGAAAACACCGATCTTGAAACAGTCCCGCCGAACGCGACGGCCAGCGCCACGTAGAAGACGACCCAGCGGGTGACCTCGCCCAGGGTCACGGCGTGCGGCTTGTGGTCGTTGAGCCACAGGTCCGCGCCGATCACCAGCACGAACCCGACGATGGTGATCAACCAGACCCACAGGGATACGTTCACGGACTTCCTCCAGACCAGGGCGGCATCAGACAGCCCGAGGTCTCTCCCGCCACGGCACCCCGGTCCTGCGACTGCCGAGCGTGGCCGGTGGTGCCGGGTCCGCGCGCGAGCCACGCCCACGACGACACCGTGCTGACGACACCACCGCGGTAGGGATACTCCCCTGCGGTAGGTGAAGTGTCCTCCGTGCATCGTTGCGTGGCGAGTCGGGGTGACCCAGTGCACCCGGTCGGTGACCCACTTCGTCCGTAGTGTCCGGTTCAGTGACGCGCGGGACGGCTGAGCCGGACCTTGTCGATCTCCTCGCCGAGGTCGGTGATCGCGTGCACGACGAGCTCGGAGTCGGCGCCGTGGGAGCCTGGCACCACCGAGCAGCGCAGATGGGCGTAGCCGAGGTACCGGGTCCGCGACCAGGTGACGGTCTCGGCCTGCTTCTGGTCGTCGGGTCCCGCCACGAAGCTCGTGACCGGCGCCTGCTCGGTCTCCTGGCCACGGTGGCTGTCGGTCTCGCCGGGCTGCCAGCGGTAGCGGGGCCGTCCGCCGGAGCCGACGCAGACGTAGGTGGTGCCGTCGGTCTCCGGGTGGACGGTCGAGCGGTCCGGGGCCGGGCGGGTGGGGCGGCCGTCACGGATGGGGTCGGTGCGCTCGTACTGGTGGTTGTGGCCCTGCACGCACAGGTCGACCCGGTAGCGGTCGCACAGCGGCGCCAACGCCCGTCGCACCCCGGCGTCGGAGGCGTGCGCGCCGGAGGTGGCGAAGGCGCAGTGGTGGAAGAACAACACGATCCACTCGATGTCCGGGTCGGCGCGCCAGCCGGCCAGGGTCCGCTCCAGCCAGGCCAGCTGGGTGCCGCCGGAGTAGCCGGCGTTGGTCGGGATCTCGGTGGACAGGTCGTTGGCGTCGACACCGGCGACACCGACGGTGCCGTGGGTGAACGCGTACACCGAGGGGCAGCCGCGGGGGCCGGTCCCGGGCAGCGACAGCCGGGCGGCGTGCCCGGCGTAGCCGTGTGCGGGGCCGTCGGCCCGGTTCAGGTCGTAGAGCGCCTCCATGTCGTGGTTGCCGGTGGCGAACATCCACGGGGTCGACGCGGCCGAGCGTTCGATCGCGGCGAAGTAGGTGCTCCAGACCGTGGGGTCGAAGCTGTCGTGGGCCTCGTCGTCGTGTCCCGCGCCGTTGAGGGCGGGCTTCCCGGCACCGGAGGGGTCGGCGTAGCAGATGTCGCCGGCGAGCAGGTGGAACGCGGGCTGCTCGGCCGCGACGAGTGCGGTCAGCGCCTCCGACGGCATCGGGCTGCGGTGGGTGTCGTCGGCCTTGTAGAGATTCGGCTCGGCGCCGGTGCTGACACCCTGGTCGGCGAACGCGGTGAAGGTGAACCGGTGCCGGGTGCCGCGCGGCGCGGCCGTGCGGAACGTGCTGGTGGCGGTGGTCGTCGCTGTGCCGTCCGCGCCCTCCAGACGGAACCGGTAGACGTAGCGGCTGCCGGGGGTCAGGCCGTCGGCGCGGGCATGGACGAACCACTGCCGGGCGCCCCGGATGCCGCCGTCGGCCTGCGGGACCAGGCTCTCGAGCGGGCGGACCTGCACCGGGAGGGTGAGGCCGAACCCGGAGTCGGTACCGACGTCGACGACCATCCGGCCGGGCGGCGGTGCCGCGGTCAGCTCCCCGGAGAACGACATCGACCGGGCCGGGTCCGGCCCGTAGGCCAGGTGCCGTCCGACGACGGTGACCGGCGCGGGCCCGGCGGCCGCGGCGACCCCGCGTGCCCACGGTGACCCGGACGCGGCGAGCGTGGCCAGCACGCCGGCGCCGCCGCGCAGCGCGGTGCGCCGGCTGACGGGGTGCCGACGCAGGAACGCGGCCAGCCAGTCCTGCTGGTCGGCGATCGTCATGTCGACGGCGAGTGCCCGCGGGACACCGACGCCGGGGGTCTCTCCGGTGGGGTTGACGCTCACACCCGGTGACGGTGCCGGGCGACGAAGACCGATCAGCGTTTCTTGATGGAACGTTCGGTGAACGGCGGGCGACACCACCGGACCGGGCGCAGCCAGGTCGGGTTCCTCCTCCGTTCACGCACCGTCCGTGGCCCGGCGGGTCTCGTGGAAGGTGGTGATCTCGTCCGCGTGCTCCCGGGCCCAGTCCGTGAGTGCCTCGATGGGGGCGAGCAGGGTGCGGCCGAGTTCGGTGAGCCGGTACTCGGGGTGGCCAGACGGGTCGTGCCGCCGTTCGACGAGGCCGTGGCCCTCCAGGCGGCGCAGGGTCTCGGTGAGGACCTTGCGCGAGATGCCACCGACGGCGGTCTGGATCTCCCCGTGGCGGCGTGGCTCCCCGCCGAGCGCGTGGACGACGAGGGGCGTCCACGTGTCACCGAGGATCTCGGTCGCCAGTCGTGTCGGGCAGTCGGAGAGGAACACTCGACCGGTGCGGCTGTTCACGTCGTCGAAGGTGCCTCCGTGTGACGGACCCCTTCCCAGCCTGGAACCCCGATACAGGACGACGGACGGAGGCACTGTGCCGAGAGTTGTGGTGTTCGAGGAGTTCGGCGGGCCGAGGTGCTGCGCACCGTGGAGGAGCCGGTGCCCGATCCGGGGCGGGACGAGGTCCGCGTGCGGATCGAGGCCTTCGCCGTGAACCGGCTCGACGTGATGATGCGGTCGGGCGTCTCGCCCGCGCCGGTGCCACTGCCGCATGCCCGGCTGGGTCTGGAGGCGGCCGGCGTCGTGGACGCGCTCGGGCCGGGCGGCGGGTGGGCGAGCCGGTGATCCTCACGCAGGTTCCGGATCCGACGGCGCGGGGGACCTACGGGGAGTACACGACCGTCCCGGCGCGTGACGTCGTCGCGCGTCCCGGGGGCCGGGGGCACGGGAGGCCGCAGCGGTCTGGGTGGGCTTCTCCACCGCCCACGGCGCGCTGCTGGAGACCGCGCGGACGCGGGACGGGGACAGGGTGCTCATCTCCGGGGCGTCCAGCAGCGTGGGGCGCGTGGCGATCCAGGTCGCCACGCAGATCGGCGCCATCCCGATCGCCGTGTCCCGCAGTGCGGCGGGCCAGGAGGAGCTGCTCGCGGCCGGGGCCGCGGCCGTGGTCACCGACGGTGAGGACCTGGTCCGCACGGTTCTCCGGCTCACCGGGGATGCCGGTGCCGACGTCACCCTCGACCTGGTCCGTGGCCCCGGGCAGCGCGCGCTCCTCGCGGCGACACGGACGGGCGGGACACTCGTGGCTGCCGGGTTCCTCGACGCGAGGCCGACTCCGGAACCGCCGGACGAGCGGGTCGTCGTGGCCGGCTACCGCGGGTTCGACCACCTCGGGGACCCGGCGGTGATCGGCCGGATGAGCGCATTCCTGGACGAGGGCATTCGTCACGGATCCCTGAGGCCCGCGGTCGACGCACCGATCGATCTGGACCACGTCGTCGACGCGCACCGGCGCCTCGAAGCGGGCCTGAACCGTGGGAGGAAGATCGTTGTGACGATGTGAGGTCACGATGCTGCGACGGCGTGGCCGGGCGCACACACCGGCCGCCGACGCGCGGACGCCGACCTGCGTAGTTTCGAGGACGTGCACGTGCTCCCCCGGATGCGCCGGGTCCGTTCCCCGATCGCGGTGGCCCTGGCGGCGGGCCTGGTGCTGGCGTTCGCGCCCGCCGCGTCCGCCGCCCCCGGTGTCCCGGGCGCGACGGCGGCACCCGCCGACGACGGCGGGTCGGTCGCCGTCACCGCCGAGCGGGTCGCCGTCCCGGCCGGCCCCGGACAGCCGGGCACGATCGACCTGGACACCTCGCTCTACGTCCCCGCCTCGGCGACCGCGGCCTCCCCCGCCCCCGCGGTGCTGGTCGCGCACGGCTTCGGCGGCAGCAAGGACTCGGTCGACTCCGACGCCCGCGAGCTCGCCGCCCGCGGGTACGTCGTGCAGACGTGGACCGCGCGCGGTTTCGGCGCCTCCGGCGGCGGCATCGGGCTCGACGACCCGGACCGCGAGGTGGCCGACGCCTCCCGGCTGGTCGACCGGTTGTCCCGGCGCGCGGACGTGCAGCAGGACGGCCCCGGTGACCCCCGCGTCGGGGTGACCGGCGGCTCCTACGGCGGCGGCCTCGCCCTGCTGCTGGCCGGCTACGACCGGCGGATCGACGCGATCGTCCCGGTGATCACCTGGAACGACCTCGGGCAGGCGCTGTTCCCGAACAACGCCGTCCCCACCGGCGCGAGCGCGCCCGGCACGCCCGCCGCCGGAGCGGGCGCCGGTGACGGGGTGTTCAAGAGTGGCTGGGCCGGGGTGTTCTTCGGCTCCGGAGGCCGGGTCCCCACGGGCGGCGACATCGCGTCCGGGGCCGGGTCGGGCTCCGGTGCCGGAACCGGCGGCGGCTTCGGCGGGTCGGGCACGGCCGGCGGGTCGACCGGCGGCGGGGCCGGCGGTGTCGCCGGGGACGGGGCCGTCGACGCCGGGACCTCGGCAGGCGGGACGGGGAGCCCCGGCCCGGCCGGCCCCGGCACGTCCGCGGGCAGCCCCGGTGCGGCGCCCGGCGCCCCCTCGGACCCGGTCTGCGGCCGCTTCGCCCGCGACGTCTGCGCCGCCTACGGCGAGGCCGCCCGCACCGGCCGCGTCTCCCCGGAGCTGGCCCAGCTGCTGCGCCGCTCCTCCCCCGCGACCGTCACCGACCGGATCACCGCGCCGACGCTGCTGGTCCAGGGCGAGCAGGACACCCTGTTCGGTCTCGACCAGGCCGACGCGAACGCCCGCCAGATCGCCGCGAACGGCACCCCGGTGTCGGTGCTGTGGTTCGCGGGCGGCCACGACGGCGGCGGACCCGACTCCGAGGTCCGCGCCCGCATCGCCGACTGGTTCGACCAGCACCTGCGGGGCCTGCCCGCCGCCGAGGGCACCACCGGCGGCCTCGCCGACGCCCCCTTCGCCTACCAGGTCCGCAGCACCGTCCGCACCCGTGACGACACCCCCACCGGCCGGACCGTCCTGGCCGACGCCTACCCCGGCCTGACGGCGGGCTCCGCTCCCGCACCGACCACCGCGCTGCCGCTGGAGGGTGGCGAGCAGACCGTCGTCCACCCGCCGGGCGGGAACCCCTCGGCGATCACCTCGCTGCCGGGGCTCGGCTCGGCGCTCGGGTCGCTGGGCTCGCTGGGTGGCCTGTCCGGCCTGACGACACCGGGCCAGTCCGCCCGGTTCCGCACCGCGCCCGTCGCCGACGCGCTGCAGCCGTCGGGGGCACCGCGGGTGACGGTGCGCGTCGCGCGGGTCCCCGGACAGCCCGCCCCGGACACCGCGGTGCTGTTCGCCTCGCTCACCGCGCTCGGCCCGGACGGGCGCAGCACGCTGCTGGGCAACGCCGTCGCACCCCTGCGGATCGCCGTCCCCGCCGACGGGTCCCCCGCCGAGGCGACGGTGACGCTGCCCGGCGTCGTCGCACCGGTGCAGGCCGGCAGCCGCCTGCTGGTGCAGCTGTCGACGACCGACCAGGGCTACGACTCCGGCGTCGACCCGGCCGTGTGGCGGGTCGGGCTCGCCGGGGACACCACGCTGTCGGTGCCCCAGGTGCCCGGCCGCACAGAGTCGGCGGGGACGGTCCCCCTGTGGCCGGTGCTCGGGATCGCCGCCGTGCTGGCCGCGGCGCTCGTGGCGTGGCTGGTGGCGCGGCGGCGGTCGCGCCGGGCCAACCCCTCCGACGACGACGTGCCCGACGACGCGGCGCCGCTGGTCGTCGGCGGGCTGGCGAAGACCTACCGCAACGGGTTCGCCGCGGTGTCCGACGTGTCGTTCACCGTGCCGCGCGGCGCGGTGCTCGGCCTGCTCGGCCCGAACGGCGCCGGCAAGACGACCGTCCTGCGCATGCTCATGGGCCTGATCGCGCCCACCGCCGGGACGATGACGGCGTTCGGCCGCCCCATCCGACCCGGCGCGGCGGTGCTGTCCCGGATCGGCGCGTTCGTCGAGGGCCCCGGGTTCCTGCCACACCTGTCGGGCGCGGAGAACCTGCGGCTCTACTGGGAGGCCACCGGCCGCCCGCCGGAGCAGGCCCGGATGGAGGAGACGCTGGAGATTGCCGGGCTCGGCGACTCGGTGCACCGCCGCGTCGGCACCTACTCCCAGGGCATGCGGCAGCGCCTCGCGATCGCGCAGGCGATGCTGGGCCTGCCCGAGCTGCTCATCCTCGACGAGCCCACCAACGGGCTCGACCCGCCCCAGATCCACGCGATGCGCGAGCTGCTGCGCCGCTACGCCGCGGGCGGCCGGACCGTGCTCGTGTCCAGCCACCTGCTGTCGGAGGTGGAGCAGACCTGCTCGGAGGTCGTGGTCATGCACCGCGGCACGGTCGTCGCCGCGGGGACGGTCGCCGAGCTGATGGCGGCCGGGGGCGGCTCGTCGTTCACCGTGGACGACCCCGGCCGGGCCGCGGCCGTGCTGGCCGCCCTCGACGGCGTCACCGACGTCGTCACCGGGGACCAGCCGGGCGTCGTGCACGCCCATCTCGACGGCACCGCCCGCGCCGACGCCGTCGCCGCGCTGGTGTCCCGGGGGGTCGCGGTCAGCGCGGCCGGGCCGCGCGGGCGGCTGGAGGACGCGTTCCTGGAACTGGTGGGCCCCGAGGGGCGCGACGTCGGAGGTACCTCGTGAGTGACGACCGTCAGCTCTCGACCCGCCGCGGGCACGTCGGCGACCTCGTGACCGGCCGGGCCGCGCCGCCCGCCGTCCCGGGACGGACGATGCCGCTGCGCACCGAGCTGGTCCGCCAGCTCCAGCGCCGTCGCACCCAGGTCGCGTTCGCGCTGGTCGTGGCGATGCCGATCATCCTGTGGGCGGCGTTCTCCCTCGGCGACGACGAGCCCGGCGCCCGTGGCCCGAGCCTGGTCGACCTGGCATCGGGCAGCGCCGCGAACTTCGCGGTGTTCACGCTGTTCGCCTCGGCGAGCTTCCTGCTGGTGGTGCTGGTCGCGCTGTTCTTCGGCGACACGGTGGCCTCGGAGGCGTCGTGGTCGTCGCTGCGCTACCTGCTGGCCGTCCCGGTGCCGCGGGCGCGGCTGCTGCGGCAGAAGGCCGTCGTCGCGGGGGTGCTGTCGGTGGCGGCGCTGCTGCTGCTCCCGGTCGCGTCGCTGGTGGTGGGGGCGATCGCCTACGGCACCGGGGACCTGGTCTCGCCGATCGGGGAGTCGCTGCCGTTCTGGAGCGCGGCCGGGCGGGTGATGCTCGGCGCACTGTACGTGACCGTGCAGCTGAGCTGGGTGGCCGGGCTGGCGCTGCTGCTGTCGGTGAGCACCGACGCCCCGCTGGGCGCGGTCGGTGGCGCGGTGATGGCCTCTATCGTCTCCCAGATCATCGACCAGATCGAGGACCTGGGGATCATCCGGGACTTCCTCCCGACCCACTACGGCGACGCCTGGTCGGCGCTGCTGGCGACCGACGTCGACTGGTCGGACATGACCTACGGAACGTTCTCCGCGATCTGCTACGCCACCGGGTTCCTGGGGCTCGCGGCGTGGCGGTTCCGCACCAAGGACATCACCAGCTGACCGCGGTGCCGGGCCCCGAGCGGCCCGGCAGCCGTGGGCGCTCAGACCATGACCACCCCGCCGTCGATCATGACGGCCTGGCCGGTCATGTAGTCGGAGTCCGGGCCGGCGAGGTCGGAGACGAAGGCGGCGACGTCGTCGGCGGTCTGCACCCGGCCCAGCGGGATCCCGGCCGCGTACTGCTTCAGCGTCTCGCCCCTCCCCGCGCCGCTGCGGGCGCCCATCTGCTCGTCGATCAGGTCCCACATGTCGGTGCCGACGATCCCCGGGCGGTACGCGTTCACGGTGATCCGGTGCGGTGCCAGCTCCTTGGCCGCGGCCTGGGGGAGGGCGCGGACGGCGAACTTGGTCGCCGAGTAGTGCCCGAGGAGGTCGAAGCCCTGGTGTCCGGCGATCGACGCGGCGCTGACGATCTTGCCGCCGGTCCGCCGGTCGATCATCACGTCCACACCGCCGGGCTCCTCGGCGACCTGGCCGACCATCGCGGTGACCGCGTCGGGGTCGGTGACGTCGGCCGGGTAGGCCACCGCGGTCCCGCCCGCCGCGCGGATCTCCTCGGCGACGGCGGTGGCGCCGTGGGCGTCCCGGTCGTTGACGGCGACGGAGTGCCCGTCGCGTGACAGGCGCAGGGCGATGCCCCGCCCGATCCCGCGTCCGGCTCCCGTGACCACGGCGACACCCGTGTCGGCCTCCCGGTTCGCTCGCGCGGGCCGCCGGGGCGGGGTCCCTGCCGCGGCGGGACGTTCCCGCGGGCTCCAGTCCAGCCGGTGACGCGGGTCACGGACAGTGTTGCAGGCGGGTTGCAGCGGTGGGTCGCTCAGTCGCCGCGCAGGGCGGCCACGCCCGGCGCGGTCGACTCGCGCACGACCCGGCTGCCCGCCAGCCCCGTCAGGTCCAGCTCGACCTCGGGGGCGATCCGGTAGGGGCGGGCCAGCAGGATCCCGCCCAGGTTCCGGCGCAGGCGCGACATCTCGGCGCGGACGGTGACCAGGTGTGCCCGGTCGCCGTAGAGCCCCTGGGACAGCGTGGCCGCGTCCAGTCCGTTCGCTCCGGCCCGGGCCAGCAGCACCAGGACCTCGGCGTGCCGGGTCGACAACGGGTGCACCCAGCGGGTCGTGCCCTCGATGACGGCCTGCGGCGGGCGGCCGTCCAGGTCGAGGAGCAGCCGCATCCGCCTGCTCCCGCCGGACGCCGGGCGCAGCAGCCAGCCGCCGGGCACAGGCTCGGGCAGGCACGGCCCCAGCCCGTGCACGCCGATCAGGCGCTCCGGAACCGGTGCGGCGACCCGTTCGACGCCGGGCAGCCCGGACGCGGCGGCGACCCAGCCGTGGTCGTCGACGACCAGGCCCGGCCCGGTGTCGCCGGCGAGCATCGGGGCGCCGATGGTGCGCAGCGCGTCGAGGCGGGCCTCGTGACGCTGCCATAGCCCGGCCTCGGCGAGCCGCACCGCGGTGTCGACGAGCGCCACGGTCGTCGGGTGAACGGTCTCGGCGGGCCCGGACAGGTCGACGACGCCGAGCAGCTCCCCGCTGCGCGGGTCGTGCACGGGGGCCGCGGTGCAGGTCCAGCCGTGGTGGCTGCGCACGAAGTGCTCGGCGGAGAAGATCTGCACCGGCCCGCCCTCGGCGAGCGCGGTCCCGATCGCGTTGGTGCCGACCGACCGCTCGGACCACTCGGCGCCCTCGGTGAACCCGAGCGCGTCGGCACGGCGGCGGACCGCGGTCGAGCCCTCCCGCCACAGCAGAACCCCGTCGGCGTCGCAGACGACCATCACGTGCCGGGCGTCCTCGGCGACCGAGGTCAGCGCGGCACGCAGCGCGGGCAGCACCGGCACCAGCGGTGACACCGCGCGGCGCTGCTCGACGACGGCGGCGTCCAGCGGGCCGGGCGGCTCACCGGCGTCGGGGTCCACGCCCTGGGCCCGGACCCGGTCCCAGGACCGGGTGACCAGCCGGCGGCCGCGGGCCGTGTCGCCGGGGCGGGCGTCGCCGGACAGCACCGCGTCGTGCAGCCGGGACAGCATCCGGGCGTGCCGACCGAGGTCGGTCCCCGGGCGGACGGCGCACACGCCTGCCCGGCTCCGGTCGTCGTCGACTGGCTCCACCGGCACCTCCGGCCCCCACAGTAGGCGGGCGCCCGTGACCCGCGCCATAGTCGCGGACGGTCGTGCCCCGGGGCCCCGCCGGAGGGTCAGGAGCCGACGCGCAGCCCTTGCGGACGCGGCGCCCGCGGACCGCCGGGACGCCCCGGGCCCCGGGTGACGTACCAGCAGCCGAGCCCGAGGGTCAGCGCGGCGGGGATGACGTAGCTGGCCCCCAGTACCTGCTCCCAGAGGCTCCACTTCATCTCGACGCCCCACACGTTGGGCATCCAGCGGAACGGCGCGACGTAGAAGATCGCGGCGATGACCACGCCGACCACGGCCCACCCGGCACCGCGGTACCGCAGGGCGTGCGCACCGATCCCGATCAGCGCGGGCACGACCCACACCCAGTGGTGCGACCAGGCGGTCGGGGTCGCCATCAGCACGACGGCGGCCGTCGCCGACATCGCGATCACCGGCTCGGAGCGCCGGATGATCGGCACGGCCAACGCCAGCAGGACCGCGACGACGCCCAGCCACAGGATGTGGAACCAGGGCTCGGGGACCTCCTGGCGGGCGAGCACGGCCTGCACGGTCTCGTTGGAGAAGAACGTCGAGCCGCTCACCCCGGCGGCCGGCCCGCCGACGAACCAGTACCGCACCGAGGAGTCGAGGTCGACGACGAACCCGAGCCCGGTGGCGAGTATGCCGGTGACGACGGCGACGCCCGCGGCCTTCCAGTCCCGCCGGACCAGGAAGTACAGGACGAACCCGCCCGGGGTCAGCTTGATCGCCGCGGCCAGGCCGAGCAGCAGCCCGCGCGGCCACCAGGTACGCGGGGCGAGGAGGTCGACCAGCACCAGCAGCATCAGCACGAGGTTGATCTGCCCGAAGGCGAAGGTCTGCGCGACCGGCTCCATCAGCAGGACCGCGGCCAGCACCGGCACGCCCAGCAGGAACGGCGCCCGCCACCCGCCCGCGGGCCAGGCGACGCGGATCGTGAGCGCGATGCAGATCGCCAACGACAGCACCGAGGCGACGAACTGCGCGGTGAACGCCACGGCATAGGGCACGACGGTCAGCGGCACCATCGTGATGGCGGCGAACGGCGGGTAGATGAACGGCAGCTCGGGCCCGTGCAGGGGCAGCGGGAGCCGGCCGTACATGTCGCTGCCGTCCAGCCAGGCCTGCACGCCGATCCGGTACACGTCGAGGTCGAGCGCGTAGTTCCGCAGCCGGTACCAGGACCAGTACAGCGCGGCCACCAACAGCGGGACGGTGACCACCAGCGTCCACCGGGTCAGCGCCGCCGCGCGCAGCCTGCCGACCAGCGCGGCGCCGCCGCGGCCGGGGGCTGCGGGCACGTCCGGGTCGGGCGTGGTGCGGATGACGGTCACGCGGGGCTCCTCCGAGAACGACCGGGCCACCCGGGCCGGACGGGGATGCGGCCGCGTGACGGGCGGACCCGGCGGCCGGACGGGAGATGACGGTGGTCCACGGTAGCGGGGAGGCCCGGCCGCCCCGCCGCGGACCCGCCTACGACACCCCGGCCGCGTCCATCCCTCGCAGCTCCTTCTTCAGGTCGGCGATCTCGTCGCGCAGCCGGGCCGCCAGCTCGAACTGGAGGTCCCGTGCCGCGGTGAGCATCTGGTCGTTCATCTGCTGGATGAGGTCGGCCAGCTCGGCGCGCGGCATGCCCGCCGTGTCCTTCGCCGCCACCCCGGAGCTCCCGGCCGCGGCCGGGGCGCGGCCCTTCTCCCCCGCCGCGCGCTTGCCGCGCGAGGCGTTGCGACCCGACCCGCCCACCGGGACGGTCTCGGTGTCCTCGGCCTCCCGGTAGACCTGGTCGAGGATATCGGCGATCTTCTTGCGCAG
Source organism: Pseudonocardia sp. HH130629-09 (assembly GCF_001294645.1). Lineage (NCBI taxonomy): Bacteria > Bacillati > Actinomycetota > Actinomycetes > Pseudonocardiales > Pseudonocardiaceae > Pseudonocardia > Pseudonocardia sp. HH130629-09. The sequence continues at coordinate 3,138,518 of NZ_CP011868.1, forward strand.
GGGCTGCGGGTCGATCCCGTGCTCGGTGTTGTAGGCGATCTGCTTGGCGCGGCGCCGGTCGGTCTCGTCGATCGCGTACCGCATCGAGTCGGTGATCTTGTCGGCGTACATGTGCACCTGACCGGAGACGTTGCGCGCCGCGCGGCCGATGGTCTGGATCAGCGAGGTGCCGGAACGGAGGAAGCCCTCCTTGTCCGCGTCGAGGATCGCCACCAGCGACACCTCGGGCAGGTCGAGACCCTCGCGGAGCAGGTTGATGCCGACCAGCACGTCGTACTCGCCCGACCTCAGCTGCCGCAGCAGCTCCACCCGGCGCAGGGTGTCGACCTCGGAGTGCAGGTACCGGACCTTGATCCCGAGCTCGAGCAGGTAGTCGGTGAGGTCCTCGGCCATCTTCTTGGTCAGGGTGGTGACCAGGACCCGTTCGTCCTTGGCGGTCCGGTCCCGGATCTCGGCGACCAGGTCGTCGATCTGTCCCTTGGTCGGCTTCACGACGACCTCGGGGTCGACCAGGCCGGTGGGGCGGATGACCTGCTCGACGAACTCGCCGCCGGTGCGGTTGAGCTCGTAGGGGCCCGGGGTCGCGGACAGGTAGACGGTCTGGCCGATCCGGTCGGCGAACTCCTCCCAGGTCAGCGGCCGGTTGTCCACCGCGGAGGGGAGGCGGAAGCCGTACTCGACGAGGTTGCGCTTGCGGGACATGTCGCCCTCGTACATGCCGCCGATCTGCGGCACCGTCACGTGCGACTCGTCGATGACCAGCAGGAAGTCGTCCGGGAAGTAGTCGATCAGGGTGGCCGGCGCGGTGCCGGGACCGCGGCCGTCGATGTGCCGGGAGTAGTTCTCGATGCCCGAGCAGAACCCGACCTGGCGGATCATCTCGATGTCGTACTGGGTCCGCATCCGCAGCCGCTGGGCCTCCAGCAGCTTGCCCTGGTTCTCCAGCTGCGCGAGACGCTCCTCCAGCTCCGCCTCGACGGCGCGCACGGCGCGCTCCATCGCCTCCGGGCCCGCGACGTAGTGCGTCGCCGGGAAGACCTTGATCTCTTCGACCTGCTCGACCTCCTCCCCCGTCAGCGGGTTCAGGTAGTACAGCGCCTCGATCTCGTCGCCGAAGAACTCGATCCGCAGCGCCAGCTCCTGGTAGGCGGGGATGATCTCGACGGTGTCGCCCCGGACGCGGAACGTGCCGCGGGTGAAGGACATGTCGTTGCGGGTGTACTGCACGTCGACCAGCAGCCGCAGCAGCCGGTCCCGCTCGACCTCCTCGCCGACCCGCAGCGAGACCGACCGGTCGAGGTAGGACTGCGGGGTGCCCAGGCCGTAGATGCACGACACCGAGGCGACCACGACGACGTCGCGCCGGGACAGCAGGTTCATCGTCGCCGAGTGCCGCAGCCGCTCGACGTCGTCGTTGATCGAGCTGTCCTTCTCGATGTAGGTGTCGGTCTGCGCGATGTAGGCCTCGGGCTGGTAGTAGTCGTAGTACGAGACGAAGTACTCGACCGCGTTGTTCGGGAGCATCTCCCGCAGCTCGTTCGCCAGCTGGGCCGCCAGGGTCTTGTTCGGCGCCATCACCAGCGTGGGCCGCTGCTGCTGCTCGATCAGCCAGGCGGTGGTGGCCGACTTGCCGGTACCGGTGGCGCCCAGCAGCACGACGTCCTGCTCGCCGACGCGCAGCCGCCGGTCCAGCTCGGCGATCGCGGCCGGCTGGTCACCTGCCGGGACGTGGTCGCTGACCACGCGGAACGGGGCCGTGCTGCGCTCGACCGCGCCCACCGGGCGGTGCTCGGAGTGCGCGCGCGGGGTGTCCGCCGGGGTGGTGCCCGCGTCCGGGTGCGCAGCGTCCTCCCGGGCACGGGAGTCCGCCGCGCTGCCCGGGACCTCGGTCGCGAATGCCATGACACCAGGGTACGAGCGACCCCCGACACTTTCCCGTCGCACGCCCCGCCAGGGCCGTCGGAGGGGCAGGATGGTCGACCGTGCACCCGCCCAAGACACAGACCTTCGACCCCGAGCGGGGCGTCCAGGTCGACACCAAGGGGATCCACCGCGAGATCGCCACGCTGCACGAGGAGGACTGGGGGCTGTACCTGTCCCGGCCCGTCGTCGCCCGGCCGAACGCCTGGTGGATCGAGACCTGGGTGCTGCCGGAGCTGGGGGTGTGCCTGTCGGACTGGCGGTGGCGGCCCGGGCACGAGCGAGACCAGGACGTGTACGTCGACGTCGCCGCGATCTCCCGCGAGGGCAGGCGGCTGCACATGACGGACCTCTACTTGGACCTCGTCGTGCGCCGCGGCCGCGGGACCGACGTCATCGACGTTGACGAGTTCGTCGCCGCCGTGGCGCAGGGGCTGGTCGGGACCAACCTGGCCGAGTACGCCCTGGAACGGTCGCATGCGGTGCTCGACGGGCTGGTCCGCCACGACCACGACCACGTGGCCTGGCTGGCGTCGCTCGGGATCGACCTGGGGCCGCGGGACCGGCCGGAGGACGCTCCGGACTGACCGGCCGCGAGGGCCGGCCGGGGTGTGTCCCGGGGTGTGTCAGAGCGCGGAGGACTGCGCCGGGGCGAGGCCGACGGCGCTGGTCGAGGTCTCCGGCGTCGTCGTCCCGGTGGTCGTGGTCGGGTCGGACGACGCGGTGGTGGTCGGCGCGGCCGAGTTGGACGTCGTCGGGGCCGGGGCGGTCGTCGTCGGCTCCGGGGTGCCCTCGTCGGTCGGCTCCGGCGTCGAGGTCGGCGGCGTGGTGGTGACCGGCGGAGGTGTGGTCGTCACCGGCGGCTTCGTCGTGGCCGGCGGAGGCGTCGTCGGCTCGGGCGAGCCCTCGTCGGTCGGTTCCGGCGGGGTGGTGGGCTGCGGCGGGGTCGGCTGGCCACCGGTGAACGGCGGCGGGACCACGGGCGCACCGGGGGTTCCTGGCGTAGGCGCCGAACCGGGCGCGGGGGCGACGGGCGAGCCGCCACCACCGGGCAGCGCGCCACCCTGGGGCGCCGCGACGGTCGGGTCGAACGCCGGCGGGAGGCCGTCCCCGCCGGCGGCCGCGCCACCCGGGGCACCGGTCTCGACGGGGTCCGGGCTCGGGCCGGTCGCCTGCGGTGCTGCGATGGCGAAGGGCGGGCCGACGAAGCTGCCGTCGGGCGCGGCCGCGGTCGCGACGGCGGTGATCCCGCCCAGCGACCCGACGGTGAGCACCGCCGCGGCCGCGGCCGACGTGGCCCGGCGCGCACCGGCGGCGCGGGAGATCACGTCGTCGACGGCCGGCAGCGGCACGGCCGCCGCCAGGACGTCGTCGAGCCGGTGGAACTCCCGGTCGATGTCGGCGAACCCGTTCATGCCCGTCCCCCCTCGGTGGCGGGTGGGTATCCGCCACGCAGGTCGTACTGCGGCGTCCGGTGACCCGGCGGCGGTCCCCCGACCGCGCCACCCGCCGGTCCGATGATCTCCTCCAGCACCTCGGCCATGCCCTCGGTCACGACCTCGCGACCGCGGACGAGCCGGCGCCGCACCTCGTGCACGGTGACCCGCTCGAGCTCGGCGACCGCGCCGGTCGACAGGCCCGCCATGTGGTGCAGCACCACGGCCCTACGGTCGACGGGCGCGAGCCGCCCGAGCGCCTCCAGGAGCGCCCCGGTGCGCGGGTCGGTCTCCTCCGGGGCCGGCCTGCGACGGCGACGCAGGATGCGAGGCCGCATCGACGTGCGGATCGCGACCCGCCGGACCCAGCCGACGGCGGCGTCCTCGTGGTCCGGGCCCGCGGGTTCGGCACGCAACGCGGCCCAGCGGCGCCAGGCACGCGAGTAGGCGTCCTGCACCGCGTCGTGTGCGTCGTACGGGTTGAGCGTGATGGCGTAGAGCTGCGCGACCAGGCGCGGGTAGTGGGTCTCCAGGTGCGCGCCGAAGTCCGCGCGGAGCTCGCCGTGCGGGAGCGTGCGGTGCTGCTGGACGACGGCGCCGCTGATCGGCGGGGCCTCGTAGTCGGCACCGTACTCGGCTCCGTGGTCGGCGCCGGTCCACGCGTCGCGGTCGGGCGCGCCCGGCTCGGCGGGTTCCGGCGCACCGCCGTACTGGTCCGTGTGGGGGAACGCGGGCGCGCGCTCGGGCTCGGCGAACTCGCCGTCCGCCCCGAAACGCTGGGCCACTGTGCTCAACCCCGTGTCCTCTCGTCGCCGTCACCGGACCCTGCGGCCCGATGCCGATCACCGCGGTGACCTGTCCGATCGACGGGTACCCGCAGGTACCGCCGCCGATCCGGGCAGGAGCACCCTCTGCCCCGCCTGATCGACCAACGAGCGTGCGGCGTTACAGAAACGGCCCGGCGCGATCCGATCGTCACGTTCCGCGTGATCTGCATCCCGATTCGGTCACTCGTCCGGGTCAGAGCGCCACTCCGCCGTGCACGCACGGTAATGACGTGGGTCCGCGTCGTCGGCGTGCCGGTCCGCCGCGGCGCGCTTGTGCGCGGCGTAGTCGGTACGGGCGGTCGCGTCGGCGCGCAGCCGGTCCCGCAGCTCGACCGCGTGCTGCCACGCCGGCGAGCCGTGCACCCGCACGGCCAGCACCGCGGCCCGTCCCGGGTCGGCCGAGCGGTGCACCCGCACCGTGCCCGCGTCGCCGCCCGGGGCGGCGGCGTCGACCGGGAACCCGGCCGTGACCAGGGCGTCGGTGATCCGGTCGGCATCGGCCGGGGACTCGACCGCGAGCTGCAGGTCGAGGACGTCGCGGGCCGGGAGCCCCGGGACGGCCGTCGACCCGATGTGCTCCACCCCGCGGCCGGGGCCGCCCGCGGCGACCGCGACCCGCTCGGCCAGCCGGCGGGCCTGGACCGCCCAGTCCGGGTCGTGCTCGACGAGCAGGGGCGGCCCGTCCACGGCCGGGCGGCCGGTCCGCAGGTTCTCCTCGAACCCGGTCAGGCGCCCGTCCCACAGCGCGTCCACCCGGCGGCGGGTGTCCTCCGGGTCGCCCGAGTTGTCCAGCCAGACGTCAGCGACGGCGCGACGCTGCTCGTCGGTGGCCTGGGCGGCGATCCGGGCCCGGGCGTCCTGCTCGACCATCCCCCGCGCGGACACCAGCCGCCGGACCCGCTCCTCCGCGTCCACCCCCACCACGACGACCAGCGGGAAGGCCGGGGCCATCCCGCCCTCGACGAGAAGCGGGATGTCCTGCACGACGATCGCGTCCGGCGCGGCGGCGGCGACGATCTCGTCGGACCGGGCCCGCACGAGCGGGTGCACGATGCCGTCGAGGGTGCGCCGGGCCCCGGCGTCGGCGAAGACGACCGCGGCGAGGGCGGGCCGGTCGAGGCGGCCGTGGGCGTCGAGGACGTCCCGCCCGAACGCCTCGACGATCGCCGCCAGTCCCTCGGTGCCCGGTTCGACGACCTCGCGGGCGATGACGTCGGAGTCGACCAACACCGCCCCGCGTTCGACCAGCCGCGTCGCGACCGTCGACTTGCCCGCACCGATTCCGCCGGTCAGCCCTGTCCGCAGCACGTGATCACCGTAGCGGGCCGCACCGGGTACCCCGGGCGGCGCTCAGGTGGTGCCGCGGGCGCTGCCCGCGGCGCCGTCGCCGGCCTGCGGGGCGGGCGCCGCCGGCGGCGTGGTGGGGGTCGGACGAGCGGACGGCGGCTGGGTCGGCGTCAACGCCGGGATGATGCGCTGGGCCAGGTCGGGCAGGGTCTCGGCCGCGGACCGGGTCTGCCCCGGAGCCGCCACCGGCAGGATGAACGTCAGCGTGTCGACGCCGTAGACCAGCGCGAGGGTGGTCTCGTCCGGCCGCTCGACGAGGACGCCGGGGACCGAGCCGACGGTGATGTCGCGCGACGCGGTGGCCGAGCCCCGCTCGGCGTTGGTGTTGAGCTGCCACTGCCGCGCCGCGGACGCGGCGTCGGTGTAGCGGCCGATGTTGAGCTGGAACAGCACCGGGCCCGAGTTGCGCGCCCCGCCGAAGGCCTGGGCCTGGCCACCCGCCCGGTAGGTGCAGGCGGTGCGCTCGGTGCGGTTGACCGCCGCCTCGGGGACGCCGCGGACCGACTGGACCGACACCGACCCCAGGACCTGGCCGAACAGCGCGCCGGCCTGCTCGGGGTCCATCAGCTGCGCACAGTCGGTGGGCAGCGCGATCGGGACCGGACCCCGCCCGGCCTGGGCGGCGCCGGACTGCTCGGCCGGGAACGTCGGGACCGCGATCCCGGTGTCCCCGGACGCCGTGCCGCACCCGGCGAGCACCGCGGTCAGCAGGATCCCCGCGAGCGCGGACCGTCCGCGACGCCGGGACGGGCGGGTGTGGGACAGGAGCTCGCCGGAACGCGTCCGGCGGACGGTACGGCCGACCATGCATCCAATCTAGGCCGACCCGAAGATCGACTCAGAGCGGGTGCGCGCGCCGTGACCAACCGCAGCCGAACCGTGATCTCCACCGCGCGTGTCCACCCTGACACGCCGAGCGAGATGAACCGGTGTCCACCACGCGCCGTAGGGCCGCCGTGGAACGGGCCGGGCCCCGGTGACCGTGACGGTCACCGGGGCCCGGTGTGGTGCTGGCGCCGGTCCGGGGTGGACCGGCACGGGGCTGTCAGGCCCCGCCGGAGAGCTTCTCGCGCAGTGCGGCGAGCTGCTCGTCGCTGGCGAGCGAGCCACCCGACTCGGCCTGGCCACCGCCACTGCTGCCGGCGGCCGGACGGTCGTCGTCGCCGCCGGACGAGTAGTTCGCCGGCGCGATGTCGTTGCCGCCCTCCGCCTCGGCCTCGGCGGCCTTGCGGATCTGCGCCATGTGCTGCTCGTAGCGGGCCTGCGCCTCGGCGTACTGCTTCTCCCAGGCCGCGCGGGCCTCGTCGAAGCCTTCCTTCCAGTCGCCGGAGTCGACGTCGAAGCCCTCGGGGTAGATGTAGTTCCCCTGGTCGTCGTACTCGGCGGCCATGCCGTAGCGGGTCGGGTCGAACTCGGTGTCGACCGTCATGCCCTCGTTGGCCTGCTTCAGCGACAGCGAGATGCGACGGCGGTCGAGGTCGATGTCGATGACCTTGACCATCGCGTCGTCGCCGACCTGGACGACCTGCTCGGGGATCTCGACGTGGCGCTCGGCCAGCTCGGAGATGTGGACCAGGCCCTCGATGCCCTCCTCGACGCGGACGAACGCGCCGAACGGGACGAGCTTGGTGACCTTGCCCGGCACGATCTGGCCGATCGCGTGGGTCCGGGCGTAGAGCCGCCACGGGTCCTCCTGGGTCGCCTTCAGCGACAGGGAGACGCGCTCGCGGTCCAGGTCGACGTCGAGAACCTCGACGGTGACCTCCTGGCCGACCTCGACGACCTCGCTCGGGTGGTCGATGTGCTTCCAGGACAGCTCGGAGACGTGCACCAGACCGTCGACCCCGCCCAGGTCGACGAACGCACCGAAGTTGACCACCGAGGAGACGACGCCCTTGCGGACCTGACCGCGCTGCAGCTGGTTGAGGAACTCGCTGCGGACCTCGGACTGGGTCTGCTCGAGCCAGGCGCGGCGGGACAGGACCACGTTGTTGCGGTTCTTGTCCAGCTCGATGATCTTGGCCTCGATCTTGCGGCCGACGTACGGCTGCAGGTCGCGCACGCGGCGCATCTCGACCAGCGAGGCCGGGAGGAAGCCGCGGAGGCCGATGTCCAGGATCAGGCCGCCCTTGACGACCTCGATGACGGTGCCCTCGACCGGCTCGTCGGCCTCCTTGAGCGCCTCGATCGTGCCCCAGGCGCGCTCGTACTGCGCGCGCTTCTTGGACAGGATCAGCCGGCCCTCCTTGTCCTCCTTCTGGAGGACGAGGGCCTCGACGAACTCGCCGACCTCGACGACCTCGGCGGGATCGACGTCGTGCTTGATCGACAGCTCGCGCGAGGGGATGACGCCCTCGGTCTTGTAGCCGATGTCGAGCAGGACCTCGTCGCGGTCGACCTTGACGATGGTGCCCTCGACGATGTCGCCATCGTTGAAGTACTTGATCGTCTGGTCGATGGCGGCGAGGAAGTCCTCCTCCGACCCGATGTCGTTGATAGCGACCTGCGGCGTGGTCGGGGCGGCGGTGGTGTCGGTGGACATGTAGTGAGGTGCTCCGATGGATTTCTCTGGCATGGTCGGCCCGGTCGGCTCTGCTGCAGCAGTGCGCCCCGGTTCTGGTACGTGTAGCTGTGACGTTGTAACAGTCACCCTCTGGCGTCGATTCCCGTGGTCGGGAACATCGGTGCACGGACGTCCGCGAGACCGGCGCTGGAGTGGCGCCGCGCGGTCGGCCGACACGTTGACCACGGTGCGGAAAGAATGCTACGCGGCCCGTGAACCCCCCGGCAATGCGGGTCCGCCATCTGCGGGACCTCCCGCGCTTGCGACGATCGGGTGGTCATGAGCAGCCGCGACGAGTACTTCTCCGCCGAGGACGCCGTGGGCACCACGGGCGTCGCCCGGCGCCGCGTCGGCAGCGCCGAGTCCGAGGCGGCCGGGCGCCGCTGGTGGGACGCCGACGCCGACGACTACCTGGCCGAGCACGGTTCCGACATCGGCGACGAGGCGTTCGTCTGGTGCCCGGAGAACCTGCACGAGGACGAGGCAGGCCTGCTGGGCCCGCCCGCCGACCTCGTCGGGAAGCGGGTGCTGGAGGTCGGTGCCGGCTCGGCCCCGTGCAGCCGGTGGCTCGCCCGCCGCGGAGCGCACCCGGTGGCGCTCGACGTCTCCGGCGGGATGCTGCGGCACGCGGCCCGGCTCAACGCCGCGCTCGGACTGCCCGTGCCGCTCGTGCAGGCCGGCGCCGAGCACCTGCCGTTCGCCGACGCCACCTTCGACCACGCCTGCTCGGCGTTCGGGGCGATCCCCTTCGTCGCGGACCCGGGTCGAGTCATGCGGGAGGTGGCCCGGGTGCTGCGACCCGGCGGGCGCTGGGTGTTCGCGGTGAACCACCCGATGCGCTGGGTCTTCCCCGACGACCCCGGCGAGCAGGGGCTCACCGTCGTCCAGTCCTACTTCGACCGGACCCCGTACCTGGAGGTCGACGGCGACGGCCGGGCCACCTACGTCGAGCACCACCGCACCCTCGGCGACCGGGTGCGCGACGTCGTCGCCGCCGGGCTGGTGCTCGACGACCTGGTCGAGCCGGAGTGGCCGGAGGGCCACGAGCGGGTGTGGGGGCAGTGGTCGCCGCTGCGCGGCGCACTGTTCCCGGGCACCGCGATCGTCGTGACCCACCGGCCGGGCTGAGCCCGCTCCCCGGGCGGCCGGTCAGACCTCGAGGACCGCGCCGGTCTCGAGGTCGTAGCGGGCGCCGATGATCGACAGGCGGTTGTTGCAGACCGCGCCGGACAGCGACGGGTCGGCCGTCAGCTGCGCCACCACACGACGGACGTTCGCGTCCACCGCCGAGGCGACGGCGCCGTCCCCCTCGCCCTCGCACACCGGAACGATGTCGCCGACCAGCCCGCCCAGCGTGGACGGAGCCGGTGCGGGCGCTCCGCCGGCCACCGACACCGCCGCCTTGACCGCACCGCACTGGGAGTGTCCCAGCACGACGAGCAGCGGGATGCCCAGCGCGCCCGCGCCGAACGCGAGTGTGCCGCGCACCGCGTCGTCGACGACCTGGCCCGCGGTGCGGACCACGAACAGGTCACCCAGGCCCAGGTCGAACACCAGCTCGGCGGGGACGCGCGAGTCCGAGCAGGACAGGATCATCGCGGCCGGCGCCTGGCCGGCGACGGCGGCGGCGCGCTCCTCGGCCGAGCGGCGCGGGTCCTCGCGCTCGTCGCGCTGCCACCGCCCGTTGCCCTCGATCATCATCCGCCACGCCTCGGCCGCGGTCGGCCTGCCGTCGTTCGTCATCGGGTCTCCCATCGGTCCAGGTCCTCGTCACCGCCCAAGATCGACGAAAGGGACGGGACGGGCAAGCATGCACGCCGTCGCATCCCCCGCCGATGTGACGAGATCCGCACTCAGAGCGTCCCGGGCCGCTCCCCACCGCCCCGGACCGACGTAGGGTCGTCCGGTGCCGATCACCCCCGACCAGCTGCCGGAGCCGAGCTCCGAACACGCCGCCGAACAGCTCACCGACCGGATGGGCATCGAGATCCTCAAGGCCGACCTCGACGAGGTCGTCGGCCGCATGCCGGTCGCCGGCAACCGGCAGCCCTACGGCCTGCTGCACGGCGGTGCCAGCGGCGTGCTCGCCGAGACCCTCGGCTCGACCCTGTCGGCACTGCACGCACTGCCCGAGCGGTTCCCGGTCGGGCTCGAGCTCGCCTGCACCCACCACCGCTCCGCGACGAGCCGATGGGTCACCGGGACGGCCCGCCCGATCCACGTGGGCCGGTCCACCTCGACCTCGGAGATCGTCGTCGTCGACGACGACGGCCGCCGCGTGTGCACCGCGCGGCTGACCTGCCTGCACCGCGACACACGACCGCCGGTGACCTGACACTCGCCCTGCGAAACCGTCGCGTTACGTCTCGGCTACGTCCTGGTCCGAGACGTCCGTACCAGTTCGTCCCTCGGCTACGTTCGCCCCGACCACCCATCCGGGTGTCGCACAGTGTCGTGTCCGTCGACCCCACGAGGACGAACGTTGTCACCACCCCCGATCCCGCGCCGACCGCGCGCCGACCGCGCGGTCACCCTCCGCGCCGGCGTGCCCCGGTCCTCCCCGATCCCCACCGCCGCGCGGTGGCTGGTGGGCCTACTGATCGCCCTGCTGGGCGCGCTGGCCCTGTCCGGGACCGCCGCCGCCGCGACCGCACCCACCGGTCCGCCACCCGCCCCGACCGGCCACACCGCCGTCCCCGCCCAGCAGCAGGACGGCATCGACGTCAGCGGCACGCTGCGCGACCAGAACGGCCAGCCCCTGCCGAACGTCCGCATCACCGCCGAGCGCGACGGCGCGCCGGTCGGTGAGGCCCGTTCCGGGGCGAACGGCCGCTGGACCCTCTCGGTCCCCGGCCCCGGCTCCTACCTGTTCCGGCTCGACGCCGCCTCGCTGCCGCCCGGCACCCAGGTCCTCCAGGGCGAGACCACCCGCGAGGTGACCGCCGGGTCGCTCAACACCGTGGTGTTCCGCTTCGGCGAGGAGGTCTCCGGCGCCGCCACCGGCGGGTTCGAGACCTTCCTGCGCCTGCTCGTCGACGGCATCCGGTTCGGCCTGGTCATCGGTATCTCCGCGGTCGGCCTGTCGCTGATCTTCGGCACCACCGGCCTGACGAACTTCGCGCACGGCGAGATGGTCACCATCGGCGCCGTCATCGCCTGGTTCATCAACGTCGGCGGCGGCGTGCAGCTGATCCCCGCGACGATCATCGCGATGCTCATCGGCGCCCTGCTGGGCGCCGCGAACGAGCTCGGCATCTGGCGGCGGCTGCGCCGGCGGGGCGCCGGGCTGATCGCCCAGCTCGTCGTCTCCATCGGACTGTCGATCGCACTGCGCTACCTCGTGCTGATCATCTTCGGTGGCCGGTCGGAGTCCTTCGCCGACTACACCGGGCAGACCGTCCGGAACTACGGCCCGGTCGCGCTGACCGACAAGGACCTGTCGGCGATCGTGATCGCGATCGTCGTCCTCGTCGCGGTCGCGCTGCTCCTGCAGAAGACCCGGATCGGCAAGGCCATGCGCGCGGTGTCCGACAACCGGGACCTCGCCGCGTCGTCGGGCATCGACGTCGACCGCGTGGTGCTGTTCGTGTGGATGCTGGGCGGGGCGCTGGCCACCCTCGGCGGCGTGCTCTTCGCGCTGTCCGAGCTGTCCTCGACCGTCCAGTACGAGATGGGCTTCCGCCTGCTGCTGCTGATGTTCGCCGGCGTCATCCTCGGCGGCCTCGGCACCGCCTACGGCGCACTGCTCGGCTGCCTCATCGTCGGCATCCTCGTGCAGCTGTCGACGCTGGTGCTGCCGCTGGACCTCAAGTACCTGGGCGGGCTGGCCGTGCTGATCGTGATCCTCGTGTTCCGGCCGCAGGGCCTGCTCGGGTCCCGGGCACGGATCGGCTGAGGGGGCGGACATGATCGACTTCGGACAGCTCCTCACGGTCGGGCTCTCGCAGCTGATCGGCCCCTCGGCCATCTTCTTCGCGCTGCTGGCACTCGGCCTCAACATCCACTTCGGCTACACCGGGCTGCTCAACTTCGGCCAGATCGGCTTCGCCCTGGTCGGCGCCTACGGCATGGGCATCTCGGTCGCGAACTACGGTGCCCCGCTCTGGCTGGGCGTGCTCATCGGCATGGCCTGCGGGGTCGCCCTCGCCCTGGTGCTCGGCATCCCGACGCTGCGGCTGCGTGCGGACTACCTGGCGATCGTCACGATCGCGGCGTCGGAGATCCTGCGCCTGATCACCCGGTCGACCTCGCAGACCGGGTTCACCGGCGGCACCCAGGGACTCACCGGGTTCGCCGACTCCTTCGCCCGTGCCAACCCGTTCGGCACCGGCACCTACGACTTCGGGGTGCTGTCGCTGCGCGGGCCGGACCTCTGGGCGATCCTCGTCGGCTGGACGGTCGTCGGGCTGTGCGTGCTCCTCACCTGGCTGCTCGTGCGCAGCCCGTGGGGCCGTGTGCTCAAGGCGATCCGCGAGGACGAGGACGCCGCCCGCGCGCTGGGCAAGAACGTCTTCGCCTACAAGATGCAGGCGCTCGCCCTCGGCGGGGTGTTCGGCGCGCTGGGCGGCATCGTGTTCGCCCTGGCGACCCAGTCGCTGACGCCGGACTTCTACTCGCCGCCGCAGACCTTCTTCGCCTACGCCGCGCTCATCCTGGGCGGGGCGGGACGGGTCTTCGGCCCGGTCGTCGGCGCGATGGCGTTCTGGTTCCTGCTCTCGGTCGCCGACGCCTTCCTGCGCCAGGCGACGGCCGGGGAGTCGCCGCTGCTGCCGTTCATCTCCTCCCAGGACGTCGGCGCGATCCGCTTCGTGCTCGTCGGCCTGTTCCTGGGCCTCATGATGGTGTTCCGACCACAGGGCATCTTCGGACGCCGCAGGGAGGTGCTGGGCGATGGCCGCTGAGGACACGACCCACGACCCGACCGGGACCGACCCGGGGCGCACGCTGGCCGGCGTCGCCCCGGAGCCGGGCGTCGCCAAGCCGGACCCGGTGCTCACCGTGGACGGCGTGACCCGCACGTTCGGCGGGCTGAAGGCCGTCGACGTCACCCACCTGGAGTTCCAGCGCGGCGCCATCACCGGCCTGATCGGCCCCAACGGCGCGGGCAAGACGACCCTGTTCAACCTGCTGACCGGGTTCGACCGGGCAGACACGGGCTCCTGGATCTACGAGGGCGGCCCGCTGCAGAAGCTGCCGCCGCACCGGGTGGCCCGCAAGGGCGTCGTCCGCACGTTCCAGCTCACCAAGGCCCTTGCGGGCATGACGGTGCTGGAGAACATGAAGCTCGGCGCGGTCGGGCAGCGCGGCGAGAGCTTCCTCGGCGCGCTGTTCACCGGCTGGGGCGCCCAGGAGCGGCGGATCACCGAGCAGGCCCACGAGCTGCTGGCCCGCTTCAAGCTCGACACCAAGGCCGAGGACCTGGCGGGCTCGCTGTCCGGCGGGCAGCGCAAGCTCCTCGAGATGGCACGGGCCCTGATGATGGACCCCAAGGTCGTCATGCTCGACGAGCCGATGGCCGGGGTGAACCCGGCGCTCACCCAGAGCCTGCTGGGGCACGTGAAGTCGCTGCGCGACGAGGGCATGAGCGTCGTGTTCGTCGAGCACGACATGGACGTCATCCGGGACATCTCCGACTGGGTCGTCGTCATGGCCCAGGGGCAGGTGATCGCGGAGGGGCCGCCCTCGGCGCTGTCGTCGAACCAGGCCGTCGTCGACGCCTACCTCGGCTCGCACCACGACCAGGTGCTCGAGTTCGACGAGCACGGCAACCCGGTCGGGCAGACCGCGGATATCGTCGCCGAGATGGAGGCCGCCGAGATCGAGGGCAGCCTCGCCGACGACGGCACCGGTCCGGCCCGTCCGGACCAGGAGGGGAAGCGCACATGAGCGAGCAGGCACCCGGCGCCGACCGGGTCATGACGCCGGAGCAGGCGGCCACGCCGGAGGTCCACCGCGAGCTCGCCGAGGGCGCCGTGCTGCGGGTCGACTCGCTCGTCGCCGGCTACGTGCCCGGCGTCGACATCCTGACCGGCAGCGACTTCTTCCTCCGCGACGGCGAGATCGTCGGCATCATCGGGCCCAACGGCGCCGGCAAGTCGACGCTGCTCAAGGCCATGTTCGGGCTCATCCCCGTGCGCAGCGGCACGGTCCGGCTGCGCGACGCCGAGATCACCGGGGCCAAGGCGCACGCCCTGGTCACCAAGGGGCTCGGCTACGTCCCGCAGCGCGACAACGTGTTCCCTTCGCTCTCGATCGAGGAGAACATGCAGATGGGTGTGTTCCTGCGTCCGAAGACGTTCGCGGCCCGCTTCGACGTCGTCGCGGACCTGTTCCCGATGCTGGGGCAGCGCCGGAGGATCAAGGCGGGGTCGCTGTCCGGTGGCGAGCGCCAGATGGTCGCGATGGGCCGGGCCCTGATGATGGAGCCGTCGGTGCTGCTGCTCGACGAGCCGTCGGCGGGCCTGTCCCCGATGCTCCAGGACGAGGTGTTCGTCCGCTGCAAGCGGATCAACGCGGCCGGGGTCTCGGTCATCATGGTGGAGCAGAACGCGCGGCGCTGCCTGCAGATCTGCGACCGCGGCTACGTGCTCGACCAGGGCCGGGCGGCCTACACTGCCGGCGGCCGCGACCTGCTGAACGACCCGAAGGTCATCGAGCTGTACCTGGGGACACTGGCCGGGAGCAGCGAGAAGAAGTGACCTGACGCGCCGGACCCGCGACGGCCCCGCCCCCCAGCCACGGGGGCGGGGCCGTCGCGTCGCCGACGCCGGTCACCCGGTGCCGCGCGCCGGTGCCGACCCACCGCCGTCGGTGCCCGCCCGCGTCGCCACTGCCGTCCGCGGGCCCGGCCGGCGGCGCACGACGAGGGGGCGGGCCGTGGCGGCCCGCCCCCTCGTCGTGGTTGCGTGTGGTGCGGCGTGTCAGCTCTGGGCACCCACCCGGACGTAGGTGGTCGCCGCCTCGTCGATCTGGTTCTCGGCGTTGAAGGTCTGGACGCCGTAGGACCCGGAGCCCGGCTCACCGGCATCGGTGAAGTCGAGCGTGCCGGTGGCGCCGTCGAAGTCGACGTCACCGCCCCGGTCCAGGATCGCCTTGCAGCCGGCGAAGTCGGTGCACTTCTCGCCGTCCTTGGTGATCCCGTTGATCTGGGTCGCGATGTCGGCGCCGTTGGTCGACTGCGCGGCCTCGGCGGCCAGCGCCGAGACCACGACGGCGTCGTAGGACTCCGCCGCGTAGTTGAAGTCGGTCAGGCTCGGGTCCTGCGCGGAGAGCCGCTGCCGGAAGTCACCCGACAGCTCGGTGAGCGGCAGGGTGCCCTTCATCCCGTTCAGCAGGCCCGGCGGCAGGCCCTCGCCCAGTGCGTTGCCCATGTTGCCGTCGGTGCCGTAGACGGCCTTCTGGGCCGGTCCGATCTGCACCTCGCTCATTCGGGACAGGATCCGCTTGGACTCGTCGAAGCCGATGACCGCGACCGAGTCCGGGTTGAACTGCGCGACCTGGTCGATCTCCGGGTTGAACGACGTGGCGTTCGGGTCGTAGATGATCTTGGTGATCTGGTCCTGCGGGATGCCGGCGGAGACCAGGTTGCGCTCGGCGCTGTCCGCCAGGCCCGAGCCGTACGGGTCGTTGCGGGCGAGCAGCGCCACCCGCTGGCCACCGTCGGAGGTGATCAGCTGCGCGAGCGCCTGACCCTGCAGGACGTCCGGCGGCGCGGTCCGGAAGTACAGGCCGCGGTCCTGCCAGCAGGTGAACTCGTCGGAGGTGTTGGCCGGCGAGAGCTGCACGACACCCGCACCGGTGATCTTGTCGATCACCAGCTTGGAGACACCCGACGCGGCCGCGCCGACGATGACCTGCGTGCCGGCGCTGAGCTGCCGGTCCACGGTCTGGTTCGCGATGTCGGTGGTGTCGTCGCCCGAGTCACCGCGCAGGTGCTGGACCGGGTTGCCGAGGACTCCCCCGGCGCCGTTGATCTCCTCGACCGCGACGTCGACCCCTGCGAACTCGGGCGGGCCGAGGAACGCCAGGCTGCCGGTCTCCGGCAGCAGGGAGCCGATCTTCAGCGGCGCGGTGCTGGGGTTGCCGGTGGCCTGGGCCTGCGGCGGGGTGCATGCCTGCCCCGCGGCGGCGGGCTCCTCCGAGCCGCCGGTGGCCCCGCCGGAGCCGGTGTCCCCGCCACCGCCGCATCCGGCCAGTACCAGCGACGCCGCCCCGGCAAGGGCGGCGAGTCGCCACGTCGTTCTCGTCATTCGAGTCCCCTTCGGTTCTCCCCCCGCCCGAAGCGGCACGGGACGATGGCGGAAAAGTAGTACGACCGAACCAGGAAATGGGACCCGGTGACCACTCGTGACAGGAATGTGATCCGACGACACCGCGGCGTCACAAGTCGATCTTTTCGGTGGCGGACCCACCACACCGCGTCACCGGAATCGTGTCGCAGCGCAAGGGAACACGAATCGGAACGGTTCCGGAAGCCGTCCGGCGGTGGCTCCGCCCCGGCGCGCGACGAGGCACCGCGGAACGAGAACGGCCCCGTCGCGGACTGCGCGACGGGGCCGTGCCGGCGGGTCCGGTGCGGCGGTGGACGCGCACCGTCGCCGGGGCTCAGGAGGACTTGGCCGGGGCCAGCCCCTCGACGACCGCCTCGGCGACGGCCTTCATGGTCGTCCGGCGGTCCATCGCGGTGCGCTGGATCCACCGGAAGGCCTCCGGCTCGGACATCTTCTGCGCGGTCATCAGCAGACCCTTGGCCCGGTCGACGATCTTGCGGGTCTCGAACCGGTCGTTGAGCGAGGCCACCTCGTCCTCGAGCGCCCGCTTCTCCGCGAACCGGGACACGGCGAGCTCGATGGCCGGGACCAGCTCGTGCCGGGCGAACGGCTTGACCAGGTAGGCCATGGCGCCGGCGTCCCGCGCGCGCTCGATGAGATCGCGCTGGCTGAACGCGGTCAGCATCACGACCGGAGCGATCTTCTCGTCGACGATCGTCGACGCCGCCTCGATGCCGTCCTTCTTGGGCATCTTGACGTCCATGATCACCAGGTCGGGCTTCAGCTCGCGGGCCTGGGTGATGGCGGCCTCCCCGTCGCCGGCCTCGCCGGCGACACGGTAGCCCTCCTCGGAGAGCATCTCGGCCAGGTCCATGCGGATCAGCGCCTCGTCCTCGACGACCAGCACCCGCCACCCGGGCTGCGGGCCGTCCTCGGCCGGCGTCTCTGCGGGAACGTTGTCGGTCACCGGAGAACTCCTTCATCGGTCGGTGGGGCGTCCGGAAGGGTCAGGCTACCGGCGGTACCGGACCGCGACCGAGCCACTTCGGCCTTTCGTGTGCGGAAACACGCCCGGGCAACCGCGATACCCGTCCGACGGGGGGCGCGCGTGCCACCGCCACGGGTCCCGACACCGTCGCCGCTGTCGACCACGGCGGCGGCGTCGGCGTCGGCGTCGGCCCGGGCCACCGGCAGACGGGTGGGGCGAGCGCCGGTGGGCGGTCCCGGCCGGGATGCCGGTGGGCATGCGGCGCCGCAGGAACTGGCGGATGCGGCCGCTCGCCGCCCAGAGCGGTCGAAGCAGTGTTCTGGCCCCTCATCACACGAGACGTCTTGGCAGGGGAAGCCGCCACCCGGCACATCGACGGGGACGCAGCACCGGGATGGCGTGCTCGGCGAGCAGGCCGAGCTCAGGTGTGCGCGTGGAGTCCGTCGATGGAGAGTTCCATGACGCGAGCGGCTTGGGCCCGTCCGGTCTGATCGGTTCCGACACGCCAGAGGAATCCCATCAGCAGCAGCACGTCCGCCGGGTCCAGACCGGGCCGCACGCTGCCGTCCTCCACGCAGGCTTCGAGGAGCACGCCCACGGCAGCGGTGACCGGCGCGTAGGTGTCGTTGATGATGTTCTGCGCGGCGACCGTGTGCAGCGCCTCGCCCAGACCGTGCTTGAGGCGTACGTAGTCGGCCAGCTTCTCGAACCAGACCCGGAACGCATCCAGCGGCGCATGCTCGGCGAGCACGTCTCCGACCTGATCGACGAGTCGCTGCACGTCGTGCTGGTACACGGCGAGGATCAGATCCTCGCGAGTCGGGAAGTGCCGGTACAGCGTGCCGGCTCCGACGCCGGCGCGCTTGGCGATCACGTTCAGCGAGGTCGCGCCATCCTCGGCGAAGGCGTCGTGGGCGACTTGCAGGATGTGTTCGCGATTGCGCAGCGCATCGGCGCGCACGGGTTCGTTCCGAGTCTCAGTCACGGTCGATGCCTTCCAACACGGCGTCTGCAGGGCGTCGTGTACACCCACTTGCCAAACGGAGAACTCTCCGTTATGGTCGGTCCGAGTAGCGGAGAGTTCTCCGTTTCCGGACTCGAGTCTAGGAGAACCCATGCAGTACATCAAGCTCGGCACCACGGGCCTCGACGTCTCACCCATCGCTGTCGGCGCAATGACCTACGGCGAGCCGGACCGCGGACATCCGGTCTGGTCCCTCGGCGAGGAGGCCAGCCGCCCCCTCATCAAGCACGCCGTGGAGGCGGGCATCAACTTCTTCGACACCGCGAACATGTACTCGCAAGGCTCCAGCGAGGAGATCCTCGGCCGCGCCCTGCGCGACTTCGCCGATCGCGACGACGTGGTGATCGCAACCAAGCTACGTCACCCCATGCGCTCCGGCCCGAACGGGAAGGGTCTGTCCCGCAAGGCGATCATGACCGAGGTCGACCACTCGCTCACCCGTCTCGGCACCGACTACATCGACCTGTACCAGGTCCACCGCAACGACCACACGACCCCGCTGGAGGAGACCCTCGAAGCCCTCCACGATCTCGTGAAGGCCGGAAAGGTCCGCTACCTCGGCGCGTCCTCGATGCACGCCTGGGAGTTCGCCAAGGCACTGCACCTGCAGAAGGCCAACGGCTGGGCACGGTTCGTGTCGATGCAGCACCACTACAACCTGCTCGCCCGCGAGGAGGAGCGCGAGACGATCCCCCTCGCCCTCGACGAAGGCGTCGGCACCATCATCTGGTCGCCGCTCGCACGAGGGCGCCTCGCCCGCGGATCCGACGACGCGAAAGCCACCGCCCGCAGCCGGAACGACGGCTTCGCCGACATGCTCTACACGTCGCTCACCGAGCAGTCCGACCGAGCGATCATCGACGCCGTCGGCCAGGTCGCCAAATCTCGCGGGGTCACTCGCGCTCAGATCGCCCTGGCCTGGCTACGCAACAACCCCGTCGTCACCGCACCGCTGGTCGGCGCCAGCAGCACCCGGCAGATCGACGACGCCGTCGCCTCGCTCGACATCACCCTCACCGACGACGAGATCCGCACCCTCGAGAACCCGTACACGCCCCGCTACGACTTCCAGGGCATCTCCGACGACGCCGAACTGCAGGCCATCATGGCGCGCCTGCCCGGCTTCACCACCGCCGCCTGATCACGGTCGAACCCACCCGGCGCGAGGCGCTGGCCGGATGTCGCACCACGGTTCGACCGGCTCGTGTCCGCCGAAGCCGCCGAACTCGACCTGGTGAGCCGTCGCCTCGACGCCCACCACCGAGGTCCACGTCGATGAGGTCGGCGCGCTGCGGGTCGAGAACGCTCGCACGTTCGCGATGCTGCTGGAGCCCGCGATCGACGCCGACTCCCTCACGGGGGCCGCGGACGCGAACAAGGCCCGACACCCGGCTCTTGATTCTCCGGGCCAAGGTTCGAGCCGTGTGCGTAGCGTGCCCTCGGTGGGATTCGAACCCACACTGTATGCATTTTGAGTGCACCGTCTCTGCCGATTGGACTACGAGGGCCTGGTGCTTTCGGCGTATTTGATTCCCGTTGAGCTTAGCGGATTCCGGATCGCCCGCGACATCCGGCCCGCCTCACACCGGCCAGTTCAGGAACCGGCTCCGCGGCGGCCCGTCCCCGAGCACGTGCAGCGCCCCGCCGGGCGCCGGACCGGGGTCGGCACCTGCGGGACCGGGCACGTCCGGCCAGCGCAGGGCGGGCGCCACCGACGGGGCGACGACGAGCGGGTGCCCGGCGAACGTCGTCGCCAGCGGTGTGTGCACGTGCCCGCACACCACCAGCGTCGGATCGCTGCGGGCCGCCAGCAGCGCCTCGAACGGACCGGTGTCGTTCAGCCGCATCCCGTCGAGCACCGGGTGACCGACGGCGAGCGGCGGGTGGTGCAGCGCGACCAGCAACGGGGCGGGGTCCCGCACGGCCCCGGCGAGCAGGTGCAGCGCGGTGTCGGACAGCGCGCCGTGCGGCGCGCCCGGGACCTGGGTGTCCAGCAGCACGAGGGTGGTCCCGCCGGCGCGGTGCAGCCGGTCGGTCACCGGCCCGACGGCGGCGGCCATGGCGGTGCGGTCGTCGTGGTTGCCGGGCACGTGCAACGCGTCGAGACCGTCGAGCAGGGTGGCGGCCTCGGCGTAGGCGGCGGGGGCGCCGTCGTCGGCGAGGTCCCCGGTCACGACCACGACGTCGGGTGCCGGGGCCAGCGCCCGGACCGCCGCGACGGCGCGGGCCGCGCGCCCGGACGCGTCCGGGCGGCCGAGGTGCAGGTCGGACAGCTGCAGGACGGTGGTCACCGCGGGTTCCGCTCCAGCAGTGCGGCCGCCTCCATGTGGTGGGTCATGGGGAACGCGTCGAACGCGCGCAGCGCGGCAGTGCGGTACCCGACGGCGGCGAACAGGGACAGGTCCCGGGCCAGCGCGGCCGGGTCGCAGGCGATGTGCACGATCCGCCGCGGGCCGCGGGCGGCCAGGTCACGCACGGCGGCCTTCCCGAGCCCGACCCGCGGCGGGTCGGTGACCACGACGTCGGGGTCGGGCCGGAGCCGGGCGATCTCGCGCTCGGCGCGGCCCCGCACGAACTGGACCTGCGGCAGGTCGGCCAGCGCGGCGGCACCGTCGGCGACCGCGGACGCGGCGGACTCGACGACCAGCACCGTCCCGGACTCCCCCACCTGGCCGGCCAGGACCGAGCCGAGCAGCCCGACGCCGCCGTAGAGGTCCCAGGCGACACCACCCTCCGGAGCGTCGGCCCAGTCGCGGACGACGCCGGCGAGGGTGTCCGGCAGCGCCGGGTGGACCTGCCAGAACGTGCCGGCCGACAGCTCCCAGGTGCGGCCCGCGGCGTGCACGGTGGCACCGGAGCCGACCCGGGCCGACGGCCCGTCCGCGCCGCCGCCGACGACGGTGACGTCCAGCTCGGTGTCCGGCCGGAACCGGCGTCCGAGCACCGGCGGCAGTGCGCCGGCCGGCACCAGGGGGCAGTCGCCGATCTCGCACACGTCGTGGCTGCGGTGGGCACGCAGGCCGGGGACACCGGCGTCGTCGACGGCCAGCCGCACCCGGGTGCGCCAGCCGAACGGACCGCCGGGGAGTTCCTCGACCTCGACCGCGGCGAGGTCGGCGGTGGCGACGACCGCGGCCCCGGCGCCGAGACGCTCCAGCTGCTCGCGCAGGACGGTCGTCTTCAGGAAGCGCTGGCTGGCGTGGTCGGTGTGCTGGAAGTCGCAGCCACCGCAGCCGCCGGGCCCCGCCCACGGGCACGCGGGCTCGACCCGGTCCGGGGACGCCTCCAGCACGGCGACGGCGTCGGCGCGGCAGAACGCCCCACCCGGGTCGTCAGTGACCACGGCACGGACCAGCTCACCGGGCAGTGCGTGCCGGACGAACACGACCCGGCCACCGTCACCGTCGCGGGCCACGCAGTGTCCGCCGTGCGCGACGGGGCCGACCCGCAGCTCCAGCATCCGGTCGGTCCAGTCGGTCGCCGTGTCGGCGTTCACCGGTCCTCCTCCTTCGGGACACGGGGTGCGGACGAGGTGCCGCCACCGGTCCGGACGCCCGCGCCGTCGCGGAGTTCGCCGGGCAGCTGCTCCGTGCCCGGGTAGCCGCGACGGGACGCCCCCGGCGCCTGCAGCGGCGACAGCGCCCGCGTGCGCGAGGACGACGGCAGCTGCCACGGCACGCTGGTCACCATCACCCCCGGCTGGAACAGCAGCCTCGTCTTGAGCCGCAGTGCGCTCTGGTTGTGCAGCACCTGCTCCCACCAGTGCCCGACGACGTACTCCGGGATGTAGACGGTCACGACGTTGCGTGGGGAGTCGCTGCGGATCCGCTTGACGTAGTCCAGCACGGGCCGGGTGATCTCCCGGTAGGGCGACTCGACGACCTTGAGCGGGACCGGGAGGTTCCGCTTGTGCCACTGCTCGACGAGCTTCTTGGTCTCGGAGTCGTCGACGTTGACCGTGACCGCCTCGAGGATGTCCGGGCGGGTCACGCGGGCGTAGGCCAGCGCCCGCAGCGTCGGCTTGTGCAACGTGGAGACGAGCACGACGGCGTGGTTGCGCGAGGGCAGCACGTCGTCGGTCTCGTCGGCGACGAGTGCGGCCGCGACCCGGTCGTAGTGCAGCTGGATCAGCCGCATGAGAACGAAGAACCCGCCCATCGCGACGATCGCGATCCAGGCGCCGAGGGTGAACTTGGTGATCAGCACCGTGATCAGCACGACGCCGGTCATGCAGGCGCCGAACCCGTTGATCGACTGCGCGCGGCGGATCCGGCGGCGCTCGGACACCGGCGGCCCCAGCGCGAGCTCCCGGTTCCAGTGCCGGACCATGCCGGCCTGGGACAGCGTGAACGACACGAACACGCCGACGGTGTAGAGCGGGATGAGCCGGGTGACCTCGGCCTGGAAGCCGACGACCAGCAGGATCGCGAACAGCGCGAGCGCGACGATGCCGTTGGAGAACGCGAGCCGGTCGCCGCGGGTGTGCAGCTGGCGGGGCAGGTAGCGGTCCTGGGACAGGATCGAGCCGAGCACCGGGAAGCCGTTGAACGCGGTGTTCGCGGCCAGGACCAGGATCAGCGCCGTCATCACGATGACGAAGAAGTAGCCCGGCGGGAAGTTGTCGAAGACCGCGTCGGCGAGCTGGGCGATCATGGTGTGCTGCTCGTAGCCGGGCGGGGCGTCGGGGAACTGGCGCGCCGGGTCCTCGGCGATCTGGACGCCGGTGAGCTGCGCCAGCGCGATCAGCCCCATGAACAGCGACACCGACATCGCCCCGAGCAGCAGCAGCGTGGTGGCCGCGTTCTTCGACTTCGGCTTGCGGAAGGCCGGCACGCCGTTCGAGATCGCCTCGACGCCGGTCAGCGCGGCCGCGCCCTGGGTGAAGCTGCGCAGCACGAGCAGCACCAGGGCGAGGCCGGTGAACGCGTCGCCCTCCGCGACCAGGTGCAGGTCGGCGCTCTCGGCGCGCACGGGGTCGCCGAGGATCAGCACCCTAGTCAGCCCCCAGAGGATCATCGTCGCGACGCCGAGGACGAAGGCGTAGACCGGGACCGCGAAGGCGGCGCCGGACTCGCGGATGCCGCGCAGGTTGATCGCGGTGAGCACGGCGATGGCCGAGACGGCGAACAGCACCTTGTGCTCGGCGACGAACGGCACCAGCGCGCCGATGTTGGCCGCGGCCGCGGAGAGCGAGACGGCGACGGTGAGGGTGTAGTCGACGAGCAGCGCGCTGGCGACGGTCAGTCCGGCGTTCTTGCCGAGGTTGACCGTCGCGACCTCGTAGTCACCTCCGCCGGAGGGGTAGGCGTGGACGTTCTGCCGGTAGCTGGCGATGACCGTGAGCAGCACGACGACGACGGCGAGGCCGATCCACGGCGACATCGCGTAGGAGGCGACGCCGGCGACCGACAGGGTCAGGAAGATCTCCTCCGGCGCGTAGGCGACCGACGACATGGCGTCGGAGGCGAACACGGGGAGGGCGATCCGCTTCGGGAGCAGGGTGCTGGTCAGGCGGTCGCTGCGCTGCGGTCGTCCGACCACGAGCCGCTTGAGAGCGACGGCGAGCTTGGACACGGGGCGCAGCCTATGCCCCCGGTCCGATCCGCTTCGCGATAGCGTTCACCGCGCGTCGTCGGCGTCCCCGTCGCCGTCGGTACAGAAGGAACGATCCGTACATCCCGGGCCTCCCGACCCGGCGGAAGGACCCCAGACGCCATGCACGTCGTGATCATGGGATGTGGCCGCGTCGGCGCGTCCCTGGCCTCGGGCCTGGAACGGCTCGGCCACGAGGTCGCGGTGATCGACCGCGACCCGCAGGCCTTCCGCCGGCTCGGCCCGGACTTCCGCGGGCGCCAGGTGGTCGGCTTCGGCTTCCACCGCAGCGTGCTCGACGAGGCGGGGCTGGAGTCCGCCGACGCGTTCGCCGCCGTCTCCTCCGGGGACAACTCCAACATCATCGCCGCCCGGGTGGCGCGCGAGAGCTACGGCGTCGGCAAGGTCGTCGCCCGGATCTACGACGCCAAGCGCGCCGCGGTGTACGAGCGCCTCGGCATCCCGACGGTCGCGACCGTCCCGTGGACGACCGACCGGCTGCTGCGCATGCTGCTGCCCGACGGCGTCGCCACCGCCTGGCGCGAGCCCACCGGCACCGTGGCCGTCCTGCCGCTGCCGCTGCACGAGAACTGGGTGGGGCGCCCGATCCGCGACCTGGAGCGGGCGACGAGCTCGCGGGTCGCGTTCATCGTGCGGTTCGGCACCGGGGTGCTGCCGACCAAGGACACCACCGTGCAGCACGAGGACACCGTCTACGTGGCGGCGGTCTCGGGCACGGTCAGCGATGTGACGGCGGCCGCCGCGGCGCCGCCCGAGGAGGACTGATGCGGGTCGCGATCGCGGGTGCGGGCGCCGTCGGGCGGTCCATCGCGCTGGAGCTGGTCGAGTCCGACCACCGGGTCATGCTGATCGAGCGCGAGCTGACCCACATCGACCCGAACTCGGTCCCCGAGGCCGAGTGGGTGCACGCCGACGCCTGCGAGCTTTCGTCGCTGGAGGACGCCGGCATCGAGGGCTGCGACGTCGTGATCGCCGCGACCGGCGACGACAAGGTCAACCTGGTGGTGTCGCTGCTGGCGAAGACCGAGTTCGGGGTCCGCCGGGTGGTCGCCAGGGTGAACGACCCGCGCAACGAGTGGCTGTTCGGGGAGAACTGGGGCGTCGACGTCGCGGTGTCGACGCCGCGGCTGCTGGCGGCGCTGGTCGAGGAGGCCGTCGCCGTCGGCGACCTGGTGCGGCTGCTGACGCTGCGTCAGGGGCAGGCGAACCTCGTCGAGGTGACGCTGCCCGAGGACACCCCGCTGGCCGGGCGGCCGGTGCGGGTGCTGGAGCTCCCGACGGACTCAGCGCTGGTGACGATCCTGCGCGGCGGCCGGGTCATCGTGCCGCAGCCCGACGACGCCCTGGAGGGCGGCGACGAGCTGCTGTTCGTGGCGACGACGGCGGTCGAGGAGGACATCCGCGCCGCTCTCCTGTGACCCTGCCTCTCCCACCCCGCCGGGGGGACCGGCACCCGGGGCGCCCCGCGTGCCAGTGCCGCTCAGGCGGTCGCGGGGCGGGCGCGCTCGGCGCGGCGCACGATGAGGATCGTGGCCAGGATCGCGACCCCGGTGAGCGGGTAGCCCATCGCGAGCCGCGCGACGCCCAGCCAGGTCTCGGAGTCGGCGTGGTACAGCCCGCCCTGCACCACGACCTTCGCGAGGAAGGTCCCCGCCCACACCGCGGTGGCCCAGCCGTAGGCGCGGACCAGGTGGGGGTCTGCGCGCCACTCGGTGCCGTGTCCGTTGATGCCGTGCCAGATCACCCCGGCCAGCGGCCAGCGGGCGATGATCGAGACCAGCGCGACGACACCGAGGGCGCCGCTGTAGAGCAGGCCCGGCAGGTAGAACCCGCGGGCCTCCCCGGTCCGGCTCGCGACCAGCGCGCAGATGCCGACCCCGAACAGGCCGGAGATCGCCGGCATCACCGGGTCACGGCGGACGAGGCGCCACAGCAGTACGAGCACTCCGGCGCCGAGCGCCGCGACGATCGCGGTCCGCAGGTCGGAGAGCACGTTCGCGAGGACGAACACCACGACCGGGATGGTCGAGGCGACGATCCCGGTCACCCCGCCCATCTGTTCCAGCAGGGTCGGGGTCGGCGCCTCCGGGGTGGACTCCGCCGGTCCCCCGGTCCGGTCCGGTTCCGGTGCGGCGGCGTGCGCCGGTGCCGTCACCGGCCGGCCGAGGGGCGCGGTCCGGTCCTGCGGGTCGACGTCGGTGACATGCGGGATCCGGGTGGTCGGGGCGTCGTGGTGGTGGTCGTTCAAGCCGGTCCGATCCGTCGGCTCAGGAGCAGGCCGCGAGGGTCCCGCGGGTCACTGCGCCTGGCAGATCTCGTAGTACGGGTTGTAGAGCACCTTGCGGCCGTCGCGGACCGAGATCCGGCCACGGACCCGCATGGTGCGTCCGGCCTCGATACCGGGGATGCTGCGCCGGCCCATCCAGACCAGGGTGACGCCGTCGGTCCCGTCGAACAGCTCGGCCTTCAGGGTGGCGTCGGCACTCTGCGGAGAGAGGTCGACGCTGCGGATCCGGCCGAGCATCGTGACCTCTTCGCCGCAGGCACAGTCGCGGGCCGGTCGTGCACCGGTCTCCTCGACGTCCTCGGCGAGGTCGCGCGCGTCGAGTTCGTCGACGTCGCTGGTGAGTTTGCGGAGCATCCGGCGGAACGCTCCGCCATCCGTGCTGCCCATGTCTCTCCTCGGCCGTGTCCGGTACCGGCCCGGGGTCACCGGACCCTCCGGTGACCCGCACTCGCGCGGCAACACGACAGGGTGTCGTGGTGGCGTCGAGAGCGTAACGCGCGGATGCCCCGGTTTGTGCCCGCGGCGGCCCCGACCTCCCGGTCACCGCCCCGGCGACCGGCTCGCGGGCCGCGCCCGGTGGTCGACGGGCGGGTGCGGGCCGGGCGTACCGGACACCCGCGCCCATCCCGCTGCCGCTCAGTCCCGCCGGTGCCGTCCGAGGTCGCGGGGACCGGTGCCGCCCGCGCGCCGACCGGACGGCCACTGGCCGGTGAGCCCGGACCCGCCCGCGGCCCGCCCGGCGTCGAGCCCATCGGAGGTGCCGTCGGCGCGCTGGCCCGCGGTGCGGGCCGGGTCCGCGGGCGCGGGGTCGTCGGTGCGGGCCGCGGCCCGTCCGGCGGCGGCCCGACTCGCGCGGTAGTCGGCCAGCCCCGTGACACCGCCGTGCCCGTTGGTGCGGTCGGCACCCGGTCCGTCGGCGTGCGGCCCGCGGTCGGCCGACGCGCTGCGCAGCAGGTCCTGCAGGGCACTGCGTGCCTCGTCGGCCGAGGTGGGACCGCCTCCGTGCCAGGGGCGGTCCGCATCGGCCGCGGCCCGGAACAGATCGTCCCCGCCCGGGCCCGGCGCGGCGCGGCCGTCGGTGCCCGGCTCGGCACCGCCCGGTTCCGGCGCGCCCGGTCGGGTCCGGTCGCCGGTCGCCGGGCCCTCCGTCGCCGACCGGTCCGCCGCCCGGTCGCCGTCCCCGCTGCCGTACGGGCCCGGCGCCGCCGGGTACGCGGCCGGTTCCGGGTCGTGGTCCGGGCCGCGCGACGTGGAGCCGGTGGGCGCGGGACCGGCGGTGCTTCTCCCCGTGGAGGGCGCGTCGCCGGGTTCGCGGCGGCGTCCACCGCCTGCGGGGGCGTCGAGGGCGACGGCGGCGAGCAGGTCCGCCACCGAGGTGCCCGCACCGGCGCCGTGCCGGCCGGACCGGCGGCTGGCGGCGATCTCGGCGGACAGCCAGCCGTCGTCGTCCGGGGTGGGGTCGGTGGGTGCCGTGTGGCCGGGCGCGTCCGCGGTGGGCCGGGCGCCCCGCCGACGACGGGTGGGCGCCGGTGCGGCGGGCTCGGTCGGGGCCGGCAGCCGGTCGAGCGTGGCCTCCATGAGCGGCACGTCCGACAACGGGATGTCCTCGATGGCCCAGGTCGGCGGCGACGCAGGCTCCGGCGGGCCGGCCGGGGTGTCCCGGGTGCGCGCGGCGAGCAGGTCCGCGGCGTCGATGCGGGCGGCGTCGGCGGCGCGGTCGCGCCGGAAGCGGCGCGCCGACCCACCGGTGCCGGGCCGGGTCGACCCCGCGGCGGCACCGGAGGCGGTCGTGGTGCCGAACGGGTCCCGGCCGTGGGCGGCGCCATCGGCAGCAGCGTCGACAGTGCCGTCGGCAGCGGCGTCGGCAGAGCCGTCGGGAGCGGTGCCGGGATCCAGGGCGGTACGGCCGTCGAACGCCGAGCCGTCGAGCACGGTGTCACCGAGCGCGGGGCCGTCGAGCACGGTGCCGGGGTCGAGGGCCGAGGCCGGGACGGTGGTGCTGCGGTCCAGGATGTCGCCGGCCGACGCGCCCCGGCCGAAGCCGGTGAGCGGGGTCGCGGACCGGTCGTCCTCGACGCCGGCGAGCAGGTCGGCGGCCGACAGCGCGGTCACTGCCGGGTCCCGGCGGGCCGGGGGTTCCGCCGGTTCGGGCTCCGGGGCCCGGAGCGGGGCGGCCGCGCTCGGCGCCGGGTCCGGCGCGTGCATCGACGCCGGGGCGTGCAGCGGAGCCGGGGCGTGGATCGACCCGCGCCCGGGCAGCGGGCCCACGCCGGTGTCGGGGCCCGGCCCGGCCGCGGGGGCGACGCCGCCCGCGGTCGGGATCGCGCCGGTCGGGGTCGCACTGCCGGGGATGCCCCCGGGCGGTGTGCCCCCGGGCTGTGAGGCGGCGGGGGGCGTGGCAGCGGGTGATGTGGCAGCAGGTGATGTGGCAGCAGGTGATGTGGCAGCGGCCGGGGCGCCGCCGAGCCGGTTCGCGCCGGTCCGGTCGGGCCTGGCCGGGCGCCCGCGTC
Source organism: Pseudonocardia sp. HH130629-09 (assembly GCF_001294645.1). Classification (NCBI taxonomy): domain Bacteria; kingdom Bacillati; phylum Actinomycetota; class Actinomycetes; order Pseudonocardiales; family Pseudonocardiaceae; genus Pseudonocardia; species Pseudonocardia sp. HH130629-09. Next base: position 3,167,303 of record NZ_CP011868.1, read on the forward strand.
GACGACCGGACCGCGCCTCGGGCCCGGGGGCGACCAGCGGGCCGTCGGTCAGCGCGGTGCGCTCGGCGGGCGACTCGTCGGTGCGCACGTCCGGGGCGAGCGGCGTGCGCGCCGCGGCCGGATCGGCCGGGGCCGCCGCGGCGGGGCGGCGGACCTGCGGCAGCGCGCGGGTGCGCGAGTCGGCGTCGTCGGTGGACGGGCGGGGGCCCACCGGCCCCGCGGGCGGCCGCGCGGCCGGCACCCCGGACGCCGACGCCGCGGCGGGCGCGGTACGGCGCGGGCGGGCCGGGCGGGCGGGCTCGACCGGCGTCGCCGGTTCCGCGGAGGCGGCGGCCGGCACCGGGCGGGCGCCGGTCGTGGGACCGGTCGGCGCCGGGGTCGCGCCCGTCTCCCCGGCGGGGGCCGGGACGGACACGGTGATGCTGGGCTTCTGCGGCGCGACCTCGGGCTGCCGCTCGCGCAGGTGCTCGGGCAGCTCCAGGGGCAGGACGGTCCGCGGCGGGTACGGCGACTTCCCGCGGACGACGATGATCCCCCGCAGCACGCGCCGGAGCTCCACGTCGAGGGCCTCGACGGTCTCCAGCGACGCCGTCGCCACGCCGTAGACCATCCAGCGCGGGCCGTCGCAGCCGACGAACACCGATGCGGCGTTCTCGGTGCGGGCGTGGAGCTCGCGGCCCCAGTCGCCGCGGGCGTTGCGGACCCGGGCACCGCCGGTGCGCAGGGACTGCTCGATCTCCGCGGACAGGTCCGCCCACAGCCCCGACGACCGCGGCGCGGCGAGCGCACTCACCGCGATCCGGCCCTCGGCCAGCAGCAGGTGCACCGCCTGGGGACGCTCGGCGCCGGCGGGCTCCAGCTTCAGCTCGGCGCCGTAGGGCACCGGGACCTGCAGGGCACCGAGGTCGACGCGGGCGAGCGCGTCGGTCATCGACGGGTCGAGCTCCTCGACGTCGGCCGGCCCCAGCGGGCGGCCTCCGCTGCCGGGCGGCGGGACCGACAGCGGGGCGTCACCGACGCCGTACTCGTCCTCGTCGTACTCGGCGTCGTGGTCACCGTCGTACTCGGCGTCGTGGTCGTCGTCGGCGGGCCTGGACGGGCGCCGGCCCCAGGACGGGCCGTCGGGGTCGCCGCCGTCGAAGCCCTGCGGGGTGCGGTCGCGGGCGTAGGCGAGCTCGTCGTCCTCGACGCGGTGCGACAGCAGCGGGGGTTCCTCGTCGTCCCAGCGGCCGTCGGGTGCGACCCGCTCGTCGTACCCCGCGGGTGCGGGTGCCGGCAGGCGCCCGGAGGCCGGGGCACGGCCGGTGGTGTCCCGGCCGACCGCGCGTACCGCCGTCGTCGCCGCGGCGGGGCCGGCGGGTGCGGGGACGGCGCCGGTCCTCGGGCCGGGTGGCACCGGGCGGGAGCCGGTGGCGGGTGCGGAGCCGTTGCGCCCCGGCGCGGGTGGCCTGCCGTTCGGCGCACCGGGTCCGGAGCCGTTGCGCGGGGCCACGCCGTTCGCCGGCGGCGCCCCGCGGCGGGCGTAGTGGTCGGCGTAGTCGTCGAAGTCGTCGACGTCGGAGTCGCCGTAGCCGGGATAGCCCGGGTAGGCACCTGTCCCGGTGTCCTCGATCCCGTCCTCCGGACGGATGTCGAACATCCGACCGCGTGTGCGTCCGGGCATCTACTGGTCCCCTCCCCCGGCGACGAGCGCGGCGTTCCCGCCGGTCGAGCCGTGACCGGCGGCGCCGCGTACCGACGCGGGCAGCGCGGTGACCTCCACGAACCGGGCCGTCTCGACCCGTTGCACCACCAGCTGCGCGATGCGGTCCCCCCGGTGCAGCTCCACCGGCGTGTCCGGGTCGGTGTTGACCAGGCAGACCTTGATCTCGCCGCGGTACCCGGCGTCGATCGTGCCGGGTGCGTTGACGATCGAGAGACCGCACCGGGCCGCGAGGCCGGACCGGGGATGCACGAACCCGGCGTAGCCCTCGGGCAGCGCGATCGCCACCCCGGTCCCGACGAGCGCCCGGCGCCCCGGCTGGAGGACCACGTCGGTGGTCGTCACGAGGTCGGCCCCGGCGTCGCCGGGCCGCGCGTACGCGGGCGGGGGGACGTCGGGGTCGAGCCGCGTCAGCAGGACGTCGACGGACGCTGCTGCCGGCGGCTGGTCCGGGGGAGCGGGCACGGAACCGGGCACGGCGGGCGACGCTACCCTGGGCCTCGTGAGCGAACGGGATCCGGAGACCGACTCTGCGACGGCTGGCCCTGCTGCGTTCGACGAGCGGTTGTCCGTCCCGGTGTGGTGGTACCTGCTCGCCGTCGGGCTCGGTGTCCTGATGGGCGCGCAGATCCACATGGGCTATCCCGGCCTGCGGGCGTGGCTGGGCTACCTGACGATGGTGCCGCTGTGCGTCGGTGTCCTGTGGTGGATGGGCCGCAGCCGCACCACCGCCCGCGACGGCGTGCTCGTCTCGAACGGCCGCGAGCTGCCGCTGTCCGCGGCGGGCGTCACCGACACCGTCGCGCGGGCCGACAAGCAGCAGGCGATGGGCCCCGATCTCGACCCGCAGGCCTACGTCCTGCACCGGGCATGGGTCGGGCCGCTGGTGCGGGTCCAGGTGATCGGCCGCGACGAGCCCTACTGGGTGCTCAGCACGCGCCGTCCCGACGAGCTGCGGGCGGCGATCGCCGCCCAGGCGCCGCACCCCCAGCAACAGCAACGCCGACAGCGCTGACACGCGGAGAAACGACGGGGCCCCGGCGAGATCGCCGGGGCCCCGTCGTGGTCCTCCCGTCGGACGGGTCCTGTCGGGCCCGCCCGGTCAGGCCTGCCCGATCAGGCCTGCCCGATCAAGCGGCACAGTCGCGGCAGAGGAACTGTCCGCCCGAGGAGCTGGCGAGCCGGCTCCGGTGGTGCACCAGGAAGCAGCTCGCACAGGTGAACTCGTCCGCCTGCTTCGGCAGGACGTTCACCGTCAGTTCCTCGCCCGACAGGTCCGCGCCCGGGAGCTCGTAGCTCTCCGCGGTGTCGGTCTCCTCGACGTCGACGACCGCGGACTGCGCCTCGTTGCGGCGCTGCTTGAGCTCGTCGAGCGAGTCCTCGGCCATCTCGTCGGCCTCATTGCGACGCGGGGCGTCGTAGTCGGTCGCCATCAGGTCTCACCCTTGCCTTACGTCCGAGCTGCTCGATTCCGGCCCACGAGCAGCGGTACTTCGCATCGGTTGGTCGTCGCGTGCCGCTGGAGAACGTCGCGGGGAGCGGGTTTGTGCCCGGCCCCATGAGTGAGGCCGGTCTCACCTGGCCCGTGGACCGGGTGGCTCGTCCGTCGTGAGTCCTTGTCGCGGCCGGTCCGTCACCGGCGGCGGGGAGGGTAGCCCAGCGTCCGCGGAGCGTCGCAGCGAGTCCCCCGATGATGCCGGGTGTCGCCCCGACGCCACCGCCGCCGGGCGCACTAGTGTCGCCCGGTGTGACGACGAGCGCCCGCACCCCCACGCCCGGTGCCGACCCCGCCACCGTCGGCGCGTGGCTGTCCACGGCCCTCCGCGACGAACGGTGGCGCGAGGCGCGGCTCACCCCGATCGGCGCCGGGCGGTCCAACCTGACCTACCGGGTCTCCTCCCCCGCCGGTGCGGTCGTGCTGCGTCGCCCGCCGGTCGGCGCGGTCGCCGCGACCGCCCACGACATGGGCCGCGAGCAGCGGGTGATCTCCGCGCTGGGGCCGAGCGCCGTGCCCGTCCCCGCGGTGCTGGCCGCCGACGACGGTGACGTGCTCGGCGCCCCCTGCTTCGTGATGGAGCTCGTCGACGGCGTCGTGCCGCTCGACGGCCTGCCCGAGGACTGGGCGGCCACGGAGCAGCAGCGCCGCGCCGCGGGCGAGGAGCTGGTGGACGTGCTGGCCGCGCTGCACGCCGTCGACCCGGCCGCGGCGGGCCTGGGCGACTTCGGTCGTCCGGAGGGCTTCATGGAGCGCCAGATCCGGCGCTGGGGCACGCAGTGGGCCGCCGCCCGCGACGGCGACGACCCCGTCCCGGTGGACGCGGAGGTCGAGTCCGAGCTCACCCGGCTCTCCGACCGGCTGGCCGCCGACGTGCCGGCCGCGCAGCGCCACACCGTGGTGCACGGCGACTACCGGCTCGACAACTGCGTCTTCGACGCCGGGGACCCCGGCCGCATCCGCGCGGTCCTGGACTGGGAGATGTCCACCCTCGGCGACCCGCTGGCCGACCTCGGGCTGCTGCTCGTCTACTGGAAGCAGGACGGCGACGCCACCGTCTGGTCCTCCGCCCAGCCGCTGGCGAGCCCGACCGGCCTGCCCGGCTTCCCGACGCGGCGCGAGCTCGTCGAGGGCTACACCGCGCGCACCGGCCTCGACGCCGGACCGCTGCCCTGGTACGTCGGGTTCGGCGCGTTCAAGCTGGCCGTCGTGCTCGCGGGGATCCTGGCGCGGGCCCGGGCCGGGTCGGTGCCGGCGGAGATGGCCGACGGCCTCGACGGGTCGGTCGGCCCGCTCGTCGGGCTGGGCCACCACGTCCTGGACGGAGGGTCGATCTGATGCCGGCCGGCCGCACCCGCACCGACCGCCCCTACGAGCGGCGCCGGCCCCGTCCGATCCTGGTGACCACCGCGTTGCTGGCCGTGCTGGCCGTCGCGACGTGGGCGGTCGTGCTCGGCACCGCCTCGGACGGCTCGGCGTCGACGAACTGCCCGGCCCCGTCGTCGGGGGCCCTGGCCGGAACCGAGATCGACCGGGCCGAGCTGGCCTCGGTCGCCCCGGCCGCCCCGGACGACGTCCGCTTCCACGTCCTCAACGCCGGCGGTCAGCGCGGGCAGGCGAACCTGGTGTCCGCCGAGCTCAAGGACCTGCAGTTCGGCGAGGCCGGGACGCCGGGCAACGACCCCACGTTCCCGCAGGGCGACCTGGACTGCATCGGGCAGATGCGGTTCGGCCCGGAGGGTGCGGCGTCCGCGTCGACGCTCGCGCTGGCGCTGCCCTGCGTCGAGCTGATCCGCGACGACCGTCAGGGGGCGGTGGTCGACGTCGTGGTCGGGTCGGCGTTCACCGACGTCGCACCGGGCCGTGCGGCCCGCGACGTGCTGGACCAGCTGTCCGCGCCGGGTACCGAGGGCGGTCCACGGGCCGACCCGGGCCTGCTGGCCCAGGCCCGCGCGGCGACCTGCTGAGCGGAGCGCCCCGGCGGCTCAGACGGTGTCGGCGCCGCTGCGGCGGGCCAGTTCCGCGAGGGCGGCGGCGACTCCGGGCGCGGCGGCGAGCGTGACGTCGGCGCCCAGGGCGTCGCCGTCGTCGAGGCCGTGGACGCCCGGGCTGCCCGAGACGTGCACCACGGCACCGGCCTCGGTCGCGATGAGCGCACCGGCCGCCCAGTCCCACCAGTTGCAGCCGTGCTCGAGGTAGCCGTCGAGCCAGCCGGCCGCGACCGCGCACAGGTCCAGCGACGCCGCGCCGGCCCGGCGGACGTCGCGGACCTCGGGGAGCATCGCCGCGACCATCCTGGCCTGCCGGGCGCGCCGCTCGGCGCGGTAGGCGAACCCGGTGCCGACCAGCGACTGGCCGAGCTCGGTGGTCGCCGCGGCGCGCAGCGGACGCCCGTCGAGGGTCGCGCCGAGACCGCGCCCGGCCGACCAGAGCCGGCCGGAGGCGGGCTCGGACACCGCACCGGCCACGCCCTCCCCGTCGACGACGGCGGCGATCGAGATCCCGTACCAGGGCAGGCCGTAGAGGTAGTTGACGGTGCCGTCGATCGGGTCGACCACCCAGCGTGCGACGACGGGGTCGCCGGCGCCCTCCTCGCCGTACACCGGCTCACCGGGGCGCAGCTGCGCGAGCCGGTCGCGGACGAACCGCTCCACCGAGGCGTCGGAGGCGGTGACGACGTCGGTCGGCGAGGACTTCGTCGTGACGCCGTCGTCGTGCGGCGCGGGCAGGCCGCGCAGGTGCTCCGCGGCCTCGGCCGCGACCTGCTCGGCGACGGCGCGCAGGGTGGCGGGATCGCTGCTCTCGTGCGGGCTCACCACCCCATCCGACCACGTGCGGAGCCGCCGGGACGCGCGGGGCGGCGTGAGGTGCGTCCCCTCGGCCGGTACGCAGTTACAATGGAACGCGTACCCCGTCTCCGGGACGCGCGGCGACCACCATCGACGCCGGCGACCGAGACGGTGGCAGGACAGGACATCCCGGCCGTCGTGGCCTCGTCTCCCCCGACGAGCGCGCCGCGACCGGGCCGCGTAACGACTCCAGCGCACGTAGCGAGAGGGCCCAAGTGGCAGCCGCAGACTCCGCAGCACGCAGCGACTCGACCGTCGAACCGACGTCGGGTACCGCATCCCGCAGCCGCCGTACTTCCGGCACCACGAGCACCGCGTCGGCGACGACCGGCACGGTGAAGAAGCCGGCCGCACGCACCCGCAAGCCCGCCGCGGCGGGTGGCACGGCGACCAAGGCCGCGCCGAAGACCGGCCCGCGCAAGCCCGCCACGAAGAAGGCCTCCACCACGAAGGCCGACGGCGACGAGCCGGACGCCGACGGCGAGGAGGTCGTCCTCGAGGACGGCGAGATCGACGCCTCGGACGTCGAGGCCGACATCGAGGCGGCGGCGAAGGAGGAGACCGCCGACGACGACGATGACGACGACTCCGAGGACGAGACCAACACCGGCAAGAACCGGGTGGCGCCGACCACCCGGGCGTCGCAGCAGAAGTCGGCCGACTTCGTCTGGGACGAGGAGGAGTCCGAGGCCCTGCGCCAGGCGCGCAAGGACGCCGAGCTCACCGCCTCGGCCGACTCGGTCCGCGCGTACCTGAAGCAGATCGGCAAGGTCGCGCTCCTCAACGCCGAGGAGGAGGTCGAGCTCGCGAAGCGCATCGAGGCCGGCCTCTACGGCGCCGAGCGCATCCGCAAGGTCTTCGAGTCGAACGAGAAGCTGTCCCCCCAGATGCGGCGCGACCTGCGCTGGATCGTGCGGGACGGCGAGCGCGCCAAGAACCACCTGCTCGAGGCGAACCTCCGGCTCGTGGTCTCGCTGGCCAAGCGCTACACCGGCCGCGGCATGGCGTTCCTGGACCTGATCCAGGAGGGCAACCTCGGCCTCATCCGTGCGGTCGAGAAGTTCGACTACACCAAGGGCTACAAGTTCTCGACCTACGCGACGTGGTGGATCCGGCAGGCCATCACCCGCGCGATGGCCGACCAGGCCCGCACCATCCGCATCCCGGTGCACATGGTGGAGGTCATCAACAAGCTCGGCCGCATACAGCGTGAGCTGCTCCAGGATCTCGGGCGCGAGCCCACTCCCGAGGAGCTCGCCAAGGAGATGGACATCACCCCGGAGAAGGTGCTGGAGATCCAGCAGTACGCCCGGGAACCCATCTCCCTGGACCAGACCATCGGCGACGAGGGCGACTCGCAGCTCGGTGACTTCATCGAGGACTCCGAGGCGGTCGTCGCGGTCGACGCGGTGAGCTTCACCCTCCTGCAGGACCAGCTGCAGTCGGTGCTGGCGACACTGTCCGAGCGCGAGGCGGGCGTCGTCCGGCTGCGCTTCGGTCTCACCGACGGCCAGCCGCGCACCCTCGACGAGATCGGCCAGGTCTACGGCGTGACCCGCGAACGGATCCGCCAGATCGAGTCGAAGACGATGTCGAAGCTGCGGCACCCGTCGCGGTCCCAGGTGCTGCGCGACTACCTGGACTGAGAGCACCACCGTTCCACGACGAGGGCCCCGCCGGAGCAGCCGCATCCGGCGGGGCCCTCGTCATCCGGTCAGAACAGGGTCGGGGTGGGGGCCACGGCGTCGTCGAGGAACGCGCTGATCGCCGGTACGAGGGTCGCCGTCTCCCCCACCAGCCCGATGTGCGACGTCGCGGGGAGCACCACCAGGCGTGCCCGGGGGACCTCCTGCAGCATCCCGGTCGCGGCGGCGCGTTCGTTGCCGCCGCCGAGCAGCCGGAACATCTTCACCGCGTGCTCGGGTCGCACGCCGTCGGCGTCCCCGACGATCACCATGGAGCGGGCGGTGATGCCGCGCATCCGGGCGTCGTCGATCTGCTGGTCCTCGGCGTTGAGCACCTTCACCTTCTCCACCCACGCCGCGAACGCGGCAGGGTCCGGCGTGTGCTCCAGGAACGCCGTCTCGACGGGCGTGCCGGACAGCACCGTCACGTCCATCCCCGTGACGGCGGAGTGCACGGCGGGGTACCAGCCGTCGCGGCGGAACGTCGCGGCCATCACGACGAGCTTGCCGACGAGGTCCGGGTGCCGGAGCGCGAGCTGCAGCGCCACGCCGCCGCCCTGGGAGTAGCCCAGCACGTCCGCCCGGTCGACACCCAGGCCGCGGAGCAGTGCCGCGGCGTCGTCGGCGAACTGCTCGTAGGACAGCGCACGGGGCGTGTCCGGGGTCCGGCCCTGGCCCTGCATGTCGGCGACGACGACGGTGCGGTCGGCGGCGAACCCGGCCACCCACGCCGCCATCGAGCCGGTGGCCATGAACGCGCCCGGCAGCAGGAGCAGCGGGGGCGAGGTCCCGAGCTCGCCGTACACCTCGTGGTACAGATCCAGGCCGTTGACCGGCAGGTGTCCGGCCGAGGACGGCGACAGGGCGGGTGCTGGTTCGGTCATGGTGTCTCCCGCGGTGCGACGATGGGATCGGTCCCCCTACCGACCGCGTCGCGGCACCGGACTCATCGCCCCCGGCGACGTCGTCCGGTGCGACGCCCCGGACCGGCACCGGTGGTCCGACCGCGGGACCCGGGTCCCCGGCGCGGCGGCCGGCCGCGCCGACACCGGGCCCACCGGACTCACCGGGCCGCAGGGCGACCCGGCGCCGGGCCGGTGAGCGGGCCGTCAGCCGGTCTTGGACAGCTGCCCGCGCAGCGCACCGGTCCGGTACTGCTCGGTGTGGACGTCGACGAACCAGGCGGCCGGGTTGGCCTCCAGGTCCGTGACCGCGAACCCGGTGCCGGTGTCGACGCCGCCGACGATCACACCGGTGGTGAACGGTCCCTGCAGGCAGCCCGTGCTGGTCATCGGGCCACCGGGCGGTCCCTGCGGGTCCGGGAAGGCCATCCGCGGGTTGCCGGACTCGTTCGGCCGCCCCTCCTGCAGGTGCGTGGCGGTCCGTGCGGGGCTGCTGAACGGCGGGGTCACCCCGGTCACCTGGATGTCGTAGCAGACGATGTTCTGCTGGCTGTTCAGGCGGAGGGTGAAGGTGCCGGTCGCGCCCTGCTGGCCGGGTACCGGTGCGCCGTCGTCGGCGCGGACCGCGTCCGGGGTGAGGGTCGCGGTGAGCGTGCTGGTGAACGTGGGCGGCTCCGGGACGGGTGCGTCCTCGGCCAGCGCGGGTGACGCGGTGAGCGCCAGTCCCGCCACCGCGCAGAGCGCGCCCCCGACCCACCTGATCGACCGCAGTCCCATCGGTTCCCCCTCGTGCTCGCGTGTCGCCGAAGGGCAAGCATGCGGACACCACCGGCCCGTCCGCGCCCCTTCGGGGTGTTGTCGACCGCTTCGGGTGGGGCACGGGCTGATCCGGTTTCGACCGGGCGATCCGGGGCACGGCCCGGAAAACCGCGCGATTCCGTCGGGGGTCACGGTTACCGTCGATCACCGATCGCGCCGGAGATCCCGGAGCGCGGTCTCGTCGGGGGTGTCGAGGGTGCGCGCGCTGTCATGGCGTCGGCTGGGTGGACCGGTGTCGTTCGTGTCCGTGGGCGCCGCGGTGGTGGCCGCGGTCGCGGAGGCGACGGCGGCGACCGTGGTCGGGGCGGTGGTGAGCGGGCCGACGGCCACCCTGATCGCCGTGCTGGCCGCACTGCTGCTGGGCGCCGCGCTGCTGGACACCCTGGGCCGGGTCCTGTTCTCCGGGGTGGTCGGGCGCGCGGAGGGCAGGTTGCGTGCGGACCTCGTGGGGTCCGCGCTGGCGCAGCCGCTGCCCGCACTGGAGGACCAGGCGGTCGGGGAGCTCCTCGACCGGGTCGACGACGACTGTCGCCAGCTCGCCCAGCTCATCCGGCGGATCGGCTGGGAGACCGGCCGGTCGCTGCTGCGCTCGGTCGTCGCATGGATCGTCGCCGGGCTGGTGTTCTGGCCGGCGTTCGTCGTGTTCCCGCTGGTCGCCGCCGGAATCGTGCTGGTGGCGCGGCCGTTGACACCGCAGATCGCGCGGGCCAAGGTCGCCGAGGAGACGGCCTGGTCGGACCACGCGGCGCAGCTGGAGGAGTCGGTCGCCGGCCAGGACGACGTGCGCACCTCGCTGGGCCAGCCGCACGTGGTCGCCGGGTTCGCCCGCCGGGCCGCGACGGTCGTCGCGCGCACCCACGAGGTGTCCCGGATCGCGACCCGGCTCGGTCTGCGGACGGGCACCGTCGCGCACGCGCTGCTCGGGGCGCTCGCGCTCGGCGGGGTGTGGCTGGTCGCCGGGGACCCGGGCGGCATCGCCGCACTGGTCACGTTGTGGCTCCTGGTCACCGCGTTCGTCGGCCAGGTCGACGCCATCGTCGACCGGATGCCCGACATCCAGGCCGGTCTGGGCGCGCTCACCCGGGTGTCGTCGCTGCTGGAGACCGAGCGGGAGTCCGAGGGCGGCCGTCCCCTGACACCGGGTCCGGCGTCGGTGGAGCTGCGCGGGCTGACCGCCGGGTACGACGACGGGTTCCGCCTGGGCGGGATCGACCTGACCGTCCCGGCGGGGACGACGTGTGCGCTGCTCGGCCGTACCGGCTCGGGGAAGTCGACGGTCACCAAGGTGCTCTCGCGCGCCGTGGAGCCGCCGCGCGGGCAGGTGCTCCTGGCCGGGGTCGACGTGCGCGACCTGGACCTGGAGGGGCTGCGCCGCCGGGTCGGTGTGGTCACCCAGCGCACCGAGATCCTGGCCGCGACCCTCGCGGAGAACATCACGCTGTTCGACCCGGCGGTCCCGCGCTCGGCGGTCGAGGCCGCGACCGCCGCGCTGGGGCTCGACGAGTGGGTCGACGCCCTGCCCGACGGCCTGGACACCCGTCTCGGCACCGGCGGGATCGCGCTGTCCTCCGGTGAGGAACAGCTGGTGGCGTTCGCCCGGCTGCTGGTGCGCGACGTCGCCGTCGTCGTGCTGGACGAGGCCACCGCGCGGATGGACCCGCGCACCGAGGAGCGGGTGACCCGCGCGTCGCGGGCGCTGCTCGCGGGCCGCACCGGGATCGTCGTGGCGCACCGGTTGTCGACGATCCGCCGTGCCGACGCCGTCGCGGTGCTGTCCGACGGCCGTCTGGTCCAGCACGGCGCGCGGGAGCAGCTGGCCGCCGAGCCGGGCCGCTACGCCGACCTGCTCGCCGCGGACCGGTCCCTGCCCGGGACCGCGGGCGCCACAGCGACGGCCCCGGCGGGCGCGGAGCGGCACGGCGGTGCCGTCACCGACCCGGGGTCGCCGCTGCTGCACCGGGCCGCCCGTCGTGCGGTGCCGGCCCCGGACCCGGTGCCCGCTCCCCCGCTGTGGCGGGTCGTGCTGCGGCTGGCGCTCGCCCACCCGCGGTGGGGTCTGACCGGCGGGGCGATGTTCACCCTCGCCACCCTGGGCTCGGCCACCGGTGTGCTGACCGGCTGGCTGTGGGGCCTCGTCGTCGCGGGGCTGGAGGGCGGCCGCACACCGTGGGGGCCCGCCGTCGCGCTGACGGTGGTGCTGATGCTGTTCCCGGTGTGGATCGCCGTCGCGTTCCGCACCTACCCGCGCTGGTGGTCCGCGGCGACGCTGCGGCTGCGGCTGGGGGTGCTGCGCGGGCAGACCATGCAGCGGCGCGGCCCGCGCTCCCCCGCGGGCGAGGTCGTGGCGCGCGCGTTGGACTCGGACCGGATGATCCTCTACGTGGACCGCTGGGTCGACGTCACCAACTCGGTGATCGTCGTCGTGGTGGCCGGGCTGGTGGCGGCCGACGTGCGCGCGGCCGCCGTCATCGGCGGGTTCCTGCTGGTCTGCGCGGGGGTCGCGGCGATCGGGGCGCCGTTCGCGGGGCGCTCCGGGCGGATCGCGGCCGACGCCAGGGCCCGGTTCGGCACGGTGCTGGGCTCGGTCCTGGAGTCGGTGCGCACGGTGAAGCTCGCCGCCGCGACCGGTGCGCTGCGGGCCCACCTCGCCGACGTCGACGGCGACCGGGTGCGGGCCACGGTCCGGGAGTACCGGGTGCGCACCCTGCTCGACGGTGTCCCCGGGGTGCTGCTGCAGGGCGCGGTGGTGCTCACCTGGTCGCTGTACCTGGTCGGGACCTGGCCGCTGGCGACGGCGCTGCTGGTGTCGACCACGCTGAACGGGGCCGGGTTCCTCGGGCAGGTGTGCGCGGCCGCGGTCACCGAGGCCCCGATCGCGCGGCGCTGGCTGCGTGCCGTCGCCCCGTTCGCGGGCCCCGCGGACCTGACCCGGCAGCCGCCGGGCGTCGACCTGGTCACCGGCGCCGCGCCGGCACCGGCGCCGGTGGAGCGCGAGCCGCTGCAGCGGCTGAGCCTGGAGAAGGTCGCCGCCGTGCACGACGACGGCACCGTCGGCGTCGAGGGTGTGGACCTCGACATCGACGCGGGCTCGCTGGTGCTGGTCACCGGCCAGGTCGGATCGGGCAAGTCCAGCCTGCTCGCCGGTCTGGCCGGGCTGGTCGGGCACGAGGGCGTCATCCGGTGGAACGGGCGCGCGGTCTCCGACCCGCAGACCTTCCTGCGTCCCGGGCAGGTCGCCTACGTCGGGCAGGTCCCCCGGGTGCTGTCGGGCACCTTCGGTGACAACATCGCCCTCGGGCACGACCGCCCGGTGCAGGACGCCGTCGGCGACGCCCGCCTCGACCGGGACGTCGCCGCGGCGGGCGGGCCGGACGCCGTCGTCGGGCACCGGGGCATCCGGCTGTCCGGCGGACAGGTGCAGCGGGTGGCGATGGCCAGGGCGCTGGCGACCGGCGCCGAGCTCATCGTCGCCGACGACGTGTCGTCCGCGCTGGACGTCCGCACCGAGATCGAGCTGTGGGCGGCGCTGCGCCGGCGCGGCAGCACCGTGGTCGGCGCGAGCACGAAGCGGGCGGCGCTGGCCCGGGCGGACCGGGTCGTCGTGCTGGACCGCGGGCGGGTCGCCGACGAGGGCCCCTGGGACGAGCTGGCCGCACGCTGGTCGCACCTGGCGGGCTGAGCCGGGTCACCCGGCCGCGGCGGGCGTCGCCGCGGCCGGTGACCGCTCAGGCCGAGCGCAGGTGCTGCTCGGTCGCGGGCGACGGAGCCGGCCAGCCGATGCTCGGGTCGTGGCCGCGGAAGTTCGACAGCCACCAGCCCCAGTCCTCGGGGACCAGCGAGAACGGGTCACCGTGGCCGAGCTCGCGGGCCGCCCACACCGGCCAGTGCGCGTTGGCCAGGGCCGGGCGGCCCAGCATCACCAGGTCGAGCTTCTCCTCCCGGATCGCGCGGTCGGCATTGGCCGGGATGCCGAGGTTCCAGCTCACCGTGACCGGGATGCCGATCTCCCGGCGAACCCGGGCGCCACGTTCGACCCAGGCCGAGACGTGCGGGAAGTGCGGGTCGCGCATGTCGTCGGTGTTGCCGCCCATCGACAGGTCGGCCATGTCGGCGCCGTGCTCCTTGAGCCACCCGACGACCTCGATCGAGTCCTCCCACTGCACGCCGTCGGGGTGGTAGTCGTCGGCTCCGAGGCGGAAGGTCAGCGGGTACTCCTCCGGCCAGACCTCGCGGACGGCGTCCATCGCCTCCAGCAGGAACCGGGCCCGGTTGGCCTTGCTGCCGCCGTAGGCGTCGGTGCGCCGGTTGGCCAGCGGCGAGTAGAAGCTGGCGCCGAGGTAGCCGTGCGCGAAGTGCATCTCCAGCCACCGGTAGCCGGCGTCGAGAGCGCGCCGGGCGGCGTCGGCGTACTGCCGGTGCACCGCCGCGATCTCCTCGACGGTGAGGGCGTGCACCGGGTACGGGCGCTTGCCGAAGCCATAGGGCACGTCCGACGGTCCGACCACCTGCCAGCCTTCGGGGTGGTCGGGCGGCAGCTGGCGGCCGAGCTCGTTCGCCACCCACGGCTTGAGCTCGCTGCCGTTGCGCCCGGTGTGGCCGAGCTGGATCGCCGGCACCGCGCCCATGTCACTGATCATCGCGGTGACCCGGCCGTGGCCCTCGATCTGGTCGTCGTCGTAGATCCCGGCGCAGTGCGGGGTGGTGCGACCCTCGGGGGCGATCGCGACCTGCTCGGGGAAGATCAGCCCGAACCCGCCGGCGGCGCGCGCGCCGAGGTACATGAGGTGGAAGTCGTTCATCTTGCCGTCGACCGAGCGGTACATCGTCATCGGCGACATCGCGATGCGGTTGCGCAGGGTCACGCCCTTGAGCGTGTAGGGGCTGAACAGGTCCGGCACGGGCACTCCTCGGGGAGATTCGGTCGTGCACAACCATGCTCCCGGCTCGTCACCATCGGGTGACTGCCGGTTCCCGTCCGGTAACGGGCCCCTCACATCGTGGGTGAGCCCAGCCGTGAGGCGCCCGGACGGCGCACCCGGTTCGGCCGGGCGCAACGGCCCGGGCGGCGGCGGGCCACGACGGCTCAGCCGCAGTGGTTCTCGTGCCCGGTGTGCGCGGCGTGCTCGACCTGCAGGGTGGAGTGGTCGAGACCGAACCGCTCCCGCAGCACGTGCCCGGCACGGTCGAGCACCGAGGCGTCCCCGCAGTGCCCGGAGACCTCCTCGTCGACGACGACGTGCGCCGACATCGCGGGGGTGCGGTCGTTGATCGCCCACACGTGCAGGTCGTGGACGTCGGCGACCCCCTCGACGGCCAGCAGCGCCGCCTTGACCTCCTGGGCGTCGACCCCCTTGGGCGCACCCTCCAGCAGGACGTGCGCGGCCTCGCGCAGCAGCGACACCGCGCGCGGGAGGATCAGCGCGACGATGAACAGCGAGGCGATGGTGTCGGCCCAGGGCCAGCCGGTCGTCAGCAGCACCACGGCGGCGGCGAGCACACCGACCGAGCCGAGCGCGTCGCCGAGGACGTGCAGCATGGCCCCGCGCATGTTCATGTTGCCGCGGTCGCCGCCGGCCAGCACCGCGAGCGAGACCAGGTTCCCGATCAGGCCGAGCACACCGATGACCAGCAGCGGCAGGCCGGGGATCTCGGCCGGGACGAACAGCCGCTGCACCGCCTCCACCCCGACCCACACCACGACCGCGACGAGGGTGAGCGCGTTGAGGGCGGCGACGAGCACCTCGGCCCGACCCATCCCGTAGGTCCGGGACGTCGTCGCGGGGCGGGCGGCGAGCACGCTGGCGATCAGGGCGGCGACCAGCGCGCCCGCGTCGGTCAGCAGGTGACCGAGGTCGGCCAGCAGTGCGAGCGAGCCGGTGTACACCGCGCCCGCCGCACCGAGGACCGCCGTGACCAGCGTGACGCCCAGCGCCGTCGCCAGCCGGCGGCGATCGGTACCCGCCCCGGCGTGCCCGTGCCCCGCCTCACCACCGTGTCCGCGCCCCATGACCGCCACCATACATGCACGTATTCGCATGTGAAACTCCGACGGAGCCGTTCAGGAGGCGGAGAGCACGTCCCCGGCGACGTCGCGGCACACCGTCCAGCCGTACTCCACGCCCCGCTCGGCAGGGTAGGTGGTGAGCACCGCGAGGGTCCGGTCCGCCCAGACCAGGACGCAGTGCACGTTCCACCCCGCGGCGCCGTGCAGCGTCCAGCCGTTCTTCTCCACCACCACCCCGGGCAGCGCCGGACGGACACCCGAGCGGCCGTCCGGGGTGACGGCGTCGAGGTCGGCCAGCAGGGCGTCCCCGCCCGGCCACTCCGGTGCGCGGTCGCGGACGCAGGCCAGGATCCGGGCCGCGTCGAGCGCGGTGATCTGGGTGTAGGACCACCACCCCGGCCGCGACGTCGACACCTCCACCCCGCACTCCTCGTCCAGCCGCGCGGTGCTCGCGTCCCGCCCGAGGGCGCGGTAGAGCCGTTCGGCGGCGTCGTCGTCGGAGGCGCGCACGGCGGCGGAGATGTCGGCCCGCTGGGCGGCCGTCACCGGGCGGCCCGCCTGCGCGGCGGCGCGCAGGGTGTCCGCCGCCAGCCATGCCTTGATCGTGGACTCGGCCTCGAAACGCGTGGTCGCGGCGTCCGCCGAGCCGGTCCACCGGCCGTCGTCGGTGTCGAGCAGCGCCCAGGACAGGGTGAGGTCGTCCTCGCCCTCGCGGTCGACGAGCAGCGATCCAGGTGCGAGGTCGAGCGGGTCGGCGGTGGCGGATCCGGTCATCGCCGCGAGCAGCTCGCGCAGGGTGTCCGGGCCGGGTGCCGCGTCGTCGTCGGGGCCGGTCGTCGAGCTCTGGTGCTGCGCCGGCACGACGGCGCCGCCCCCGGGGCGCGGGACCGGATCGTCCGAGGCAACACCGGCGCCCCACAGCGCGGACACCGCCACCACCACCGCGACGACCACGGCCACCGACACACGGGCACGGGAACCCCGTCCACGGCGTCGCTCAGGTCCGGACACGACCCCTCCGGTCGCGGACGACCGGACGGCCGTCCCGTCGTCGATGGTGCACCGCCGAACGGCGATCCGGACACGGAGGACGGAGGGTTCACACAGGGTTTTCAGGATGTGCCCTGCGCTCCGCCCCGGCACCGCACCCCGTACCGGCATACCGTGCCGCAACGATCGACCGAGCGACGACGAGTGGGGGTGGCGGCGTGGGCTGGACGCGCACGATGCCGGTGGAACGGATCCTGGCCAGGTGCAGAGCCGGCGACGGCACGCCGCTCAAGCGCACGCTGAAGGCCCGTGACCTGGTCGGTTTCGGCGTCGGCATCGTCATCGGTACCGGGATCTTCAGCACGCGGGCCCCGCGGTCACGTCGTCGTTCCTGATCGGCGCGGTCGTCGCCGGGCTCGCCGCCGTCTGCTACGCCGAGCTGGCCTCCTCCGTCCCGACTGCGGGCTCGGCCTACACCTACGCCTTCGCCACCCTCGGCCAGGTCTTCGCCTGAGTCATCGGCTGGGACCTGCTGCTGGAGTTCGGCCTCGGCCTCGCCGTCGTCTCCCGCAGCTGGTCGGGCTACCTGGCGTCGCTGTTCGGGCTGCCGACGGAGTGGTTCGGGGAGGACGCGACGATCAACGTCGGCGCGGTGCTGATCATCGCGGTGCTGACCGTCGTCGCGGTCGCGGGCATCCAGCAGTCGTCGCGGCTGACGAACCTGCTGGTCCTGGTGAAGCTCGCGGTCTGCGTGCTGATCCTGGCCGTCGGCGTGTTCTACATCGACCCGGCCGACCTGCAGCCGTTCATCCCGCCGACCCAGGCACCGGAGGACGGCGGCTCGGTCTTCACACAGCCGATCATCTCCGGGGTGCTCGGGCTCGCCCCGACCGTGTTCGGCGTCGGCGGCATGCTCACCGCGGCCGCGGTGGTCTTCTTCGCCTACACCGGGTTCGAGGCGCTGGCCAACCTCGGGGAGGAGGCCGAGCGCCCCAACCGCGACCTGAAGGTCGGGCTGCTCGGCGCGCTCACCATCTGCGCGGTGCTCTACGTCGGCGTCTCGCTCGTGCTCACCGGGATGGTGCCCTACACCGAGATCGACACCGGCACGCCGCTCGCGTCGGCGTTCGCCGGCGTCGGACTGCCGTGGGTGGGCGCGCTCGGCGCGGTCACCGGTCTGACCTCGGTGATGATGGTGGAGCTCGTGACGATCGGCCGGATCGGCTTCGCGATGGGCCGCGACGGCCTGCTGCCGAAGGCCATCGGCACCGCGCACCCCCGGTGGGGCACCCCGCACCGCATGACGATCATCGGCGGTGTCGTCTGCGCGGTGATCGCGGCGTTCACCCCGATCACCGCGCTGGCCGACATGGTGTCGATCGGCGCGCTCTCGGCGATGATCATCGTCGCCGTCGCGGTGCCGGTGCTGCGCCGGACCCGCCCCGACCTCGACCGGCCGTTCACGGTGCCGTTCTCGCCGGTGGTGCCGGTGATCACCGCGATCGCGTGCCTCTACCTGATGCTGAACCTGAACCTGGACACGTGGATCCGGTTCGCCTTCTGGCTGGCGCTCGGCCTGGTGGTCTACGCCGTCTACGGCCGCAGGCACTCCTTCCTCGCACGCGAGGAGCAGGAGGGCTCCGGGGCCGGGCGGGACCGGGACTGAGCCGGCCCCGCCGGGCCGCGGATCAGCGGTGCAGGGCCTCGCGGGGGGTGATCTCCCCGCGGGCCAGCGCCCGGCGGACCCGGCGGGCCGCGGTCAGCCTGCGCCGGACCTGACGGACCGGCTCGACCTGGGTCGCACGGTGCAGACGCTCGTTGAGCCGGCCCTGGTCGTGCCGGCGGTCGAGCAGCGACCAGGAGAAGGCCAGCGCGTCCTCGGCGCCCTCGAGACGCTCGGGGACGGTCTCGAACCACTCCATGCTCGCCCGGGCCATCCGCTGGACCGGTGCCATCGCGGCGCGGCGGCGGGCATCGTACCCGGCGAGGGCGGCCTCGACGTCGTCGGTGCCGCGGGTCCCGCGCGGGTACAGTTCCTCGGCCAGCGCGATCGAGTCGGCGACGGCGAGGACCGTGCCCGAGCCGATGGCGAAGTGGGTGGTGTGGGCCGCGTCGCCGGCGAGGACGACGTTGCCGTCGCGCCAGGACATGTTCCGGACCTCGCGGAACTGCAGCCACGGCGAGGAGCCCATGCCGGGCGGGGCGATCAGCGAGTGCCCGTCGAGCGAGCGGGAGAAGACGCCCTCGAGCATCCGCATGGCCTCGTCGGGCGCCATCGCGTCGAGCCCCAGCCCCGCCCAGGTCTGCGGCGTGCACTCGACGATGCAGGTGCTGACGCAGTCCGCGGCCGGGTAGGCGTGGAACCAGATCCAGCCGGCGTGGGTCTTCTCGAACGCGAAGGTGAACGGCCGGAACGGCTTGCTGGTGCCGAACCAGACGTAGCGGTTGGAACCGTGGGAGATCCGGGTCCCGAAGGTCTCGGCCCGCGCGGCGCGGATCGCGGACCCGACCCCGTCGGCGGCGACGACGACGTCCGCGTCGGCGGTCAGCGGGTCACGCGCGATGTCACCGTCCACGGCGACGGCCGTGTCGAACATGAGCTTCACGCCGACCTGGCGGGCCCGCTCGGCCAGCACCTCCAGCAGCCGCGCGCGGCCGATGGAGTAGCCGTAGCGACCGCCGAGGTGCACCGGGCGCCCGGAGACCTCCACGACCTGGGAGTCCCACACGTGCGCCGCGGCCCGCACCTTCTCGGCCCCGAGGGGGTCGGTGCGGAAGAGCTCGTCGAGGATGTCCTCACCGAGCGTGACCGCGAAGCCGGAGGCGGTGCCGGGCGGGTTGCGCTCCGCGAGGACGATCTCGTCCTGCCCGCCCGACCGGAGCCGGGCCAGGATCGAGAAGTACAGACCGGCCGGCCCACCACCGACGACCACGATCTTCACACCGGACCTCCATCGGATGTCATCGATCTGGGACGCAACGACCCTACGAACGCTGCGGACCCGTGTGGACACCGGGTCCGCCACGATCGGTGACGCTGCGCGTGCCGTCGGCGAGCGGTTTCGCCCCGGAACTTCTAGCTCTGCCGCCCGCGCAGGGCCGACCGCCGGACGCGGCGGGCGGTGGTCAGACCGCGCCGCACCTGACGCAGCGCGGGAACCTGGGTGGCCCGGTGCAGGGTGCGGTGGATGCTGCCCATGTCGCCCCGGCGGTCGGTGAGCGACCAGGCGAACTCGACGGGGTCGGTGACCTGTTCGAGCTGGCGCCCGGCCTGCTCGAACCACTGCATGTTCCGCCGGGCGGCGTCCTGGATCGGGCCGATCTCCGCGCGCCGCCGGGCGTCGTAGGCCGAGAGCGCGGCACCGCGGCCGTTCGGGCAGGTCGGGTCGGCCGCGGCAGTCTGGCCCGCGACGCCGTAGAGGGCGTCGACCAGACCCATCGAGTCCTGCATCGCCAGCACGGTGCCCGAGCCTATCCCGAAGTGCGTGGTGTGCGCGGCGTCGCCGGCCAGCACGAGGTCGCCGTCGCGCCAGGTCCGGTTGCGGACCTCGCGGAAGCGCAGCCAGGGCTTCTCCCCCAGCCCGCCGAGGGGCTCGATGAGCCGGCGCCCGGCCAGCGTGCGGTGGAAGACCGACTCGACGAGCCGGACGGCGTCGGCCCCGGACATGTGGTCCAGGCCCAGCCCCTCCCAGGTGTCGGGCTCGCACTCCACGATGCAGGTGCTGACCCCGTTGGACGACGGGTAGAGGTGGATCCACATCCAGCCCGCGTCGGTCGGCTGGAAGTCCCAGACGAAGGTGTCCGAGTCGCTGTCGGCGCCGAGCCAGATGTAGGGGTTCGTGCCCTCGTCGACGGTGGTGCCGAAGTGCTCGGCGCGCGCGGTGCGGATCCGGCTGCCGACGCCGTCGGCCGCGACGACCAGGTCGGCGTCGAGGGCCTCGCGCTCGACCGGGGAGCCGTACTCGATCTTCACGCCCAGCTGCTCGGCCCGGCGCGCCAGCACGTCGAGCAGGTCGACGCGGGCGATCGCGTAGCCGTACTTGCCGCCGACGTGCACCGGCCGGTGGTCGGCGACCCGGATCTCCTGGGCGTTCCACAGCCGGGACGCGCGACGCAGGGCCTCACCGCCCTCGGGGTCGTTGCGGAACGCGTCGTCGAGCATGTCCTCGCCGTAGGTGACGGCGAACCCGTGGGTCCGCCCCGCCTCGTTGCGGTCGTACACGACGACCTCGTCGCGTCCCCCGGACCGGAGCCTGGCGAGAACCGCCAGGTACAGACCGGCCGGCCCACCTCCTGCGCAGGCGATACGCACGCAGACCCCCTTCGGTTCATCAGGTCACCGGAAGAAATGAACCGTAGCGCAGGGGTTGCGGAGCGCGACGGGGTGTGTATGTCCGCAGTGTCCGACCCCGTCCGGTGACGGACCGTCCGGCGCCCCTCCCCCGGCACCCGGCTGGTCGGCCCCTGGTTAGCGTGGAGGTGTGCACGCACTCAGCGGGACCTCCCACGCCGCCGTCCGGCGGTGCGCGCGATGAGCGTCGGCGAGATGGTCGCCGGCCGGGTCCGCTCGGTCCGCCGGGAGATGGGCAATCCGCTCTACCGCAACGCGTACGCCCTGATGCTCAACACCGTCGTCAACTCCGGCTTCGGGTTGCTCTACTGGGTCTTCGCCGCGCGGGTGTTCAGCACCGAGGACGTCGGCCGCGGCAACGCCATGGTCAACCTGATGATGCTGATCTCGGTCCTGACCTCGCTGAACTTCGGTCAGGCCCTCATCCGCTTCCTCCCGACGGCCGGGCGCGACTCGCGGTCGCTGGTGCGGCTCGCCTACGGGGTCAGTGCCGGAATGGCCGTCGTCGGCTCGGCCGCGGTCATGACCTACTGCCACTTCGCCTACGCCCCCGGCGACCCGCTGCACGTCTCCCCCGGCTTCGCCGCGTGGTTCGTGGTCTCGACCGCCGCGTGGTCCATCTTCAACCTGCAGGACCAGGTCCTCACCGGGCTGCGCTCGGCGATGTGGGTGGTGCTGGAGAACGGCGTCTACGGCGTCGTGAAGCTCGGCCTGCTGGTCGTCGTCGCGTTCACCTCGGTGTCCGACGGCGTGTTCACCTCCTGGAGCGCACCGGTCATCGCCCTGCTGGTGCCGTTCACCCTGCTGATCTCGCGGCGGCTGCTCCCCCGGCACACCGCGGAGACCGTGGACCGCGACGACGCGGGCGCCCCGGACCGCGCCACGCTGGCCCGCTACATGGGCGGCGACTACCTGGGCCAGGTGTTCAACCAGGCCATGTCGTCGTTCCTGCCGGTGCTGGTGGTCATGACGATCAGCCAGGCGGCCAGCGCCTACCTGCTGCCGGCCCAGACCGTCTTCCTCGCGATGAGCATGCTGTCGATGGCGATCACCTCGGCGCTGGTCGTGGAGGGCTCCCGGAACCCGGAGCACGCGCACGTGTTCGCCCGCGCGGTGCTGCGCCGGATCTGCCTGCTGGTGTGGCCCGCCTCGCTGGTCATCGCGCTGGCCGCACCGCTGCTGCTGTGGTTCTACGGGCCGCAGTACGTCGAGAACTCCACGACGCTGCTGCAGCTGCTGATGGCCTCGATGTTCCCGCGCGTCATCGTGACGATGTGGATGACGAAGTCGCGGCTCGCGAACCGCACCTTCCCCCTGGCCGCGCAGCAGCTCGTGCACTGCGCGATCGTGCTCGGCGGGATCCCGCTGCTCGCCCCGACGCTCGGGGTCGCC
The DNA here is from genome assembly GCF_001294645.1 of Pseudonocardia sp. HH130629-09. Taxonomy (NCBI): domain Bacteria; kingdom Bacillati; phylum Actinomycetota; class Actinomycetes; order Pseudonocardiales; family Pseudonocardiaceae; genus Pseudonocardia; species Pseudonocardia sp. HH130629-09. Next base: position 3,189,492 of record NZ_CP011868.1, read on the forward strand.
GCCGTCGGCTGGACGTGGCTCGCGGGCGAGCTGGTGCTGGCGATCGTCTTCGCGCCGTCGGTGGTGCGTTGGCTGCGCCGGCCGGTCCCGCCGCACCCGCCCGGCGACGGCGGTCCCGCCGCCCCGGACGGCAAGGACCTCCTCGACCGCGACGACGACACCCGGCCCATCAGCGGGCCGGAGGCGCGGACCCACGAGTTCCCCCGCGTCCGCGACTGACCCTCGGCGATCAGGGCTCCGCGCCCAGCGGCCCACGCAGCGTCCCGAGGCCCCGTCGATCAGTACCTGAGCGCTGTCCGATCGGCCGTCGACAGCGCTCAGGTACTGATCGACGGGCGCCGCGCCGTGGCCACACCTCTTCGCCGGCAGCCACACCTCTTGCAGCGGGTGTGGCTGCCCGCGAAGGGGTGTGGACGTGCGGCGACCCGCGAGGACGGTCGGCGGGTCGCCGCGGGGCAGCGGGACCGCGGGAGATGCGAGGGCCGGGTGGGTGCGCGAGCCCGGTCAGGAACGCTGGATGAACTTCTCCGGGATCGGTGTCCCGTTGCGCCACAGGTTCCCCAGGGCCCGGTCGAAGGCACGGGGCCGCAGCCGGACGAGCCCGCCGCCCGGGTTGTGGGTGATCTCGCCGAAGTAGACGTGGCCCTCGACGTCGTAGAGGTCGATGCGGCAGAAGGTGAAGTCCTTGCCCAGTGCGCGGGCGATCTCCAGCATCCGCTCGTAGGAGGCGGGCTTCTCCGGCAGCGCGTCGGCCTGGGAGAACCGCCCGGAGATCCGGAACCGCACCCAGTCCGGGTGCAGCATCGTCGAGGTGTGGGCGGTGAACCGGTCCTGGTCGACGACGACCATCGCGGGCTCGCCGTGGAAGACGAAGAACTTGTAGTCGGCGGGCGGCGTGGTGCCGTCGCCGATCATCTCCTCGACGACGGCGCGCGGCGTGAGTCCCTCGTAGGGGCGCTCGCGCCAGCCGTGGGTGAAGAAGTCGGTGCGCAGCCAGCGGGCGACCGTCGAGCGGATCTTCGCGTGGTCGGCGGCGGCCGGGTGGCGCACCAGGATCGTCATGTCGCAGCCGTGGGTGCCCTTGACGACGTACGGGCGGGTGGGCGCCTCCAGGTCGAGGTCCTCGGCGCGATCGACCACCTGGAGGAGCGGGATGAGGTGCTCCGCCCCGATGCGCTCGGCGACGTGCTCGCGGACGGTGTACTTGTCCGCGGTGACGTGCACCAGTTCGGGCTGGTCGTCGAGGTTCTTCTTGGCGAGCAGCTGGGACCAGGTCCGCGGCCGCCGGAACGTCGTCAACTCTCCCTGGAACAGGACGTGGTGGGCCATCGCGAAGGCGCGGTGCGGCAGGAACCGGAGCCGTCGGGACAGCATCACCCGTGCGTCGAACGACATTCTCCGGACGATAGCGGCCCTCTCCCACCGCCCGGCGCACCGGCCCCGGACCGGGTGGCCCGACCGCCCGGGGCGATCCCCGATGCCGCACGGACGTCACCAACAGTGGGCACGCTCGTTGCTACTCGCGAGGAATGTCCGCAGCACGGCCTCGGTCGAGGGCGTGCCGAACGCACTGCGTCACCCCCTACGGTGATTGAGGGGCCGACGGCGCCGAAGACGGCGCACCCCCGGAAGGAGCTCCGACTGTGCCGATCGTGCGGAACCCCCACGTTCTCGTCACCGTGATCACGCCGGCCTACAACGTCGGCCCGTGGATCGGTGAGGCCATCGACTCGGTGCTCGCGCAGACCGAGTCCCGGTTCGAGTACCTCGTCGTGGACGACGGGTCGACCGACGACACCGCCGACATCGTGCGCTCGCGCGCCGAGCGCGACCCGCGGGTGCGGCTGATCCAGGTGGAGAACGGCGGCTCGGGCGCTGCGCGCAACCGCGCGCTGGCCGAGAGCGCCGCCCCGTTCGTCGCGTTCCTCGACGGCGACGACCGCTGGCACCCCGAGTTCCTGTCGCACATGCTCGAGACCCTGCACACCGCCCCGCCCGGGGTCGGGATGGCCTACTGCCACACCCGCGTGATGATGGAGTCCGGGCAGGTCGTGGCGCTGCGCTGGCAGCCGTCGGGCAAGGTCGACATCGACAAGCAGCTGGTGGAGAACAACCCGCCGCACAACGGCAGCTCGCTCATGATCCGCCGGGCCTGCTTCGACCAGGTCGGCGGCTTCGACTGCTCGCTGCCCTCCGCGGTGGACTTCGAGATGTGGCTGCGGATCGCCGCCGGGTCGAACTACCCGCTGATGTGGGGCACCCGCCGCTGGCTGCTCGACATGCGGCTGATGCGCACCGGCTCGATCAGCTCCAACCGGCAGCGCCGGTTCGAGTGCCTGGACAAGGTCATCGCCGACTACGCACCGCGGATGAGGCGCCAGCACCCGGGGATGGCCTACGTCCGGCCGGCGGTGTTCGCCTACCGCGACGGGCTGGACGACTTCGGCGACCGGTGGGCGCTGCTGGCCCGCGAGGCCGGCACGAAGGAGCTCGCGAAGGACTCGTGGGGCCGGTCGCTGCTGGCGTGGAACAGTGCGGGCCGCGAGCGTCGCGCGCAGCTGCGCAACGTCCGCGACACCGCCCGCAACAGTGCCTACAAGGGCATGTCCGGGGCGCTGCGCACCGCGGTGAAGCTCAACTCGCTGCGGGGATGACCCCGGCACTGCGCCGGCGGGAACGCCACGGCTGACCCGCGACCCGCAGGCGCCCGCCCGTTCCCGCATGATGGGCCCGTGGTGGCAGTCGGAGCGGGCCGGACGGAACGGCGCGCCCGGCTGGCGGTGGCCCTGGTCTTCCTCACCAACGGCCTGGTCTACGCCAACCTGCTGCCCCGCTTCCCGCAGATCAAGGCCGACCTCGGCCTGTCCAACACCCAGCTCGGGCTCGCGGTGGCCGCGATGCCGTTCGCGGCGCTGCTGGCCGGACTCACCGCGGGCCCGCTCATCGCCCGGTTCACCTCGGCGAAGGTGGCGTCGTTCGGGATGGCGGTGATCGCCCTCGGCGTCGTACTGGTCGGGTTCGCGCCGTCCTGGAGGCTGTTCGCCACGGCGATGCTGCTGGTCGGGGCGTCCGACGCCGTCGTGGACGTCGCGCAGAACGCGCACGGGCTGCGGGTGCAGCGCCGCTACGGCCGGTCGATCCTCAACGGGTTCCACGCGCTCTGGTCGGTCGGGGCGGTCGCGGGCGGACTGATGGGCTCGGCCGCAGCCGGGGCCGGGCTGGCGCTGCCGGTGCACCTGGGGCTGTCGTCGCTGCTCTCGGTGGTGATCGCGGTCGCGGTCCACCCGCTGCTGCTGCGCGGCGACGACCGCGACGACCGTCCGGCCCCCGGCGCGGCCGACGATGCGGCCGACGGTGCACCGCCGAGCAGGCCGTGGACCGGGCTCGGCACCCGCACCGTGGCGCTGCTCGCCGTGTTCGGGCTGGTCGCGATCTCCGGCACCCTGGTGGAGGACTCCGGCGCCACCTGGGCGGCGGTCTACCTGCAGGGGCTCGGGGCCGGTGCGGCCGTCGCCGGCCTCGGGTTCGTGGCGCTGCAGGGCTGCCAGTTCGTCGGCAGGCTGGTCGGTGACCGGGTGGTCGACCGGTTCGGCCAGCGCGCGGTGGCCCGCGCCGGTGGCGGGCTCGTGCTCGCCGGGATGGGCCTCGCGCTGGCGTTCCCGACGGCGCCCGGCACCGTCGCCGGGTTCGGTCTCGCCGGTTTCGGGGTGGCGACCCTCGTCCCGGCCGCGATGATCGCCGCCGACCACCTGCCGGGGCTGGCACCGGGCTCCGGGCTGACGATCGTCACCTGGCTGATGCGGGTCGGGTTCCTGGTCTCACCGCCGGTGGTCGGGCTGGTCGCCGACGCGACGTCGCTGCGGGTGGGGCTGCTCGTCGTCCCCCTCGCGGGGCTGGTGGTGGTGCTCCTCGCCGGGGTGCTGGCCGGGCGGCGCCGGCCCGGCTGAGCACCGGTCGACATGATCACGACCGGATCCGACAGGATCATCCGTACGTCTCGACACGAATCGGTCGGGGCCCTAGCGTCATGACGCATGTCACCCATCGTCCCGCCGGCGCCGCCGGGACCCACGCTCCGGTCGTCCCGCAAGGTCGCCACCGCCAGTCTCGTCGGCACCACCATCGAGTGGTACGACTTCTTCATCTTCGGCACGGCCGCGGCACTGGTCTTCAACCAGGTGTTCTTCCCGTCGGTCGACCCCGTCACCGGAACCCTGTCCGCGTTCGGCGCGTTCGCCGTCGGGTTCATCGCCCGCCCGCTGGGCGGCGCGGTGTTCGCGCACTTCGGCGACAAGGTCGGCCGCAAGCCGATGCTCGTGTACTCGCTGCTCCTGATGGGCGCGGCGACCGTCGGGATGGGCCTGCTGCCCGGCTACGACACCCTCGGCATCTGGGCACCGGTCCTGCTGGTGGTCCTGCGGTTCCTGCAGGGCTTCGGTGTCGGCGGCGAGTGGGGCGGGGCGGCGCTGATGGCCGTCGAGCACGCCCCGGCGCACCGTCGCGGGTTCTACGGCAGCTGGCCGCAGGTCGGCGTCCCGCTCGGCCTGGTCCTGGGGACGGCGACGTTCGCGGCGCTGTCGGCGACGCTGACCGACGAGCAGTTCCTGGCCTGGGGCTGGCGGGTGCCGTTCCTCGCCAGCGTCGCGCTGATCGCGGTCGGGATGTGGATCCGGCTCGGCGTCCACGAGTCACCGGTGTTCCAGCAGGCGATGGACGAGAAGGCCGCGAAACGGATGCCGGTGCTGGAGGCGCTGCGCACCTACCCGAAGGAGATCGGGCTCGCGGCCGGTTCGTTCCTCGCGACGAACTCGACGTTCTACGTCTCCTCGGTCTGGCTGGTCACCTACGCCACCCAGCAGCTGTCCTACGACCGCACCACGATCCTCGCCGCGAACTCGGTGCTGTCGCTGTCGGACATCCCGCTGATCCTGGCGTTCGGCCTGCTGTCGGACCGGATCGGTCGGCGCCCGATGTTCGTCGGCGGGATGGCGTTGCTGGCCGTGTTCGCGGTGCCGTACTTCTGGCTCGTGTCCACCGGCAGCATCTGGCTGTTCCTGCTGGGTGGGCTGATCGTCCAGGTGGCGCGCTCGGCGGTGTACGGGCCACAGTCGGCGTTCTTCGCCGAGCAGTTCTCCACCAGCATGCGGTACTCGGGGGCGTCGCTGGCCTACCAGATCGCGTCGATCCTGGGCGGCCTCGCACCGCTGCTGTGCACCGCGCTCGTCGCGCTGACCGGGTCGCTCTACGCCGTCGCCGGCTACGTCGTCGGGATCGCGCTGGTGTCGCTGGTCTGTTCCTGGCTGATGACCGAGACGCTCCGGTCGGGGCTGCGCGACGACGCCGTCGCCGTCGCCCGGACCTGACCCCTGACCCCCTACTGTCGGCCGGTCGCGGTCGCCGGCGTGTCCCTGCCCCGGGCGCGCCGGGCCGCGACCAGGTCGGCGACACCGAGCACCAGGGCCAGCGCCACCAGCCCCACGGTGATGAGCAGGCCGTGCGAGATGGCGTCCGCCCAGTCCCCGCCGGACGCGGTGAGCCTGCCGAAGAACACCGCGCCGACCGCGGACAAACCGATCGCCGTCCCGATCCGCTGCCCGGTCTGCAGCACCCCGCCCGCGGTGCCGCCGGAGGTGTGCGGGATCTCCGACAGCGCGAGGGTCTGGTTCGGGGCGATCACCAGCCCTCCGCCCGCCCCGGCGAGCAGCAGCGGCCCGGCGATCGCGAGCCCGGTCCACGGGCTGTGGGTCAAGTCCGCTGGCGTGGTGTGTGACGACGACCGCGTGATCTTCTTGTTCGGTCAGGCGCTGAGCGCCGGGATGGTGGTGGTCGAGGTCGCCTCCTCAGCGCTGGTGGCGGTGTCGGGGATCGTGGTGACGCGGGAGCGGGCGAGGACGTCGAGGCCGAGGTAGCGGCGTCCTTCGGCCCATTCGTCGTGTTGCTCGGCCAGGACCGCGCCGACGAGGCGGATCAGGGAGTCGCGGTCGGGGAAGATCCCGACGACGTCGGTGCGGCGCCGGATCTCACGGTTCAGGCGCTCGGAGGGGTTGTTCGACCAGATCTGGCGCCACAGTTCTTTCGGGAAGCCGGTGAAGGCCAGGACGTCGGCTCGGGCGGCGTCGAGGTGCTCGGCGACCTTCGGGAGCTTGTCGGCCAAGGCGTCGAGGACCCGGTCGAACTGGGCGTGCACCGATGCGGCGTCGGGCTGGTCATAGACCGAGTGCAGCAACGCCCGCACCCACGGCCAGGACTGCTTCGGGGTCGCAGCCATCAGGTTCGCCGCGTAGTGCGTCCTGCACCTCTGCCAGGCGGCGCCGGGCAGGGTCGCCCCGATCGCGGACACCAAGCCGGCGTGGGCGTCGCTGGTGACCAGCGCGACGCCGGTCAGACCGCGGGCGGTGAGGTCGCGGAAGAACCCCAGCCAGCCGGCGCCGTCCTCGGCGGAGCTGACCTGCAGGCCGAGGATCTCCCGGTGTCCGTCGCCGTTGACCCCGGTGGCGAGCAGGGCGTGGACTGCCACGACCCGGCCGCCCTCGCGGACTTTGAGCACGAGCGCGTCGGCGGCGACGAAGGTGTAGGGGCCCTGGTCGAGCGGACGCGTCCGGAACTGCTCGACTTGGCCGTCGAGGTCCCGGGCCATCTCTGAGACCTGCGACTTCGACAACCTCGTGATGCCCAGGGAGTCGACGAGTTTCTCCATCCGCCGCGTCGAGACCCCGAGCAGGTAGCAGGTCGCGACCACCGTGGTCAGGGCCCGCTCCGCCCGGCGACGACGCTCCAGCAACCAGTCGGGGAAGTAGGAGCCGTTGCGCAGCTTGGGGATCGCCACGTCGATCGTGCCAGCGCGGGTGTCGAAGTCGCGGTGGCGGTAGCCGTTGCGGGTGTTCGTGCGAGCCTCGGAACGCTCGCCCCAGGCCGCGCCGCACACCGAGTCGGCGTCGGCGGACATCAGGGTGTTGATGAACGTGGTCAACATGTGGCACAGCAGATCCGGGCTCGCCTGGGACAGCTGCTCGTGCAGGAACTCGGTGGGGTCGATACTGGAGGGTGCGGTCATCGCGTGATCCATCTTCTGTGGGCTGTGAGAGGCGTTCAGAAGATCACGCGGTGGCCGCCCTACAGCTCGACCAGCTCGTCACCGGGCCGGTCGCACACCACCTTGGTGGACGCCACTGGGCTGTGTGCGGTCACGGCGAGGACGAGGTCGGTGACACCGAGCCCGACCATCACCGTCGCCAGCCCGACGACGATCGTCGGCTGCCCGAAGCGCGCCACCAGGCGTCCGCTCAGGGCGGAGGTGACGGCCGAGCCCAGCGCGAACGCCGTCAGTGTGAGACCGGTCTGCAACGGGGTGTATCCCAGCCCGTTCTGCAGGTAGAGGGTGAGCACGAAGAAGATCGAGGTGAACCCGGCGAAGTAGACGGCGCCGAGCGAGGCGCCGACGGCGTAGCTGCGGGTCCGCAGCAGCGCGAAGTCGACCAGCGGGTGGCCGTGGACGCGCTTGGCCCGCCGCTCCCACGCCACGAATGCCACCAGCGCCACGACCGAGACCGCGACCAGCCACCAGGGCGCCGACGCCGGGTCCCGCTCGGCGAGCACCAGCGGCAGCATCAGCGCGACGACGGCGACACCGAGCAGCGCCGAACCGCCCAGGTCCAGCGGGCGCCGCTCCCCCGCCGGCGCGGTGTCGGCCGGCAACAGCCGGAACGCGGCGACCAGCGCCGCGACGCCGATCGGGATGTTGACGAAGAAGACCCAGCGCCAGCCGTCGGCGTCGCCGGCCCAGGCCAGCAACAGCCCGCCGAGCAGTGGGCCGACCGCGGTGGAGATCCCGACGACGGCGCCGAACATGCCGAACGCGGTGCCCCGCTCCGGACCGCGGAACAGGTCTTGGATGAACCCGACGACCTGCGGGGACAGCAGCCCGGCCGCGACGCCCTGCACCAGCCGGACCGCGACGAGCACCTCCGGGTTCGGCGCGAACCCGGCGACGGCGCTGGTGAGGGTGAACAGCGCCAGCCCGGTGACGAACATGCGACGGCGGCCACGGTCGTCGCCCAGCCGTCCGGACGCGACCAGGACCAGGCCGAACGTGAGCGCGTAGCCGGACACGATCCAGGACAGCTGCGCGGCCGAGGCCCGCAGCGCGGTCTGCATGGCGGGCAGCGCGACGTTGACGATGCTGACGTCGAGCAGGCTCATGAACCCGGCGACCAGGCAGACCGACAGTGCCCGCCAGCGTCGGGGGTCGGGGGTGTACACCTCGGGGGCGGTGCGGTCGTCGCTCACAGTCCCTCATTCCCCGCCCTGGCGCTGCGGGGCGCAACTCGAACCCGGGTCCTGCGGGCACGCGTCACATCGTGTGGACTCACCGACCATGTGGACCGTACAGATCGGGAACCGGTCGTGAGGGGCGCCGAGGCGCTGGTCGGGTCGCTCACCGCGGCCGGTGTCGACGTGTGCTTCATGAACCCGGGCACCTCGGAGATGCACTTCGTGCAGGCGCTCGACGCGGTGCCGGAGATGCGTGGCGTGCTGGCTCTGTTCGAGGGCGTCGCGACCGGCGCCGCCGACGCCTACGCACGCATCGCCGGGAAGCCCGCGGCGGTGCTGCTGCACCTGGGGCCGGGGCTGGGCAACGGGTTGGCGAACCTGCACAACGCGCGCCGGGCCGGGATCCCGCTGCTGTGCGTCGTCGGCGGGCACGCGACCGACCACGTCCGGTTCGACGCGCCGCTGCAGTCCGACATCACCGCGGTCGCACGGACCGTGTCCGGGTGGGTGCACACCAGCGGCGACGTCCGCGACGTCGCCGCCGACGCCATGCGTGCCCTCGCCACGACCGGCGAGCGCGGCGGGCAGGTCGCGACGCTGGTGCTGCCCGCCGACGTGTCCTGGTCCGAGGGCGCGTCGCTCGCCCCGCCGCTGCCGGTCACCGGGCCGGTCCCGCCGGACCCCTCACGGGTCGCCGCGGCCGCCGACGCCGTCCGCGCGCCCGGCGCGACGCTGCTGCTGGGCGGGCCCGCACTCAGCGCGGCGGGCGTCGACGCCGCCGGGCGGATCGCCGCGGCGACCGGGACACGGCTGCTGGTGGAGACCTTCCCCCGGCGCTGGGAGACCGGCGCCGGCCGGACCCGCGTCGACAAGCTGGCCTACTTCGCCGAGCAGGCGGTCGCGCAGCTGGACGGTACGTCGTCGCTGGTGCTGGCCGGGGCGCGGTCGCCGGTGTCGTTCTTCGGCTACCCGGGCGTGCCCGGGGACCTGGTGCCCGAGGGTGCCGCCGTGGTGGGGCTGGCCGACGCGACGACCGACGCGACGGCCGCGCTGGAGGCCCTCGCCGACGTCGTCGCCGGGGACGCGGCCGCCGTGCTCGCCCCGCACGAGGCGCCGGAGCCCGCGCCGGGTCCGCTCGACGTGCGGGGGCTGTGTGCCGCCGTCGCCGCGACGCTGCCGCAGGACGCGATCGTGGTCGACGAGGCGCTGACGGCGACGGCGTCGCTGGCGATGTCGTTGCAGACCGCGCCGCGGCACACCCAGCTCGCGCTGACCGGCGGCGCGATCGGGATGGGGCTGCCCGCCGCGGTGGGCGCCGCCGTCGCCGCCCCGGACCGTCCGGTGGTGGCCGTGCAGGCCGACGGCAGCGCGCTCTACACGCTGCAGGCACTGTGGACGATGGCCCGCGAGCGGCTCGACGTCACCGTCGTCCTGATCAACAACGCGGCCTACTCAATCCTGCGGGTCGAGCTCGCGCGCACCGGTGCCGGGGAGGCGGCCCACTCGGGGCGGGCGGGGCGGATGCTCGACCTCTCCGACCCGACGCCGGACTTCACCGCGCTGGCGACCGGGCTCGGGGTGCCCGCCGAGCGGGTCACCACCACCGAGGGCCTGCTCGACGCGCTGCGGCGGGCGCAGGCAGAGCCGGGCCCGCACCTGGTCGAGGCGATCGTCCCGGCGCTGGGCTGAGCGCTCCCGGCACCGACCGCACGGCCGCGCCGGCACCGCGACCCGGTCGGCGACCTGCGCCACCACGGCCAGGTCGCCGACCAGGCGCTCCCTGAATCGGCTTGACCAGCACCCGGGTTCAGGGAGCAGGGTGGTGCCGTGGTCGAGGCGCGGACGGACGGTGCGGGGGTCTGGTCCCCGGGCCGCGCGCCGACGACCGTCGGGATCCTGCTGCTGATCAGCCTGACCGCGTTCGAGGCGATGGGTGTGGGGACCGCGATGCCCGCCGTCGTCGCCGACCTGGGCGGGGTCTCCCGGTACGCCTGGCCGTTCGTGCTGTTCCTGGCCGCGGCGGTCTTCGGCACCGTCGCCGGCGGTCGCTGGTGCGACGTCCGGGGCCCGCGGGTGCCGCTCGTCGCCGCGCCGGTCCTGTTCGGGGCCCACCGGTCCGGCGGCCGGCGACCGTGGGACGGGTCTGGTGCCCGCGGCACTCGGTGCCGCGGTCGGCGTCGCCGGGCTGAGCTGGGCGCTGGAGAACCTCGACGTCGGCGGGGCGGTGGCCGGCGTCGTCGCCGTCGCGGTGCTGGTGCCGTCGCTGCGCAGGCTGCTGCCCCGCGGGACCGTCGTCGCGCGCCCGGGCATCACCGCGGTCGTCGCGGCCCGCGGCCTGGTCGCCGGGGCGTTCTTCCCGGTCGTGTCGTTCCTGCCCCTGGTGCTCACCGCGACGCACGGCTGGTCGCTGACCGCCGCCGGGACGCCGCTGATCGTCGCGTCGCTGGGCTGGTCGGGCGCCGCCGCCTGGCAGGCTCGCAGACCCGACGCCGACCGCGCACTGATGCTGCGCTCCGGGTTCGCGATGATCGCCGCGGGCCAGGTCGCGCTGGTCCCGGTCGCCGCCGGGCTGCTGCCGGGCTGGCTCGCCGTGGGGTTCTGGGGCGTGTCCGGGCTCGGGATGGGCGTGGCGTTCTCCGCGATCGCCTACCTGACCCTGGCCCACTCCGACGCCGGTGACGTCGGTGCGCACTCCTCGGAGGCCCAGCTGCTCGACCAGCTCGCGACGGCGGTGTTCGTCGGTCTGGGCGGGGCGCTGCTGGTGGCGCTGGGTTCGCCCGCGGTCGCGCTGCCGGTGCTCGTCGCGGTCGTGGCCTGTCTCTCCGGGATCGGCGCGGTGACCGCGGGGCGGACCCGCCTCCGCCCCTGAGGCGACCGGTTCGGGCCGCCGTGTCCGGATCGACACCTGCCGTCGGTCTGGTGATCACCCGGCCGGGTGAGGGTGGGCGTCGTCGTCCCCACCCCCCGGAGGTCCCGTGACCCGCCCGTCCCCCCGCATCCGCCTCGTCGCCGCAGCGGTGCTCGCCCTGTCCCTCGCCGTCGCCCCGGCCGCCCTCGCCGCTCCCCCGCCGCAGGCCGGGCCGCGGGCCGTGCTCGACGTGGTCAGCGACGTGCAGGGTGATCTGCCCGACCTCGCACACACCCTCGCGGATCTGGACGACCTCGGCCGCGACGCCGACGGCACCGGGCCCGCCGACGCGCTCGTCGTCAACGGCGACCTGGTCCCCTCCGGCACGGTCGCCGAGTACGAGGCGTTCACCGCCGCACTGGCCGCCGGTCCGCCGCGGGCCCGGACGCTTGCCGCGATCGGCAACCACGAGTACTACACCGGCGAGCCGGACGCCGTGCTCACCGAGCGGTTCCTGCGCTACACCGGGATGCCGGCGCCCTACCACCGCAGCGACGTCCGCGGGGTGCCGGTGCTGTTCCTCGGCAGCGTGGCGGCGCCGGGCGACGACGCCTACGCCGTCCTCGGCGACGAGCAGCTGGACTGGTTCGACCGCGAGCTCGACCGCGCCTCGGCCCGGCCGGGTCCGGTGCTCGTGTTCTCCCACCACCCGCTGCTCGACACCGTGTCGGGGACCCGGGGTGCCGCGGGCGCGGACAACTACTGCTGCCAGTACCCGCGACCCGAGCACGACCGGCTGCTGCAGATCATGGGCGACCATCCCGACGTCGTGTTCCTGACCGGGCACACCCACTACGACCTAGGGCTCGACGACTGGGCGGTCCGCCGCACCGTCCCGGGCGGCCACCCCGAGGGGTTCACCGCCGTCAACACCGGCTCGCTGCAGACGCAGTGGTCGACCGCGCCGGACGGCAGCGAGGTGGCCGCCCCGACCAGGGCGATGAACCAGGGGCTGCGGCTGGTCGTCGACGGCGGGCGGACCGTGGTCGAGGCGCACGACTTCGCCGCGGACACCGTGGTGAACCGGATCGAGATCACCACGGGCGGCTGACCACCGCCGACGACCCGGGCCACGACCCGCTCGACGGGGGGCGTGGCCCGGGCCGGGGCACGACGGGATCAGTCCCCCTCGATGTCGCCCTCGGACTCCAGGTAGGCCTGGCGCAGCGCGTCCAGCGTCGCCTGCTCCGGGCTCTCCCAGAGCCCGCGGTCGACGGCCTCCAGCAGTCGTTCGGCCATGCCGTGCAGCGCCCACGGGTTGGACTCGGACAGGAACTTGCGGTTGTCCGGGTCCAGCACGTACTCGGCGGTCAGCGTCTCGTACTGCCAGTCCGCGATCACACCGGTGGTGGCGTCCCAGCCGAACAGGTAGTCGACGGTCGCGGCCATCTCGAACGCGCCCTTGTAGCCGTGCCGGCGCATCGCGGCGATCCAGCGCGGGTTCACCACGCGGGCACGGAAGACCCGGGCGGTCTCCTCGTGCAGGCTGCGGGTGCGCACCGCCTCCGGACGGGTCGAGTCCCCGACGTAGGCGGCCGGCGCGGTGCCGGTCAGCGCGCGCACCGTGGCGACCATGCCGCCGTGGTACTGGTAGTAGTCGTCGGAGTCGGCGATGTCGTGCTCGCGGGTGTCGATGTTCTTGGCCGCCACCGCGATCCGCCGATAGGCGTTCTCCATGTCGTCCCGGGCCGGGACGCCGTCGAGGCCGCGGCCGTAGGCGTAGCCGCCCCAGGTGGAGTAGACCTCGGCGAGGTCGGCGTCGCCGCGCCAGTCGCGGGAGTCGACGAGCTGGAGCAGCCCGGCGCCGTAGGTGCCCGGCTTGGAGCCGAAGATCCGGGTGCGGGCGCGGCGGTCGTCGCCGGTGCGCTCGCGGTCGGCCTCGACGTGGGCGCGGACGTAGTTCTGCTCCGGGGTCTCGTGCAGCTCGGCGACCAGCTTCACCGCGTCGTCGAGCAGGGCCAGCACGTGCGGGAACGCGTCGCGGAAGAACCCGGAGATGCGGACCGTGACGTCGACGCGCGGGCGGCCGAGCTCGTCGAGGTCGATCACCTCCAGGCTGCGGACGCGGCGGCTCGCGTCGTCCCACACCGGGCGGACGCCGAGCAGGGCGAACACCTCGGCGACGTCGTCGCCGGAGGTCCGCATCGCGCTGGTCCCCCACACCGACAGGCCGACGCTGCGCGGGTACTCGCCGTGGTCGGCCCGGTAGCGCTCGACCAGCGACTCGGCCATCGCCTGCCCGGTCTCCCAGGCCAGCTTCGACGGGACGGCCTTCGGGTCGACCGAGTAGAAGTTCCGCCCGGTCGGGAGCACGTTGACCAGCCCGCGCAACGGGGAGCCGGACGGGCCGGCCGGGATGAAGCCGCCGTCGAGGGCGTGCAGCACCCGGTCGAGCTCGTGCGCGGTGGCGTCGAGCCGCGGCACGACCTCGTCGGCGGCGAAGCGCAGCACCGCACGCACCCCGTCGGCGTCCACGGCGGGGAGCACCTCGGAGCCGGCCGGGGCGGGGGTCAGGTGCTCGTCGACGACGGCGTCGACTCCGGCCGGGTCCCAGCCGCGGGACTCCATCGCCGCGACGAGGGCGCGGGCCACCTGCTCGACGGCGTCGGTGCGGGCGTTGGTCTCCGAGCCGTCCTCGACCAACCCGAGCGCCTGACGCAGGCCGGGGACGGACTGTTCGCCGCCCCACATCTGCCGGGCGCGGAGCACCGCCAGCACCAGGTCGACGCGCTGCTCGCCGGCCGGGGCCTGGGCGAGCACGTGCAGGCCGTCGCGGATCTGCACGTCCTTGATCTCGCAGAGCCAGCCGTCGACGTGCATGAGCATGTCGTCGAAGACGTCCTCGTCGGGACGCTGTTCCAGCCCGAGGTCCTGGTGCATCTGGGCCGCGGTCATCAGCGTCCAGATCTGCTGGCGGATCGCGGGCAGCTTCGCCGGGTCCAGCGCGGAGATGTTGGCGTGCTCGTCGAGCAGCTGCTCCAGGCGGGCGATGTCGCCGTAGGACTCGGCGCGCGCCATCGGCGGGATGAGGTGGTCGACCAGGGTGGCGTGCGCCCGGCGCTTGGCCTGCGTGCCCTCGCCGGGGTCGTTCACCAGGAAGGGGTAGACCAGCGGCAGGTCGCCGAGGACGGCGTCGGTGCCGCAGGAGGCCGACATCCCCAGTGTCTTGCCGGGCAGCCACTCCAGGTTGCCGTGCTTGCCGATGTGCACGATCGCGTGCGCACCGAACCCGCCCTCGGACTCCGGCGCGGCCAGCCAGCGGTAGGCGCCCAGGTAGTGGTGCGACGGCGGCAGGTCCGGGTCGTGGTAGATCGCGACCGGGTTCTCCCCGAAACCGCGCGGCGGCTGCACGATCAGCACGACGTTCCCGCGGCGCAGCGCCGCGACGACGATGTCGCCGTCCGGGTTCTGCGAGCGGTCGAGGTAGTGCTCGCCCGGCGCCTCGCCCCAGTGCTCGACGACGCCGTCGCGGAAGTCCTCGGGCAGCGTGTCGAACCAGCTGCGATAGGTCGCGGCGGAGATGCGGACCGGGTTGCCGGCCAGCTTGTCCTCGGTGAGCCAGTCCGGGTCCTGCCCGCCGGCCTCGATCAGGGCGTGCATGAGCGCGTCGCCGTCGCCGGCCTCGACGCCCGGGAACGCCGCCTCGCCCTCGGTGGCGACCGCGTAGCCCGCCGCGGCCATCGTGCGCAGCAGCGCCACCGTCGACGCCGGGGTGTCCAGCCCGACCGCGTTACCGATCCGCGCGTGCTTGGTCGGGTACGCCGACAGCATCAGCACGATCTTCTTGTCCGCGTTCGGGACCCGGCGCAGCGTCGCGTGCTTCACCGCGATCCCGGCGACCCGGGCGGCCCGCTCGTCGTCGGGGACGTAGACCGAGAGGCCGTCGGCGTCGGTCTCCTTGAACGAGAACGGGACGGTGATCAGTCGGCCGTCGAACTCAGGCACCGCGACCTGGGTGGCGACGTCGAGCGGGGACATCCCGTCGTCGTTGGCCTCCCAGGTGGCCCGGGAGCTGGTCAGGCACAGGCCCTGCAGGATCGGGACGTCGAGCGCGGCCAGCTCGGTGACGTCCCACTCCTCGTCCTCGCCACCGGCCTGGGCGCCCGCGGGCTTGGTGCCGCCCGCGGCGAGCACGGTGACGACCATGGCGTCGGCCTCGCGCAGCCGCTCCAGCAGCGCGGCCGGGGCCTGACGCAGCGACGCACACCAGATCGGCAGCGCGCGGGCACCCTTCGCCGCGATCTGCTCGCAGAGCGCCTCGATGTAGCGGGTGTTCCCGGCGAGGAACTGGGCGCGGTAGAACAGCACCGCGACCGTCGGCCCGTCGACGTCGGTGGCCGGGAGGGACAGCTCGCCCCACTCTGGCAGCTCCACCGGCGGCGCGAAGCCCTCACCGGTGAGCAGCACCGTGTCGGACAGGAACGCGTGCAGCTGCGCCAGGTTCTCGGTGCCGCCCTGTGCCAGGTAGGTGTGCGCCTGGGCCGCG
This sequence comes from Pseudonocardia sp. HH130629-09, assembly GCF_001294645.1. Taxonomy (NCBI): domain Bacteria; kingdom Bacillati; phylum Actinomycetota; class Actinomycetes; order Pseudonocardiales; family Pseudonocardiaceae; genus Pseudonocardia; species Pseudonocardia sp. HH130629-09. The sequence continues at coordinate 3,205,157 of NZ_CP011868.1, forward strand.
ACGCCCGCGGGCACCGAGGACAGCTCCATCATCTCCGCGTCCGGGGCCATCTCCCCGCCCAGGCAGACCAGCGGCGTCGCGCGGGCCCGCAGCAGGTCCAGTCCCTCCTCGAAGTAGCGGTACCCGCCGAGGACGCGGACGACGACGACGTCAGCGGCGTCGGCCATCTCGGCCAGCTCGTCGTGGGTGACCCGGTTCGGGTTGGCGAGGCGGTAGTCCGCGCCCGAGGACCGGGCCGAGAGCAGGTCGGTGTCCGAGGTGGACAGCAGGAGGATCACCGGAGGGCTCCGGGCACAGCATGGGCGCGCGTCATCGACGGACCTTCCTCGGGATCCTCGTCCCGGGTGGGGTGGCGCGGCGAACGGGCGCAGTGTCTGGCTCCCCCCGGCCGTGGCCGGGGGTCACAGTGGCGGGACCGCGCCGGACTCGCACCGGCTTCCTGGTTCCCGCTCGCCGTCTTCGGTTGTCGTCAGTCACCTTCGGTGGCGGCCCGGGGTCCCGTCAAGGTGCGCCGGACCAGGGTGGTGATCCGCACGTGCGACGGCGTGACGGGCGGGTCGGTCCGGGGGCGGAGCGGAACGGGGGCACCCCGCCGTCAGAACCGATCGACGCCCGCCCCGCCCGCGGGCGGGGTGTCGTCACCGGCCCGGCCGAGGTCGCGGGCCTGCAGCGCCAGCCACAGCTCGTGGCGGTCCTGGGCCGAGGACAACCGGCGACCGCTGAGCCGCTCGGCCGCGGCGATCCGGTTCCGCACGGTGTGCCGGTGCACGCCCAGCGCGGCGGCGGTGGCCTCCCAGTGGCCGTTGCGCTCGACGAACGCGGCCACCGCGCGCAGCAGCTGCGCGCCGCGCGGGTCGGCGTCGAACGGGCCGAGGACGGCGTCGGCGAACCCGCCGAGGCGGTCGTGGTCGAGCAGCGCGAGCAGCATCCGGCTCGACGCCACGTCCTCGGCGTGCGCGGTCCGTCCGGTCAGCCGGGCCACCGGCAGCGCCGAGCGGGCCTGGCGCAGCGACACCGCCAGCGCGCCGGGGCGCACCGCGATCCCGATCCCGGCCGGGCGGCCCGCGGCCAGGGTGGTGAGCACGGTGTCCAGGTCGACCGGCGCGGGCACGGCCAGCTCGACCCGGCCCGCGGGGTCGGCGGGCTCGGTCCCCGGGCCGTCGCGCACCACCCGGACCAGGGCGTCGGGCAGCACGGCGGCGAGGTCGGCGGCCAGCTCGTCCGGGCGCGGCGCGGCGACGACCGCGGCCCGCAGCGGCTGTTCTGACAGACCGGCGGCGGCCAGCCTGCGTCCGGCGACGGCGTCGTCGACCACGCCGCGTTCCAGGGACGCGAGCAACCGGGCCCGGCCACGGCGCACCGCGGCGTCGAGACCGGCACGGCGTTCCAGGTCCAGCGACAGCAGCGACACCAGGTCCCCGGTGACCTGGTTGGAGTGCGGTCCCGCGGCGGGCCCGTCCACCAGCAGCAGCGCCCGGATCCGGTGCGAGCCCAGCGGGTGCACCTCGCGGCGGCGCCCGCCGCCGGTCTCGACCGCCGCACCCAGCAGCCCCTGGGCACGCACGGCGGCGACGGTGCCCGCCAGGCCGGCGGCCAGGGCGTCGGCGCCGTCCGGCGGGGCGGCGGCCAGCACCCGTCCGAGCAGGTCGACGACCACCGCGGTGCGCCCGGTGGCCTGCGCGTGCACCGCGAGCACTGCCGCCGGTCCACCCGGGACGACGGCGGCCGCGGTGAGCGCCCGCTGGGTGCGCAGCGCCCACTGCAGCCGGGCCCGCTCGGCGGCGTCGCGGTGGGCGAACACGGCCCGGGTCACCGCGACGAACGGCACCCCGTCCGGGACCCCCAGCAGCGGCAGCCCGGCCCGGCGGGCGGCGGTGACCAGCTCGGCCGGGACCCGGCGGTGCGGCAGGTCCGCACCCAGCCCGAGCCCGAGCGCGACGACGCCGTGCGCGCGCAGGTGCCGGGCGTAGGCGGTGAGCCCCTCGACGTCCGACGGCAGCAGGAACCCCACGGTGAGCACCAGCTCCCCGCCCTCCAGCCACGAGCCGGGCTCGGTCAGCTCCGACACCGCGGCCGCCGCGACCACGACGTCGAGGTCGGCGTCGTCGACGGCGGCGCGCCCGAGCCGCAGCGCGGGGTCGGCGAGCAGGGTCGCGAGCGTGACACCGGACGACGGGATGGACGCCACGTAGAGGATGATCGCGCGGACTTCGACGTTTCGTCACTTCCCCCTGCGCGCCCGGTGCCCGACCGTGGGCGCACCCGAGACCGCCGCCCCGAGGAGGCCCACCGTGACCGTCGGCCCGGTCGACGCCAGCGTCGTCCCCCGTTTCGCCGGACCCACCACGTTCGCCCGGCTCCCCCGCCTCGACGAGGTGGAGCACGCCGACGTCGCGGTCCTGGGGCTCCCGTTCGACGCCGGGGTGTCCTACCGGCCCGGCGCCCGGTTCGGCCCGGCGCACGTGCGGGCGGCGTCGAAGCTGCTGCGGCCCTACCACCCGCCGCTGGGCGTCTCCCCGTTCGCCGCCCAGCAGGTGGCCGACGCCGGTGACCTCGGCATCAACCCGTTCTCGATCGACGAGGCGATCGCCACCGTCGAACAGGCCGCGGACCGGCTGCGCGCCGGTGGCACCACGCTGCTCGCGCTCGGCGGGGACCACACCGTGGCGCTGCCGCTGCTGCGGTCGGTGGCCCGCACCCACGGGCCGGTCGGCGTCGTGCACTTCGACGCCCACCTCGACACCTGGGACACCTACTTCGGGGCCGACATCACCCACGGCACCCCGTTCCGCAACGCCGCGCAGGAGGGGTTGCTCGACCCGCGGCGCTGCGTGCACGTCGGCATCCGCGGCCCGCTCTACAGCGAGCAGGACCTCGCCGACGACGAGGTCCTCGGCTTCCAGGTGATCGGCACCGACGACGTCCAGACCGACGGGGTGGCCGCCGTCGTCGAGCGGATGCGGCGCCGGCTGGGCACCGGACCGGTGTACGTGTCGGTCGACATCGACGTGCTCGACCCCGCGCACGCCCCCGGCACCGGCACCCCGGAGGCCGGCGGGCTGACCAGCCGTGAGCTGCTGCACTGCCTGCGCGGGCTGGTGGGGGTCGACGTCGTCGGCGCCGACGTCGTCGAGGTCTCCCCCGCCTACGACCACGCGGAGATCACCGGGATCGCCGCCGCCCACGTCGCCTACGAGCTGGTGTCCGTGCTCGCCGCCAACCGGAAGGGCTGATCCGCCATGGACGTCGCCGTCGTCGTGCTCTACCTCGCCGCCATGATCGCCTTCGGGTTCTGGGGGCGCCGCCGCACCACCGACCGCACCGACTTCCTCGTGGCCGGGCGCCGGCTCGGGCCGTGGCTCTACTCCGGGACGATGGCCGCGGTCGTCCTCGGCGGCGCCTCCACGATCGGCGGGGTCGGGCTCGGCTACCAGTACGGGCTGTCCGGGATGTGGCTGGTCGTCGCGATCGGCTCCGGGATCCTGGTGCTGTCGCTGGCGTTCTCCGGGCGCATCCAGCGGCTCGGGGTGTTCACCGTCGGGCAGATGCTGGAGCTGCGCTACGGCACCGGGCTCGGCGCCCCGTCCGGGATCGTCATGTGGGCCTACACGCTGATGCTGGCCGTCACCTCGACGATCGCCTACGCGACGATCTTCGGGGTGCTGCTGGACCTGCCGCGGGTGCCGTCGATCCTGATCGGCGGTGCGGTCGTGGTCGTGTACTCCACGCTGGGCGGCATGTGGTCGGTGACGCTCACCGACTTCGTCCAGTTCCTGGTCAAGACCGTCGGGATCTTCCTGGTGCTGCTGCCGGTCGCGCTGTGGCGGGCGGGCGGCTGGGACGGGCTGGTCGCCGCGGTCCCCGCCGACGCGCTGTCGCTCACCTCGATCGGCGGCGGCACGATCCTCACCTACTTCGTGACCTACGGCTTCGGGCTGCTGATCGGCCAGGACATCTGGCAGCGGGTGTTCACCGCCCGCTCCCCCGGGGTGGCGCGCTGGGCCGGGTTCGGCGCCGGGCTGTACTGCCTGGCCTACGGCGTGGTCGGCGCGCTGATCGGCACCGCCGCGCAGGTCGTCGTGCCCGGTCTGGACTCGCGCGACGACGCGTTCGCCGCGATCGTCGAGGCCGCGATGCCGCCGGTGTTGGCCGGGCTGGTGCTCGCCGCCGCGCTCTCGGCGGTCATGTCGACCTCCAGCGGCGCGCTGCTGGCGACGGCGACGGTGTTCGACCAGGACCTGCTCGGCGCGCTGCGCCGCCGGCGGGGCGCGGCCGCGAGGGACACGGGGACCGAGGACCCGGCGCACGACGAGCTGTCCGGGAACCGCTGGGCGGTGGCCGCGTTCGGCGTGGTCATGGTCGGGATCGCCTGTCTGCTGCGCGACGTCGTCGCCGCGCTCACCATGGCCTACGGGATCCTGGTCGGCGGGCTGCTGGTGCCGGTGCTGGGCGGGCTGCTGTGGCGGCGCGCCACCCGGGCCGGGGCGCTCGCCGCGATGGGCACCGGGACGGTGGTCACGCTCGCGACGATGCTCGCGCTGGGCGACCTCTACGCCAACGAGCCGGTGTTCGCCGGGCTCGGGACGGGCCTGGTCGCCTTCGTCGTGGTGTCGCTCGCGACCCGCCCGGTCGAGGCCGACGTGCGGGCCGGGTGGGACGAGCGAGTGGGCGCCGCCGCGGGACGGGACTGAGCGGCGCCCGGCGGGTCCGCCCGCACGGTCAGTCGAGACGGGCGCCGTCGGCGGCGAACAGGTGGGTGCGCTCCGGGTCCGGCGCGAGGTGCACCCCGGTGCCCCGCGCCGGTGGGCGGCGTCCGTCCACCCGGGCCACCATCGAGTGCTCGACGCCGTCGACACGGGCGCGGCCGTAGACGTAGGCGTCCGCGCCGAGCTCCTCCACGAGGTCGATCTCCAGCGGGATCCCGTCCTCGGCGAGGCGCAGGTCCTCCGGGCGGACGCCCACGGTGACCGTGTCCCCCGCCCCGCGCGGCACCGCGACGTCGACGCCGCCCAGCCGGACCCCGTCGGGGGTCACCGGCAGGCTCAGCAGGTTCATCGCCGGCGAGCCGATGAACCCGGCGACGAACGCGTTGGCCGGCCGGGCGTACAGCTCGCCGGGGGCGGCGCACTGCTGCAGCAGACCGTCCTTGAGCACGGCCACCCGGTCGCCCATCGTCATCGCCTCGACCTGGTCGTGGGTGACGTACACGGTGGTGACCCCCAACCGTCGCTGCAGCGACGCGATCTGGGTGCGGGTCTGCACGCGCAGCTTCGCGTCGAGGTTGGACAGCGGCTCGTCCATCAGGAACACCTGCGGCTGGCGAACGATCGCGCGGCCCATCGCGACGCGCTGACGCTGCCCGCCCGAGAGCGCCTTGGGCTTGCGGTCCAGGTAGGCCTCCAGGTCGAGGATGCGGGCGGCCTCGGCGACCCGGTGGGCGATCTCGGCCCTGGCGGTGCCCGCCATCCGCAGCGCGAAGCCCATGTTCTCGGCGACCGACATGTGCGGGTAGAGGGCGTAGTTCTGGAACACCATGGCGATGTCGCGTTCCTTGGGCGCGACGCCGGTGACGTCGCGCTCGCCGATCCGGATGTGCCCGCCGTCGACGTCCTCCAGCCCGGCGAGCATCCGCAGCGAGGTGGTCTTGCCGCAGCCCGAGGGCCCGACCAGGACGAGGAACTCGCCGTCGGCGATCTCGAGGTCGAGGGCGTCGACGGCGGCCCGGGTCGACCCGGGGTAGCGCCGTGTCACCGCGTCGTAGGTCACGCCGGCCATGGTGGTGGTCCTTCCGGTGGGGGGTCGGGCTCGCGGTACAGGTCGGGTCTGCGGTCGCGCAGGACGTGGTTGTGCGGGGTGAGGTGCTTGTCGCGGGCGGCGGCCGGGTCGAGGGCGGCCAGCAGCACGCCGGACTCCCCCGGCGGCGGCCCGCCGGGCCCGGCGAGCAGGTTCCCGTCGGCGTCGGCGATCACCGGCGCCTCGAACCAGGCGACCCCGCGCTCGGTGCCGCAGCGGTCCGCGGCGACCACGTGCACCCGGTACGCCCCGGCGACGGCGCGGACCTTGGCGACCTCCAGCGGGTCCTGCTCGCCGGGGGTCGGGCGCCACGGCCAGTTCACCGGCGCGGCGACGATCTCGGCGCCGTCCTGCGCGGCCCGGCGTACCCACTCGGGGAACTCCAGGTCGTAGCAGACCATCGGGGCGATCCGGCCGGCCGCGGTCGCGACCACCGGGGGTGCGGCGTCGCCGGGGGTGAACAGCGTGTGCTCGCGGTCCCACAGGTGGACCTTGCGGTAGACCGCGCGCCGCAGTCCGTCCTCGACGACGACGGCGCTGTTGTAGACCCGGCCGTCGGCGCCGCGCTCGGCGAACCCGGCCACGATGACGCAGCGCAGCTCCGCCGACAGGGCCGCGAACCGGGCGACGGTGGGCCCGTCGGCCGGTTCGGCGGCGGCCCGCGCCTCGGCGGCGTCGGCGAAGGCGTACCCGCAGACGGCGAGCTCGGGCAGGACGACCAGCCGGGCGCCGCCGGCGACCGCCTCGCGCACCGCGCGCTCGGCGATCGCCGGGTCCGGGGCGTCGATCCGCGCCGGGATCCGGCACGCCGCCACCGTCACCCGGCCGTCGGTGGCCGCCGCCGGTGCGGGGGCCACGGGCCCCGCCTCCGGTGCAGGCACCGTGGGGCCCGCCGCCGGCCCCGCCTCCGTGGGGTCCGTCGCCGACATCCCGGCCGCCTCAGTCGTCCTCGGCCGCGAACGCCAGCACCGCGGCCGGTGCGAGGTAGCCGTCGGCGTCGAGTACCCGGCCCCGGTCACGGGCACCGGCCACGACCTCGCGCGCCCACTCGTGCCGGACCCGGCCGTCGCCGCCGGTGACCACCAGCAGCTCCGCAGTGCCGGGGGTGGCGGTCCGGCCGCCCTCGGCGTCGAGCGCCGTCACCGACCGCCAGACGCCGGGCGGCACCGACAGGGTGTCCCGCGGGCCGAGCTCGACGGTGCGCGCGTCGTCGCCGGTGTTGAGGGTGACCGCCCAGTGCCCGGCCTTCACCGTCAGCACCTGGGTCGCGTCGTGCCGGTGGGTGAGCACACCGTCGCCGGGCAGGGCCCGCAGCCACGCCAGCGCGAACCCGTGCGGGTCGAGCAGCCGCGGTACGGCGGCCCGGCTCTCCACACTGCCCCAGCCGATGACCGGGGCGAGCTCGGCGCCGCCGCCGGGCAGCCGCGAGCACAGGTAGGGCTCGGCGACCCACGGCCGGTCGGCGGCGTGCACCACGCGGCCACGGAACTGCTCGCGGGTGTAGACGTCGAGCCGGTCGATCTCGGCCTGCTCCATCGGCCGGATCAGCGCGACGTCGTCGGGCAGCGCGTCCCCGGCGACGGTGTCGACGAGCCGGTTGTCCGCGGTGAGGTGCAGGCCGTGACCGGCCGCCTCGGCCAGGACCGTGGGGCCCCAGATGATGCCGCCGGTGTCGTCGCGCCCCAGGACGGTGAGCAGGATGCCGTCGTCGCCGCCGACGTTGGTGAAGCCGCGGAAGATCCACGGCGGGACCGAGACGACGTCGCCGTCGACGCTGCGGTAGGTGCCCTGGGTGCCGTCCGGGCCCCAGCGCAGCTCGTAGTCGCCGTCGAAGTTGATGAAGACCTCGGCGGTGAAGTGCAGGTGCAGGCTGTTCGTGGTGCCGTGCGGCATGCCCGCCGCACCGAGGTTGAAGCCGTGCGGCTCGCGCAGGTTGACGTGCTGGGACGCGTTCTGCGTGACCCCGAGGCCGATGAAGGAGTAGTTGTCCTTGCGGTCCGAGCCCGGGGTGCGGCAGTCGATGAACGCGGCCTTGCACGGGACCCAGTCCGCGTGCCGGACGGTGCGGCGGGCGAGCTCGCCCGCGCTGACCACCGTGTCGTGCATGTCGGTGCTCCGGTCAGTAGATGTTGGTGTCGGTGAACGCCTCGGTCCGGCCGGCGTCGATCTGCGCACGCAGCGCGATCTCGTCGAACACCCGGACCTCCTTGACGATGCGGCCGCCCTGGACCAGGAACTGCGAGACGCCGAGCAGCTCCACCTCGCCGCCGGTGAGCGGACCGAACGCGGGCGTCCCGCGGTAGGTCCCGCGCATCACCCAGGTCACCGCGATCCGCAGGCCCGCATAGCGCTCGGCGTGGTTGGTCTGGACGTCGCGGACCTCGAACCGCGCGTCCGGGAACGGCGCGACGAGCGCGAGCAGGTCGCGCTGGTAGCCGTCCGGGCGCACGACGGTCTGGTCCCCGACGGTGTGCAGGAACAGGTCACGGTGCATGTAGTCGGTGACCTTCTGGTAGCGACGCGAGTTCCAGACCTCCTCGAGGAACTCCAGCACCATCTCGCACTCGGGCCGGAAGTCGTCCGGCCGCGTGCCGCTGTCCCCGACGGCCAGCACGTCCTTCGGTGTCTGCTCGGTCATCGAGCCCTGGTAGCCGCGGAAGCGTTGCGCCCGCACCGCCTCCGCGGGGTCGATGCCCTGCTGCAGGCAGCTCGCCAGCTCGTCGCGGACCACCCAATCCTCGACCATGCGTCCGCGCCGGTACAGGCAGTTGGCGATTGTGCGCTTGCGGATCCGCCTGACCACGCCGTCGACGAGGATCTCGTCGGCGGAGAACACCAGGTGCGAGCTGAGGAACGCGTCGTCGCCGCGGGCCTCCCACACCACGTCCTCGGCCTGGCCCACGTGCTGCGGGGTGCCCGCGATGCGCATCAGGCTGCCCTCGATCACGCCGTCACGGCCGATCACGGTGCCGAGCCCGCCGTGGACGATCGAGTCCGGCTCGTAGTTGTCGACGATGTAGGACACGTCCCGCTGGACCCAGATCCGGTCGGTCACCTCGCGGATGAAGTCGTCCGGGTCGTTGTAGGGCTCATACGCGACCGGGTCGAGCGCCATGGTCGTCCTTCCTCGTCGGGATCCGTACCACGACTGTATGCGTATGCACACCTGCCGGGCAAGGGCCGCGCGGGGATTTCCGGCGGCCGGATCGGCTACGCCCGAGGAGCGGCCACGGTCGCGCGGTCGACGTAGTGCGTCGGGTACACGACGTGCCGCGGCTCGGCCGTGGGGTCGGTCAGCCGCGCGACGACCAGGCGGGCGGACTCCCGGGCGACCTCGTCGAGGTCGTAGGCGACGGTGCTGAGGCGCACCATGGCCCAGCGCGAGGTCGGCAGGTCGTCGAAGCCGACCACCGAGGTGTGACCGGGCACCGGGACGCCGGCCTCGGCGGCGGCGTCGAGCACCCCGAGCGCGACGACGTCGTTGCCGCACAGCAGCAGGGTCGGTCCGCCGGCCCGCTCGTACAGGGTGCGGAACCCCTCGCGGCCGGTGGCGAAGTCGAACGGGCCGTGCAGCACGTCGCGCTGGGCGAGCGTCAGGCCGTGCTCGTCGAGGACCGTGCGCACGACCTGCTCACGCACCTCACCGGTGCTGGTGTTGCGCGGCCCGAAGATCGCCCCGATCCGACTGTGGCCCAGCCGGACGGCCTCGTCGAGCACCTCGCGCACACCCTGCTCGGGGTCGACGGTCACCGCGTCGGCGACCACGCTGGGTGCGGTCCGGTTCAGGTAGACGAACGGCACGCCGCGGTCGCGCAGCCGGGCGGGCTGGATGGAGTCCACCGTCGTCGTGGACAGCACCACCCCGGCCAGGCCGTGCGCGGCGACCCGCTCGGGCAGCGGCGCGGTCCCGGCCGACTCGGTGATCAGCACGAGCTCGTGGCCGAGCCCCTCCAGCTCGTGGTGCAGCGGGCCGATCATGTTCGCGTAGAACTGGTTCTCCAGGTCGGCGACGACCAGCCCGATCCGGTTCGAGCGGCCCACCGACAGCGCCCGCCCGATCGCGTTGGTCGAGTAGCCCAGAGCCAGGGCCGCCTCGCGGACCTTGCGCTTGGTCGCCTCCGACACCCGGGGGTGGTCGGTGAGCGCGCGCGACACCGTCGGCTGCGAGACCCCGGCGAGCCTCGCCACGTCGCGACTGGTGACCATGTCCGCCCTTCCCCCGACCGGCCGTCGAGCCTAGTGCTCCGCCGGACACACCCTTGACAGCGGCGCGTCGCCGTCGTTCACTCCTGAGCCGTAGCACATACGTATGCTACCAAGAGAGGGCGGTATGGCGCAGGAACTGAAGAGTGCGACGGGGACGGCCCCGCGCCGCAGCGACGCGGGCGTCGCCGAGCGGGTCCGGGCGATCGTCGACGACGTGCGCACGCGCGGCGACGCGGCAGTACGGGAGTACGCGGACCGGTTCGACGGCCGCGCCCCGGAGCGCCTGACCCCCGAGCGGGTCGACGAGCTGGTCGCGTCGCTGCCGCAGCAGGTGGTCGACGACATCCGGTTCGTGCAGGACCAGGTCCGGAACTTCGCCCGGGTCCAGCGGGAGTCCCTGCACGACGTCGAGGTCGAGACCCTGCCGGGGGTGGTCCTCGGGCACCGGCACGTCCCGGTCGGCTCGGCGGGTGCGTACGTGCCGGGCGGGCGGTACCCGCTGACGGCGTCGGCGCACATGACGATCGTGACCGCGAAGGCCGCGGGCGTGCCGCACGTGGTCGCCTGCACGCCGCCGATCCGTGGCGAGGTCCCGGCGGCGACGGTCGCGGCGATGCACCTGGCCGGCGCCGACGAGATCCACGTCCTGGGCGGGGTCCAGGCGGTCGCGGCGATGGCGCTGGGCACCGACTCGGTCTCCCCGGTCGACATGCTGGCCGGGCCGGGCAACGCCTACGTCGCCGAGGCCAAGCGGCAGCTGTTCGGCGAGGTCGGCATCGACCTGTTCGCCGGGCCGACCGAGATCCTGGTCGTCGCCGACGACACCGCCGACCCGCTCACCGTCGCCGTCGACCTGCTGTCGCAGGCCGAGCACGGCCCGGACTCCCCCGCCGTGCTCGTCACCACCTCCGCCGCGCTGGGACGGGCGGTGCTCGACCTGGTCGACCGGCTGCTGCCGGGGCTGCCCACGAACGACCTGGCCGGGCCCGCGTGGCGCGACCACGGCCGGATCGTGGTCTGCGACGACGCCGACGAGATGTGGCGCGTCGCCGACGACCTCGCCGCCGAGCACGTCCAGGTGTTCACCGCCCGGCCGCGCGAGGCGCTGGACCGGATGCGGAACTACGGCGCGCTGTTCCTCGGCGAGAACACCTGCGTCTCCTACGGCGACAAGGTCATCGGCACCAACCACGTCCTGCCCACCCTGGGCGCGGCCCGCTACACCGGCGGGCTGTGGGTCGGGAAGTACCTCAAGACCTGCACCTACCAGGAGGTCCACGACCCGGCGGCGAGCGCGGAACTGGGCCGGGTGTGCGGGCGGGCGTCGCGGGTGGAGCTGTTCGAGGGGCACGCCCGCTCCGGGGACCTGCGGGCCTGGCGGCACGGTGGCGACCGGTTCGGCTGGCTGGACGCGGTCGCCCCGGCCGGGAGCACGGTGGCGGGGTCGTGAACGCGGCGGTCACGGGGCGCACCGCGCTGGTGACCGGCGGCGGCAGCGGGCTGGGTGCGGCGATCGCGTCGCACCTGGCCCGCGCCGGCGCCCGGGTCGTGCTCGCCGGACGGCGCGCCGACGCCCTCGCCGCGACCGCGGCCCGGATCGGGCCCGCCGCCCGGGCCGAGACGTGCGACGTCGCCGACCCGGACTCCGTCGCGGACCTGGCGGCCCGGCTCGCCGACGAGGAGGTCTCTATCGTCGTCAACAACGCCGGGATCGCCGGTCCGGTCGCCCCGCTGGTCGAGGTGAGCCCGCAGGAGTGGGACGAGGTGTTCGCGGTCAACGTGCGCGGCACCTACCTGGTGTGCCGGGCGTTCCTGCCGCCGATGCTGGAGCGCGGCGACGGCGACGTGGTCAACGTGGCCTCGGTGTCGGGGAAGCGGCCGCTCGCCCGGCGCACGTCCTACTGCGCGTCGAAGACCGCGGTGCTGGGACTGACCTCGACGCTCGCGTTCGAGGCCGGCCCGGCCGGAGTGCGGGTCAACGCCCTGTCGCCCGGACCGGTCGAGGGGGACCGGATGGACCGGAACTTCGCCCTCGAGGCGCGGCGGACCGGCACCGACGTCGCCGCGGCGCGCGCGGCGTTCGTCGGGCGGGCCGCGCTCGGCCGCATGATCACCACCGACGAGGTGGGCGCGGCCGTCGTCGCGATGCTCGCCATGCCGGGGCTGTCGGGCGCCGACGTCGACCTGTCGGCCGGGATGATCGCGTGAGGGCGCGGGTCGCCGCCGGGGAGCGGCTCGCCGGGGCCCTGGTGCGGATGCCGTGCGAGGAGATCGTGGAGATGCTCGCCGTCGCCGGTCTGGACTTCGTCCTGATCGACTGCGAGCACGGCCCGGCCGACGTGTCGTCGCTGCGCACCCACATCGCGTTCGCCGACGCGCACGGGCTCCCGGTGCTGGTCCGGCCCGGGGAGGGCGAGCACCACCTGGCCCAGCGCGCGCTCGACCAGGGCGCCCGCGGGATCGTCGCCCCGCACGTCGAGGACGCGGAGCAGGCCGCGGCGCTGGTGCGCGCGCTGCGGTACCCACCGCACGGGACCCGCGGGTTCGCGACGTACCCGCGGGCGGGCCGGTTCGGCGAGGTCACCGCGGCGCAGCACCGGGCGGCGGCGCAGGACGTCCTGGTCGTGGCGATGCTCGAGTCACCCGGCGCCCTCGCCCGGGCCGGGGACATCGTCGGGGTGGACGGGATCGACGGCTGGCTCGTCGGCGTCGCGGACCTGGGCGCGTCCCGCACCGACACCGACCCGTCCGTTGCGCAGCTGCTGGAGGCGGTGCGCGCCGACCCGGCGCTCCGCGGCGCCGCGCGGGCCGACCTCGCGGGTTCGGCGGACGCGGCCGCGGCGTCGTTCGACGGCGGGGCGCAGCTAGTGGTCTACAACCTGACCGCGGTGATGATGGCGTCGTTCCGGGAGCTGGCCGCGGCGATGGGCTGAGCGTCGCCGCCGGCAGGACCGGCTCCGACCATGATCGCCGCGAGTGAGGGTTCCGGTGCCGTCCGTGGCACCGGAACCCTCGCTCGCGGCGATCGTGCGGCCGGCCCGGCGCGCAACACCCCCGAGCCGGGCCTCGGCGCGTCCCCCTGCCCCGGGCGCGTCGGCTCCCTCACGTGCCGACGGCCGCTCGGTGATCCGCGGTACGCGCGCAGAGCCGGTCGTCGCGCGCGTACCGACATGCGCGAGAAGCCGATCACCGCGCGAGCGTCGGATCACCGCGCGGGCGTCTGATCAGCACGCGAACGCGGGATCACCGCGCGGGCTCCGGATCACACACGCGAGCGATCAGCGGGCGGAGCGCCCGTGCACCTCGGACAGCCACTCCCCCAGCAGTGCCGCCACCGCGTCCTGGGTCTCGACCGGGAGCAGGTGACCGACGCCCGGCAGCACGTGCAGCCGGGCGTCCGGCACCAGCTCTGCGATCTCGGTGTGCCGCTCGACCGGACACAGCCGGTCCTGCCCACCGGCCAGCACCAGGGTCGGCACCGCGACGGCGGGCAGGGCCGGGCGCTCGTCGACGCGGGTGCCCTGCAGCCGCAGCTGGGCCGCGAGGCGCCGCTCCCCCGTCTCGTCGGCCATCTGGAGGGCGGTGGCGTCGAGCGACCGGTCGTGCAGCAGCAGCTCCAGCGGCTGCAGGGCCCGGGCGGGGGCGCCGTCGTCGAGCCGGGTGAGCGCCACCTCCCAGCCGGCGCGCTGTTCGGGGGTGGGCGGGCGGGCGTTGGTCGCCATCAGGCACAGCCCGGCGACCCGCTCGGGGGCCCGCCGGGTCAGTGCCATCGCGACGATCCCGCCCAGGCTGAGCCCGCCGAGGGCGAACCGGCCGGGCAGCGCGTCGAGCAACGCCTCGACCTGCTCGTCGAGGGTCGGCCGGTCGAGGACCGGGTGCAGCGCCCCGGCCCCCGCCGGGCCCCACAGCCGGGCCGAGCAGTTCATGCCCGGCAGCAGGACCAGCGGCGGCGACGACGGGACGGCGGGCACCGCTCAGCCCTTGACCGAGCCCGCGCCCAGACCGGCGACGAGGTAGCGCTGGGCGACGAAGGCGAACCCGATCACCGGCAGCGTCAGCAGGATCGCGGCGGCGCCCGCCTGCTGGAGCATCGGCAGGGTCTGCCCGAGCTGGGTGGCGATGAAGACCGGGACGGTGCGGGCGACGACGTCGGTGAGCACGTTCGCCGTCAGGTACTCCTGGAACGCGAACAGGAACATGAAGATCCCCGCGGTCAGGATCCCGGGGCCCATCAGCGGCACCATGACCCGCCAGAGGATCTGGAAGCGGCTGCAGCCGTCGAGCATCGCGGCCTCGTCGAGCTCCTTGGGGATCTCGGCGAAGAAGTTGCGCAGCAGCCAGATCGAGAACGGCTGGTTGATCGCCACGAGCGCGGCGGCGACGGCGAAGGTCGTGTCGTAGATCCCCAGCGAGCGCGACAGCTCGTACATCGGCAGCACGACCGCGAAGCGGGGCAACGCACGGAAGATCAGCGCCGTGATGAGCAGGGCCACCGACACCCAGCCCGGGTAGCGCGACAGCGCGTAGGCGGCGGGGATGCCGATGAGCAGCGCGATCACCGTGCTGATCAGCGCGACGACCAGGGTGTTGAGCAGGTACCGGTAGAACTCGGTGGTCTGCCACAGGTCGACGAACGCGGTGAACGTCGGGGTCCAGGTGAACACCGGCGGGTCGAGGAAGGCGACGTCGGTGGGTTTGGTGACCGACATGGCCGTCCACAGCACCGGGCTCAGCATCACCCAGCACACCACCAGCAGCAGGCCGCCGACCAGCACGGTCCTCCCCCGCGGGCGGCGGCGGGCCCGGGCGGGGCCGGCATCGTCGGACGGGCCGGGGGCGGTGGTGGCCGGCGGGGTGGTCTGCACGCTGGTCACTGGCGGGCCTCCTTGGCCATGTCCCGGATGAACGGGGAGAGCAGCAGCACGATCAGGACGATGAGCAGCACGTTGATCGCGCTGCCGAGCCCCAGCTGCTGGCCGCCGTCCTGGAAGGCGATGTTGTAGATGTAGAGCATGATCGACTCGTTGCCGATCTGCGGTGCCTGCGGCGAGAGCGGGACGAGCTGGTCGAACGTCCGCAGGACGTCCATGATCGAGATGATCGAGACGAAGGTGAGGACGCCCCGGATGCTCGGCACGATCACGTGCCAGTGCACCCGCCAGCCGGTCGCGCCGTCGATCCGGGCGGCCTCGACGATCTCCCCCGGCACGCCCTGCAGCCCGGCGAGGATCACCAGCATGGCGAACGGCAGCATGAACCAGACCGTGTTGAGCCCGATCATGACCCGGTTCGCCCACGGCTCGGTGAACCAGAGGATCTCGGCCCCGGTGAGTTCGGTGATCAGGTAGTCGACGACGCCGCCGAAGTTGGAGTCGAACAGCCAGGAGAACATCGTGGCGCCGACGACGTTGGGCACGACGTAGGAGACCAGCAGCACGCCGAGGACCCAGGGGCGGGACCGGCCGAGCCCGTTGACCAGGACGGCGAGCAGGTAGCCCCCGACCAGCAGGACGGCGACGACCGCGACGGTCAGGCCGACGGTGAACAGCACGGCCCGCCCGAGCCGGGGGTCGGACAGGGCCTGGGCGTAGTTGTCCAGGCCGAGGAAGGTGCCGGGTTCGCCGTAGTTGACCCGCTGCAGGCTCCACTCCACCGTCTTGTAGAGCGGGAACAGCAGCAGGCCGAGCATCACCAGCAGGCTCGGGGAGACCAGCCCCAGGAACTCGCGCCTGCGCATGATCGCCTCACCTCGCTCTCGTGGGTGGTGGGAAAGGGGGCGGTGCCAGAACTTCAGCGTCGGTACTCGGCGACGATCGCGGTCGCGATCTCCTGCATCTGCCGCTGACCGTCGGGGATCGTCGTCCGGCCGGCCAGCACGTCCGCGACGACCGGGCGGGTCTCGTTGCTGATCCGTGAGGTCCACGGGAACGGCTCCGGCGGCGGGGCCTTCCCCAGCGCCGTCAGCTGCGCCGGCGCGAACGGGCTGCTCGCCGGCGTCACGCTGCCCTCGCGGGCCGGGAAGGCCGCCGGCACCGCGGCCCGGGACGCCTCCTCGCCCACCGAGGCGGCGACCAGCCGGAACAGCAGGTCCTTGTCCACCTCGGTGTTCTCCGGGATGGCCCAGCCGTCCACCGACAGGGCGTTGTAGAGGACGTCCCCACCGGCGACCGACGGCGGCGCGGCGAACCCGAAGTCGGTCGCGAACCGGATGTTGGCGGGGTCGGTGAGATCCAGCATGCGGCCGCTGAACATGATCGCGATCGCGGCCGAGCCGTTGTACATCTGCTGCTGCACCGCGGGCTGGGCGAACGTCGTCACCTGCGGGTCCATGAACGGCAGCAGCGACCGAAGCTCGGTGAAGGCCTGCGCGGCCTGCGGGGTGTCGAAGCTCGGGCGGCCGGTGTCACGGTCGACGTAGTCGGTGCCCAACGAGCCCAGCGCCGCGTCGTAGGCGGTCGCGACGCCGAGCTCGCCAGCAGCGGCAGGGCCAGCGGGTAGCGGATCCCGCCCTCGCGCTGGATGCGGTCGGCGGCCTGGCGCAGCTCGGCGAAGGTCCGCGGCGGGGTGATGCCGAGGCGGTCGAACACGTCGCGGCGGTAGGCCATGACGAAGGTCTGGGCCTGCATCGGGATGCCGTAGAGCTTCCCGTCGTAGGACAGCGCCTCGCGCATCTCGGGGTTGAGCCGGTCCAGACCGAGCTCCGCGCCGTAGCGGGCCATCAGGTCGTCGAGCGGGTGCAGCTTGCCGGTCGAGGCCTGCTGCGGGACGACGAATCCGTAGGTCTCGAGGATGTCGTAGGTGCCGTAGCGCCCGGCCAGGGTGGCCGTCGTCTTCTGCGACTGGCCCGCGTAGTCGACCGGCTCGTGGTGCAGGGTCACCCCGTCCTTGGAGCAGCTGCGCACCATCGAGTTGGTGAACGGGTCGATGGCCGAGGAGTTGTAGGCCAGGACGTTGACGTCCACCGACGACGGTGGCGGCGGGAAGTCACACGGGACGAGCGTGGCGGTGGCGGCGGGGGTCCGCGACCCGGCGCCGCACCCCGCGAGCAGCAGGACGACGGCGAGCCCCACTGCGACCACCGGCAGGCGTGCGCCGCGGCCGCCGACCGCGCCCCGTGTATACATACGCCTGCGCGTTCAGCTCCTGAGCGCGTCGAGTCGGATGCGGGCGCTGTCACGGTGTCCGACGAGCTGCTCGAAGTCGGACACGGTCACGGTCGGCTCGGCCTGGGCCCGGGTCGCCTCCCGCGTGGCCCGCTGGTAGGTCAGCTGCTTGAGGAAACCGGCCACCGACAGCCCGCCGGTGTAGCGCGCGCCCCGGGTCGTCGGCAGCACGTGATTGGTGCCGGACATGCCCTTGTCGGCGTAGGCCACCGTCGAGTGCGGGCCGAGGAACAACGAGCCGTAGTTGCGCAGCCGCCCCAGCCACCAGTCGAGGTCCTCGGCGATCACCTCGAGGTGCTCGGGAGCGAGGGTGTCCATGACCCGGGCGACGGTCTCGCGGTCGGGTGCCAGGTAGACCGTGCCGTGGTCGCGCCAGGCCGCGCCGGCGATCTCCGCGGTGGCCAGGCCCGCGAGCTGCTTCTCGATCTCCCGCGGGACCTCCTCGGCCAGCCGCTCGGAGGTGGTGGCCAGCGACGCGGGCGAGGTCGGCCCGTGCTCGGCCTGGGCCAGCAGGTCCGCGGCGACGGTCGCGGCGTCGGCGGTGTCGTCGGCGATCACCGCGACCTCCGACGGCCCGGCGAGCACGTCGATGCCCACCTGTCCGTAGAGCTGGCGCTTGGCCTCGGCCACGTAGGCGTTGCCGGCGCCGACGATCATGTCCGAGGGCGTCCCGTCGAGCAGCCCGAACGCCATGGCGGCGAGTGCCTGCACCCCGCCGACGGCGTACACCGCGTCGGCACCGCTGACGTGCGCCGCGTAGAGCACCGCCGGGTGCGGGCGTCCGTCGCGCGAGGGCGGCGTCGCCGCGACGATGTTCGGCACGCCGGCCACCCCGGCCACCCCGACCGTCATGAACGCGCCGGCCAGCAGCGGGAACCGACCCGCCGGGAGGTAGGCGCCGACGTTCCCGACCGGGATCAGACGCTGACCGCACACCACCCCGGGCAGGACCTCGGCCTCGAAGTCCTGCAGCCGGTCCCGCTGCATCCGCGCGAACCGGCGGGTCCGGTCCGCGCCCGCCTCGAGCGCCTCGCGCAGGTCCGCGGGCAGCTCGTCCCCGGCACGGGCCAGCTCGGCGGGGCCGACGAGCAGGTCGGTGCCGGTGAACCCGTCGAGCTCCCGGGCGTAGCGCAGCACCGCGTCCATCCTGCCGGCGGAGATGGTGCGCAGCATCTCCGAGACGGTGGCGACCACGGCCGGGTCGCGCAGGTCCGCGCTGTCGACGACGGCCGGCGCCTTCGCCACGGTGACGGGCGACCCGATGCGCCGCAGGTCCGCTTCAGTGAGATGCATACGCATACACTAAGAGCAGCGGGGGGACCTGACAAGAGGCTGACGGCGTTCGGGCCGCGCGTTCCACCTCCCGGTACCCGGCGACGACCTGCGAGGCGGGTCGTGAACGGTGGGCGGGGCCACCCCACTCGTCGTGGTGACCCGGCGGTGTGGGTGCTTGCCCCGACGCCTCCCGCCGTCGAGAGTCCCGGCCGTGCCCCGTGTCCTGTCCGTCCTGTTCGCCGCGGTGCTCGGTTGCGCCGTCCTGCCCGCGGCCGCCGTCCCCGCGGCCGCCGAGGGACCGGGGCGGACGTTCGTCGCCGTGTCGGTCGCGACGGTGTGGAC
Organism: Pseudonocardia sp. HH130629-09; assembly: GCF_001294645.1. NCBI lineage: Bacteria > Bacillati > Actinomycetota > Actinomycetes > Pseudonocardiales > Pseudonocardiaceae > Pseudonocardia > Pseudonocardia sp. HH130629-09. The sequence goes on from NZ_CP011868.1 coordinate 3,223,936, forward strand.
CTCACCGGACAGTCCGCGCCCGCGGGACCGGGCCGCCGTCGCCACCCCGGCCGACCCGGCCGGGTGGCTGGGGTCGATGAGCAGCGAGGACCGCCGCGAGCTCACCACCGCCTCGCGCACCCAGACCCAGGTGCTGCTCGGCGCCCCGGTCACCGTGACCGCGCGTCGCGACGGCTGGGCGCAGGTCGTCGTGCCCGGCCAGCCGTCGGGCAAGGACCACCGTGGCTACCCCGGCTGGGTCCCCGAGGCCCAGCTCGTCGACGACCCCGCGTTCGGCGCGCTGGCCGCGGGGGCGCCCGCCGGCACCGTCGACGGCGTCGCGACGACCTGGCTGTACCGCGACCCGGCCGGCACCGAGCGGCTGCGCGAGGTCAGCGTCGGTACCCGGCTGCCGGTCGTCGGCGAGGCGGGCGACGCGGTCCGGGTCGCGCTGCCCGGCGGCGACCAGGCATGGACGGCGGCGGAGACGCTCCGGCAGGGGGCGCCGCTCTCTCCGACCGGGGAGGGGCTGGTCGCGACCGCGCGGCTGTTCCTGGACCGCCCGTACCTCTGGGGCGGGCGCTCCGGGTTCGGCCCGGACTGCTCGGGCCTCACCGGGCTGGCCTACGCGCTGCACGGGATCACCGTCGGGCGCGACGCCTCCGACCAGTCCCGCGGTGGACGGCAGGTCGGCGACCCCGCCGACCTGCGGCCCGGTGACCTGCTGTTCTGGAACTCCCCCGCGACGCACGTCGCGATGTACGCCGGCGGCGGGACGATGATCGAGGCGTTCGACGCGGCCACCCCGGTCCGGGTGACCCCGGTGCGGTTCGACGCGACGTACTCCGGGGCTCGCCGGTACCTGCCGTGATCTGAACACCTGACGAGGTGTGACCGCCGCCCCGGCAGGTCCCTTCGGCGGTCTCGGATGCCTACAGTGTCCGGCGTGCCGTCGCCGACCACCCGTACCCGCACCGACGCCTGTCCCGGCGTCGTCTCGCCGCACGCGGCCGCGGACGGGTCGCTGGCGCGGATCCGGCTGCCGGGCGGGACGGTCACCGCGGCGGCGCTGCGGGCGGTCGCGGCCCTGGCCCGCGAGGCCGGGGACGGCGCCGTCCACCTGACCTCGCGCGGGAACCTGCAGCTGCGCGGCCTCGACCCGGCCGACCCGCGCCCGGTGGAGCGGCTGACCATGGCCGGGATGCTGCCGTCGACCACCCACGAGCGGGTCCGCAACGTGCTGGCCTCCCCGCTCTCGGGGCTCGCCGGGGGTCTCGCCGACGTCCGGGGTCTGGCCACCGCGCTCGACCGCGGCCTGTGCGCGCGCCCCGCGCTGTCGGCGCTGCCCGGCCGGTTCCTGTTCGCCCTCGACGACGGCCGCGGCGACGTCGCCGCCGAGCGTGCCGACCTGTGCTGGCGGGCGCGGGGTCCCGAGGAGGGCGAACTCCTCGTGGCGGGCGTCCCGACCGGCCTGTGCTGCTCCCCCGCCGAGGCGCCCGCGCTGCTGCTCGACGCGGTCGCGGCGTTCCTCGACCTGCGGGCCGCGCACGCCGCCGACCCGGCCGCGCGGGCCTGGCGCGCCGTGGAGCTGCCCGGCGCCGCGACCGGGGTGGCGTCCCGGCTGCGCGGACACCGGTCGGTGTCCTCCCCCGGTCCGGGGCTCGACGACAGCACGCCCGGGGGTCCCGGCCCGGTGCTCGTCGGAGCGCTGGGTGGCGGCGCGCTGGGGGTCGCGCCGGTGCTCGGGGAGCTGTCGGCCGGGCAGCTGGACCTGCTGGCCGAGTCGGCCCCGCAGCTGCTGGTCACCCCGTGGCGCACCCTGGTCCTGCCCACCCCCGCACCCGGTGCCGAGGCCCGGCTGGCGGCGGCGGGGCTCGTCGTCGACCCCGGCCACCCGGCGGTGCGGGTCAGCGCCTGCGCGGGCGCTCCGGGCTGCGCGAAGTCCCTGGCCGACGTCCGCGCCCACGCGCTCGTGCTGATCGCGCGGGGCGGGCCGCGAGCGGGCGCGGTGCCCGACGCGGTGCACGTCGTCGGCTGTGGCCGGCGCTGCGGCGCCCCGCACACGGCGCACCGCGACGCGGTCGCCACCGGGCCGGACACCTACGTCATCGACGGACGCACGATCACGACCGAGGAGCTCCGCTGAGCGGGTACGACTACATCACCGACGGCAACGAGATCTACCGCCGCTCGTTCGCGACGATCCGCGCGGAGACCGATCTCTCCGGGCTCCCGCCCGGTGTCGACGACATCGCCGTCCGCATGATCCACGCCTGCGGTCAGGTCGACCTCGTCGACGACATCGCCGCCTCCGACGGCGTCGTCGCGGCCGCCCGCTCCGCGCTGCGGGCCGGTGCCCCGATCCTGTGCGACGCGATGATGGTCGCCTCCGGGGTGACCGCCGCCCGGCTCCCCGCGGACAACGAGGTGCTCTGCCTGCTGCGCGACGCCCGGGTCCCCGACCACGCGCGCCGGATCGGCAACACCCGGTCCGCGGCCGCCCTGGAGCTGCTCGCCGACCGCTTCGAGGGCGCGGTGGTCGCGATCGGGAACGCCCCGACCGCGCTGTTCCACGTACTGGACCTCATCGACCGGGGCGACGCACCCCGCCCGGCCGCGATCATCGGCATCCCGGTGGGGTTCATCGGTGCCGCCGAGTCCAAGGTGGCCCTGTCCGAGCGGACCGACCTGGAGCACCTCGTCGTCCACGGCCGTCGTGGCGGGTCGGCGATCACCGCGGCGGCGCTGAACGCGCTGGCCCACGAACAGGAGATCATCGCGTGAACGCGCAGCAACACAGCGTGAACGAGCCTGCGAGTGACGCGCAGCAACACAGCGTGAACGAGCCTGCGAGTGACGCGCAGCAGCACGGCGTGACGGGCACCCTCTACGGCGTCGGCCTCGGTCCGGGCGACCCCGAGCTGACGACCATCAAGGCCGCCCGGCTCGTCCGCGACGCCGACGTCATCGCCTACCACTCCGCGCGGCACGGCCGCTCCATCGCGCGCCGGATCGCCGAGCCGCACCTGTCGGGCACCGCGATCGAGGAGGCCCTGGTCTACCCGGTCACCACCGAGGCCACCGACCACCCCGGCGGCTACCAGGGCGCGATCGACGCGTTCTACGCCGAGGCCGCCGCCCGGCTCGCCGCGCACCTCGACGCGGGCCGCGACGTCGTGCTGCTCGCCGAGGGCGACCCGCTGTTCTACGGCTCCTACATGCACATGCACAAGCGCCTGGCGGGGCGCTATCCCACCGAGGTCGTGCCGGGCGTCACCTCGATCAGCGGTGCGGCCGCGGCGATCGGGCAGCCGCTGGTGGAGCGCAACGAGGTGCTCACCGTGCTCCCGGGCACGCTGCCCCGTGAGGAGCTGGCCCGGCGGCTCGCGGGGACCGACTCGGCGGCGGTGATGAAGCTCGGGCGCACCTTCACCGCGGTCCGCGGGGCGATGGCCGACGCCGGCGTGCTCGACCGGGCCCGCTACGTCGAGCGGGCGACGATGGAGGGGCAGCGGACCGGGGCGCTGTCCGACGTGGATCCCTCCGACGTGCCCTACTTCGCGATCACCCTGGTGCCCGGCGAGGTCGCCGCATCGGTGCCCGAGGAGGCCGTCGCATCCGTCGCGGAGCCCGGGGGCGCGGCGGCCGAGGAGCGGTCGGTGCGCGGGCCGGGCGAGGTCGTCGTCGTCGGGACCGGGCCCGCCGGGCGGGACTGGCTGACCCCGCAGGTCGCCCGCGCGCTGTCCGAGGTGGACGACCTCGTCGGCTACCGCCCCTACCTGGACCGGGTGCCGCCGAACCCGCGTCAGGCCCGGCACGCCTCGGACAACAAGGTCGAGTCCGAGCGGGCCGCGCACGCGCTGGACCTCGCCGCCTCGGGAAGGCGGGTCGCCGTCGTCTCCGCCGGGGACCCTGGGGTGTTCGCGATGGCGACCGCGGTGCTGGAGGTGGCCGCGGAGCCGAAGTACCACGACGTCCCGGTCCGGGTGCTGCCCGGCATGTCCGCGGCGCAGGCCGTGGCGGCTGCCGTCGGCGCCCCGCTGGGGCACGACCACGCCATGATCTCACTGTCGGACCGGCTCAAGCCGTGGGACGTCGTCGCGGACCGGCTGCGGGCCGTGGCCGCGGCCGACCTGGCGATCGCGATCTACAACCCGCGCTCGAAGGCCCGGCCGTGGCAGGTCGGCGCGGCCCGCGACGTGCTGCTGGAGCACCGCGCCCCGGACACGCCGGTGGTGCTGGGCCGCGACGTCGGCGGCGCCGGGCAGCGGGTCGTCGTCACCACGCTGGGCGAGCTGGACCCGGAGCAGGTGGACATGCGGACCCTGGTGGTCGTCGGCTCGTCGACGACCCGGGCGGTCGAGCGCGGCGGCACGACCGTCGTGTTCACCCCCCGGCACTACGGCCCCGGCGGCACGACGACCGACTGATCACATCGGCTCGTTGACGACATCCTGACGGATGCCGGTTCCGCGCTAGCGTCACGCCGTGCAACTGCGGGTGTGGCGATTCGGGCCCGACGACTGGGAGCAGGCCCGCGTGGCCCGCCTCGCGTCGGTGCGGGACGGGTTCGGTGAGGACAGCGACTTCTACCGCGAGCAGGCCGCCCTCGAACCGGCCGCCTGGCGGGTGGTCCTGACCGAGCACGTCCGCTTCGCCGCCTTCGACGGCGACCGCCCGGTCGGCACCGCGTGCTGGCGGGCCGGTGACGACGGCGACGGCCTGCTGTACGGCATGTGGGTGCACACCGACCTGCGCGGCACCGGGGTGGCCGACGCGCTGGTCGACGCGGTCACCGCCGTCGCTCGCGAGAACGGGTCGCGCACGCTGTCGCTGAAGGTGGAGCCGGACAACGCCCGCGCGATCGCGTTCTACCTCCGGACCGGGTTCGTCGCCGACGGCGTGCCCGGTCCGGGGCTGACCGTCATGAGCCGCCCGGTCTGACCCGAATCCGCGAGTAGGTCATGAGCTGATCTTGGTCGGCCAAAGTTGATGTTGCTTGGGTCGGGAGTTGGGTGGTGGGCAAGCGGGCGGCCCGAGTGTCGCCTCGGGTGGCGGGTTCCTGTGCTGGTCGGGGCCGGTGCGGCCGGGTCAGGACGGAGCGGGCAGGGCGCGGACGCGGGCGAGGACCTCGGCGAGTAGGTGCTCGCCGGGTGGTAGGCGCAGGGTGAGGCCGCGGGCGTGGCGCACGAGGCGGGCGGGGATGGTGATCAGCCGCCGGCGCAGGGTGGCGATCATGGCCTGGCCGCCGCGGACGCCGTGCCCGACCAGGCGCCCGTCGCGGGTGCGGGCGGTGAGGTGGTGCAGCCACCCGCTGGTGGTGGCGGCCAGGAGTGCGCCCCACATCCAGGCTCGGTTCACCGCGAGGTGTCCGGAGGGGAGGTGGCGCAGCGCGGCGCCGTGCTTGGTGTCGCGGAACAGGTTCTCCACCTTCGTGCGGTGGCGGTACCAGTACTCGGCCTGCGCGGCTGCGGCAGGTGTGGAGACGTCGAGGTTGGTCACGATGAACGAGTAGGCGAACACCCCGTCGACCTTGGCCACCGTAGCGAGGTCGTCGAGCGGGAGCGCCCGCTGGGCGGGGTGCAGGGTGCGTCGGCGCCGCGCTCGCGGGTCACCGGAGACCTGGCCGTGGTCCAGGTCGAGCCGGACCCGACGGATCAGCAGCTGGGTCGCTGCGGGCCACCAGTTCGGGCAATAGTCGGCCACCGCGACCTGCGCGCCGGTCATGTCGATCGCGTCGGTCCACCCGTCGGCCGCGACGCCGTCGAGGATGCGCCACAGCGGCGCGATGCGTCGGGCGCCGATGGCGAACTCCACGCCGACGAACAGGGCTGCGCGGGCGAGCTGCCCGGCGAAGTAGCCCGCGTCCGCACGCACGCGGACTCGCCCCGCCCGCGCCTGCGCGGGGAGCGCGGCCAGCGCCCGGTAGAACAGCTCGGCGCTGGTGGCGCGGGGGTCATCCCGGCCCGAACCGAGGTCAGCGGCCAGCACCACCGCGGTGTCGGCCCAGGTCGCGACGTGCGGGCGGGCGACCCGCTGGCCTTGGTGGTTGAACGCCACGCCCTGCTTGAGCCGGCCGTAAACCTCGACATCGGTGGTGTCCAGATCGATCGTCACGTCCGCCGTCAGCTGCTCGGCCCGGTCCGGGTCGACCTGGGCGAGCAGGTCCAGCGCGGTGGTGTGCACGTCACCGAGCCCGGTCTCCACCGCCGCCCACTGCCCCTCGATGAACTTGCGCGCGAGCCCGGCGGCGGTCGTGGACGCCAACCCCGGCACCGGCGTGAGTGCCTGCCCGGCGGTGTCGGCGCGGTGCCGGTCCAGCCCGACCAGGAAGTCCTCCCCGCACAGCTGCGCCGCCGACATGCCGACCAGCATCTGCCCGGCGCTGCACCCGCGGTCGCGGTCCTTGATGGGCCCGACCGCGGCGTCGAGCTTGTCGATGATCCCGAGCCGGTCGATCAGTTCGGTCACCGCGGCCAGCCCGGAGAACCTGGTCAGCGCCGCGTCCGGCGCGCCGAGACGCACCCGCGCACACCGCGGGCGTCGCTTGCGTACTGTTCGCACCTGATAGGTGTCCTCTCAACCCGCAATGTCGTGTCGTCGCAAACACGATCATCGCAGGTCAGCGGGCACCTATCGCCATCTCCCCAGTCCGGACACCAGCGCTACTCGCGGATTCGGGTCTGACCGCGTCCGCGAGCCCCAGCAGGGCCGTGAGCTCGGGCAGCCCGGAGGGTCGCAGGTCCCCGTCGAGTCCCCGCAGCGCCGCGGTCGCCGCGCCGGCGGCCCGGCCCGCGTCGAGCCCGGCCCGTGCGTCCTCGACGACGAGGCAGGTGGCCGGATCCAACCCGAGCTCGGCCGCCGCGGCACGGTAGCCCTCCGGGTCCGGCTTGCCGTGCCGCACGTCGTCCCGGGCGACGAGCACCGGTGCGACGACCCCGGCGGCGCCCAGGCGGGCCTCGGCGAGCCGCCGGTCGGCGCTGGTCACGACGGGCCCACGGGATCCGCGCCGCGTCGAGGGCGGCGAGCAGCGCGTGCGCGCCGGGCAGCGCGACGACGTCGTCGAGGTCGTCGTACTGCAGCTCGAGCTGGCGGGCCGCGGCAGTGTCGAGCGCGGCACCGGTGAGGTCCGGGCGCAGCAGCCGGATCGTGCCGTCGCTCGGCACCCCGTGCGCGACGCGGACCAGGTCCGCCTCGGCGACGCCGTACTCGCGGGCCCAGGCGGCCCAGGATCGGGCGACCGCCTCGTCGGACTCCACCAGGGTGCCGTCCATGTCGAACAGGATCGCGGCGTACACCGCACCACCTCTTTCCCTCGGACGGCGAGCATATCGAGCCTGGAAGGATTCCCTCCATGCGAGCAGTACGGATCACCGCGTTCGGTGCGCCACCCGAGGTCGTCGACCTGCCGGACCCCACGCCGCCCGCGGGCGGGGTGGTCGTGCGGGTGGAGGCGACCGGGTTGTGTGCCAGCGACCGCTTCGCCTGGGCCGGGCACGACGGCGACGTGATGCTCCCCCACGTCCCCGGCCACGAGCTGGTCGGGCGCGTGGTCGCGACCGGCACCGGGGTCACCCGGTTCCGGGCCGGTGACCGGGTCACGGCGCCGTTCGTCTGCGGCTGCGGTGTGTGCCCGGACTGCCGGGCGGGCCGCGCACAGGTCTGCCCGCACCAGCAGCAGCCCGGCTTCACCCACGACGGCTCCTTCGCCGAGCTCGTCGCGCTGCACCATGCCGACCACAACCTGGTGCCGGTCCCCGACGACGCCGATGCCGCCGGGGCCGCGCTGCTCGGCTGCCGGATCGCCACCGCGCACCGGGCGCTGGTCGGGCGCGGCGGGCTGGTCGCCGGGGAGCGGGTCCTCGTGCTCGGCGCGGGCGGGGTCGGCCTGGCCGCGGTGCTGATCGCGGCGGCGCTGGGCGCCGAGTCGGTCGTCGCGGACCCCTCGCCCGCGGCCCGGGCCCGGGCGGTCGAGCTGGGCGCGGTGGCGGCGGTGGACACCAACCACGGCCCGGACGCGGTCCGCGAGGCCGTCGGCGACGGCGGCGCCCGCCTCGCGGTGGAGGCCGCGGGCCGGGCGGACGCCCTGGACCTCGGCGTCCGGTCGCTGCGCAGGCAGGGGACGCTGGTGCAGGTCGGCCTGCTCGCCCGGGAGCCGGTGGTGCCGGTGCCGCTGATGATCGCGCACGAGCTGACGGTCACTGGGAGCCACGGCATGGCCGCCGCGGACTACCCGGAGTTGATGGCACTCGTCGCCGAGGGCCGTCTCGACCCGGGCCGGCTGGTCACCCGGCGGACCGGGCTGGAGGCGCTCGCCGGGGCGCTGGCCGCGGCCCCGGAGCCGGGCGGGATCCTCGTCGGCCTGCCCTGAGACCCGGCCTGCCCCGGGACCCGGTGCGCCCCGGGGTGCGGCGTGCCCACTTTCCGGCCTCCCCGGGGTTCCGGCAGCCTCCGGGCTCGGGATGCCCCGACGGACGACGCGCGACCGATGGGCCGGCCGCTACCCCCGATCCGGGCCGGGCACCTCGGCCGGGGACCGCCGCGGCGCGGCGAGGCGCCGGGCGGCCTCCACGACGAAGGCACGGCGCGCGGCCCGCTCGGCCGGGTCACCGGGCTCGGCACCGGTCACCATCGAGGCGAGCTGGGGCACCGTGTGCCACCAGGCGGCCAGCGCGATCAGCGCGAACACCAGATGGGCCGGGTCGAGGCCGTCGTCGATCGTCCCGGCGTGCTGCGCGGCCGCGAACCGCTCGACCTTCTCCCGGTAGTGCCGGCTGCGCCCCGGGCGCCCGGCGACGTGTCCGGTGGCGTCCAGCCCCTCCCACTGCAGCAGCCGGGCGAGCACCGGGTGGTCGGCGTGGTGGTCGAACGTGGCCCCGGCGAACTCACCCACGTCGTCGAGGCCTGTCCCGGTCGCGCGGACGCCGACGGCGAGCAGCTCGAGCTGCTCGGCCAGCACGAGGTCCCAGAGTGCCTGCTTGTCGCCGAAGTAGCTGTAGAGGCGCTCCTTGTTGATCCCGGCCCGGGCGGCGATGCGGCTCATCGTCGTGCCCTCGCGGCCGCGCTCGGCGAACTCGGCGGTGGCCGCGTCCTTCAGCCGTCGTCGCGTCCCCTCGGTGTCCCAGGCCATGGCCGCACGGTAGCGGAGGGGCGTACACTCATCTCCAACGCCATCGTTGGAGATGGAGTTGGAGATCGAGATGGAGGCCGTCATGACCGAGCCGACCGGACCGGGTGCGGGCGACGTCGCCGTCGTCACCGGCGCGAACAGCGGGATCGGGTTCGAGATCGCCCGCGGACTGCTGGCCGCGGGACTCACCGTGTACATCGGAGCGCGCGACGCCGCCCGCGGTGCCGACGCGGTCGCCGCACTCGGTGCGGGCGCCCGGCCGCTCGCGCTGGAGGTGACCGATGCGGCCTCGGTCGCGGCGGCGGCCGCCGCCGTCGAACGGGTGGACCTGCTGGTGAACAACGCCGGGGTGAGCGACTCGTTCGCGACGGCCCCGGAGTCGACCGCCGAGGACCTGCGCCGGGTCTACGAGGTGAACGTGTTCGGCGTCGTCACGGTGACCAACGCGTTCCTGCCCGCGCTGCGGCGCTCGGCTCATCCACGGATCCTCAACGTCTCCAGCGGGACCGGGTCGCTGACCTGGAGCACCGGCCCGAACCGGCAGTTCGACCACCGCTCGGGCGGGGGCGCGGCGGCCTACCGGTCGTCGAAGACGGCCCTGAACGCGCTCACCGTGTCCTACGCCCAGTCGCTCGCCGACGCCGGGGTCGCGGTGAACGCGCTGGCCCCGGGGCTGCGGGCGACCAACCTCAACGCCCGCGCGGCCACGTCCGCCGGGGACCCGGCCGAGGCCGCCGCCGGCGCGGTGCGGCTCCTGCTGGCCCCCGACGGCGGCCCGACCGGCACCTTCGTCGACTGGACGGGCGAGCCGGTCCCCTGGTGATCAGTCCCCGAGCAGCCGGGCCAGAGCCGCCTCCACTGTGGACTCCACCGCGACCCCACCGGGCAGCGACGGCCGGTCGACGAGCAGGACCGCCACCCCGCGCTCCCGGGCCGCGGCGAGCTTCGGTGCGGTCGCCGCGCCGCCGGAGTCCTTGGTGACCAGCACGTGCGGGACGACGGCGTCGAACAGAGCGCGCTCGTCGTCGAGGGCGAACGGGCCCCGGTCGAGCAGCAGCTCGTGCCGGGCGGGCAGCGGGCCGTCGGGCGGGTCGACCGCCCGGATCCAGAACGCCGCGTCGACATCGGCGAAGTGCGCCAGTCCCCCGCGGCCGGTCGTGAGCAGGACCCGCCCGGCGGGGCCGGGGAGCAGGTCGGGCAGCGCGGCCGCCGCGGCGGCGACCGAGGGGACCCGGTGCCACCGGTCCCCCGGCCCGGGCGTCCAGCCCGGCCGGCGCAGCACGACCAGCGGCACCCCGGTGCCCGCGCAGGCGGCGGCAGCGTTCGCGGTCATCGTCGACGCGAACGGATGGGTGGCGTCGAGCACCGCCGCCACCCGCTCGGCACGCAGGTGCGCGGCCAGCCCGTCGGCGCCGCCGAACCCGCCGATCCGGACCTCGCCGTCGGGCAGGGCCGGGCTGCGCACGGCCCCGGCCAGCGACGACACGACCCGGACGTCGTCACGGACGGCCAGCGCGGCGGCCGCGGCACGGCCCTCGGTCGTACCGCCGAGGACCAGCACCGTGCGGGGAGCACTCACACCCGTCAGGGTAGGGGGATGGCGATCACGACCGTGGTGTTCGACGTCAACGAGACCCTGTCGGACCTGACACCGATGGGGGCCCGGTTCGCCGCGCTGGGCGCACCGGAGTCGCTCGGGCCCCTGTGGTTCGCCGCGACCCTGCGCGAGGGCATGGCGCAGGCCGCGGGCGGGGAGCTGACGACCTTCGCCGAGCTGGCGACGGCGACCGCGGCCGGGCTGCTGCGCCGGCACGGGGTCGCCGACCCCGACCGGGGCGCCCGGCACGTCGTCGACGGATTTCTGGAGCTGCCGGTGCGCGACGACGTGCACGGCGGGGTCGCGGCGCTGCGGGCCGCGGGGCTGCGGCTGGTGACGGTGTCGAACGGCGCCGCATCGGTGGCCGAGCGGTTGCTCGGCGACCACGGGCTGCGCGAGCAGTTCGACGCCGTGCTGTCGGTCGAGGACGCCGGGATCTGGAAGCCGGCCCCGGAGTCCTACCGGTACGCGCTGCGGGCCTGCGAGGTCGACGCGGGCGAGGCGGTGATGGTCGCGGTGCACCCGTGGGACCTGCACGGCGCCGCCCGGGTCGGGATGGCGACGGCCTGGCTGGACCGCCACGGCGACACCTGGCCCGGGTACCTCACCCCGCCGACCTTCACCGTCGGCGCGCTGCCGGAGCTCTCCGGCCACCTGGCCTGAGCCCGCGGGCCGGCCGTGGTGCCGGACCGGCCCCGGCACGGCGTCAGACCGCCGCCAGCACCGGCTCGAACGCGATCTCGGCCGCGCCGACCAGCGCGCCGTCGCGGCCGAGCGGGGACACCGCGAGCCGGGTCCCGCCCGTGGCCCGGCTGACCAGGCTGCGCCGGCGCAGCTCGGAGCCGACCCGTTCGACGACCGACGGCGGCAGCGCCCCGAACAGGTCCCCCAGCACGACGAGTTCCGGGGCCAGCATGTTCACCACCGTGACGAGCCCGGCGGTCATCCATCCGGCGTAGTCCGCCAGCGGCCGGTCGGCCCGGCCCGGTACCGCGGCCAGGTCGCGCAACTCGGCGACGAGCACCCCGCGCGGGGTGTCCTCGGGCAGCCCCAGTGCGCGGCACAGCGCGGGCTCGCCGACCTCGGTCTCCCAGCATCCGTGCGAGCCGCAGAAGCACTCCCGTCCGTCCGGTCGGACCATGAGGTGCCCGAGCTCGCCGACATAGCCGCCGGTGCCGCGCAGCGGCGTCCCGCCGGACACGACGCCGCCGCCCACGCCGACGTCGGCGGACAGGTAGACCATGTCGGCGACGTCGCGGCCGATCCCGCGCAGGTGCTCGGCGAGTGCTCCGGCCTCGGCGTCGTTGGCAACCTGCACCGGCCGGGCCAGGACGGCGGCGAGCCGGGTGCCCAGGTCGACGTCGCGCCAGCCGAGGTTGGGTGCCTCGTGAACGAAGCCGTCGGAGCGCCGGACGACGCCGGGCACCGACACCCCGACCGCCTGCTCGGCGACGCCCAGCTCGTCGCGGAGCAGGGCGGCGGACTCGGCGAGGTGGGTGATCACCTCGCCGGGCAGCCGGGTGGTGCGGTGCAGGTTCCAGCTGTGCCGCCCGAGGATCTGGCCGCCGATGCCGACCATCGCCAGCGCCACCTGCTCGACCCGTATGTCGACGGCGAGCACCACCGCCGCCTGCGGGTCGGGCAGCACCAGCAGCGACGGCCGCCCGGCCCCCGAGCGCCGGGCCGGGACGGCCTCGGTGACGACGCCCGCCTCGGCGAGCCCGTCCACCACCGCCTTGATCGTGCTGCGGTTGAGGCCGAGCTCACCGGCCAGCGTCGCGCGGGTGCAGGGTCCCTCGACGTGCAGCCGACGCAACAGGACGGCCCGGTTGTGCCGGCGCGCGTCGTCGGGTCGGGTCCCCGATCCGGGCTGGGTCATGTCACCGGCCGGTGGCCGCCGCCCGGCGCCGGGACGCCACGTCGACACCGGCCGCGAGCAGCAGCACCAGGCCGGTCACCACGAACACGACGGCGGCGGGCTGCTTGAGCAGACCGAGACCGTTCTGCACCGTGGCCAGCACCGTGCCGCCGATGACGGCGTTGCTGATCCGGCCGCGTCCGCCGAACAGCGAGGTGCCGCCGATGACCGCGGCGCCGACCGCGAACAGCAGGGTGTTGCCGCCACCGGCCGCCGGGTTCACCGACCCGATCTTCGACGAGTAGACGATCGCGCCGATCGCGGCGAAGGCGGTGGAGATGACGAACACCGACGCCCGGATGCGGGCGACGTCGATGCCGGCCCCGGCGCGCGGCCTCCCGGTTGCCGCCGACGGCGTAGACGTGGCGGCCGAACCGGGTCCGGTCGAGCACCCAGGTGCCGAGCACCAGCAGGACGAGCACGATCGGGACGACGTAGGGCACTCCAGCGATCGCGATGACGCCCGGCGAACGGTCCTGGACCAGCGCGAACGTCACCAGGCCGCCGAGCACCACCACCGCTCCGATCTTCAACGCGACCAGGCCCGTCGGCGGCGCGACCAGCCCGCTGCGCAGCCGGGTCCGCAGCCGGACCGTCTGGACCAGCGCGTAGCCACCGGCGACGACCACGAACAGCACCCACGACGCCGTGACCGAGAGATTGCCGTTCGCCACCGCGTTGATCAAGGGGTCACGCAGCGCGATGGTGCCGCCGTCGCCGATGAGCTGCAGGATCACCCCCTGCCACGTGATGAACAACGCCAGCGTCACGACGAACGACGGCATCCCGATCCGGGCCACGAGGAACCCGGTGAGGCAGCCGATCACCACCCCGACGCCGACGGCGAGCCCCATCACGGTGAACGCGTTCGCCGGGACCCCGATCACGAGCACGACCGCGGTGAGCAGGCTGATCACCGACCCGGCCCACACCCGGACCAGCGCCGCGAGCACGGCACCGGCCAGCATGACCGCCACCAGCAGGACGAACACGGTGGTGCCGGTGGCGCCGAGCACGTTGCCGTCGCTCATCAGGTGCAGCGCCATCAGCGCCGCGGCCAGCCCGGACGCCGTGCCGGCGGCCAGGTCGATCTCCCCGGTGAGCAGCACGAACACCAGGCCCATCGCGATGATGGTCGGACCGGCGCCCTGTTGGAGCAGGTTGGCGAGGTTGAGCAGACTCGGGAACGTGCCGCCCGAGTCGAGCACGCTGAACAGCACGAACAGCGCGGCCAGGCCGAGCAGCGCGGGCAGCGAGCCCAGGTCGCCGCCGCGCAGCCCGCGCAGGTAGGCCGTGATCGCCTCGCGGGTGGTGCGGGCTGTGGTGTCGATGCCGAAGTCGGCGGCCCGGTTGGCGGGGTTCGCCCGGCGGGCCGCGCTCTGCTCCTGCTCGGGCGCGGGTGTCCGTTCGGTCACGGTGTCTCCTCCCGGGCCGGCCGGGCCGGACGGGTCGGGGTGGGGGGCCATCAGGACACCGCCTGCTCGGGCCGCGGCAGCCCGAGCTCGCCGGAGCGGCCCGCGGTGATGAGCTGGACGACGTCGGAGTGGGTGACCTCGCGGGTCGGGACCTGCGCGACCATCCGGCCGAGGTAGAGGCAGGCGATCCGGTCGGACACCTCGAAGACGTCGGCCATGTTGTGGCTGATGAGCACGACGCCGAGGCCCTGCTCGGCCAGCCGTCGCACGAGGTCGAGCACCTGGCGGGTCTGGGCGACGCCGAGCGCCGCGGTCGGCTCGTCGAGCAGCACGACGCGCGAGTCCCAGAGCACCGCCTTGGCGATCGCGACGGTCTGGCGCTGCCCGCCGGACAGCGACGCGACCGGGGTCCGGACCGAGGTGACGGTGCGGACCGAGAGCGACGCGAGGGTGTCGCGGGCGGCCTGCTCCATCGAGCCCTCGTCGAGCATCCAGGAGCGGCCGCGCTCGCGGCCGAGGAACATGTTCTGGACGATGTCGAGGTTGTCGGCGAGCGCGAGGTCCTGGTAGACGACCTCGATGCCGAGCTTCGCGGCGTCCGACGGGCCGGCGACGGTCACCGGCGCCCCCTCGAACAGCACCTCGCCGGAGTCGATCGGGTGGATCCCCGCGACGCACTTGACCAGGGTGGACTTTCCCGCGCCGTTGTCGCCGACGAGCGCGGTGACCTCGCCGGCGCGCACGGTCAGGTCGACGTCGTGCAGGACCTGCACGGCGCCGAAGCTCTTGGACACACCGCGCAGGGAGAGGATGGGGTCGGCCACTTCGGGCACCTTCCACGTGGGCGCCGGCCGGGCCGCGGCGGGATCACCGCCGCGGCCCGGACCGGCTGCGGGTCCTACTTGATGCCGAGCTGGCCGCAGGCGGCCTGGGTCTCGGCGTTGCAGATCTCCGAGGCCTTGACGTAGCCGGCGTCGGTGACCTTCTTGACCGAGTCTTTGGTGATCAGCTGCGGCTCGAGCAGCAGCGACTTGACGTCACGGTTGCCCTTCGGGTCCTTGACCGTCTGGGTGGCGACGCCGTCGGCGGCCGCGGTGTCGCCCTTGGCCAGGGCGCCGGCGAGCTTCGCGGCGGCCTGCGCCTCCTGCTCGATCGGCTTGAACACCGTCATGTACTGGTCCCCGCGCAGGATCGCGGCGAGCCCGTCGGCGGTGGCGTCCTGGCCGGTGACCACGACCTTGCCGTTCAGGCCGTACTTGGCCAGCACCGTGACGATGGCGCCGGCGAGGCCGTCGTTGGCGGCGACGACGCCGTCGACCTTGCCGCCGTTGCCGGTGAGGATCTGCTCGAAGGTGGTGCCGCCGACCTGGTTGTCCCACTTGTCGATCTTCTGGCTCTGCACCAGCTTCAGGGCCCCGGACTCGTACTGGGGCTTCAGCACGGTCTGCTGGCCGTTGTAGAACAGGGTCGCGTTGTTGTCGGTCGGCGCGCCCTCGATCTCGATGACCTGGGCGCCCGGCTTGTTGCCGATGCCCTGGACCAGGCCCTCGCCCTGCAGGGCGCCGACCTTCTCGTTGTCGAAGGAGACGTAGTAGTCGCTGACGCCGCCGAGGTTGAGCCGGTCGTAGTCGATGACCGGGATGCCCTGGGCCTTCGCCTTCTGGGCGACGGCGGTGCCGCCGTCGCTGCTGATCGAGGCGATGATCATGACCTTGACGCCGCTGGAGATCATGCCGTCGGCCAGGGTGGAGAACTTCTGCTCGTCGCCCTGGGCGTTCTGGATGTCGGGGTCCATGCCCTCGGCGCGCAGCGCCGCGTCCAGCATGGGCTTGTCGAACCCCTCCCAGCGGGCCGAGGAGTCGGTCTCGGGGAGGATCACCCCGACCTTCACCCCGCCGCCGGACCCGCCGGAGCCACCGCCGGCGGTGTCCCCGCCGCCGCCCGCGCTGTTCTGTCCGCAGCCCGCGACGGCCAGCAGCAGGCCGAGGCCCGCCGCCGCGACCGCCCGACGCAGCCGGGGACCGCGCCCCGTGTTCCGTGCCCCCATCGGGGTCTCCCTCCACGATGTTGTGGACCGCTCGCATGATCACGAACGGGTGAATGTTGCGAGCGCCAACGTATTGGCCGGAACCGGCTCCGCAACAGCCTTCTGAATCGAGCCAGTTCCCGTTTCGTCATCACGATCCGGTCACGAACGCCGACTTTGTTGCCCTCGGGCACGATCCGGAGCGCCGGAACGCCGGCCCTGCCTCAGCCGCGCAGGGTGTCCAGCAGGTCCGCCTCGACCGCGGCCAGCGCCGGGTCGGTACGGCTGCGCGGGCGCCCGGAGTCGACGACGAGCTCCCGCACCACCGTCGCCGGGCGCGGCGAGAACACCAGCACCCGGTCCGAGAGCAGGGCCGCCTCCCGCACGTCGTGGGTGATCAGGACCGTCGTCCAGCCGTAGCGGGCGCGCACCGACTCCAGCCAGTCCTGCATCGCGGTCCGGGTGAGCGCGTCCAGCGCGCCGAACGGCTCGTCGAGCAGCAGCACCTGCCGGCCTGCGACGACGGTGCGCAGCAGCGCCGCGCGCTGGCGCATGCCGCCCGAGAGCTCGCCCGGGCGGGCATCCTCGAAGCCGGCCAGCCCGAACGGCTCGAACAGCGCGCGGGCGCGCTCGCGGGCCTCGCGGCGCGGCACGCGGGCGACCTCCAGGCCGAGGGCGGTGTTGTCGAGGACCGTGCGCCACGGGAACAGCAGGTCCTGTTGGGGCATCAGACCGAACGGGGCACCGCGCACCGGGCCGCCGTCGACCTCGATGTCGCCGGTCACCGTCGCCCCGTCGAGGATGCCCGCCAGCGCCCCGAACAGCGTCGACTTGCCGCATCCCGAGGGCCCGACGAGCGACACGAACTCCCCCGGCGCGACGTCCAGGCTCACCCCGGACAGCACCGGCAGGTCGCCGTAGGACACCGACAGGTCGCGCACCACGACCTTCACCGCGCACCTCCTCCGTCGTGGTCGGCCACGTACCAGGGCGTGACCAGGCGCTGGAGCAGGAAGGTCAGTGCGAACAACGTCACCGACAACACGGCGGTGACGCCGACCGCGGCGAGCACCAGGTCGGTGCGGAACTGGTTCTTCTGGAGCTGCATGAAGATCCCCAGGCCGGCCCGGGCGCCGACGTACTCGGCGAAGATGGCCCCGGTCACCGCGTAGGTGATCGCGATCCGCAGCGCCGTGAAGAACGACGGCAGCGCCCCCGGCAACCGCACGTAGCGGAACCGCTGCCAGCGCGAGGCACCCATCGACCGCAGCAGGGCGGTCGCGGCGCGGTCGGTCTCGGCGAAGCCCTCGATCAGCCCGACCGCCACCGGGAAGAACGTCACCAGCGCGATGACCAGCACCTTCGGCAGCAGGCCGAAGCCGAACCAGATGATGAGCAGCGGGGCGATCGCGACCACCGGCAGTGTCTGCGAGGCCACCAGGAGGGGGGTCAGCGCCCGCCGCAGCCAGGGCGAGAAGTCCACCGCGACCGCCGCGGCCCAGGCCAGCGCCATCGAGACGGTGAACCCGATCAGCGTCACCTGGATCGTCGGGAGGGTGTTCGTCCAGAGCTCGGCCCGGAACGCCCAGCCCTGCTCGACCACCCGCAGCGGCGAGGGCAGCACCTGGGGCCGGGTGCCGGCGACGGTGACCGCGACCTGCCAGGTGAGCAGCAGCGCGGTGACCAGCGCGGCGGCCGGCCACAGCCGGCGGGTCACGGTGCCAGGTAGTCGTTGGTGAACCAGGTCGAGAAGTCCGGCTTCTGCCGCACCGGGGCCCCGTCCGGCCCTGCGACGGTGCCGGTGTCGTAGAGGAACCCGGAGAAGCCGGCCCACTGCTGCGGGGTCTGGAACCCGACGCGGCCCTGCGCGTCGCGCAGGAAGCGCTCGCTGAGCATCTGCGCGCCCCGGTCGACCAGCTCGTCGGAGGTGAACGCGCCGGGGTTGGCCTCCTTCAGCATCCGCGCCGCCGTCGCCGGGTCCTGCGCGGCCAGCACGTAGCCCTTCTGGACGGCCTGCACGAACCTCCGGGCGGTGTCCGGGTTGTCCCGCAGCCAGGTCGAGTTGCCCAGCAGCAGCACGTTGTAGGAGTCCGGGAAGCCGTAGTCGGTGTAGCGGAAGGTACGAATCGGCTCGCCCCGCAGCTGCGCCTCGATCCCCTCGACGTTGACGAACGGCTCGGTGAAGTCGGCCTGCCCCGAGTAGAGCGCCTCGTAGGCGGCGGTGGACAGCACCTCGGTGCGGAAGTCGCCGCGCCCGCCGTCGGCCCGGATCACGGCCTGCATCTTCTGGTTCTCGCCGGGCCCGCCGAACCCGGCGTAGACCTTCCCGTCGAGGTCGCGCGGCCGCGTGAGGTCGGAGCGGTCGGCGCGCACGGCGATCTCGGTGGCCCAGTGCTGCAGGATCGCCATCACCGAGGTGATGTCGGCACCCGCGGCCTTGGAGAAGGTGAACGAGTCCTGGAAGCCGACGCCGAAGTCCGCGGCGCCCGAGCCGACCAGGGTGTCCGGCGAGGTCTGGTTGTAGGGCAGGAACTCGACGTCGAGACCCGCGTCGCGGAAGTAGCCCGCCTGCTGGGCGGCGAACAGCCCGATGTGGTTGGTGTTCGGCGTCCAGTCCAGCGCGACGCGGATCGGCCCGCCCCCGGCCGCGGCCCCGGAACCGTCGCCCGCGGCGCAGCCGGACAGGGCGAGCGCGAGCGCCAGCACGACGGCCAGTGGACGGAGAGCACGTGACAGCACGGAGCGGCCTCCCTACGCCGGTGTGACCCGGATCAGGTTCGAACGGTCGGCGGCCGGTCCTGCCGCCCTCTCAGCCTCGGTGCGCGGGCTCCCGCGGTACGTCCGGAGACCTTACGCGGCCCGCCCGGTCCCGCCGGGGCGACGTCGGTCGCACCGCGCCGTTCGGACACCCCCCGTCACCGGAGCCGCGACCTCGGTCACCAGCAGTGATCGGCCGAGCGCGCCGGGCGAGCCGCCGTCCCCGGCGGTGACCACGATCGTTATCATCACCCACCACACCCACGACGCTGTGTCACGGACCTCGCTCGCGGGAGCTGACGCGGAAGGGACGAGATGGCGGCCTCGCTCTGGACCTCCGGCACGACCGGGCGGCCGACGCCCGACCCGGCACCCGCCCTGGTGCGGGTCGCGTTGCAGGCCGGTTCCGTCTCCGTCGCGCACGCGGACGTCGCCGCGATGCTGTCCGGGATCTGCGTCGCGCTGGTGCCCGCCGCCCGGGTCGGAGGTGCGGCGCTGCTGCTGCGCGAGCCCGCCGACCCCCGCGACCCCGAGGCCCGGCGGGTCTTCGGGTCCGACACCGCGGCCGTGCGCCTGGGCGAGCTGCAGCGCCGGGCCGACGCCGGGCCGGGCCCCGCCGCCGAGCGCGGCGACCGCACGCTGACCACCCCGGACCTGACCCGGACCGGGCCGCCCGAGCTGGCCGCGGCCGCGGCCGACTGCGGCCTGGTCCGCTCGCTGTCGGTGCCGGTCCCGGTCGCCGGGTGTACCGCGGGCGCCTTGCAGCTGTTCGCCCGGGGCGGGCCCGACGACCCGCTGGGCGAGCGGCTGGCCGTCGCGCTGGCGCCGGTGGTCACCGCACTCGCGGCCCGGCTCACCGACGTCCGCGAGCTGGCCCGGCTGCAGCTGCGCACCGCGGCCTCCGCAGTGCCCGAGCAGTCCGACGCGATCGACCGCACCGCGCTGATCCCGGCGGCCCGCCGCTCCCCCGCGGCACCGGTGGCGCCGCGGGTGCCCGCCCAGCGGCAGGCCCGGCACCACCGGCGCGACCAGACCTGACCCCGGGTCAGACCTCCGGCCGGCCCTCGCGGGTCGCGCCCCGTTCGAGGGACTACTGGTGCTCCTGCAGGTAGGCCGACGCGCGCTGGCGGCTGACCCCGAACAGCCTGCCGATCCCGGCGATCGACTCGCCCTCGCCGTGCAGCGCGACGGCCTCCTCACGGCGGAACCTGCCACCCACGGCGCCCAGGCCGTCGAGGGTGCGGGTGAGGGTCTCGACGATCAGCGGCCGTGCCTCGCGCGGGACGATCTCCCGCCAGCTCAGCCCCTGTGCCCGCAGTTCCTGCAGCTCGGCCACCCGTCGGCGGGCCGAGGACAGCGCGGCGACCGACGCGTCCAGCTGGGCCGCGAGGGCGGCCAGCGCGGTGTCGGCGTCGTCCGCGGGCCGGTCGCGGAGGTCCGCTCCGTCGTTCGCACCACGCTCGGTCGTCGTCACGCCGTCGAGCGTACGGGGGCGGCGACGACGGGCGGTGGCCGCGGCGTACCGTGATCCACGCAAGGGGGGTTGCTCCCTCGAACAGGGCAATCCCGACAGTACGTGTGGAGGACGCGCAATGGGCCGGTACGACGTCGTCATCGTCGGCGGAGGATCCGCGGGGGCGGTGCTGGCCTCCCGGCTCACGGAGGATCCCACACGCCGGGTGCTGATGCTCGAGGCGGGCCGCCCCGACCACCGCTGGGACCCGATCATCCGGATGCCCGCCGCGCTGTCCAAGGCGTGGGGCAACCCGCGTTACGACTGGTGCTACGTCACCGAGCCCGAGTCGGGTCTGGCCGGGCGGCGGATCGCCGTCCCGCGCGGGAAGGTCCTGGGCGGCAGCAGCAGCATCAACGGGATGGTCTACCAGCGGGCCCACCCGGGCGACTACGACCGCTGGTCCCGTCTGCCCGGCTGCGAACAGTGGAGCTCGGCCCACCTGCTGCCCTACTTCCGCCGCCTGGAGCGTCGGACGTCCGAGCACGGCACCCCGCTGCCCGACGGCGGCCACGGCCCGCAGGTCCTCGAGCGCGCGCCGGCGGCCGGCCCGCTGAACGCGGCGTTCCTGGCCGCGGCCCAGCAGGCCGGGCACGCGCTGGTCGACTCGACGAACGGTCCGGTCCAGGAGGGCTTCTCCCGCACCGAACGCACGATCTCGCGGGGACGCCGCTTCTCGGCCACCGACGCGTGGCTGCACCCGGTCGCCGGCTCCCGGCCCAACCTGACCGTGCGCACCGGCGCCGTGGTCCGCGCGCTGCGCACCGACGCCCGCGGCACCCGGGTCATCGGGGTCCGCTACCGCGCCTCCGACGGCACCATCCGCGACGTCGACGCCGGCGAGACGATCGTGGCCGCCGGTTCCATCGCGACACCGCAGCTGCTCCAGGTGTCCGGTTTCGGCGACCCGGAGCACCTCGCGGGCATCGGCGTCGAGACCCGGGTGGCGCTGCCGGGGGTCGGCGCGAACCTGCAGGACCACCTCGCGGTGCACCTGCAGCACGCCTGCTCCCAGCCGATCTCGCTGGCGCCGCAGCGGGCACCGCACCGGCTGCCCGCCGCGGCGGCCCGCTGGCTGGTCTCGGGCACCGGGGTCGGGGCGAGCAACCACTTCGAGATCGGCGGGTTCGCCTCCACCTCGATGGCCGGGGCCATCCCGGACGTGATGATGCTGTTCGCGCCGGTCGCGATGCGCTTCGCGCCGGACGTCCCGCCGGTCGGGCACGGCTACGAGATGCACGTCTCGGTGATGGCGGGCGACGTCCGGGGGACGGTGCGCGCGGTGTCCCGCGACACCGCGGTCCCGCCGCGCCTGGTGCAGAACTACCTGGTCACCGACGGCGACCGGCGTCGCTGGGTGGAGGCCGTCGGACTGGCCAGGGAGATCCTGAACCAGCCTGCGTTCGCCGACCTCGACGCCGGGGAGACCTTCCCCGGGGAGGCCGTCCGCTCCGACGCCGAGATCCTCGACTGGGTGTCCCGGCGCGCCCAGAACGGGCTGCACCCGACCAGCACCGCGCGGATGGGCACCGACGCCGACGCCGTCGTGGACCCGTCGACGCTGCAGGTGCACGGCACCGAGGGCCTGCGGATCGTCGACGCGTCGATCTTCCCGGACGTGCCCAACGCCAACACCTACGGCCCCGTGGTGGCGGTGGCCGAGCGTGCCGCCGACATCGTCACCGGCGCGACTCCGCTGCCCGCCGACCCGGCGCCGTCGCGGCGGCGGGCCGGGACGCACGAGGCGACGGGCTCCGGGCAGGAGCCGTTCGCACCGGCATCCTGAGGCGCCCGACCTCCTGACACCCCCGACATGCCGAACGGGGCGGGGATCCGATCGGATCCCCGCCCCGTTCGCGGGTCTGTGTGTGGGGGCCGCGGCGGCCCCGGGCGTCACTCCCCGGTCTGCACCTGCACCCCGGACTCACGCAGCTTCTCGGCGTGGGCACGACCGTGGTGGTTGCAGAACAGGAGTTCCCCACCGGAGGGCAGGATCGCGCGCACCTTGGCAGCCGCACCGCAGCGGTCGCAACGGTCGGCAAGGGTCAGTTCGGGCCGGGTCAGCGTTTCGGGCTGCATAGCGGTCTCCCTCCGTAGCGGCGGCGGGCTTCGGGCGCTCGCCGCCGTATCACTGTGACGACCGCACGAGCGGCTCGCCCACACCTGTACAGACGCTCGAGGCCCCTGTACGTGTTCCCGGGATGCGTCGCGACGTCCGTCACGTGTGGCGCGGGCCGCGCGGTCCGGTGGCGCCGCGATGTACCCGCGGTGACCGATTGGGTATGAAGTTGACTGCGTGTGAATCATGCGGGGAACTCGGCCGACGTGCAAGCGCGCCACGGTAAATACGGTGTGTCGCGGACTACGGTGGGCGAGTGAGTCCCCGCCCGTCGCCCGATCGTGTTCCCGCTCCGCTGCTGTTCCTGGCCGGTGGGATCTCGATGTACGTGGGGGCCGCATTGGCCGTCGGGCTGTTCGACCGGCTGGCGCCGTCGGCGGTCGCCGAGCTGCGGCTGATCGGTGCCGCGCTGCTGCTGCTGGCCTGGCGCCGCCCCGGCCGCGACGCCTGGCGCGGCGTCCGCCTCGTCCGCGCGGGGGTGTTCGGGCTGGCCACGGCCCTGATGAACGTCGCCTACTACGAGGCGATCGCCCGGCTGCCGCTCGGCACCGCGGTGGCGGTCGAGTTCACCGGACCGGTCCTGGTCGCGGCGCTCGCCTCGCGCCGGTTCCGCGACATCGGGGCGGTCGGCCTGGCCGCCGTCGGCGTGCTCCTGATCGCCGACGTCCGCTGGTCCGGCAGCCCGGCCGGGGTGCTGTGGGCCTTGGGCGCGGCGACGATGTGGGCCGCCTACATCGTGCTGGGCAAACGGGTCGCACGCGCCGGTTCCGGCATCGACGACCTGGCGACGGGGTTCACCGTGGCCGCCGTCGTCCTGGTCCCGCTGCTGTTCGTCGGGGGTCCGGGCGCCGTGACGGGGTTCGGCGTCGCGAACCTCGCACCGCTCGCCGATCCGGCGGTGCTCGCCCTGTCCATCGGGCTGGGTGTGCTCAGCTCGCTGATCCCCTACGTGCTGGACCAGGTCGTGCTGCGCCGGGTCGG
The DNA here is from genome assembly GCF_001294645.1 of Pseudonocardia sp. HH130629-09. NCBI lineage: Bacteria > Bacillati > Actinomycetota > Actinomycetes > Pseudonocardiales > Pseudonocardiaceae > Pseudonocardia > Pseudonocardia sp. HH130629-09. The sequence goes on from NZ_CP011868.1 coordinate 3,247,371, forward strand.
GCAGGCCCGGTTCGCGGTGCTGCTGGCGCTGCTGCCCGCCACCGCGACCCTGGTCGGGCTCGTGGTGCTCGGTCAGCTGCCGGGGACGCTGGAGGCGGTCGGGATCGGGCTGGTGGTCCTCGCCGTCGCCCTGCGGTCCCGCGACGGCGACGAACCGGTCCCCCTGCCCGCCACGTCCGCCCGGGACCGGGCCGCCCCGTCCTGACCGACCCGCCTGACCGATCCGGCGACGCGACGTCCGCGGTGATCCGGAGTCCGCGCTGCTCCGCGGTCCGCGCGCTGCTCCGCGGTCCGCGCGTGTCCGGACGCGCGCGTCGAGCGGATCAGCGCGCGCGGAACGGATCACCGTGTGCTCGGCCGCACCGGCGTCCCGGTGGCGCTGCGGTGGCGCTGCGGTGGCGCTGCGGTGGCGCGACGGCGACACGCCGCCCCTGTCGCCCCGCACGGGCCGCCGTGTCCTCCCGGCCCGGCCTGCGCGGTGGTCCCGGCACGACGGCGCTGCCTGCGGGCCCCGCCCGCGCGGTGTGGGGGCCCCGCCTGCGCGGTCGCGGCCCGCGAGGGCGGCTCTCAGCGCCAGGAACGCAGGGTCGCGATGCGTTCCTCGAGCTGCTCGATGGTCGCCATCGCCACCGGCGGGCCGCCGCAGTGCGCCCGCAGCTCGTTGTGGATCTTCCCGTGCGGCTTGCGGGTCTTGTGGTTGTGCAGCGCGACCAGGGTGTTGAGCTCCTTGCGCAGGGTCTGCAGCCGCTCCCGGACGCTCTGCCCGCGTTCGGCGGCCGGCGGCGGGGTCGGTTCGGTCGCCGGCGTCGCGTGGGCCTGGGCACCGGTGCGCGGTGAGCCCTTCGCGATCCACTCCGCCTGCCGCTGGGACAGCAGGGTGCGCACCTGGTCGGGCTCCAGCAGACCGGGCAGCCCGAGGTAGTCCTCCTCGTCGGCGGAGTAGGTGGCGCCCTCGTAGATCAGCTGGTCCAGCTCGGCGTCGGCGCCGAGGGAGGTGAACGCCTGCTCCTGCTCACCGGGCTCGTCCTCGACCTTGTTGGCCTCGTTCAGCTCGGCGTCGTTCCAGACCTCCTCGGGCCGCTGCGGCTTGCCGAGGACGTGGTCGCGCTGCGCCTCCAGCTCGCTGGCCAGGCCGAGCAGCACCGGGACGCTGGGGACGAACACCGACGCGGTCTCGCCCTGCCGCCGCGACCGCACGAAGCGGCCGATGGCCTGGGCGAAGTAGAGCGGGGTCGAGGCGCTGGTGGCGTAGACGCCGACGGCGAGGCGCGGCACGTCGACGCCCTCGGACACCATCCGGACCGCGACCATCCACCGCTCGGTGGAGCGGGAGAACTCCGCGATCCGCTCCGAGCCGCCCGCCTCGTCGGACAGCACGACCGCGGGCCGTACCCCGGTGATGCCGGTCAGCAACGCCGCGTAGGCCCGTGCCGCGGTCTGGTCGGTGGCGATGACCAGGCCGCCCGCGTCGGGCATGCCCCCGTCGCGGTGGCTCTGCAGGCGGCGGTCGGCCGCGGCGAGCACCGCGGGCATCCAGTCCCCCGAGGGGTCGAGCGCGGTCCGCCAGGCCATCGCGGTCTGCTCGCGGGTCAGCGGCTCCCCCAGCCGGGCCGACATCTCCTCGCCGGCACTGGTGCGCCAGTTGGAGGTGCCGGAGTAGGCCAGGAAGACGACCGGCCGGACCACGTTGTCGGCGAGCGCCTCGGCGTAGCCGTACTGGTGGTCGGCGCGGCTGCGCGGGGCGCCCTCGGCGTCGGGGACGTACTCGACGAACGGGATCGGGTTGTCGTCGGAGCGGAACGGCGTACCGGTCAGGGCCAGGCGGCGGGTGGCGGGCTCGAACGCCTCGTCGACGCCCTCGCCCCAGCTCTTGGCGTCGCCGGCGTGGTGGATCTCGTCGAGGATCACCAGCATCCGGCGGTTCTCGGTGCGGTTGCGGTGCAGCATCGGGTGCGCGGCGACGCCGGCGTAGGTGATCGCGATGCCCTGGTAGTCCCGCGAGGTGCCACCCGCGGAGTTGCGGAACTCGGGGTCGAGCGCGATCCCGGCGGCCGCGGCCGACTCGGCCCACTGGTACTTCAGGTGCTCGGTCGGGGTGACGACGGTGATCGCGTCGACCACCCGGTCGCGCAGCAGCTCCGACGCGACGCGCAGGGCGAAGGTCGTCTTGCCCGCGCCCGGGGTCGCGACCGCGAGGAAGTCCCGCGGCGAGGTCGCCAGGTAGCGGGCGAGTGCGCTGCGCTGCCACGCGCGCAGCGGGCGGGTGTCGGGCGAAACGAGCTGGGTCTGCGACACACGTCTCCCCTGGTCCGTGGGTCGTTCCCGGGTGGGAACCGGCGATTCCCGGCCACGTCCGCGCGTCGACGCCGACACGGCTGCGGGGCGCGGATCAGGGTAGCCGGGCGTCGTGGCGGCGCCGCCCGGTGGGCGGGCCGGGAGCCTCCCCGGCGGTGACGGGCCAGGTCAGCCCCGGGGCGGCCGCGGGCGGCGGGCGGTGAGGACGAACGCGGGCGGGAGGTTGGCGAGCACCGCGCGGCCGTGCACGACCTCCTCGAAGGCCGCGGCGAGCCGGCGGCGGAGCCGGCGGGCGGGCGGCAGGGCCCGGGTCACCGAGTAGCCGAACTGGGTCAGGGCGCCGTCGGGGGGCAGACAGCCGGCGACGACGTCGGTCAGCCACGGCTCCTCGCGCGGGTAGGCCGCCCACGGCAGCCCGGACACGACGACGTCGGCACGGGCGAGCCCGCGGGCGGCCAGCAGCGCGGGCAGCTCGGCCGCGTCGGCGACGGCGACGTCGAGGCCGGGGTGGCGGGCCCGCAGCAGCGCGGCCAGGCGCGGGTTCAGCTCGACGGCCAGATGGTGGCCGCGGCCGCCGAGCCGCTCGGCGATGAGGTCGGTGAACGCCCCGGTGCCCGGCCCGAGCTCGACGACGACCGGGTCCCCGGTCGCGGGGACCGGCGCCGTCGTGGCGAGGGCCAGTGCCCGGGAGCTCGGCAGCGCCGACGCCGTGCGCAGCGGGTCGCGCAGGAACTCCCGCAGGAACGCACCCGCCCCGGCGGTGGAGGTCCGCGCTGCCGTCTGCGGTGACGGCTGCGCTGCCGGGGACGAGGTGGACGGTGCGACGGTGCTCATCGGGCTCCGGGTTCTCGTGCGACGCGACCGGGCCACCGTGCCGGTCCGGTCCGAACGCCGCCCGACGACGGGGTGAACGCGCCGCGACCGGTCGCGGTGGGGATGATGGAGGCGATGAGCGAGCGCGACCGCACCCCAGCCGACGCCGGCCCCCTCGCCCTGCCCGCGGCGGGGCTGCGGCTGGCGGCCGCCGTGTCCGCACGGCCGCTGCTGCTCCTGCGCCGCGGCGGCGGCTGGGGCGCCGAGCTGGGCCGGGTCGGCCTGGGCCGCTCCGACCTGGCTCCGGACGTGCCGGCCGGCCCGGTCGCACCGGTGGCGCGGTGCGTGGCCCAGGTGCTGCTCGCGACGACCGGGGCGGTGTCCGGGCTGCTCGACGACGCCGTCGCGAGCCCCGACATGCCCCTACCCGCCGCGGACGCCGAGCGGCTGCGCGCGACCCTCGCGGGCCTCACGTCCCTGCTGCTGCCGGGCGCCGGCCCGCTCGTGATCACCGGATCAGCGGGAGCCGGTGCCCCGGACCGCACCGCTGCCACGGCCGGTACCGGTCCCGGCCGGCAGGACGACTGCGGGCGGGCCGCCACTGTGACCGACGCCACCGCCGCCACCGCGGCCGACACCGTGGCCACCGACACCGTGGCCACCGACACCACGACCGCCGACATCGTGACCGCCGACGAGGCCTACCCGGCCGCGGCCGAGGCCGCCGACCGGGTCTTCACACCCCCCGGCGCCGACACCCCCTCGGTCCCGTTCGACACCGGCGCCCGCGACGCCCGGGGTGGCCCCGTCCCCGGCCGCGACGTCGCCGCCACCCCCGGCGCGGTCGTCCTGCGCACCCCGATGTTCGAGCTGCTGCAGTACCTGCCGCGGACCGAGAAGGTGCGCGACACCCCGGTGCTGGTCGTCCCGCCGCTGGTGCACCGCTACTGGCTGGCCGACCTCGCGCCGGGGTACTCGCTGGTCGAGCACCTGCTCGAGAAGGGTCTGCAGGTGTTCGCGCTGTCCTGGCGCCCGGCCGGCCCCGCCGACGCCGACCGGGACCTCGACGCGCACGCCGCCGCCGTCCTCGACGCCGTCGACGCCTGCGGGCGGATCACCCGCGCCCCGCGGGTATCGCTGCTCGGGGTGCGCACGGGCGGGCTGCTGACCGCGGCGGTGCAGGCCCACCAGGCCGCGATCGGGCTCGACGACCGGGTCGCCGCGGTCGCCTACCTCGCCACCGTCCTCGACCAGTCCGACGCGCTGCCCGGCTTCGCGCCCGACCCGGCGACCGTCGCGGAGACCGCCGACCTGGCCGCCCGCGACGGCGTCCTCGACGGCGCGACGGCGGTGCGGGCCTGGGCGTGGCGGCGCGGCCCGGACCGGGTGCTGCCGTGGGCGGTGCCGCACGGTGGCGGGACCGCCGACCTGGACGGCCGCGCGGCGCGGGCGATGCGGGCCTGGGTGGCCGACCTGCTGCCGCTGCCCGCCGGGCTGCACACCGACCTCGCCGCGCTCGCCGCGGCCACCGGTGACGGCGCGGCCCCCGACCGGCCCGACGTACGGGTCCTCGGCACCCCCGTCCGGTTCGCCGAGCTGCGGCGCGACAGCTACCTCGTGGCCGCCGACGACGACCCGGTACAGCCCTGGACGGGCGGGTACCGCACTGCACAGCGCCTCGGCGGCGGCTGCCGGCTCGTGCTGGCCCCCGGTGACCAGGCGGGGGCGCTGATCGCACCGCCGTCGATGGCGACCGGGTTCCGGGCCGCCCCATGCTCCACCGGCGACGGCCTGGCGCAGCGCTGGCGGGCCGAGGCCGAGGCCGTCGAGGGCTCCTGGTGGGACGACCTGGCCCGCTGGCTGGTCGAGCGGTCCGGCACGGTGCGCGACGCACCCCCCGAGCTGGGCGGACGCCGCCTGCGCCCGCTGTTCCCCGCGCCGGGCACCTACCTGGGCGAGCCCGCCCCCGTCTGAGGGCGGGCCCCCGGGATCGTCACACCCCGGCCTTTCCGGCACCCCACCGCCCGGCCACGGCGCCTAGGTGTGATGTCCAGGCAGGTTGGTCAGGCGACTGATCGGCGGTAGGCCGTTGGTTGCGCTGTGGGGCCGGTGGTGATTGTAGAAGTGCAGCCAGCCGGGGAGCGCGTCTCGCCGAGCCGTTTCGCAGGGGTGGAAGCGGGCGTATGCCCACCCGTCGGCGAGGGTGCGGTGGAAACGTTCGATCTTGCCGTTGGTCTGAGGCCGGTAGGGCCGGGTTCGCTTGTGGGTGATGCCCAGTTCGCTGCAGGTGTCACGCCAGGCGTGTGAGCGGTAGCAGCTGCCGTTGTCGGACAGGACCCGTTCGACGGTCACGCCGCGGGCGTTCAACCAGTCCACGGCCCGGCGTAGCACACCGGTGGCGGTGTCGGCTTTCTCGTCGCTGTGGATCTCGGCGTAGGCGACGCGGGAGTGGTCGTCGATGACGGTGTGGACGAACGCTCTGCCGGTGCGCGGCTTGTAGTCGGTTCCCCTGGGCAGTCCGGGAGTGTCAACGGCGGGTTGGGAGTGACCCCGTAGCGACGGATTGGAACTGACCCCCGGCGTGGTGTGGTGATGGTCAGTCGTTGCTGGCGCGGTTGTGTTTGGCCAGGAGCTCGCGTCGGGCGCGGGTGCGGTAGGAGTCCCCGGACAGGGTCAGGACTTCGGCGTGGTGGACGAGGCGGTCGATCATGGCTGCGGCGACGACGTCGTCGGAGAAGGTCTCGCCCCAGCGGCCGAAGGGCAGATTGCTGGTGACCATGACGCTGCCTTGTTCATAGCGGGAAGCGATGAGCTGGAAGAACAGGTTCGCTGCGTCCTGGTCGAACGGGATGTAGCCGACCTCGTCGATGATGATCAGTTTGTAGCGGCGGATCTTCTTCAGCTCGGCCTCGAGCCGGCCGCTCTGGTGCGCGGCGGCGAGTCTGGTGATCCAGTTGCTGGCGGTGTCGAACAGGACCGAGTAGCCGGCGTGGGCGGCTTTGACGCCGAGCCCGATCGCGAGGTGGGTCTTCCCGATCCCGGGCGGGCCGAGCAGGATCACGTTCTCGCACTTGGCGACGAACGTGCTCGTGGCCAGGTGGGCCAGGATGTCGCGGCGCAGCGAGGGCAGATGGTCGAGGTTGAAGTCCTCCAAGGTCTTGACCTGGGGGAAGTGCGCGGTGCGGATCCGCATGACCGTGCCCTTGGACTCGCGGTCGGCGACCTGGCGCTGCAGCAGCGCGCCCAGATACTCCTCGTGCGACCAGTTCTCCTCACGGGCCTGGGCGGCAAGCTGTTCCCAGCTGGCCGCGATGGTCGGGGTCTTCAGGACCCGGGTCAGGTAGGCGATCATCGCCGGCAGTCCGTCGGGGACCGCGGCCAGCACCGGACCGGCCGGCCCCGAGCTCCCAGCGGGGTCGGTGGTGATCTTCGGTGGTGTGGTTGTCATGAGCTGCTCGCTTCCTCGGCAGTGGAGACGAAGTCGACACCGAACAGGGCGTCGTAGTCGGGCAGTGCGCGCAGGGTCACCGGGTGGCCGTCGAGGTGACGGCGTGCTGCGGCCTGTCGGGTGTTGCGGTCGTGGGCCAGGGCGCGGCGCATCGCCGCGGCGGTGTGCTGGTGCGCCGGGTCGGTGATCACCGCGTGGCGGGCCCAGCTGCGGTCGTGACGGGCGACGACCTGGCCGGCGCAGTAGACGACGACCTCGCGCGGTGAGGCGGCGACATCGACGAACCGGCCGATCATCTGCGGATCCACGGAGTAGTCGTTGGCATCGACGCGGACGTAGTAGTCCCGTGCCAGCCGGATCCGCTGGGCCAGCCCGATCGGCGGGTCCAGCGGCGGCAGCGGAGTCATCGCCGCGTAGTCGTGGGCGAGCACGTCCACCGGGCGGCCGCCGATCGCTCGGACGGTGCGGGTGTTGGCCCGGGCCAGCCAGTCGTCGATCTGGTGGTTGAAGTCGGCTGGGGAGGCGAAGCGACGTCCGGGCAGGAACGAGGTCTCGAAGTAGCCGTTGTTGCGTTCGACCAGCCCCTTGAACTCCGGATCCCGCGGTGGGGCAAGCCGGATCCGGGTGGCCAGAGTGCCGGCGAACGCAGCGGCCGGTGCCGAGACCCGCCCGGTCCCGCCGATCGCAGACTCCCGGTCCCAGACCAGCGTGCGGGTCACCCGCCCGACGTCGCTGATCAGCTGCCACATCCCGGACAGGATGTCCCCGGCCTGGCGCGAGGGGATCATCGTCGCGGACAAGAACCGCGAGTAGCCCAGCGTCATCACCAGCACCGGTAGGACCCGTTCCTAGCCTGGGCCGACGGGGATCGTGGTCTCGGGGAACCACAGGTCGCACTGGGTGATCTCGCCCGGTGCGTAGGCGACCCGGTCGACCGGGTCGATCCCGACATACTCGGGGCGGATCTGGCGGATCCGGTCCTTGAGCACGGTCAGCGAGTGCTCCCACCCGATCCGCTCTGCGATCACCGTGGCCGGCATGCGTGGGAACTGCGCCAGCAATGCCCGCACCTGCGGCTCGACCGCATCCGCCAGCGATCCCCGCGGGCCCCGTTCCCGCTTCGGCGGGCCCGGCGCCCGCAACGCGGAGCGCACCGTGTTGCGGGCCACCCCCAGCCGGCGGGCGATCTCCTTGATCGGGACACCCTCGGCCCGATGCAGACGACGGATCTCGGCCCAGTCCTCCACCGACAACACCCCCTCAGCGTCGTGCAGAGGGGGTCAATCCCAAGCCGAGGGACTGTTTCAAGATCGGTGTTTTCGGCCCGACACGCCGGGCTGAGGTCCGGCGAGATGGGCACGGACAGTGATGACATCGGACCTTGTGGATCCAAGCGAGGGTGACCCGAAGCCTGCTCGGCAGGCGTCGGCGGAGCGGGCCGCTGCGGCGGCGATGGTGGCCGAGGCGAAGGCGCGCGGGCTGGCGTTGACCGGCCCGGACGGCCTGTTGAAGCTCTTTACCAAGAATGTTCTGGAAACGGCGCTGAACGAGGAGATGACCGAGCACCTCGGGCACGACAAGAACCGGGCCGACCCCGGCCGGGAATCCACCAACGTGCGGAACGGGTCCCGCTCGAAGACGGTTCTCTCGGATGCCGCGGGTGACGTGGAGATCGACGTTCCGAGAGACAGGGCCAGCACTTTCGAGCCGCAGATCGTGAAGAAGCGTCAGCGGCGCCTCACAGATGTCGACGAGGTCGTACTGTCGCTGTATGCGAAAGGGATGACGACCGGGGAGGTTTCCGCACATTTCGCTGACATCTATGGGGCGTCAGTATCGAAGGAGACGGTCTCGCGGATCACCGACAAGGTCGTCGCCGAGATGAATGACTGGGTTGGTCGGCCGTTGGATTCGGTGTACGCCGCGGTGTTCATCGACGCTGTCCACGTCAAGGTCCGGGACGGGCAGGTCGCCAACCGGCCGGTCTACGCAGCCATCGGCGTCACCGTGGACGGCTGCAAGGACGTGCTGGGGCTGTGGATGGGCGTCGGCAGTGAGGGCGCGAAGTTCTGGATGAGCGTGCTGGTCGACCTGAAGAACCGCGGCGTGCGTGACGTGCTGTTCCTGGTCTGCGACGGCCTCAAAGGACTCCCGGAGGTCGTGGCCAACGTGTGGCCGCAAACCATTGTCCAAACCTGCGTCGTGCACCTGATCCGAAACACTTTCCGGCTGGTGGGTCGACAGGACTGGGACGCGGTGAAGCGCGACATCAAACCAATCTATGCCGCGCCCAACCCGAATGCAGCACTTATCGCTATGGATGAGCTCGACGAGAAATGGGGCCGTAAGTACGCGGCGATGATCCGGCTATGGCGCAACGCGTGGGAAGAGTTCGTGCCGTTCTTGGACTACGACGTCGAGATTCGAAGGGTGATCTGCTCTACGAATGCGATCGAATCGCTTAACGCCCGCTACCGGCGCGCGGTGCGGGCGCGTGGTCATTTCCCCACTGAGCAGGCTGCGATGAAATGCTTGTATCTTGTGACTCGCAGCCTGGACCCGACCGGGACGGGCCGCACGAGGTGGACGATGCGTTGGAAGCCCGTGATCAACGCGTTCGCCATCACGTTCGGTGACCGCTGGCCGGGAGCCGAGACCTACTGAGCAACGACGCCGAAACACCGATCACGAGACAGGCCCCAAGCCGACGCTAGGGGGTCAGTCTGAGCCCGTCGTCGACAGGGAGTGGACCGCTTGTTCAGGGCGCCTTGTCGGCGTCCGACGAAGCGGTGTCCGCCTCCGTCGGGGATGTTGCCGAACTTGGTGACGTCGACGTGGATCAACGAGCCGGGGTGTGGGTGTTCGTAGCGGCGTAGGGGCTCGCCGGTGACCCGGTCGATGTGGGAGAGCCGGTTGATCCGGCAGCGGCGCAGGACCGCGTGCACGGTCGAGGCGGCGAGAGCGAGTCGGCCGCCGATCTGTACTGGTCCGAGTCGGTGGTGCCACCGCAGTCGCACGATCTGCTTCACCAGCCTCGGCGGGGTCTTGGCCGGCATCGACCGTGGTCGGGAGCTGCGGTCGACCATCCCGGGCGGGCCCTCGGCGCGGTAGCGGTCAGCCCACTTTCGGGCGGTGCGAGGGGCGACCATGAACATTCTGGCCGCGGTGGAGCAGGTCCAGTCCTGGTCGACGATCAGACGGGCCAGCCGTAGCCGGGCACGCGGAGTCAGCGCAGCGTTAGCGTGGGTCACAAGGGCCTCCGGTTGGTGAAGCGGTTCCTAGACAGCTCCACTTCACAACCGGGGGTCCTCGCCTGTCTCAGCGACAGGCCGTCATCAGCTCAACCTGGAACAACGTCCATGGACATCACACCTAGGCTCGGCGGTGATGACCACTTCCAGCTCCCGTCCCGTGGGCGGGGCAGGCCTCGAGGAGCACGACGTGCTCGTCGGCGGCCGGGCCCTGCGCGTCGTACGTCGCCCCGCCTCCGGCCCGGGCCCCCGCCGTACCCCGCTGCTGCTGTGCAACGGCATCGGCGCCGCCACCGACGTGCTCGACCCGCTGGTCGCGGCGCTGCCCGCGGACCTCGACGTCATCCGGTTCGACCCGCCGGGCATCGGCGGGTCGGCGGTGCCGCGGATGCCGTACCACCTGACGTGGATGGCGCACCGGCTCGGCCAGGTGCTCACGAAGCTGGGCGTGCGCGAGGCCGACGTCCTGGGGTTCTCCTGGGGCGGGATGCTGGCCCAGCAGCTGGCGATCAGCCGTCGACGACGGGTCCGCAAGCTCGTGCTCGTCGCGACCGGGCCGGGGGCGCTGATGATCCCCGCCTCGCCGCGGGTGATGGCCGTCATGACCTCGCCGAAGCGCCACCAGGACCCGTCCTACATCGACGCCGTCGCCGCCCGCATCTACGGCGGCTCGCTGCGCGACCACCCGGAACGGGCCGCGGGGGCACTCGGCGCGGGCGCCCGGCGCGGCCCGATGCGCGGCTACTACTACCAGCTGATGGCGCTCTCGGGCTGGACCAGCCTGCCGCTGCTGCCGGCGATCACCGCGGACACCCTGATCATCGCCGGCGACGACGACCCGATCGTCCCGCGCGGCAACGCCACGATGCTGCACCGCGGGATCCGCCGCTCCAGGATCAGCCGCTACACCGGTGGGCACCTGGAGCTGCTGCTCGACCCGGAGCCGTTCGCCGCGGAGACCGACGCCTTCCTGCGGTCCTGATCCCGGTCCCACCCGGCCCCCGGCCGAGCGGGTCCGCGCGGGTGGACGCACGATGGCCGGGTGGTGACCCCCGCACGAACGACCGGTGCACGCACGACGCCCGCCTACCCGGCCCGCGACACGGTCCTGCGCCCGTGGCGCGGCCCGGCGGACTCGGCGGCACTGGCCGCGCTCGACGACGGCGCCCCCGGCATCGGCGACACCACCGGACCGGAGTGGCACGACGACGCCGCGGCCGACCCGGCACGGATGCACCTGGTCCTGGAACGTGCCGGCGAGCCCGGCCCGGCGGGCTACGTCGTGCTGGCCGCGCCACGCGGCCCGGAACCGGGCGTCGAGCTGCACCGGCTCGTGGTCCATCTCGACCGGCGCGGCACCGGCGCCGGTCGGACGCTGCTCGGTGCCACCCTCACCGTCGCCGGGGTGCCCGGTGCGACCGGGGAGACCCCCGAGCGGCCACCGTGGGCGGGGACGGGGCGACTGTGGCTCGAGGTGGCCGCGGACAACGCCGCGGCGCTGGCGCTCTACCGGTCGGCCGGGATGGTCACCGAGACCGTGCTGCGCGCCGTGCCCGGTGATCCGTGCTCCACCCCGCTGCGGCTGCTGCTCGCGCGGGGCTGAGCCGGTCCCGGCGTGCTGTCAGCGCAGGCGCGGCGCCCTCTCGGCGCCGCCTCGGGCGGGTCTCACTCGCCGTCGCCGCCGCCAGGGGGGAGCCCGTCGAAGATCTCCTTGCACTGCGGGCACACCGGCGACCCCGGCTTGGGCGACTTGGTCACCGGGAAGGTCTCGCCGCACAGTGCCACGACCATGTTCCCCAGGACGGCGCTCTCGGCGATCCGGTCCTTCTTGACGTAGTGGAACATGTCCGGCCGGTCGTCACCGGTCTTGTCGGTGGTCTCCGGCCGGGTGTCGACCTCGGGCAGCGTCGTCGTGGACATGGCGCCCATGATGCCCGAACACGGCCTCAGCGCGTGGAGGTGGTGCCGCCGCCCGCCGTGCCCGTGGGCTGCTCGTCGTCCGTCGTGGGCCCGTCACCGGGCGGTGGCTCGTCCGCCTGGTCGATCACCGGGTGCGGGCGGGCCTCGATGGCCCGGTGCCCCTGGCGGTGCCGGTTGGGCTTCTCGGCCTTGCGTGGCAGCCGGTCGTTCGCGATCAGCACCGCCATCCACGGCAGCGGCACGGAGATCACGAGCAGGGTCACCGCGACCCACGGGTAGGTGTAGAAGACGCCGGCGAGGACCAAGCACGGGATCCGCATGCCCATCGTCCACTTGTAGCGCCGCTTGCGGATCTCCAGTTCCTCTTCGTAGGACATCTGCGCGTCCGTGATGAGAACGGGGTCCTCGCGTCGCTGGTCAGCCACTGTCGAACCACCTCCCTCTCCATGGTGACACCCCTGTGCGTTCTCTGCGCGGGCGCCCGCGGGGCGCCTCGCGCACATCCGCGGGTCCGTCGACGGTGGGATCCAACGACTCCCAGCGGCGCAGCCGCGCAGCGAGCAGCCGCGACCACCACACGACGTCGTCCGGGGTCGCAGCGATCGACAGCCCGGCCGCGGGCAGCCGCTCCCGCAGGGTCTGTGCGGTGGACTCCGGATGCCCCGGGTCCACGGTCCAGGCCAGGATCTGCACCGGCACCGTGATCCGCTCCAGCTCCTCCGGTGCGGGGAGGTCGGTGGCAGCCGCGCCGCGCAGGATGGCCGGGAGCAGGTCGGCGCGCACGTCGGGCTCGGTCCGCGGGCGGCCCCGGGCGGCCGGGGGGAGATCCGCGTCGTCGGCGCCGGCGTCGAGCGCCCCGATGCCGGCGGCCTCCACGGCCAGCGCGGAGCGCTCGTAGTCGCGGGCCCGGGCGCGCCGGGTCTCCCAGGCCGTCGGCGGCAGCATCAGGGTGAGGCTGGCGAACCGGCCCGGGTCGGCCAGTGCGGCGTGCAGCAGCGTCCCGGCGCCCATCGACGGTCCGACCCCGTGCACCCGCTCGCCGGGCAGGACGTGGTCGAGCAGCCCCAGCAGGTCCCGGGCCAGCGCGGGCCACCGGTAGTCGGCGGGGTCGGTGGTGCCACCGGAGCGGCCGTGGCCGCGCGCGTCGTAGCGCAGCAGCCGGATGCCCTCGACCCGGGAGGCGATGTCGAGCCGCATCAAGGTCTCGCGGCGGCGGCTGGAGGTGAGGCCGTGCAGCGCCACCACCGCCGGAGCGCCGGGTTCGTCGCGTACGTCGAAGTCCAGCGTCGCCCCGGCGATCCCGAACGTGGCCATGCGCTACGCCTCCTGATCATCGTCGGCCTAGGTTATGGCCATGCGGCTGACGAGCGTGACGCACCTGCGCCTTCCCTACGGGACGCTGCTCGGCTACGACGTCACCGTCGGCCGCAGGGGCGACCCGGTCCCGGTCTCGTTCGACCAGCGCCGCCACGTCGACCGCGGGGACCGGCCGGGCTCGTGGATGGCGATCACCTGCCGGCTGCCCGCAGTCGACCTCGACGCGCTGGCCGAGGCCTGGCTGGCGGTGCTGCGCCGGCACGGGACGCTGCGCACGGTGTTCTCCCCCGGCCCGGCCGGTCCCCGGCTGCACGAGGTGGACCTGCGTCCCGGCCGCTGGGTCACCCACCCCATCGCGCCCGGCCAGGCCGTCGACGACGCCGTCCGGCGGATGCTCGACGAGCGCTGCACCCCCTACGCGGCGCCCTCGCACCGGCTCTGTGTGATCCTCACCGCGGACCGGCCGACGCTCGTCGTGGCCGCCGACCACGCCCACGTGGACATGTGGTCGCTGCTGGTGATCCTGCGCGACCTCGTGCAGGGCCTGGGCGGGACGCTGCCGGCCGGCACCGTGCGCCCCTTCGCCGAGCACACCGCCGCCCTGGCCGAGCGCGAGCCCGCGCCCGACGAGGTCCGGCAGCGCTGGGCGGAGATCCTGGCCGCGGGCGGCGACGTGATGCCCCGCTTCCCGCTGCCGCTCGGGGAGCTCACCCCCGCTCCCCCGGAGCGTGTGGAGGTGCGCGACGTGCTCGGCGTCGACGACTGCGCGCTGTTCGAACGCCGGGCACGCGCATCCGGGGTGTCGACGCTGGCGTTGGTCACCTCGGTCATGACCCGCACCACCCGGGAGCTGGCGCACGCCCCGCTGCGCGCGGTGTTCCCGGTGCACAGCCGCTACGACGACCGCTGGCACGGCTCGGTCGGCTGGTTCATCACCAACGCGGTGATCGACGCGGGCGACCCGGACCCGCGGGCCTGCGCCGACGCCGTCCGCGAGGCCGTGCGGCTCGGGTCCTGGCCGCTCGACGACGTGCTGGCCCCCTGGGGCGGGATGCCCGAGGCCCCCGGCATGTTCGCGATCTCCTGGCTGGACCTGCGACGGCTGCCGGTGCGCATCGACCACGCCGGGTTGGAGGCGCAGTACGTCAGCTCCGCGGGCGACGCCGACGGCGTGATGCTCTGGTTCATCCTCGACGAGGCGGGCCTGCACCTGCGCTGCCGCTACCCCGACACCGACGAGGCCAGGGAGAACGTCGGCGCCTGGCTGGACCGGGTCGTCGACGGCGTCCGGGCCTCCGCCCACCCGGCGGGTGCGGACGTCGTGCTGGCCGGGGGCCGGCTCGTCGTCGACCGGGCCACCCGGGCCGACGTCCCCGCGGTCGTCGCGCTGCTGTCGGGCGCCGGGGACACCGCCGACCCGGACGACCCGGACGACCCGGACCTCGCGCCCTACGAGGAGGCCTTCGACGCCCTGGACCGCGACCCCGGCCGGTTCCTCGCGGTCGCCCGCGCCGGCGACGGCCGGGTGGTCGCGACCGTGCAGCTCACGATCCTGCCCGGGCCCGTCCTGCGTGGCACGACCCGGTTGCAGGTCGAGGGGCTGCGGGTCGCCGTCGGGTGGCGGCGGCGCGGGGTCGGGTCGGCGCTGCTGGAGTGGGCGCACGAGCACGGGCGCGCCCGCGGCGCCGTCCTGGCCCGGGCCGGGGACACCGCCGGGGACGGGCCGCACCCGTTCCTGGCGCGGTTCGGCTACCAGCCCGACCGGGCCGGGTACACCCGGCCGCTCTGACCCTGCTGCTCCGACCCCTGCCGGGGGCGGTGGGGCGGCTCAGGCCCCGTCGGGCCCGTTGCCGAGCAGCGGCTCGTCGGCGGAGCGGACCTCGGAGCCGGGCAGCCCGTCGGGGTGCTCGGCGCGGACCCGGTCCAGCGCGTCCAGCGCGATCCCGAGGTGCTTGCGCTTGCTCGTCTCGTAGAACGCCCGCGCGCCGCCGGCCAGCTTGGGCTCGGCGTGCAGCGGCTTGTCCGACACGCACAGCAGGGTCGCGTTCGGGATCCGGTAGCGGAACCCGTTGGCGGCGATCGTCGCGGACTCCATGTCCACCGCGACGGCCCGGGCCAGCCGCATCCGGTGCAGCGTCGCGGCCTGGTTGAACTCCCAGTTGCGGTTGTCGGTGGTGTGCACGACCCCCGGTCGCCAGGTCGCCTCGGCCGCGCCGAGCGCGTCCATCAGGTAGCCGTTGAGCCGGATGCTCGGGATGACCGGCACGTCGGCCGGGAGCACCTCGTCCAGCACGTGGTCGGCCCGCTGGTAGGCCGTGGCCAGCACGAAGTCGCCCAGCTCCTGGCGGTTCCGCAGGCCACCGCAGTGCCCGATCATGATCATCGTGTCCGGGCGGAGCACCGCGAGGTGGTCGGTGACGGTCTTGGCGTTGGCCGGGCCGACGCCGATGTTCACCAGGGTCACGCCGTCGCCGTCGGCGCCCGGGTGGTGGTAGGCGGGCATCTGGACACCGGCGCGGTCGGGCCGCTCGGCGTCGGGGAAGCGCTCCAGGAACGACTCGACGTGCATGGCGTAGTTGGTGAACAGCACGTGCCGCTGGAAGGACTCGGCCGGGGTGCCGGTGTAGTGCGAGAGCCGGTCGAGCGAGAGCGCCATGCGTTCCGGGCCGAACAGGAACAGCTTCTTCACGCGCAGGTCGAAGCGGTCCTCGTCGAGCGCGGCGAAGAACTCCGGGTCGGTGAACGCCCGGGCCGGTCGGGCGGCGCGGGCGGTGACGGTGGCCCCGGCGGCGAGCAGGCCGCGCAGCTCCCGGTGCAGGTAGCGGCGGATCGCGCACGGCCGGGCGAACTCGCCGGAGATCCGCGGGTTGTGCGTCGACCAGGGGCGCACGACCTCGAGCTCGGGGTACCAGCCGTCGTCGTAGACCGACTGGAGGGCGTCGAGCAGCCGGGCGATCTCGTGGTCGAGCTTCTCGGCCGGCACCGGCGGGCGGACCTGCTCGATCATCGCGGGGGTCACGACGCCTCCCCGTCGTCGGCGCCGTGCGCGTGCAGCGCGCCCGGGGCGACGGCGACCGCCGACACGATCTCCAGCACGCGGCGGGCGAGCCCGTCGGTCAACCGGTAGCGGACCAGCCGTCCCTCGCGGTGGGCGGTGACCATGCCGTGTGCGCGCAGCAGGCGCAGCGCGTGCGAGACGGCCGAGTCGCTCATCCCGACGGCGACGGCGAGGTCGGAGACGCAGAGGTCCCCGGCGTGCTGCAGCGCGAGCAGCAGCGACAGACGGTTGGCCTCGCCCAGGACGTCCAGGACGGTCGCGGCCTCGGCCACCTTCTCCGAGTCGGCGAGCACCGCGACGGCGTCGCAGACCTGGTCCGGGTCGATCACGCGTGCGCCGGCGAGCGCCTCCGGAACCTTGTGCACGCCTGTGATGCTAGCCCTGTCGGCGGATCACTTCGCCGCAGCGGCCTTCTTCTCGCGCGCCGCGGCCTTGATCGCCTTCTTCGTGTCGCGCACCTCGAGGAGGGTCTGCCCGTCGACGACGTCGGCCGCGGAGAGCCGGGTGCCGTCGGCGCCGTAGTCTCCGGCGGCCTCCCGCCAGCCGTCCGGGGTGACCCCGTACTGCTTGCCGAGGATCGCGAGGAAGATCTTCGCCTTCTGCTCGCCGTAGCCGGGCAGCGCCTTGAGCCTGCGTAGCACCTCACGTCCGTCGGGCGCGGCGCCGTCGGCCCCGGGCCGGGTCCAGATCGCGGCCGGGTCCCCGTCCCAGTCCTCCACGATCGCGCGGCACATCTCCTGCACCCGCTTGGCCATCGAGCCGCCGTAGCGGTGGATGGCGGGCGGGGTGGTGGCGAGCGTCGCGAAGGCCTCGGGGTCGTGGTCGGCGATGACGCGCACGTCGAGCCCACCGAGGCGTTCGTAGAGCTTCAGCGGGCCACGGAACGCGACCTCCATCTGGATCTGCTGGTCGAGCAGCATGCCGATCAGCAACGCGAGGGGCTCGCGTTCCAGCAGCGCGTCGGCCTCCGGTTCCTGGGCGATGCATATCCCGCTCATGCCGCACAGGATGGCACGCGACAATGGCGGGGTGCTCCCCCATCTCGACGCCGGTGCCATCGAACGCGTCCGCGGCTGCCTGCTGGACGCGGCCTACACCCCGGACGGCGTGCGCGCCCTGCTGGGCCGCTCCGCGCACGACGCGCTGACCCGCGGCGAACCGGAGCCCGCAGCCCGTGCCAGCCGCGACGGCGGTGAGCTCGGCACCCTGGTGCGGCTGTTCCTGCTCGAGGACACCGAACCCGAGCCGGCGGTGACCGCGGCACTGGGCGACCTGGACCCGCTGCTGGAGGGCAGGATCCTGCGTCGCACCCCCGACGGCATCCGGGCCGCGCTGGACGTGCGCCCCTACGGCGAGGGCACCGGCGCCGACGGCGAGCCGGGCACCGACTGGTGGGTGGTGTCCGACATCGACACCCCCGCCGCGCGGCAGGACCGCGAGCACGTAACCGGCGTCGGCGGGGCGTCGCTGACGCTGGCCGCGGCGACCGTCCGCCGCCCGGTCGGCACCCTGCTCGACCTGGGCACCGGCTGCGGGGTGCAGGCGCTGCACGGCTCCCGGCACGCGATGCGGGTCACCGCCACCGACGTGCTGCCCCGGGCGCTGGCGCTGGCCCGGCTGTCGCTGGGGCTGTCCGGGGTGGAGGTCGACCTGCGGGAGGGTCCGTGGTTCGCCCCGGTGGCCGGGGAGCGCTTCGACCAGGTGGTGTCCAACCCGCCGTTCGTGCCGGGCCCGCCACGGGTGGACTACGTCTACCGCGACTCCGGCACCGCCGGGGACTCCGCGCTGGCCGCGCTGCTGGGCGAGCTGCCCGGCCTGCTCAACCCGGGCGGGGTCGCGCAGCTGCTGGGGTCGTGGCTGCACGTGCGCGGCGAGGACTGGCCGGACCGGGTGCGTTCCTGGCTGCCCGACGGCGTCGACGCCTGGGTGCTGCAGCGCGAGGTCGTCGACCCGGGCCTGCACGTGGGCACCTGGCAGCGCGACGCCGGGCTGGTCCCGAGCTCGCGGGCGGCGCGCGAGCAGGCCGGGGCCTGGCTGGACTGGATGGCCGCCGAGCGGGTGGAGGGGGTCGGGTTCGGCTTCCTGATGCTGCGCCGCACCTCCGACCCCGAGGCCGAGCCGACCGTCGTGGTCGAGGACCTGCCCGGCGAGCTGGGCGAGGGACTGGGCCGGGAGATGACCGGCTGGCTGGACCGGGTCGACTGGCTGCGCGCCCACACCCGCGACGAGGACCTGCTGGGCGCGCGGCTGCTGCTCGCCCCGGAGACCGTGCTGGAGTCGGCGTCGTCGGTCGACCCCGACGGCGGCTGGGCCGAGCTGTCCACCACCGTGCGCCGCTGGGGCGGCCCCGGCTGGGAGCACCCCGTCGACGGCGCGGCCGCGGCGCTGCTGGCCGGCTGCCGCGGCGAGCTGCCGCTGTCGGAGCTGCTGGCGCTGCTGTCCTACGCCCACGACCTGCCGACCGACGTCCTGGTCGCGGCGACCCTGCCCGCGGTGCGCGAGTTCGTGCGGCACGGGCTCCTGCAGCCGGTGGACGGCTGGCCGCACCCGGTGCCCGCACGGACCGCGGCCGCGTCGCCGTCGGGGCCGGTCGGGTGAGGGCCGTCGTCGCGCGGGTGCGGCGGGCGTCGGTGACGGTCGAGGCGCCCGACGGCACACCGCTGCGGGTGTCCGGGGAGATCGGGCCCGGGCTGCTGGTGCTGCTCGGTGTGCACGTCGACGACGTCGGCACCGACCCCGCCGCGACCGCACGGAAGGTCGACACGATGGCCCGCAAGCTGCACGAGCTGCGGATCCTCACCGGGGCGGACGGCGGCGAGCTGTCCTGCGCCGACACCGGCGCCCCGCTGCTGGTCGTCAGCCAGTTCACCCTGTACGGCGAGACCCGGAAGGGCCGCCGGCCGTCCTGGTCGGCGGCCGCGCGCCCGCAGGACGCCGAGCCGGTCGTCGACGCCGTGGTGGCCGCGCTGCGCGGGCGCGGCGCGACGGTGCGGACGGGCGAGTTCGGGGCGCGGATGGCCGTGGGGTCGGTCAACGACGGGCCGTTCACGGTGCTCGTCGAGGTCTGAACGCCGAGCTCGTCACCCCGGCTCTCGTCGCCGCGGCTCTCGTCGCAGCGTCACAGCGTCCTCTCACCGGACTCTCAGCCGGAAAGGGGACGATGTGGGCATGGTCGCGTATCTGCTGTCGTCGTTGCTGGGGTTGTTCCAGCTCGTCCTGATCGCGCGGGTCATCGTGGACTGGATCGAAGTGCTCGGGTCCGGGCGGGGTGGCGCCGTGCTCGACACCGCCCGGCGGATCACCCACGGGCTCACCGAACCGGTCGTCGCCCCGATCCGCCGCCGGGTGCAGCCGGTGCGGATGGGAGCGGTCGGGCTGGACCTGTCGGTCCTGATCGTGTTCGTGGTCGTGCTGCTCGCCCGGGTCCTCGTGGTGCCGCTGATCCCGTTCTGACCGCCCTCAGGGTGACGGCGGGCCCAGCCCCTCCCCCACCCGCCGGTAGGGACACCCCCGTCCCGTCACACGACGACGGTCCCCGCCCGGGTGACCGGGCGGGGACCGTCGGGATCGTTCAGGGAGTCCCGGGTCGGGGACTCACTTGGTGGTGCTGCGGGTGGCGCGCGCGGTCTTCTCCGCGACGGCCTCGGTGCTGCGCCCGGCGTGCTCGGTCACGGCCTCGGCCGCCTTGGTCGCCTGCTCGGTGACCTGGTCGAACACCGAGGTACCGGCGCTGACGACGGTCCGCGCGAACTCGCGCTGGTGGCCGAGCACCTGCTCGTAGAAGTCGAAGACGCGCTCGACGGCGGCGCCCGCGTCGGGCAGCTGCGGGCGGTCCCCGGCGCCGAACTGGCGGGCCAGGCCGCTCGCGGCCTCGGTCCACCCGCGGACGGACTCGGTGACCAGGTCCTGGCCACGCTTGGCGATGTCGACGAACTGCTCGGTGGAGGCGGTCATCGGTGCTTCCCTCCCGGGAGACGTGTCTGGGATGCGGACGGGGCGCACGACGAGCACCCCGACATGCCAAGAAAACTACGCACGCCCGTTAAGTATGTCAAGCACACCTGCTCAGTCCCGCTGCACGAAGCTCCGGTACACCCCGAGCAGCGCCGCCTTCTGCTCGTCGGACAGCCGTGCGTCGGCCTCGATCGCCGCCTCGACACCCGGCGGGGACGTGGCCGCGGCCTCCTCGGGCGGGGCGGCGTCGCCCGCGGTGTCCGGGTCGCCGACCGCCCAGCCGGCCCGGCTGAGCATCTGGTCGGTGTTGAGGTGCAGCGCGTCGGCGATCGAGCGCAGCACCTTCAGCGACGGCTGGTGCAGCCCCCGCTCGACCTGGCTGAGGTAGGCGTTGGACACCTGGGTCATCGCCGCCATCTCCCGCAGCGACAGCTTCGCCATCTGCCGCTGCGCCCGGATGAACCCGCCCAGGGCGTTCACCTGCGCACTCCAGGCGTCCTCGGCGGCCCTGCGGCCGTTCTCGCGCAGCTCGTCAGCGGCGGTCCCCCCGGCGTTCGGTGTCCGGCGGCCGCCGCGGGCGCGGGTCTCCCCCGCGCGGCTCACGGCGTCCCCGCCCGGAAGGACCCGCGCGACAGTCGCCGGCGCGCGGGCACAGAACGTACGCGGTCCATGGCGACGCATTCTCCCCGCCGGACCGCGGTTGTGCACGCATCCGATGCAGTGTCCATGATGGACGGTGCAGGCCGCCGGCCATCGTGGACACCGCGCCGCCCGGTTGACCAGCGGTGATCATCGGGTCGGCGACGGGCCGGGGTGCCGGATCAACCCCGCAGCACGTAACGGCCGGGAGCGGGCTCCAGCGGCGGGTGCGCGTCGGACCCGATCCTCTTCGGCGCCGCGACCTCCGCGCCCGCACGCTCGGCGATCCACGGCGTCCAGTCCTCCCACCAGGAGGCCTTGTGCTCGGTGGCGTCGTCGCGCCAGTCCTCGGCGCGGGCCGGGAGCTCGTCGCTCTCGCCGAACCAGTGCCGCGACTTCGGCGACGGCGGGTTCACCACGCCGGCGATGTGCCCGGAGTTCGACAGCACGAACCGCACGGTGCCCCCGATCTTCGACGCCCCGGTGTAGACCGACTTCCAGGGCGCGATGTGGTCGGACTCCGCGGTGACGACGTAGCTGTCGGGCCGGATGTCGGCCACGTCGAGCCGCTCCCCCGCCAGCTCCAGCTTGCCCTCGGCGAAGCGGTTCTCCAGGTACAGCGTCCGCAGGTACTCGGTCTGCATCGCGGCCGGCATGCGGGTGGAGTCGGAGTTCCAGGTCAGCATGTCGAAGGGCTTCGGATCCTCGCCGAGCATCCAGTCGTTGACGACGTAGTTCCAGACCAGGTCGGTGGACCGCAGCAGGTCGAAGGTCGTCTTCATGCTGGTGGCGGGCAGGTACCCGTCCTTGCGCATGGTGCGCTCGAGCCGGTTCACCGTCTTCTCGTCGGTGAACACGCCCAGCTGGCCGGGGCCGGCGTAGTCGAGCAGCGTGTTCATCAGGGTCAGCGAGTTGACGTGCTGGTCGCCCTTGGCCTCCAGCCACGCCGTCATCGCCGCGGACAGTGCGCCACCCAGGCAGAGCCCGGCGACGTTGACCTCGTCCTGACCGGTGATCTCCCGGACGACCTCCATGGCCGTGACCGGGCCCTCCTGCAGGTAGTCGCTCATCGTCACGTCGGCCAGCGACGAGTCCGGGTTGCGGTAGCTGATCATGAAGACGGTGTGGCCGTGCTGCACCGCCCACTCCACCAGCGACTTCTGCGGCGCGAGATCCATGATGTAGTACTTGTTGATCCACGGCGGGCTCATGAGCAGCGGGATCTCGTGGACCTCGGCGGTCTGCGGCTCGTACTGGATGAGCTCGATCAGCCGGTTGCGGAACACGACGTGCCCCGGGGTGACCGCGAGGTCCTTGCCCACCTGGAAGGCACCGGGGGTGACCTGACGCGGCATCCCCTGGTTCTGCACGGCGTCGCGCAGCATGTTGCGCGCGCCCCGCACGATGTTCAGCCCGCCGGTCTCGACGATCTTCTTCGGCCAAGCCGGGTTGGTGACGATCGCGTTCGGCGGGGCCAGCGCCTCGATGATCTGACCGACCAGCCAGTCCAGCTTGCGGCGTGCCGTCGGCGAGACGCGGGCCGCCTGCGACAGCTCGGTCAGCCGGTCGGTGAGCAGGGCGTGCTCCTGACGGGCCAGGTAGTACCAGGCGTTGCCCTCCCAGGCCGGGTCGGCGTAGCGCTTGTCCTTCTCGGGCAGCGACGCCGGGCCGGGGGTCGTCCCGCCGACGGCGCGCGCGGCGGCGGCGGTCACCGCCTTGGCCGAGTCGACGCCGAAGCCGAGCCCGGTGCGCAGCAGCGCGCCGGGGCGGGTGGCGAGCGAGCGGGCGGCCTCGCCGAGGGCCCCGGCGAAGCCCACCGGGTCCACCTTCGCCGCGACGCCCTCCGGGCTGGCGAGCTCGCGCAGGTCCCGGACGAGGCCGGCCGCCTGCCGCCGCAGCACCTCCGCGGCCTGGTTCGACGCGGCGGCGCTGCCGTTCTCGGACTCGGGCTGGGACAGGGGCTGCGTGGTCACTGTTCGTCACTCCTGACGGCCGGTTCGGTCTCCGTGCCTGGGTTCCCGGGCTCCCACGGGTGTCGGGACACGCAACGGGATGGACACATGGTGACCGGGTACTCACCGGTAGGCAGCCCCTGAGACTTGTAAGGCCTCTCACCTGCGCCAAGGGAAGCAAGCACTACTGCGGAGTAGTCAGCGCTTGCTTGAGATACCGAACGCGCATTACCGTTCGGTAACCCGGTTAGCCCCCGGTCATCAGAGTTGATGGGAGAGGCCCATGAGCACGGCGATCACCCGACGGTCCGCACCCTCCGGGGAGCACGGACCACGTGCCCTTCCCGAGACCCCCGTGGCCGCGGCCACCGGGAGCGACGACCGGCCGGACCCCCTCCGGTACCTCGTGTCGTACAACACCCGGAATCTGACGAAGGTCGTGACCGAGGTCGGTCGCGCCACCGGCGCCTACTGGATCGACGCGGTCCAGCGGATGGCCCGGCCCGGGGACGCCGCCCGGCGCGGGCTGCTGTGGATCTCGGCGATGGCCGACCGGCGCGAGCCGACCTGGCACCTGGCCAACGAGGTGGTGCTGTCGACGCCGTTCGCGTCGTTGCGCGACTTCACCGCCGCCGAGCACCGCGACGACGACGTGGTCCCCACCCTGGTGCTGCCGCCCCAGGCCGGGCACTCCTCGACCGTCGTGGACTACTCGCCGCAGCAGAGCCAGATCGCCATGATCCGCGCCTCGGGCCTGACGAAGGTCTACGCGCTGGACTGGCGGCCCGCGACGACCGCGACGAAGAACGTCACGATCACCGACTACCTCGCGGTGATCGACCGGTCCATCCGGCGGATGGGCGGCAAGGCCAACCTGGTGGGCGACTGCCAGGGCGGCTGGCTGGCGACGATCTACGCCGCGCTGCACCCGGACCGGGTCAACACCCTGACCCTGGCCGGGGCGCCGATCGACTTCCACGCCGGCGAGTCGGTCATCGCTGCCTCGACCCGGCTGATGGCGGGCACGATGGGGATGGCGCCGTACAAGGCACTGGTCGCCGCGGGCGGCGGCAACATGCCGGGTTCGGCGGTACTGTCGAACTTCATCTCGATCCAGCCGCAGTCGGAGATCTCCCGCCAGCTGCAGCTGCTGGAGAACATCGACGACCCCACCCACGTCGAGCGCTACCGGGTGTTCGAGGACTGGTTCAAGTACACCCAGGACATCCCCGGCGCGTTCTACCTGTGGCTGGTGGAGAACCTGTTCTGGAAGAACCGGCTGATCAAGGGCACGCTCACCGTCGACGGCCGGACCGTCGACATGGGGGCGATCGACTGCCCGCTGCTGCTCCTGGCGGGCTCGTCGGACCACATCACCCCGGCGCCGCAGCTGTTCGCCGCGGCGGAGAAGGTCGGGACCCCGGCCGCGGACGTGACCTACCGGACGGCGAGCGCCGGTCACCTGGGCCTGTTCATGGGCCGCGACGCGCTGCGCCACGACTGGCCGGTGCTGATGGAGACCGTGTACGGCCACTCGGTGCCGGGCCGGAAGAACACCGGCGCCGGCAAGGCGTCGCGGCGGCGCAGCAGTGTCCGGGCGGTGGCCGACCCGCGGGACACCCCGCGGGTGCCCGCACCGTGACCGCCCCGCCCGGACGGGTCGCTCACTAAGAGGATCCTGAGAGAATCGCAACCGCATGTGACCGACGACACGGCCCCGCAGCCACTTTTCCCGGCCTGCGGGGCCTTGTCGTGGGAACGATCCCCGGAACGGATGCGTTGACTCCGTACAGGGCAAGCGGCGAGGCCCATCAATCGTCCGCCGCAGCCCGCGCAGGGGAGGAATTGCACATGACGGTGACCACGACCGCTCCGGCCGTACCCGGCCCGCGCCTCACGACCGAGGCCCCCGCTCGCGCCACCGTGTCGTCGTCCGACACGAAGCGGACCGCCCCGCCGGTCGCCAGCAGCTCCCGCCGTCGCACCGACGGCGACGGAGGCACCGCGCTGGAGACCAGCGTACCCGGTGCCGCGGCCGCCGTGGCGGAGGATCTCGACGCCCAGAGCCCCGCCGCGGACCTGGTGCGCGTCTACCTGAACGGGATCGGCAAGACCGCGCTGCTGACCGCGGAGCAGGAGGTCGAGCTGGCCCGGCGCATCGAGGCCGGCGTGTTCGCCCAGCACCGGCTGGACACCGCCGCCGCCGACGGCACGCTCGACGAGCTGGACCCGCAATACCGCCGCGACCTGCGCGCGGTCGTCCGCGACGGGCTGCTGGCCAAGAACCACCTCCTGGAGGCGAACCTGCGCCTCGTGGTGAGCCTGGCCAAGCGCTACACCGGGCGCGGGATGCCGCTGCTGGACCTGATCCAGGAGGGCAACCTCGGCCTGATCCGGGCGGTGGAGAAGTTCGACTACACCAAGGGCTTCAAGTTCTCGACCTACGCGACCTGGTGGATCCGGCAGGCCATCACCCGTGGCATGGCCGACCAGGCCCGCACCATCCGGCTGCCCGTGCACCTGGTGGAGCAGGTCAACAAGCTGGCCCGGATCAAGCGCGACATGCACCAGCGCCAGGGCCGCGAGCCCACCGAGGCCGAGCTGGCGGCCGAGTCGGGCATCCCGGAGCACAAGATCCAGGACCTGCTCGACCACGCCCGCGACCCGGTGAGCCTGGACATGCCGGTCGGGTCCGAGGAGGAGGCGCCGCTCGGTGACTTCATCGAGGACGCCGAGGCGACCGACGCCGAGAACACCGTGATCTCGAGCCTGCTGCACGACGACCTCCGCCGGGTGCTGGCCACCCTGGAGGACCGCGAGCAGAAGGTCATCCGGATGCGGTTCGGCCTCGACGACGGGCAGCCGCACACGCTCGACCAGATCGGGCGCGCCTTCAAGCTCTCCCGCGAGCGCGTGCGCCAGATCGAGCGCGAGGTCATGTCGAAGCTGCGGGTCGGCGAGCGCGCCGACAAGCTGCGCGCCTACGCGAGCTGAGCCGGATCGGCCGGGCGTCCCCCCACCCGGCTCCGGTGAAGGACGGCCGGCGGAGCGATCGCTCCGCCGGCCGTTGCCGTCTCGGGCACCCCGGGGCTCCCCACGAGTTCGGGGTTCGGGATGCACGGCACGGGGAGTTCTACCGGATCGATTCCGCGGCGGGTGGCGCGACACGACGACGGGCCGGGGGTGGCGCGTACCACCCCCGGCCGCGATCGTTGTCGCTGCCGGGTCGGCGCGCCTACAGTCGAGTCATGTCCCGCCCCTCCACCGGACCGGCCGTGGGCGCGCACTCCGCCCCGGTGACCCCCTCGGTGACCCCGGAGACCATGCGCGACGCACTGGGCGCGTTCGCATCCGGCGTCGTCGTCGTCACCGCGGTCGGACCGGACGGGCCGGTGGGGTTCACCTGTCAGTCCTTCGCCTCGCTGTCGCTGGACCCGCCGCTGGTGAGCTTCGCGCCCTCGCGCGGGTCCTCCACCTGGCCGCGCATCCGCCAGGTGGGCCGGTTCTGCGTGAACGTGCTGGCCGCCGACCACGAGCACCACAGCGCCGGCTTCGCCCGCTCCGGGATCGACAAGTTCGCCGGGGTGTCCTGGACGGCGGCGCCGTCCGGCTCGCCGGTCCTGGAGGGCGTCGGCGCCTGGGTCGACTGCACCCTGTGGAACGAGTACGACGGCGGCGACCACACGATCGTCGCCGCCCGGGTCGACGCGCTCGGCGCGGACCCGGAGCGGCTGCCGCTGCTGTTCCACCGCGGCACCTACTCCCTGACCCCGCGGGCCGCGTCGTGAGCGGTGTCGTGAGCGGTGGTGCGGGCCGCATCATCGGGGTCGTCGCCGGGCCGGAGCCGGGCGGGCGCACGGCGGCCGCCGTCGCCGGGATCCTCGCCGGCACCGGGACCGACACCGCGCTGATCGAGCTGTCGCAGACCCCCGTCGCCGAGGTCACCGCGGCCTTCGCCGACGCCGACGCCGTCGTGTTCGGCAGCCCGGTCTACCGGGCCGGGCACACGGCGTCGCTGCGGGTATTGCTGGAGGCCACCGAGCGCGGCAAGTGGGGCGAGAAGACCGCCCCGCTCCAGGGCAAGGCGGCCGCGGTCGTGCTGACCGGGGCGAGCGGGCACCACTTCCTCGCCGTCGACGGGCTGCGCTCGGTGCTGGCCGGGTTCTTCGCCGTGCAGGTCCTCTCCCCCGGGCTCTACCTCGACCACTCCGGATACCTGGACCGCAACACCCTCACCGAGCAGTCCGCAGAGCTCGCGGCGGCGCACGGGCGGGCACTGGCCGACCTGACCACCGCGGTGCGCGGCTCCGAGGCGCTGCGGGCGATCACCCCGGTCGTCTGAGCGCCACCCGCGTCAGTGCCCGCGTCACCGCCCGGCCGGGACGGCGGCGCGGGCGCAGCCGAGCGCCACGAGCGCGCCGAACAGGGTGAACCCGGTCGCGACCAGCACCGCCACCTGCCAGCCCGCCAGCAGCTCGGCCACCGGCTCGTTCCCGGCCGGCGAGGTCAGCACCGAGGTCACCGTGACGCCGACGGCGGCGCCAAGGTAGCGGGCGGTGTTGTTGATGCCGCTGCCGGTGCCCGCGCGGTCCGGCGGCACCGAGGCCACTGCCTCGCGGCCGAGCGTCGCGTTGACGACCCCGGTGCCGACACCGACGACGACCAGCGCGGCCAGGACCACCCCGGTGCCGGAGCCGGTGGCGAGCAGTCCGAGCTGACCGGCCGTCATGACCAGCAGGCCGACACCGAGACGGACCCCGCCGGTGACTCGCTCGCTGATCCGGCGGGTCAGCAGCGCGGTGACGATGCTGGTGGCCGACCAGCCGAGCAGCAGCAGCGCCGCCGTCGCGGGGGCGGTGCCGTGCACCGGGGCGAGCACGGCGGGCAGGTAGGAGCTCAGCGAGATGATGCCGAGCCCGGTGGCCAGGCTCGCGACCGTCGCCCCGACCAGCCCGGGGTGGCGGAACAGCCGGGGACCGGCCATCGGGTGCGGCACGACGAACTGGACCACGACGAACCCGGCCAGCAGCGCCGCCCCGACCGCGAGCAGCACGACCGTCGCGGTGGTGACCGGCAGCCGTCGCGCCTCGGTGAGGCCCGCGAGCAGCACCGTCAGCCCGGCCGCGAGCAGCACCATCCCGCTGACGTCGACCGGCCGCGGTGCGCCGGCGGTGGACTCGGTCAGCAGCACCCGCGCGGCCACGGCCAGCACCAGCCCGGTGACGCCGACGGCCAGGTAGAGCCACCGCCACGGCAGCACCCCGGCGAGCAACGGCCCGGCGGCGATCCCGGCGGCCAGCGCCGCGCCCCACAGCCCGGTCGCGGCCGAGCGGCGCGGGCCCGGCGGCAGCGCGTGCCCGATCAGGGCGAGACTGCACGCGACGACCGCGGCCGCCCCGACGCCCTGCCCGATCCGGCCGGCGACGAACCCGGCGGTGCCGGTGGCGAGCGCCCCGCCCGCCGAGGCCAGGGCCAGCACCACCGCGCCGGTCGTGAACACCGCGCGCCGCCCCAGCCGATCGGCCAGGGTCCCCGCGGTCAGCAGCACCGCGGTGAGCCCCAGGCTCATCGAGCTCAGGATCCAGGAGCGCCCCGACGGCGAGGAGCCGAGGTCGGCCGCGATCGGGGCCAGGGTGGCCAGCGGCGCGGTGTAGCTGACCAGGGCCAACGTCGTTCCGAGCGACGCCACCGCCACCGTGCGTCGGGCCACGCCGCCACCCCCGTCGTCACCGCTGACCGGTCATGATCAGGACGGACGCTACGCCGCGGGGCTCAGCTGGGCAGGCCGAGCAGCGCGGGCAGGTCCACGACCGAGTCGATGACGGCGTCGGCGCCCGCGGCGCGCAGCCGCGGCTCGCCGTGCGCCCCGCCCCGAACCCCGACGGCGAGCCCCGCCCCCGCCCGGACGGCGGCGTCGATGTCGGCGGTCGCGTCACCGGTCACGGCGACCTGCGCGGGCTCGGCCCCGGCCCGCCGGGCGGCGGCGTGGAGCAGGTCGGGCTCGGGCAGGCCGCGACCGTCGACGTCGGCGGGCGACAGGACCATGTCCGCCCGCTCGGTGAACCCGAGCGCCGACACCAGGCGGTCCCGCAGCTCGGGGTCGAACCCGCAGGTCAGAGCCACGCTCAGGCCGGCGTCGCGGAGTGCGTCGAGGGTCTGCGCGGCGCCGGGGACCGGGCGTACGCGGCCCGCGTCCAACGCGGCGTGCAGGTGGTCGGCGAACGCGGAGTGCGCGCGGCGGGCCCGATACATGTCGCCGTCGAGCAGTTCGCCGAGCACCGTCATGACCGGGCGGTCCATCGTCGCGCGGGCCTGGCGGTCCAGCGCCGGGTAGCACGGGCCGTCGACACGGACCCCGGCGGCGCGCAGGCCGGCACGCAGACCGGCGAGCACGAGCCCGTCGTCGGCCATCGTCGTACCCGCCAGGTCGAGCACCGCCAGTTGCACGGGTGAACTCCACCGGCGCCGGATGACGATCACCCGTCCCCTGGTCGACTTCCGGGTGAACCGGCCGCGTCACTCCGGGGCCGGCGGCCTCCGGGGCGTCGCGGCGGTCACCACAGCTCGCCGTCGCGCCAGTCGCAGACGAGGGCGCGGGTCGGGTCGAGCGGCGCGTCGACGGGCAGGACGTGCACGCTGCCGCGCTCGTCGGGGGTGTCGACGATGCCGTCCGGGGTGAGCGCCGCGAGCGGGCCGCGCCACGGTTCCCACCCGAGCCTGCGGTAGAGCCGCGCGGCACGGGCGGCGGCGCCGAGGGCCCCGAGCCGGTACCCGCCGCGCACGATCCGGTCCACCTCGGCCATCAGCAGTCCGCCGAGCCCGCCGCCCTGGAGCCCGGGCCGCACGGCGACCGCCTCGACGTAGCCGGTGCGCAGCGCGACGCCGTCGTGCAGCAGCCGCCGCCCCACGACGGCCGCGTGCCCGACCGGGTCCTGCACCGGCCCGGCGAGCACGTGCACCCCGCCGAGTGCGTGGTCGAACGAGGCGTCGTCGAACCCGCCGGTCCCGTCGGCGTCGGCGGGGAACGCGGCGTCGAGCAGGGCGCGCAGGCCCCGGATTCCGTCGCGCCCGAGATCGGCGGTGGGCAGGACGGTCAGGCGCACCCGGCCGATCCTTCCGCAGTGCCCGGCTCCGTGCCTCAGAAGGTCGGGAGCATCCATCCGAGCACCGGGGTCGACTGCAGGTACACCAGCACGCACAGCACCACGAGCAGCCCGACGCTCCACAGGACGGTCCGCCGGAACAGCTCGGACTCCCGGCCGGCGATGCCCACGGCCGTCGCCGCGATGGTCAGGTTCTGCGGGCTGATCATCTTCCCGACGACGCCGCCGGAGGTGTTCGCCGCGACCATCAGGTGCGGGTCGAGCCCGGCCCGCTCGGCCGCGGTCTGCTGCAGCGTCGCGAACAGGGCGTTGGCCGAGGTGTCCGAGCCGGTGACCGCGGTGCCGAGCCAGCCGAGGATCGGCGACAGGAAGGCGAAGGCCGCGCCGGTCCCGGCGATCCAGGTGCCGATGGAGATCGTCTGCCCGGACAGGTTCATCACGTAGGCGAGCGCGAGGACGGTGGCCACGGTCAGGCAGGCGAACCGCAGCCGGTACGCGGTCCCGGTGAACTCGCGGACGGCCGTCGCGGGCGACAGCCGGTACAGCGCGGCGACGCCGATGCCGCAGATCAGCAGCAGCGAGCCGGGTGAGGACAGCCACTGGAGGCTGTAGACCGTGGTCGACACCGGGTCCCCGGACGCGCCGAGGATCTGCCCGTCCAGGCCCGGCCACCCGATCTTGACGTCGGTCCCGGACAGGAAGGACGTCACCGGGCCGACCAGCTTCGCCACCGAGAACACCACGATGATCAGCAGGTACGGGGCGAAGGCCATGACCAGTCGGCCGACCGAGAGTGCCTGCGAGCGCTCGGCGAGGGTGCGCTGCTCGGTCGCGACGGACCGGCCGCCGTCGGCTCCGCCCGGCTCCTCGACGGGCGCGTCGGCGGTGCGCTCGATGCGCAGTGTCTCCCTCGCCTCGGCGCCGCCGCGCGGCTGCCAGAAGCGCAGCAGGAGCACGCCGGCGGCCAGCCCGGCCAGCGAGGCGACGATGTCGGTGAGCTCGACCGACAGGTAGGTGGCGGCCAGCCACTGGGCGAGGGCGAACGCGAGTCCGATGACGAGCGCGACCGGCCAGACATGGCGCACGCCGCGCCTGCCGTCGACGAGCAGCACCAGCAGCGTCGGCACGACGACCGCGAGCACCGGGGTCTGGTGGCCGACGACGGCACCGATCTCGTCGTACGGGATCCCGGTGAGGGTGCCCGCGGTGATGATCGGGGTACCGACCGCGCCGAACGCGACGGGTGCGGTGTTGGCCAGCAGCACGACGACCGCCGCCCGGACCGGGGAGAACCCGAGCGCCATCAGCATGACGCCGGTGATCGCCACCGGGGCGCCGAACCCGGCCAGCGCCTCGAGCAGCCCGCCGAAGCAGAACGCGATGATGATCGCCTGCACCCGGGGGTCGTCGGAGATCAGCCCGAAGGCGGCGCGCAGGTCCTCGAACCGGCCTGCGGCCACGGTGAGCTGGTAGAGCCAGATCGCGGTGAAGACGATCCACATGATCGGGAAGAGACCGAACACCGCTCCCTCGGTGGCCGAGAGCAGGGCCAGGTGAACGGGCATTCCGAAGGCCGCCACCGCGACCACGACCGCGACGACGAGCGCGGCCAGCCCGGCCCAGTGCGCCTTCCAGCGCAGGGCGCCCAGCGTCACGAAGATCGCCACCAGTGGGAGCAGTGCGACGAGCGCGGACAGCCAGAGGCTGCCGAGCGGTTCGGGATCGTGCTGGAACACAGGTCGCCCCCCGGGGTGCCGTCGCCGTTGACGGTCGCAGCCTGTCACGCTTCGCCCGGTTTCACCGGTTCGACGGCCGTCCGGGGCGTACCGGACAGGGCACACAAAACGAGAGCGCACTGTCGTTTGAGCGGCTACCGTGGAGCGCGACGCGCCGCCCACCCATTGGAGGCCAGCACCATGACCGACACCGCCACGGACTTCTCGCTCCCGCTGCACATGCGCCGCGACCGGTTCCGGCCCGACGCCGACCTCGAGCGCATCCGGGACTCCGGCGAGATCCCGCGGGTACGGACCGCGTTCGGCGCCGACGCCTACCTCGTGACCCGCTACGACGACGTCCGCCAGGTGCTCGGCGACGCCGCCACCTACTCCAACGCCGGGAGCGCCGCGCTGACCCGCCCGGACGCCCCGCCGCTCTCGGAGCGGGAGCAGGAGCAGATGCGGGCGGGGCTGCTGCTGGCGCAGGACCCGCCGGAGCACACCCGGCTGCGCCGCTTCCTCACCCGTGAGTTCACCCAGCGCCGGATGACCCGCCTGGAGCCGCGGATCACCGAGATCGTCGACGAGCACCTCGACGCGCTGGAGGCCGCCGGGCCGGGTGCCGACCTGGTCACCCTGTTCGCCCTGCCGGTGCCGTCGATGGTCATCTGCGAGCTGCTCGGGGTGCCCTACACCGACCGCGACGAGTTCACCGCACGCTCGACCCGTCTGCTCGACGTGTCCCTTCCGGCGCAGGAGCGGCTCGCCGTCGGCCGGGAGAACCGGGCCTACATGAGCCGGCTCGTCGACGGGGCGCTGGCCGACCCGGGCGAGGACATCCTGGGCATGCTGATCCGCGAGCACGGCGAGGAGATCAGCCACGACGAGCTGGTCGGGATCGCGTCGCTGCTGCTGATCGCCGGGCACGAGACGACGTCGAACATGCTGTCGCTGGGCACCCTCGCGCTGCTGGAGGACCCGGAGCAGGCCGCGCTGCTGCGCAGCGACCCCGAGCTCGCCCGCCCCGCCGTGGAGGAGCTGCTGCGCTGGCTGTCGATCGTGCACACCGGGGTGGTCAGGGTGACGACGACCGACACCGTCCTGCGTGACACCCTGATCCCGGCGCAGTCGCCGGTGATGTGCTCGCTCCCCGCGGCCAACCGCGACCCCGGGTCCGGGTTCGACGACCCCGCCCTGCTCCGCCGCTTCCCCACGCTCGCCCCGGCCGGGCCGGTCCCGCCCGAGGCCTTCCGCGCCTACCACTTCGTCTACGGCATGCACACGCTGCCGGTGACCTGGTGAGCCAGGGCGATACCGTGCTCTGATGACCGCTTCGTCGCTCGACGGCTCCCCGGCGGGCCGCCCGCTGCGCGCCGACGCCGCCCGCAACCACCGCCGGATCATCGACACGGCGGCCGCGGCGTTCGAGTCGGACGGAGCGGACGTCCCGCTGGAGGAGATCGCGCGCCGGGCCGGGGTCGGCGTCGCGACGCTGTACCGTCGGTTCCGGACCCGCGACGTGCTGGTGCGGGCGGTGCTGGACCGGGTGTTCGTCGCCGAGATCGAGCCGACCGCGGCCGCCGGGTACGGCGACCCGTGGGCCGACCTGGCCGGGTCGCTGGGCCGGGCGGTCGAGGCCATCGCCGGACGCCGGACGCTCCTGCAGCTGGCCCGGGAGGCCGGTGCGTTCGACGTCGAGTCCGCCGAGCGCTACGGCCGGACGCTGACCCGGCTGCTGGAGCGGGCGCGCGAGGCGGGCGCGGTCCGCCCGGAGCTCACCCCGCGGGACCTGTCGGCGGTGCTGGTCATGGCGCTCGCCGTCGCCGAGGGATCGGACGCGGCGGCGACGGCGTCGGGCGAGGACCGCGCCCGCTACCTGGCGCTGCTCCTCGACGGGCTGCGCCCGGGGAACCCGCCGCTGCCCGCGGGGTCGGAGGAGACCTAGCAACGATCGGGGCACGGTGGCTCCCGCGGGCGGCGCGGACCGGATACGGTTCTGGCCGTCCGCTCGGCAACGGCGCCGGGCGGATCCGCACTCCTCCGCCTCGTCGCACCGGGTGCTGCAGCGGTCCGACCGCAGCCGCCGGGCCCCGCGCCGGGCCGGGAACGCCGTCGAATCGGACCGCGCGACGCCGCCCGGCGCCCGACCGGACCGCGGCCGACGACGCCGGATTCAGCCGCCGAACCGGTCCGGGTGCAGCCGGCGGGCGAGCGTCGCGACCGCGTCGGCGTTGCGGATGCCGGGGCTGACCTCGGCGAAGGTCGTGGTGAACACCGTGCCGTCGCGGACCGCGGGACCGTGGCCAGGGCCGGGTCGTTCCGCAGCCGCTCGGCCAGCGGCTCCGCGCCCTCCGGCCCGACATCGCGCCCGCAGCAGGCCGGGATCACGATCACGTCCGGGCGGGCCGCGACGATGCCCTCCAGCGACACGGTGCGCTGCCGGCCGGCGATGGTGTCGAACGCCTGCTGCCCGCCCGCGGCCTCGATGATCGTCGTCGCGACGTCGCCGGTGCCGAAGACCCGCAGCTCACCGGTGCTGCCCGGGGAGTTCAGCATCGCCACCCGCGGACGGTCGGCGACCCCGGCGAGCCGGCCCGCCACGTCGCCGAGGGTGCTGCGCATGCCGGCGACGACCTCCGCGGCCCGGTCCTCGGCGCCGAGCAGCCGACCGAGGTCGGTGAGGTCGCGCTCGACGCCGGCGAAGGACACGTCGTTGGCGCCGATGCTCTGCTGGCCGCCGCCGTCGGCGGCCGGGCAGTAGGCGCTGAACAGGAAGGTCTCCGTGCCGGTGACGCCGAGCTCGGCGCGGGTGCCGAGGCCCTCCCGGGTGAACGCGCCGGTGAAACCGGAGACGACGAGGTCCGGATCGACCCGCAGCACCTCCTCGCGCGACGGGTACTCCTCGGGCCAGTAGCTCTGCGGGCGGAAGTCACCGTCGAGCTGCGCCGGCACGGAAGTCACCGTCGAGCTGCGCCGGCAGCGGGTTGTCCAGGTAGGCCGCTCCGACGAGCCGGTCCCCCGCCCCGAGCGCGAGGACGGCCTCGATGCCGTTCTGGAACATCGCGACGACCCGCTCCGGGCGCTGCACCGGGACGTCGACGCCGCAGTTCACCACCGACGCCGTGGCAGGTGCGGCGCCGAGGTCGCCGGGCGCCGGAGCCGGGTCACCCGCGCCGCACCCCGCGAGGAGCAGCAGCCCGGCGAGCAGCGGCGCCCAGCGGCGCGGGTTCCCGATCACCGCGACAGCATAGCCACGACACCTGATTAACTCTTCAGATGTGCGGCTCTCGTCACGGGCCGGTCCCCGCGCCGCGCGGCGTCAGAGGGTGTGCTGCAGCCGCTCTGCGAGCAGCCCCACGAACCGGGACGGGTCGGCGAGCTCGCCGCCCTCGGCCAGCAGCGCCATGCCGTGCAGCAGCTCGACGGTGCCGCTCTCGTCCTTGCCGGCCGCGCGCGCGTCCCGCAGCCCGGTGACCAGCGGGTGCGACGGGTTGAGCTCGAGGATCCGCTTCACCTTCGGCGGCTCCTGTCCCATCGCCCGGTACATCTTCTCCAGGGTCGGGGTCATGTCGAACTCGTCGCCGACGAGGACGGCCGGGGAGGTGGTGAGCCGGGTGGAGAGCCGCACCTCCTTGACGTCCTCGGTCAGGACCTCGGCCATCCAGGTGCAGAGGTCGGCGAACTCCGCCTGCTTGGCCGCCGCCTCCTCCTTCTCCTCGTCGGTCTGCAGGTCGACCTGGCCCTTGGCGATCGAGCGCAGCGGGGTGCCGTCGAAGCTGTCGACGGCGTCGACCCACACCTCGTCGACGGGGTCGGTCAGCAGCAGGACCTCGTAGCCCTTGTCCCGGAACGCCTCCATGTGCGGGGAGGCCTCGATCGCGGTCCGCGAGTCACCGGTCATGTAGTAGATCGCGTCCTGACCCTCGCACATCCGCTCCTTGTAGGCGGCGAGCGAGGTCGGCTTCTCCGCGTCGTGGGTGCTCTCGAACACCGACACCCCGAGGATGGTGTCGCGGTTGTCGGCGTCGGACAGCAGGCCCTCCTTGAGCGCCCGGCCGCACTGCTCCCAGAAGGTCGCGAACTTCTCCGGCTCGTTGTCGCGCATCGACCCGAGGACCGACAGCACCTTCTTCACCAGGCGCCTGCGGATCGCCGAGATCTGGCGGTCCTGCTGCAGGATCTCCCGCGACACGTTCAGCGAGAGGTCCGCGGCGTCGACGACGCCCTTGACGAACCGCAGGTACTCGGGGACGAGCGCCTCGCAGTCGTCCATGATGAACACCCGCCGGACGTAGAGCTGCACCCCGCGGCGGGCGTCGCGCATGTAGAGGTCCATCGGTGCGACCTTCGGCAGGAACAGCAGCGCCTGGTACTCGAAGGTGCCCTCGGCGGCGAGCCGGATCGTCTCCAGCGGCTCCTGCCAGTCGTGGCTGACGTGCCGGTAGAACTCGGCGTACTCCTCCTCGGTCACGTCCTTCTGCGGGCGGGCCCACAGCGCCTTCATCGAGTTCAGCGTCTCGGGCGCGGCATCGTCGGTGTCCTCCGCCGTGCCGATTCCGGCAGGCATGCGGACCGGCCAGGTGATGAAGTCGGAGTAGGTCTTCACGATGCGCCGCAGGACCGAGGGGTCGGCGTAGTCGTGCAGCTGGTCCTCGGCGTCGGACGCCTTGAGGTGCAGGGTGACCGCGGTGCCCTGCGGGGCGTCGGCGACCGGCTCGATCGTGTAGGTGCCCTCGCCGTCGGAGCTCCAGCGCACGCCCTCGGACGTGCCGGCCTTGCGGGTCACGAGCTCGACCCGGTCGGCCACCATGAACGACGAGTAGAAGCCGACGCCGAACTGGCCGATCAGCTCCTGGCGGGCGTCGTCGCCCGCCTCCCGGAGCTTCGCGAGGAGCTCCGCGGTGCCCGACCGCGCGATCGTGCCGATCAGGTCGACGACCTCGTCGCGGGTCATGCCGATGCCGTTGTCGCGCACGGTGAGGGTGCGCGCCTCGGCGTCCGGCACGAGCTCGACGTGCAGGTCGTCGGTGTCGGCGCCCATGTCCTTGTCCTGGTAGGCGGCGAGACGGAGCTTGTCCAGCGCGTCGGAGGCGTTGGAGATCAGCTCGCGGAGGAAGACGTCCTTGTTCGAGTAGATCGAGTGGATCATCAACCGCAGCAGCTGCCGGGCCTCAGCCTGGAACTCGATCGTCTCGCCGCCGGTCGTCCCGCTGCCGGTCTCCGCGGAGTCGGCGTTCTGGCTGGTCGACGGATCCGTGCTCACGTCAGTCGTCCTCTCGGGTCTTCACGGGGTGGTGCGGTCATGATTGTGCCGAACCGGGACGGTCGCGCGCCCCCCGGTCCGACCCCTGCTCCGTCGTCGGCGGCGCGGTGACCGGTACCGTCGCGGGCGGAAACCCCCGAACCGGACGGATCACCCTCGTGCGCACGACCCGCAGCCCGGCCCGCCGCCTCGTCGCGGTGCTGCTGCTGTCGCTGGCGGCCGCGCTCGCCCCGGTCGCCGGGTCGCAGACCGCCGAGGCCGTCCCGGCCACGGCGGCGGCCTCGGTCGGGCAGGACGTCGCTCCCGCCGAGGCGCCCCGGCCCGCGCTGCTGGGGCGCTCCGCCCACGACGGTCCGGTCGCACCCGACGCGACCGGCCATCCCGGCCCGGCCCTGGACCTGCTGGTCCTCGACGCCGCCGGGCTCCCGCACGAGGCGCCCGGCCCCGTCGACGACCACGCGACGGCCGCCGCCCCGGAGCCCGGGACCGGCGCGGACATCGGGTCGCGGGGACCCCCGCGAGCCTGACCGGACGACCCCACCGGTCGTCACCGACCGCGACTCCCCCGCACCCCCGCCGTGCCCCGGTCCCGACCGGGGTGCCCGCCGCCGAGGATCCCTGTGAAGCCACGCCCCGTGCTCTGGCGGGCGCTCATCGCGCTCGCCGTGCTCGCCCTGTCCTCCGTCGTCGCGCTCACCACCGCCCCCACGCTGGGCCTGGACCTGCGCGGCGGCACCCAGATCGTCCTGGAGACCCGCGACACCCCCGAGGTCGCCGCCGACGGCGAGGCCACCGACCGCGTACTGGAGGTGCTGCGCGGGCGCATCGACGGGCTCGGTGTGGCCGAGCCCAGCCTGGCCCGGTCCGGGGAGAACCGGATCATCGTCGAGCTCCCCGGGCTGACCGACCCCGCGGAGGCCGCGGAGACGCTCGGGCGCACCGCGCAGCTGACGATGCACCCGGTGCTGGGGGTCGGCGACCCCGCCGCCGGGGGTACTGGCTTCGACGAGCAGGGCCAACCGCTGCAGCTCGGCCCGCCGGCCCTGACCGGCGACATGGTCGGCTCGGCGATGTCCTCACCCAACCCGCAGGGCGTCGGGCACATCGTCAACATCTCCTTCGACGGCGACGGCCCCGCCCGGTGGCAGGCCCTCACCGGCCAGGCCGCCTGCGCGCCGTCCGGCGACCCGCAGCGCCGGGTCGCGATCGTGCTCGACCAGCAGGTCATCTCCTCCCCGCAGGTCGTCGAGGACATCCCGTGCAACGTCGGCATGCTCGGCGGGCAGACCCAGATCACCGGCAACTTCTCCCCCGAGCAGGCCTCCGAGCTGGCCGTGCTGATCGAGGGCGGCGCCCTCCCGCTGCCCGTGGAGATCATCGAGCAGCGGACCGTCGGCCCGACCCTGGGCGCCGACGCGATCTCCGCGAGCGCCTGGGCCGCGATCATCGGCTCCGCGCTGGCCGGGGCCTTCCTCATCGTGGTGTACCGGCTCGTCGGGTTCGTCGCCGTCGTCGCGCTCGGCGGGTACGCGCTCGTCGCCTACGCGGTGCAGACCGGGCTCGGCGCGACGCTCACGCTGCCAGGCCTGGCCGCCTTCGTCCTCGCGGTCGGCATGGCCGTCGACGCGAACGTGCTGATCACCGAACGCTCCCGCGAGGAGTACGCGGCGAAGCCACGCCTGGAACGCGCCTCGGAGATGGGCTACGCCAACTCGCTGTCCGCGGTCGGCGACGTCGCGGTGACCTCGCTGCTCGCCGCCGTGCTGCTGTTCGGACTCGCGTCGGGGCCGGTCCGCGGGTTCGGTGTCACGCTGGTCATCGGTGTGGTCGTGTCGCTGTTCTCGGCGTTGGTGCTGTCCAGGCTGCTCACCCTCGCCATCCTGCGGATCCCCGCGGTGAAGCGCAGGCCGAGGATCACCGGCATCACCGAGATCGGCCCCGTCCGGCGCAGGCTGGAGGCGAGCGACCCCGGGTTCCTGCGACGCCCGGCCCGCTACCTCGCCGTCGCCGGGGTCGTCGTGGTCGTGATGGTGTCCGGGCTGTTCGTACGCGGCCTGGAGCTCGGTGTCGAGTTCACCGGCGGCCGGCTGGTCGAGTTCACGACGTCGAACCCGGTGAGCGTGGAGCAGGTCCGCGACGCCGTCGGCGCCACCGGGATCGGCGGGCTCACCGTCACCGAGACCGGCGACGGCGCGGTGGCCCTGCGCTCCGGCGAGCTCACCGACGCCCAGGTCGGGCAGCTGCGCGAGGCCGTCGGCGCGGCGGGTGGCGGCGCCGAGCTGCTCCGCGACGAGCTCATCGGGCCCAGCCTCGGTGCCGAACTGGCTCGCGGCGGGATCATCGCGCTGGGTGTCGCGCTCGCCGCGCAGTTCCTGTACCTGGCGTTCCGGTTCCGCTGGACGCTCGGCGCCGGCGCGGTCGCGGCGCTGCTGACCAACGTCCTCGTGGTGGTCGGGGTGTTCGCCTGGACCGGCCGCACCGCCGACGGGGTGTTCCTCGCGGCGCTGCTCACCGTCATCGGCTACTCGGTCAACGACACCGTCGTCGTGTTCGACCGGGTCCGCGAGCATTGGGCACGCAACGCGACGCTGCCGTTCCATACGTTCGTGGGGTCGGCCGTGCTCTCGACCCTGCCGCGGACGGTGAACACCGGCATCTCGACGCTGACGATCCTGACCGTTCTGCTCTTCCTCGGCGGGGCGACCCTCGGCGACTTCGCGCTGGCGCTGATCGTGGGCATCGTGGTCGGGACGGTGTCGACGATCGTCGTCGCCGGGCCGGTGTCGATCCTGTTGCAGCGGCGCTGGCCGGGGCCCGCGCCGCGGACGTCCGGAGCGAAGCAGCCGGTCGGCAAGGCGGGACGGCGCCACCCGTCGAAGGCCGACCGGGCACGGCGCCGCGCGGGCGACGGCGCGGTCGTCAGAGTGCGCGCGGGTCACGAGCGGTCACCGAGGTCGAGGCGTTCACCGCAGCGGCCGATCCCGGCGCGGATCATCGCGCCGTAGCCGTCGTCGGGCAGCGCCCCCAC
Organism: Pseudonocardia sp. HH130629-09; assembly: GCF_001294645.1. NCBI lineage: Bacteria > Bacillati > Actinomycetota > Actinomycetes > Pseudonocardiales > Pseudonocardiaceae > Pseudonocardia > Pseudonocardia sp. HH130629-09. The sequence goes on from NZ_CP011868.1 coordinate 3,287,130, forward strand.
CCGGTCCCGGGCACGGGTCAGGTGGTGGCGCGCCCGCTCGTCGTCGCCGAGGCGGCGGTACACGTCGGCGAGGTTGAGGTGCAGCGAGGGCAGGAACCCACCGACGCTCAGCGACGCGTGGTGGCGCTGCACCCGCTCGTCGGTCAGCTCGTCGGCGGCGGCCAGGGCGCGCTCGTCCCACACCAGCTCGGTGTGCGGGTCGTCCTGCACGTCGGCGGCGTAGTGGGCCAGCGTGCACCGGTGGAACGGGTCGCCGTCGGCACCCACCTGCTCCCACAGGGCGTCGAACCGGGCACGTGCGCCGGTCCGGTCCCCGGCACGGCCCGCCTCGACGGCGACGACGACGGCGTCCATGACGGGGTCCATGACGGGGTCGGTGGTGGCGGGCTGGTCCACGGGTCCTCCGGCGCTCGGGGCGGGTCGGGACGCATGCTGCACCGGACCCCCGACAGTTCCGTTCACCCGCTGGGCAGCTCCCGCCAGCGCGCCTCGACCGCGCGCCACTCGCGGTCCACCCGTCCCGACGCCCGCGCCCGGCCCAGGACACCGGCGGCCGTGTACAGCGCGACCAGCAGGAACCCACCGACGACCAGCACCGTCGCCGACCACAGGATGCCGGCCGTCCGGACCTCGGTCGGGTGGGTCGGAGCCGCCGGGGCACCGTCCGGGCCGAGCCCCAGACCGACCGTCCGGCCGGGGTCGACCCGCCCGGCGACGGTCACAGTGGCGGTCCGCACCACGCCGCGGTCGTCGGTCCAGGCGACCGCGACCGGCCAGCGTCCCGCGGTCGCCCCGAGCACGGTCGCGCCCACCCGTGTGGTTCCGGTCGCCTCGGCGGCGGCGGTCTCGGCGGCGTCGCCGGCCGCGATCGCGAGCAGCAGGAGTCCGGCCAGGGCCCGCTCGACACCGTCGGGCTCGTCGCAGAGGTTCATGGGTCGAGGGTCGGCCCGTCCGGTCCACCGGACAATGCGGAAGTTCCGCTGTCAGCCTTCGGCTGTGACAGAGACAGAACGAATGTGGTCGGCGAGCGCCTGCACCGCGGGCCACCCCGGCGAGCTCGGCTCCAGTGCCGCGCCCCAGCACAGCGACAGCCCGCGCCGGGCCCACGACTCGTCCAACGCGACCACCTGCAGGCGGCCGGCGCGGACCGGGACGGCGGCCGCTCGACGGGGCACGACGGCGAGTCCGGCCCCCGCCTCGGCCAGCGCGACCACCGTGCCCAGGTCCGCGGCTCGGGTGCGGTACCGCGGCGCGAGCCCGGCCTCGGCCGCCTGCGCGTCGAGCGAGAGCTGCAGCGGTGCCGACGCGGCCAGCCCCACCATGGGGTGCTCGGCCGCCTCGGCGAACGCGATCGTGTCCCGCCCGTCGAGCACACCGCGCCCGGTGCCGACGACGACCAGCGAGTCGTCGCACAGCGGCTCCGCGCGCAGTCCCTGTCCGGCGGCCACCTGGTCGAGCACGATCCCCAGGTCCGCTCCACCGTCGGCGAGCGTGCGGGCGGTCTCGACGCTGCGCCGCAGGGTGACGTCGACGTCGGAGTGCGGCCGGGCCAGCAGGAACGCCGTCACCGCCCGCGGCACGAGGTCGTGCATCGCGGAGCTCCCGGCGAGCAGCGACAGGGGCGCGCTCGCCGGCCGGGAGTAGGAGGCGATCGCGCCGTCGAGGCGCGCCGCCCGGTCGAGCACGTCGCGGGCGTGCCGGGCCAGTGCCCGCCCGGCCGGGGTGGTGCGCACACCGCGCCGCTCCCGGACCAGCAGCTCGACCCCGGCGTGCCGCTCCAGGGCCCGGACCCGCGCGCTCGCCGACGGCAGGCTCAGGTTGGCCCGCGCGGCGCCACCGGTGATGGAGCCCTCGGCGACGACGTGCAGGAACAGTCGTAGGTCGGTGAAGTCGTACTGCACCCGTCGAGCCTATGGCAGTGCCGTACCCAGTGGGTGGCTCGTCACGCGGACAGGAGCTGTCCTCGTCGTGGGCCAGGATCGTGGCCATGACCCCGACCCTGCAGATCGCGTTCGACGCCGCGGACCCGCACGCCCTCGCACGGTTCTGGGCGGCTGCCCTCGGTTACGAGGTAGAGGACCACACGACGGTCATCGACGGCCTGCTGGCCGCCGGCCACCTCGGCGAGGCCGACGTGCTGGCCGACGGCGACCGCCGCGGGTTCCGCGACGTCGCCACCGCCCGCGGGCCGGGGCCGCGGGTGTTCGTGCAGCGTGTCCCCGAGTCGAAGTCGGCCAAGAATCGGGTGCACCTGGACCTGCAGGTCGGGCCGGACGGGGCGCCCGCGGAGGTGGAGCGCCTGGTCGCGCTCGGGGCGCGGGTGCTGTGGACGACGAGCGACCGGGGCCCGGTGACCACCACGCTCTGCGACCCCGAGGGCAACGAGTTCTGTGTGAGCTGAGACCCGCCCGGCTCAGGCGGGTTCGAAGTCGTAGACCCGGCCGCCGACCTGCATCAGGTCGACCGCGCCGACCAGGCCGCCGTCGCCCCCGCCCTGGTTGAACCCGGCGGCGTAGGCGGTCATCTGCGGGTACTCGGCCATGATCTGTTCCAGGGTGCGCTGCTCGCCGCCGTCGCGGCACTGCCGGTAGGCGTCCACCCGGCCGATCTGGTGGGTCAGGCAGAAGGTGCCGGCGCCGACGTCGTAGCGGGTCCAGGTGCCGGCGGGCGCCCGGTCGGGCGGGTAGGTGAGGACGTACAGGTCACGGTCTTCCAGGGTGCCCCCGTTGACGTCGACGGCGATCGCGAACGACGGCATCTGCCCGCTCGAGGAGGCCGGGTCGCGGTACGCCCAGTAGCTGGCATCGGCGAACCGGGACAACGGCCCGGCGACCTCGTCGGTGACGTACTGGCGCTTGTCCCCGTCGCCCGGGGTGCGCAGCTCGAGCGCGCCGGTACCGCCGTCGGGCGGGGCACCGTGGCGGGCGGTGTACTCGCGGCTGCCGGAGCCCTCGTCGAGGGTCCCGGCGAACTGGTTGGAGGCCGTCGGGGTGACGGTCACCCGCCCCGAGGGGCCGAACGGGCCGATCGCCAGGGCGGGCTGCAGTGAGGCGAGCCCGACCAGGGCCGCCACCGCCAGGGCGGCCGCGACCGCTCCGTTCCGTCGTCGTCGACGCATCCGTCCTCCTCGAGCGGGTCCGTGCTGGTCAACGACCGGACCGGCGCGGGGATACCCACTCGTCACCGATGGGTACGGATCTCCAGCTCGACCTGCACGACGTCGCCGATCTCGACCTCCTCGGCCCGGCGTACGGCATCCTTCACGGGTAGGAGGAACCCGCCGTCGCGCGGGAAGAGCGAGGTGCTGAACGGGGTCGCACCCAGCACGGCCTCGACGGGGACCATGTCCCAGCCGTAGGTGACGTCCCGCGCGACGTCGGCGACGACCGCCGCGACATCGTCCGGCAGCCGCACGAAACGGTACGGCGCCGGACCCCGCCAGTGCACGATCTCCCCCGCGATCCGCATGGCGACGATCCTGGCATTGCTCAGGCCAGCACGGTGCCCGGCGCGGCCTCGTACGGGGCGAAGAAGTCGTTCGCGGGGGCCCCGGCGAGGGTGAGCTCCAGCGCCGGGACGGCGGCACCGTCGATCTGCTCGCGGATGATGTCGGCGTGGCCCGCGTGCCGGGCGAACTCCTCGACCAGGTGGACGAGGTAGTAGCGGGCGTGGATCGGGCGCGCGTCGTGGATCCCGTTCCACGGGGTGGGCGGCGCCGTGGACTCCGCCGCCGGATCGGTCCGCGAGACGACGGCGAGCAGCTCGGCCCGTGCGTCGTCGAACTCGGCCAGGGTGCCGGCGACCGTCTCGTCGTCGCCGATCGCGAAGCTGGCGGTGAACTCGGCGACCGCGGCCGCGTCGAGGGGCTGGGCGGTGACCTCGGTGGTCAGCCGCTGCACCGCGCCGCGCATGCAGTAGGCGGCGTGCTTGACCAGGCCGCCGATCGACAGCGCGCTGCGGCACGGGGTCGCACGGGTCTGCTCCTCGGTGAGGCCGTACAGGGCCGAACGGATCGCCGTGAGCTGCTGGTCGATGTAGTGGAGGAGTCCGGTGGTCTCGTCGTGGCGGGCGGGTGCGTACATGGCGCCCTCCTGGGTGTTCGGGAGCGGTCGAGGACGACCCTGCCGCCCGATGCGGTCAGGTCTGGTCCTCGGCGGCGGAGGAGGCCGGGAAACCGGTGGGCGGCCGGCCACTGCGCCCCGACCCGGCGACGAGCTGACCCGCCCCGACCGCAGGAGTCAGTCCATTCCGGTCTCCCCGGCGCCCAGAACGGCTTGGTCACGACGTTGCGCCGGTGCCAGCCCCGGTCGCGGACCAGGTGCTCGCGCACCATCTGAATGGTCCCGGCCTCGCCCGCCAGGTACGCCGTCCCCGGTGTCTCCGGCAGGTTCAGCTTCGCCACGGCCGCGACGAGATCGGCGGACTTGACGGCCGATCGACCGTTGCGGTGGATCCACGTGACCTCGCCGGGTATCGGCAGCCGCTCCTGCTCGGTGTCGACCTCGATCGCCGCGTGCACCGGGGCGCCGTCGTCCAGACCGCGGATCATCGCGCCGAACGCGACCGCGGCGGTCTCGTCCCCGGCGAAGAGGTGGTAGGCGCTGGGGCGGGTGACGAACGAGCCCTCCGGTCCGAACACGCTGACCTCCTCGCCCGGACGGACCCGCGTGCCCACTGCGCGCCCGGCCCCTCGCCGTGATCGAAGATCCGCAGCTCCATGCGGGTTCCGTCGTACTCCCAGATCGAGTAGGTCCGCAGCGCGCCGACGAGCAGGTCGACGACCGGGTTGGCCGCCCCGGCCTGCACACGGATCTGCTGACCGGGCTTCACCTCGAGGTCGCGGATCCCGGCGCCGGTGAGGGTGATCGCCCGGAAACGGCCCGCGAGGGGCTCGACGTGCTCGACGGTCGCCGTCCGGAGCAGGGTGTCGATGAGTCGTTTCACGCGGGCACCGCCTCGGTCAGTACCGAGAACTCGGTGCCGCCGTGGAACGGGATGCGGACCGAGACGAACCCGTGCGCCGGGTCGCGGATCCAGGCGAGGTAGTCGGCGTAGAGGTCAGGCATCAGCCCGACGTCGTCGGTGATGACCAGGGCGCCCGGCCTCAGTGCCGGGGTCACCAGGCGGTGGACCTCGAGTGCGACGTCCGGGAAGCCGTCGTTGAGAAACATGTCGACCGGGCCGTCGAGGGCGCGCAGGGTCTCGCGGGCGTCGCCGACCCGGATCTCGACGTACTGCTCCAGACCCGCCTCGGCGATGTGAGCGCGGGCCCGCTCCGCCTTGCGCGGCACCCGCTCGGCGCTGATCACCGTTCCGCCGCCATTGAGCCCTTTTCAACCTGCCGTTCCGGCAGCTCAGGGGCCTGGTTGTGTGGGTGCAGACGCCGAGCTGGCGAGCCGGTGACCTGTGCAGCTGTGGTCAGAGCAGTTGCGCTGCAACCTTCGCGATCTCCTGACGCAGAAGCTCGCTGGTCAGGTTGAAAAAGGCTCATTGTCCCGGACCGCGGCACGAAGCTCTCCCGCTTTCGGCGGAGCACCGCGACATGGGCCGGGTCGCGATACACGAAGTCGGCCAACGCCTCGACAGAGGCCCACACGGACATGTTGACGATGGGCCTGTCGTCCCCGAACGCCCGGACCGCGGCGGCGTCGCCGTCTCGGTCTGCATGCCCCACCGGAACCCGGGCGCGCCGTCGACCACAGCGTTCACCGGGGCGAGGGCCTCGACGAACCACCCGAGTTCGGGGCTCGGACAGCGGAACCACCGGTAGCGCGATGTTGACCTGTGCGATCTCCCAGTCGCTCACGAAGCCGGACGCTAGCGAGCAGACGGCCCACGACGCCACCCCCGAGGAACCGCACCCATCGGGCTCCGCCCGCACCCGACACCGCTCGGAGATCAGGGAGGTGCGGCAGGGCCGGTGACCTCCGCACGGCGCGCCGCGCATGATCATGTCCTGGGCCCTCGCCGGGCTGTGGCACGTCGCGGAGAGACGGCGAGAGGTCGCGAGAGCATCTCCGCTGCTCAGCGCACGAACCCCGCTCCCCCGTCGCATATCGGGGAGAGCGGGGCGGACGAGTCGGTCTGTAAGCCGGATCCTGTTCCCGGGCACCTCACGGTGCTCCGTTCGGCGACCATCCATCTCGGCCTGCCGTCGCCGGCAGGCTCCAGCGGTCCACCCGCAGGCTCGGGCGGGCAGCCCTCGAACGCCTGCGCAGCCGTACACGTACGGCCTCTCGACCTTGCTCCGGGTGGGGTTTACCGAGCCACCCCGGTCACCCGGGGTGCTGGTGGTCTCTTACACCACCGTTTCACCCTTACCCCCGGCCCTGAGGCCGGTGGCGGTCTGTTCTCTGTGGCACTGTCCCGCGGGTCGCCCCGGGTTGCCGTTGACAACCACCCTGCCCTGTGGAGTCCGGACTTTCCTCGGCAGGACCCGGAGGTCCCGCCGCGGCCGCCCGACCGACTCGTCCGCAACGACGAGAATACTCATGCCGCCACGGCGGCCCGCACGACCTCCGCCAGTTCGGCGCGGCTCGGGCCCGCGGACAGCGGCGCGCCGACTGGTCGTGCTGCGCGGCTGGCCGGTCGCGCGCTACCGGGACTGGCTGGTGACGGTCGCGGAGTGCTCGCTTCTCACGTCCCGCAGAACGTGCTGAACGGCGGCGCGTCCGGCCCGGCGGGCAGGGCGTAGCGCTCGTAGCCCTCGCGCTCGGTGAACGGGTCCGCGAGGACCTGCAGCAGCCACTGCACCGGTTCCAGGTCCCCCTCGACGGCGGCGTCCAGCGCCTCCTCGACGAGGTGGTTGCGCGGCACGTAGACCGGGTTGACCCGGTCCATCGCGTCGGCGTCCGGGCCGGCGGCCCGCCAGGAATCCAGCCACGGGTCCAGCGCGGCCGGGTCGGACAGCAGGTCGCGGACCGGCCCCGCGTCACCGCGGGCGGCCTCGGACAGCCGTCGGAAGAACAGGGTGTGGTCGGGCTTCTGGTCCTCGATCACCGCGAACAGGTCGGCGAGCAGCTCCGCGGTCCCGACGCCGATCTTGGCCAGGTAGCCGCGGTCGTGGGCGCCGCGGTAGGCGTCGGCGAAGCCCGCCAGCTCCTCGGTCGCGAGGCGGACCGCCTCCTCCTGGGAGTCGGCGAACAGGCCCAGCAGCGACTCCCCGAAGCGGGCGAGGTTCCACTGCGCGATGCCGGGCTGGTTGCCGTAGGCGTAGCGGCCGCCGGAGTCGATCGAGGAGTACCAGGTCGACGGGTCGTGGGCGTCGAGGAACGCGCACGGGCCGTAGTCGATGGTCTCCCCGGAGATCGTCATGTTGTCGGTGTTCATGACGCCGTGCACGAACCCGATCTGCATCCAGCGCGCGATCAGCTCGGCCTGGGCGACGATCACCGCGCGGTAGAACTCCAGCGGTGTGGACGCCTGCGGGTGGTGCCGGGCGATCGCGTACTCGGTGAGCCGGCGCAGCAGGTCGACCTCGCCGGTCGCGGTGTTGCTGCGCGATCCGCCTGCGCTACTCGCTGCCGCGAACTGGAACGTCCCCACCCGCAGGTGGCTGGCCGCGGTGCGGGCGAGCACCGCACCCGGCTCCGGGCCGCGGTCGCGCAGCACGGGCTCACCGGTCGCGACGACGGCGAGCGAGCGCGTCGACGGCACCCCGAGCGCGTGCATCGCCTCGGAGATCACGTACTCGCGCAGCATGGGCCCGAGCGGGGCCTTCCCGTCGCCGCCGCGGGCGAACGGGGTCCGCCCCGATCCCTTCAGGTGCAGGTCGCGGCGAGTGCCGTCCGGGGTGACGAGCTCCCCGACGAGCAGGGCCCTGCCGTCGCCGAGCCGGGGCGAGTAGTTGCCGAACTGGTGGCCGGCATAGGCCTGGGCGACGGTCGTCGCCGAGTCGGGCACGGTCGTGCCGGTGAGCAGCGCGACCCCCTCGGGGGTGCGCAGCTGCGCCGGGTCCAGGCCCAGCTCACGGGCCAGGGACTCGTTGAGCAGCACCAGCCGCGCGTCCGGCGTCGGGGCGGCCTGCCAGGGCACGAAGAGCCCCTCCAGGTCGCGGACGAAGGTGTTCTCGAACGCGATCTCGGTGGCTGCGGTCATGGGTTCCAGGCTACGGACCCGAACGATGGGCCGCCGGGGAGCACTGCGACGTCGCACCGGGATACCGTCCGGTGGCGATCGACCTCTCCCCTACGCGGGCGCTGGTGTTCCTGCTGGTGGCCGGCCTGCTCGCGGGTTCGGTGAACGCCGCGACGACCCCGGCCGTCGGCGTCGCGTCACTGTTGACGTGAGCCTCCTGCTGGCGGTCGCGCTGCTGGCCGCGGTCCTGGCCGCCGCGACGCTGCGCCCGTTCGGGCTCCCCGAGGCCGTGGTGGCGGTCCCGGCGACGCTGGTCGCCGTCGTCGCCGGGCTGGTGACCCCGGCCGGGGCGTGGACCGAGATCGGCGAGCTCGCCCCGACCGTCGGGTTCCTCGCCGCGATCCTGCTGCTCGGGCACCTCGCCGACGCCGAGGGCGTGTTCCGCTGGCTGGGCGCGCGGCTGGCGACGGCGTCGGCCGGGTCCCGCGACGGCTGCTGGCCGCGGTGTTCGTCGCGGCGGCCGGGACGACGGCGGTGCTGAGCCTGGACGCGACGGTCGTGCTGCTGACCCCGGTGGTGCTCGCGACGGCGGCCCGGCTGGGGGTGGCGTCGCGGCCGCACTCGTTCGCCTGCGCACACCTGTCGAACTCGGCGTCGGGGCTGCTGCCGGTGTCGAACCTGACGAACCTGCTCGCGTTCTCGCCGTCGGGGGTGGGGTTCCTGACCTTCGCCGGTCTGATGGCGGGGCCGTGGGTGGCGGTGATCGCCGTCGAGTACCTGGTGCTGCGATGGGTGTTCCGGCGGGACCTGGCCGCATCGCCGACGCCGGCCCCCGCCGACCCCGCGGTGCCCGTGCCGGCGGCGCCGGTCGTCGCGCTGGTGGTGCTCGGGCTGACCCTGGCCGGGTTCGCGGTGGCCTCACCGCTGGGCGTCGCGCCGGGCTGGGTCGCCGCGGCCGTCGCGGCGGTACTGGCGAACCTGGTGAACAACCTGCCCGCGACGCTGGTGCTGCTCTCCGCGCTCGGCCCGGCCGCGCACCCCGGGCTGGTGCTCGCGATGCTGCTGGGCGTCAACATCGGGCCGAACCTCACCTACGCCGGGTCGCTCGCGACGCTGCTGTGGCGGCGCATCGCCACCGGCTACGGCGACCCGCCGCAGCTCGGGACGTTCCTGCGGCTGGGAGCGCTCACCGTCCCGCTGGGCCTGCTCGCCGCGACGACCGCGCTGTGGGCCGCGCTCGCGGTCCTCCCGCAGTAGCCCCCGAGCGCACGACGGCCCCGCCCGGAGAGGGCGGGGCCGTCGCGGCCGGTGGACAGGGATCAGAACTCGTGGGCCATGTCGTGGCCGAGGTCGGTGTCCGGGTCCATCTCGCGGGCCGGGACGCCCATCGGGCGCGAGCTGCCGCGCCGCTGCTGGGGCAGCCGGGCGATCACCTTCATCTCGTGTGCCAGGTCGTAGCCGTAGTCGTGCTCGTGGATCTGCGACATCGCTGTCCTCACCGTCTCCCTGTTCCCCGCCGCCACCGAGACCGTCGTTCACGCTCCGTAGGTTGACCGCCCCGTACGGTGCACGCGAAGCATCGCCCAGGCGAGGAAAGGGGACAACTGTCCGGAGTCGACACCGCCCGAACGGGTCAGGACGGTATCGATCCAGCAGGTGGTGGCGCGCCGCCGACGCGCCGCTGGCTACCGGAGGCCGTCCAGGTAGGACGTCTCGTTGACCAGACTCACCGAGGCGCCCCCGTCGGGGTAGAAGTCGGCGATGTTGAGACACGCCAAGTCGAGGTGCATGCGGTACAGCACCTCGTCGCCGGCGCCGAGCGCGGTGCGCAGCAGCATCTTGATCGGCGTGACGTGGCTGACCAGGATCACCGTCCGCCCGGCGAACTCCTCCACGATCCGGGCCCGCTCGGCCTCGACCCGCTCCCCCACCGCGCGGAAGCTCTCCCCGCCCGGCGGTTCGACGTCGGCGGAGCCCAGCCAGCGGCCGTGCAGCTCGGGGTCGCGCTCGCGGGCCTCGGTGAAGGTGAGGCCCTCCCAGCCGCCGAAGTCGGTCTCGATCAGCCCCTCGCGGACCTCCAGCTCGGTCCCGGTCGACTCGGCGACGGCCGCGGCGGTCTGGCGGGCCCGGCGCAGCGGTGAGGACAGCACCGCCGCCGGCTCGACGCCCTGCCGCGAGAGCCGCTTCGCGATCGCGAGGGCCGCGGCGGCGGCCTGCTGCTGCCCCAGCTCGGTCAGCTCGAGATCCCCGTGGCCGGAGTAGCGGCGCTCGATCGACAGGTCGGTCTGGCCGTGACGCAGCAGGATCAGCCGCACCGGGGACCCGGTCTGCCCGGTCCAGGCCGCCGCTGCCGCCGAGTCCGTCGACGCGGTCGTCCCGGCGGGTGCCTTCGGCGCGGGCCCTGCCGCGGCGGACGGGTCCAGAGTCGGGCTGGACTCGCCGTCCATCGCGCGATTGGCGAGCGCGTCGGCGCGGGCGTTGTCCTTGCGCGGGATCCACACGAACGTCACCGCGTCGAAGTCCGAGGCCAGCTCGCGCGCGGTGTCGGCGAGCTCCTGCAGCGGCGGGTGCTTGATCTTCCAGCGCCCGCTCATCTGCTCGACGACGAGCTTGGAGTCCATCCGGGCCTCGACCTCGGTGGCCCCCAGGTCACGGGCGGCGCTCAGCCCGGCGATCAGGCCGCGGTACTCGGCGACGTTGTTGGTGGTGATCCCGAGGCCGTCGTAGACCTCACCGAGCACCTGGCGCGCTCCGGCGTCGAGCACGACCGCGCCGTAGCCGGCGGGCCCGGGGTTGCCGCGGGAGCCGCCGTCCGCCTCGACGACCAGCTTCACCGGCCACGCACCAGGATCGCTCCGCACTCCTCGCAGTGGACGACCTCGTCGGCGGGCGCCGTGCGGACCTGGCTGAGGAAGGTCCGGTCCAGCTCGAGCCGGCAGGCGCCGCAGCGGGACTCGAGCAGTTGCCCGGCCGCGACCCGGCCGCCGGCGCGGATGCGCTCGTAGTCGGCGAGCAGGTCCGCGGGCAGCGCGGCGACGAGCTCGGTGCGGGCACGGTCGCGCCCGGCGCGGGTGGCGTCGATGTCTCCCTCCGCGGACTCGCGCTTCGCGGTCACCTCGCCGACCGCGGTCTCGGCCTCGGCCAGCTCGCCACGGGCGTGGTCGAGCTCGATGCCGACCGCCTCGCGCTCCTCCATGATCCCGAGCTGCTCGTCCTCCAGGATGCCCTGGCGGCGGGCGAGGGTGTCGAGCTCGTGCTGCAGCTCGGTGGCCTGCTTGGCGGAGATGCCCGAGCCGGCGAGCAGGGTGTGGTCGCGCTCGGTGCGGGCCCGCACGCCGTCGATGTCGCGTTCGAGCCGGGCGATGTCGCGGTCGAGGTCGCCGGCACGGGTCTCGGCGCGGACCACGGCGTCGCGCGCCGCCCGGACGCGCTGCTCGGCCTCGTCCAGCTGCGCGAGCTCGGGCAGCGTCGAACGCCGGTGGGTGAGCCGGCCGATCTCGGCGTCCACCTCGGCCAGCGTCACCAGCTTCGCCTGCGCGGTGGGATCGGCCTTCATGCACTCGCCTCCGGTTGTCCTGCTGTCGTGTCGGACCCGCTGCTCGGGGCGGCGGTGGTCCAGGGATCGGTACGGGCCTGCGAGACCGCGACCGAGACGCTACCTGCGAGGGCCTCGGCCACGACCCCGGCCGCCTGCCCGCACCACGGCCACTCCGAGGCCCAGTGGGCGACGTCGACCAACGCGGGGGTCGGGCCGCCGGGGCCGGTCCCGGCGAGCGCGTGCTCGGAGGCGGGGTGGTGGCGCAGGTCGGCGGTGACGAACGCGTCGACGCCGGCCCGGGCCGCGGAGTCCAGGGCCGAGTCCCCGGCGCCGCCGCAGACCGCGACCCGGCGGATCGGACGGTCCGGGTCCCCGGCGCCGCGCACCCCCCAGGCGGTGGCGGGCAGCGCCGCGGCGACCCGGCGGGTGAACGCGGCGAACGGCTCGGCGTCGTCGAGCTCGCCGATCCGGCCCAGCCCCAGCGACGACGGCAGCGGCGCCATCTCCATCAGGTCGAAGGCCGGTTCCTCGTAGGGGTGCGCGGCCCGCAGCGCGGCGACGACGTCGCGGCGTCGCGACCGGGGCAGCACCATCTCCAGCCGGGTCTCCGCGACGCGCTCCAGGCGGCCGACCGACCCGATGACCGGGGCGGCGCCGTCGAGGGGCAGGAACTGGCCGGTCCCGGCGGTGGCGAACGAGCAGTGCGAGTAGTTGCCGATCGCGCCGGCTCCGGCGTCGGACAGCGCGGCGTGCACGGCGGCGATCGCCGGGCCGACCGGCACGAAGGTGACGATCTTGTCCAGGGCCGGGCCGGGGACCGGTTCCAGCGGGCCGGACGCGGTCAGGCCGAGGGCGGCGGCGAGCGCGTCGGAGACACCGGGGTCGGCGACGTCGGCGTTGGTGTGCGCGGTGAACAGCGCGACCCCGGCCCGGATGAGCCGGTGCAGCAGGGCGCCCTTCGGGGTGTCGGCGCCGACGCCGTGCACCCCGCGAAGCAGCAGCGGATGGTGGGTGACCAGCAGCTGGGCGCCGGAGGAGATCGCCTCGTCGACGGTCTCCGGGGTGGGGTCGACGGCGACCAGCACCCGGGAGACGGTGTCGTCGGGATCGCCGCAGACCAGACCGACCGCGTCCCAGTCCATGGCGAGCCGGGGCGGGTAGGCCGCGTCGAGGGCGGCGATCACGTCGCGCAGCGTGCTCACGCCGACACCGCCAGCCGGCGCAGTGCCTCGTCGAGGGAGTCGACGAGGCGGCGGGCCGTCTCCGGCGGGCGGACCGCGACCCGCAGGTGGTCGGGCCCGAGACCGGGGAAGGTGTCGCCGCGGCGCACCGCGATCCCGGCCTCGCGCAGCATCCGCCGCACCTCCTCGCCGGTGCCGTCGGGCAGGTGGAGCAGCAGGTACGGGGCGGGTCCCGCCGACACGGCGACGCCGGCGACGCCCGACAGTGCCGTGGCCATCGAGACGCGGTGCGCGGCCAGCTCGCGGGCCTTCCGGTCCGCCGCGGAGACCGCGTCGGGCTCGCAACAGGCGATGACCGCCTCCAGGGCAGGGGTGGAGACCGGCCACGGTGGGCGGGGTGCGGCGAGCCGGGCCAGCAGGTCGGGGGCGCCGAGCGCGTAGCCGGCGCGCAGCCCGGCCAGTGCCCAGGTCTTGGTCAGCGAGCGGAACACCAGCAGGCCGGGCAGGCCCGCGTCGCCGGCGAGGGTCTCCGGCTCACCGGGGACGGCATCGGCGAACGCCTCGTCGACGAGCAGGATCCGCCCCGGGCGGGCGAGCGCGCGCAGCGAGTCGGCCGGGTGCAGCACCCCGGTGGGGTTCGTCGGGTTCCCGACGACGACGAGGTCGGCCTCCGCCGGCACCGCGGCCGGGTCGAGCGCGTGTCCGGTCGCGGCGTCGGTCAGCACCCGCACCACCTCCACCCCGCCGCCGCGCAGCGCGGCCTCCGGCTCGGTGAACCCCGGGTGCACGACGGCGGCGAGCCGGGGGCGCAGCATCGGGAGCAGCGCGAAGCCCTCCGCGCTGCCCGCGAGCACCAGCACCTCGCTCGCGTCGCGGCCGTGGCGCGCCGCGACGGCGGCGCGGGCGCGGGCGTCGTGGTCGGCGCGCGGGTAGCGGCCGAGCCCGTCCAGGGTCGCGGCGAGCCGGTCCCGCAGCCAGCGCGGTGGGCCGTCGCCGATCACGTTGACGGCGAAGTCGACGAGCCCGTCCGCGGCCTCGGCGTCGCCGTGGTGCCGCAGGTCGTGGCCGCCAGCGTGATCCGTCCCGGCCGCATGGTGATCGAACGGCATCGGGCCACCCTACGGCGCGCACCAATGCCCTGTGGACAATGGTCCACGCCACCCCGCCCGAGGCGTCAGGGTCGACGTCGGCACCCCCGCTCCCCGGAGGAACGTCGCAGTGAACGTCGTCTTCGTCTGTACCGGCAACATCTGTCGGTCCCCGATCGCCGAGAAGATCCTCGCCGCCGAGGTCGAGGCCGCCGGGCTGGCCGACCGGGTGCGGGTGACCAGCGCCGGGACCGGTCACTGGCACATCGGGCAGCCGATGGACGACCGCGCCGCCGAGGTGCTCGCCGAGCACGGCTACGACACCACCCACAGCGCCCGCCAGGTCGACTCGGAGATCCTCTCCGCGGACCTTCTGGTGGCGCTGGACATGGGGCACCTGCGGACCCTCGAGCAGTCCGTGCCCGATCCCAAGCGGGTCCGCCTGCTGCGCTCGTTCGACCCGGCGGCACCCGCGGGCGCCGAGGTGCCCGACCCCTACTACGGCGGCCCGGACGGATTCGCCGAGGTCCACGCCATGATCGAGGCGGCGATGCCCGGCCTGGTCGAGTACGTCACCCGGAACGCATGACCGACCGCGTCGCCCGGCTGACCGGCCGCGCGGTGCGCGAGGGCCCGGCCGGCCACCCGCCGCGCGCGACGCTGGACGACGGCACCGTCGTCGTGGTGAAGGACTCCTCGGCCGACCGGGGCGCGGCCACCGCCGAGGCCGCGGGGCTGCGCTGGATCGCGGTGCCGGGCGGGCCACCGGTCCCCCGCGTGTTCGGCGCCGACGACGCGCTCCTGGTCACCGGGCTCATCACCCCGGGCCGGGCGACGCTGATCGCCGCCGAGCGGTTCGGCCGGGAGCTGGCTATGCTGCACGACGCCGGGGCCGACGCGTTCGGTGTCCCGCCGCCGGGCGGACCGGAGCTGGCGTGGATCGGTCGCACGCGGATGACGAACCGTCCCCACGACGGCCCCTGGGGCGACTGGTTCGCCACCGACCGGGTGCTGTCCTACCTGCGGGCCGCCCGGGACCGCGGCTCCCTCGACCCGGCCGGGGCAGCCGTCGTCGACGCGGTGTGCGGACGGATCGGCGCCCTGGCCGGTCCGGAGGAGCCGCCGGCCCGGCTGCACGGCGACCTGTGGTCGGGCAATGTGCTCTGGGGTCCCCGCGACGACGGGAACAGGGACGGCGCTGCGTGGCTGGTCGACCCGGCCGCGCACGGCGGGCACCGGGAGTCCGATCTCGCGATGCTGCACCTGTTCGGGCTTCCGTACCTCGACGTCGTCCTCGCCGCCTACGACGAGGCCGCCCCGCTCGCCGACGGGTGGCGCGAGCGGGTCGACCTGCACCAGCTGTTCCCGCTGCTGGTGCACGCGGTGCTGTTCGGGGGCGGATACGGCGCGCAGGCCGTCGCGGCCGCGCGCCGTCTCCGCTGATCCCCGGTCTCAGTACGCCCCGTGCTCCCCGCGCAGCGGGAACCCGGACCGGCCGCCGTCTTCGAGCTTGACCCCCAGCACCTGGTGGAGCTGGATGTTGTTCAGCTCGAAGCCCAGCCGGCACGCGGCCATGTAGAGCCGCCACACCCGGGCCCGGCCGACGCCCACCTCGGCCACGGCGTCGGTCCAGTTGCGCTCCAGGTTCGTGCCCCAGTCGCGCAGCGTCATGGCGTAGTGCTCGCGCAGGTTCTCCTCGTGCCGGATCTCGAACCCCGCCTCGTTCATCGCGTCCACCAGCACCGCGACCGGCTCCAGCTCCCCGTCGGGGAACACGTAGCGGTGGATGAACGGGTCGGTGTGGCGGTGGTCGGGCCGGTACGGCTGGGTGATGCAGTGGTTCAGCATCCGCCCGCCCGGCCGCAGCTTGGCGTACATCGACGCGAAGTAGGAGTCCAGGTTGGACCTGCCGATGTGCTCGGTGAGGCCGATGGAGGACACCGCGTCGCACACGCCGTCGGGGACGTCGCGGTAGTCGAGGTGACGGACCTCGGCCAGGTCGGAGAGCCCCTCGCGGGCGATCGCCTCCTGCGCCCAGGCGGCCTGCTCCTTCGACAGGGTCACCCCGAGCGCGCGGACACCGTGCTCGCGGGCGGCGTGGCGGACCATGCCGCCCCAGCCGCAGCCGACGTCGAGCAGCCGCATCCCCGGCTTCAGGTCCAGCTTGGTCGCGACCAGCTCGTACTTGGCCGCCTGCGCGGTCTCCAGCGACGCGTCGGCGTCGGGGTAGGCGGCGCAGGTGTAGGTCATCGACGGGCCGAGCACGAACTCGTAGAACCGGTTGGACACGTCGTAGTGGTGCGAGATGGCCTGCGAGTCGCGCCGCTTGGAGTGCAGCAGCCCCTTGGGGCGGGCCTCCAGGTCGGGCGGCGGCATCCGGTGCTCGCGCCAGTAGGGCAGCAGCCGACGCGCGAGCCACAGCTGCTCCCGGCGCGGGATCGAGTGCAGCGTCACCTCCGACATCGCGCGCAGCGCGGTGTAGAGGTCCCCGTCGACGTCGATCTCCTCGGTGACGTAGGCCCGGGCCAGCCCGAGCGAGCCGGGTGCGCTCACCAGCCGGGCCAGCGCCCGGGGCGAGTTCACCCGCAACGTGACCGGGGCGTCGTCGGGTCCCGTCCGCGACCCGTCGAACGCCTCCACCCGGAGCTCACGCGTCGAGCCCAGGACGCGGGACAGGATCCCCGCCACCGGCTCGAGCGACGCTGTCCGCTGTTCCAGCACTCCTGTCATCGCCGATCCCCTCCCGTGTCGATCCTCGCGGTGCCCCTCAGCGGCCGGTGACCTTCCGGAACAGGTCGGGTGCCCGACCGTCCGGGTCGTACCGCTGCTTCACCGCGCGGTAGGCCGCACCGTTGTAGTGGGCCCAGAACTCGTCCTCGCCGTAGTGCACGGTCGAGTACAGCGACTTGTGCCCGCCCAGGTCGGCGACACACTCCTCGATCAGCCGGTTGTGTGCCCACCGGTCACCCGGTTTCTCCGGCACCGACGACCAGAACCCGACGTTGACGTAGAGCCGGCCCGGCTCCATCGGGTAGAGCGGCCAGGTCCGTTCGCCCCGCAGCTGCAGCGGGCACAGCCACACCGGCAGCACCGGGATCTCGCGGTGGAAGAAGTCCAGGAACTCCGGGAGCCGCTCGACGGGGATCTCGACGTCCTGCACGACCATCTCCTCGGCCGTCCCGCCGAGGGCCTCGCGGACCCGGTTGGACGTGCCGTAGCGCTGGTCGAGGGCGACGAGCCGGCGGTAGACGTCCGACCGGCGCCAGCGGCGCGGCCAGAACCGGCGCACCACCGGGTGCTGCACGCCGAACGCCCGCGAGCACCAGAACCAGTCGGTGTCCCAGCGCCACAGGTAGTCGTGCACGGTGAGGTGGTCGACCGGGCGGCGCTGGAGCGACCGGTAGAACACCTCCTGACCGGTGTAGTCGGAGATCCGGGCGCCCGGCATCGGTGCGTCGACGAACTCACCGGTGGTCAGGTACTGCTCGTCGGGTCCGAACACGACCCCGTCGAGGAAGTCGATCTCCCCCGCGGCGACGAACCGCTCGATCGCCGCCGACGCTGCGGACGCGGTCGGGTGGCGGTGGTGGGTGAGCTTCACGAAGGGCTTCACCGGGGCCAGCTCGACGACCAGCCGCAGGGCGTAGCCGAGGGTGCCGTAGGAGTTGGGGAACGCCGCGAACAGGTCGGCGTGCTCGCCGTCGGGGGTGACGTGCAGCAGCTCCCCGGCCGGGGTGAGCACGTCCATCTCCAGCACCGACTCGTGCGGCAGCCCGGCGTGGAACGACGTCGACTCGACACCGAGACCGGTGACCGCTCCCCCGAGGGTGATGGTCTTGAGCTGCGGGACGACCAGCGGCATCAGCCCGTGGGCGAGGGTGGCGTCCACGATGGTCTCGTAGGTCGCCATCCCCTGGACCTCTGCGGTACGCCGCTCCGGGTCCACACCGAGCACACCGTTCAACGCGGAAGTGTCGAGTCGGCGCGCAGCGGCCCCGGTGTCACGGTCACCGAACCGGAACAGGTTCGACGACGGTTTCCCCAGCTGGACGGCGCCGGCTCCGGCGCGCGCCCGGCGCAGGTTCTCCACCGCGGCGTCGTGCGCGGTGCGGGTGGCGGTCCCGGCGAGCATGGCGGTGACGATAGACCCATATCGTTTGCGACGCTCAAGATTAACGGAGGGTCCTCCGTCACAGGGGCGCGACGATCTTCCCGGCGGGCGGCACCGGCACCGTCGTGATGTCATCGCCCGCGTGGCACACACCAACGAGAACCCCGCGCAGAACGTCACCTTCCCCTCCGGTGGCGGCACCGCACACGGCTACCTGGCCCGCCCCGACTCGGGGTCCGGGCCCGGCCTGATCGTCATCCAAGAGTGGTGGGGCCTCACCGACCACATCGTGGACGTCACCGACCGGTTCGCCGCCGAGGGGTTCGTCGCGCTGGCGCCCGACCTCTACGGCGGCCGCACCACCCACGACTCCGACGAGGCCGGCAAGCTCATGGCCGAGCTGCCGGTCCAGCAGGCGGCCACCGACCTGGCCGGAGCCGTGGAGTACCTGCTCGGGCGCGACGACGTGACCTCCTCGGCCGTCGGCGCCGTCGGCTTCTGCATGGGCGGCGGCTTCGTGCTGGTCCTCGCCGCGCAGCAGGGCGACAACGTCGCGGCCGCGGTGCCGTTCTACGGCGTCCTGAAGGAGGACTACCCGTCGTTCGCGAACCTGACCGCGGCCGTGCAGGGCCACTTCGGGTCCGAGGACACCATGGCGACGCCGGACGCGGTGAGCTCGCTCGCCGACCGCATCGAGTCCGAGTCCGGTACCCGCCCGGAGTTCCTGCAGTACCCGGCCGGGCACGCCTTCTTCAACGACGAGAACCACATGGGGACCTACGACGCCGAGCAGGCGGAGATCGCCTGGACCCGCGCGACGCAGTTCCTGCGCGAGCACGTGAAGTAGGCGCCGTCACCGCCGGGAGAACAGCTCCCGCGCGACGGCGGGCAGCGTGGCGGGTCCGGTGCGCAGCCGGACCCGCTGCGCGGCCGCGGTGAGACCGGCGTACTCGTCGGAGGTCAGCACGATGTCCGCCGCGGCCACGTTGGACTCCAGCTGCGCCACGCTCGACGCACCGGGGATGGCGACGGTGTTCGGGTGGTGCACCACCCACGCCAGCGCGACCTGGGACGGCGTCGCGTCGTGCGCGGACGCGACGTCGCGCAGGGCGTCGGTGAGCGGGGCCAGCGCGGCCAGGTTCTCCGGCAGCCACTCCGCCTTGCTGCGGCGCGCCGCGTTGGTGGGCCGGTGGTCGGCGTCGTAGCGGCCGGTGAGCAGTCCCTGGGCGAGCGGGCTGTAGGCCATCACGATGCGTCCGTGCGCGGCGGCGTACGGGACGAGGGCCCCGGCGGGCAGGCGGCGCAGCAGGCTGAACTCGACCTGGTTGGACAGCACCGGTCCGCCCAGCGCCTCCTCCGCGGCCAGCCAGCGCTCCAGCGAGTACGACGAGACACCTGCGTCGCGCACCAGGCCGGTCCGCTGCAGCTCGGCCATGCCGCGCATCGCCGACGCGTCGCCGATCAGCGGGTGCGGCTTGTGCACCTGGTAGAGGTCCAGCTCGGTCACCCCGAGCCGGGCGGCGGAGGCGACCGCGCGCCGGCGCAGCACCGGCCCCAGGGGCAGGACCGGGAAGAACTTCGTCGCGATCACGACCTCGTCGCGCCACCCGGGGCCGCCGCAGGCACGCAGCGCGTCGCCCAGGATCCGTTCGCTGCGCAGCGGGCCGTAGAGCTCCGCGGTGTCGAACACGGTGACACCCAGCTCGCGGGCACGGGCGACGATCCACCCGGCCTCCAGCGCGTCGCCGTAGCCCCACTCGCTCGTGCCGAACTGCCAGGTGCCCAGCCCCATCACCGACCAGCGTCGTGGTCCGGAAGCGAGGCCGTCGAGGTAGCGCACCTGCGCAGTGTCCTCCACGCCGCCGGGCCCGCCCGCACCCCGCTACCGCACGGGAGCCCCCGGTCCCAGCGGGATCCCCAGTGCCCACCAGGCGAAGAACAGCAGGGTCCAGACGACCGTCATCGCGATCGCGAGCGGGAGCGTGTACGACGCGAGCGTCCCGATGCCCGCGTCCTTGCGGTACCGCTGCAGGAACCCCAGTGCCATGATGAAGTACGGGCTCATCGGGGTGATCGCCGTCGAGCCGGAGTCGGCGATCCGGAACAGCGCCTGGGTGGTCTCGGGCGGCACCTCGACCAGCATCAGCATCGGCACGATCACCGGCGCCGCGATCGACCACATCGCCGTCCCGCTGGTCACCATCACGTTCACCACGGTGAGCACGGCCAGCACCATCAGGAACACGACCGGGATCGGGACGCCGGTGGTGCGCAGCGCGTCCGCGGCGACGACGGCGAGCACGTCCCCGACATGGGTCCAGTCGAAGTAGGCCAGGAACTGGGCGATCGCGAAGAACAGCGCCAGCACCGGGGCCATCTGCCGGATCCCGTCGGCCATCAGCTTCGGGACGTCCGCGGCGGTGGTGATCGTGCCGACCGCGCGCCCGAAGACCGTGCCGAGCAGGCCGAACAGCAGCGCGATGACCGCGCCGATCCCCTCCACCAGCGGGGACTCGACGATCGACCCGTTCTCCCCGCGCAGCGGCGACCACTCCGGGGCCATGACCGCGACGAGCAGCACCGCGAAGCCCAGCAGCACCCAGCCGGCGCGGCGCAGGCCGGACCGTTCGGCCACCGACAGGCTCAGGCCGGCGACGTCGTCGTCGGGGGCGTCCGGGTCGGGGTCCAGGTCCGGGCGCTTGGCCAGGACCAGCCGGGTCACCAGTGTGATCACCAGCGCGAGCACGACCGAGGAGGCGATGTTGAAGAACCAGTTGCCGACCGGGTTCACCACGACCTCCGGGTCCACGATCCGGGCCGCGGCGGTGGTGATGCCGGCGAAGATCGCGTCGTTCGGGGTGGGGACCGGGCTGGCGTCGTAGCCCGAGGCGATGGCGGTGTAGGCGACGACGATCCCGAGGATCGGCGAGCGGCCCACCGCGCGGAACGCGAGCCCGCCCAGCGGTACCAGGATCACGTACGCCGCGGCCGACGCGACGTGCGCGACGGTCCCGGCGAACGCGACCGCGAACACCACCAGCGACGCCGGCACCCGGGCGACCCCGGCCCGCATGGCCGCGGCGAGCAGCCCGCTGCGCTCGGCGACGGCGACGCCCATGATCACCGTGACGATGGTGGCCATCGGTGGGAACTGGGCGAAGTTGTCGATCATCGACGAGACGGCCATGGCGAGGCCGTCGCCGGAGAGCAGGTTCCGCACCGCGACCGGCTCGCCGTCGGGTGCCACCACCGCGACGCCCGCCGCCGCCAGTCCCGCGCTGATCACGGCGAGGATCGCCGACAGCACCCAGAACAGCCAGAACGGGTGCGGCAGCGCGTTCCCGACGCGTTCGACGACGGCCATCGCCCGCACCAGCCGGGGCAGCTCCCGGTCCGACGTGCCGGCGGGCGCGCTCACCGCGGACCCCCGAGCCCGAAGAAGTCCCCGATCAGCGCGGTGGCGCGCACGGTCCGTGTCGTGACGCCGCCGCCGGAGTAGGCGGTCGCGCCGGGCCAGGTGTGCCCGCCGCCGTCGACGGCGACGTGCGCCACCCGGGCTCCGTCGCGGCAGCCCCGCCAGGTCGCGATGGTGACGTCGGGCTCGATCCGGCGGGTCTGCGGGCGGGCCCGGCAGCCGTCGCGAGCGACCCACTCGGCGACCTTAGCCGGGATCGCGGGCAGGCCGCGGTCGGCGTCGCCGGTGTAGGGGATCGTGGCGTCCCCGGTGCCGTGCACGAACAGCGCGGGGACCGGGCGGCCGGGCCGGCACGGCGGCTCGCCGTCGCGGTAGTAGGCGCCCGCGACCGGGGCAATCGCGGCGATCCGGTCGGACATCCGGCAGGCCAGGATCTCGGTGAAACCGCCGCCGTTGGACTTGCCGGTGGCGAAGACCCGGCCGGGGTCGACGCAGAGGGTGGACTCCAGGTCGTCGAGGAGGTCCCCGGTGAAGGCGACGTCGTCGACGCCCGGCGCCGAGTACGGAGCGCCCTGCCAGGACCGCTTGCCCTCTCCCCCGGGGACCCCGTCGGGATAGGCGACGACGGCGGGCAGCCCGGACAGGCCGGAGAAGTTCTCGGTGGTGGCGCCGTCGTTGCCGCGGCCGTGGAAGACCAGGACCACCGGGATGGGCCGGTCGGGGCGGTAGCCGTCGGGCAGGTGGACCCGCACGCCGCGTTCCCGGCCGCCGCTGTCGACGGTGCGGACGGCGGTCGTGCCCGCTGCCTGCGGCGGTGTGGTGCCGCAGCCGGGGGTCGGAGCTCCGACCGGGCCGGGGGCCGCGCCGGGGCCGGGCCGCCCGGGGGCCGTGCCGGTGCCGGCGGGTCCGGCCGTCGTCTCGGGGCCGGGCGTCCCGCCCGAGGCGGGCGCGCCGGAGGCGGTCGGGGCGACGGCGGCGCCGGTGGTGAGGGCGGCCGCGACGAGGCAGGCCGTCGCCACGGCACGCAGGCGGGCTCTGCCCGGGCGTCGGGTCACAGCCGCCGGAGCGGACGGAGTTGTCGCGGGTCGTGGCGCTGCCGTCGGCCTCGGTGCTGACGATCTCGGCGCTGACGGGCTCGGTGCGGACATGGGGGTTCCCTTCGGACGGCGTCGTCGACGGCCGGTGCTGGTCCCGCCCGGTCACGGGCAGGTCGTGCGACGGGGGCACCGGTGGCGCCACCGCGGGAGTGCTGTGGGTCCGCACGGGTCGGAGGGCGTCAGGCCCTGAGCCACTCCGTGACGAAGTCGGTGATCCGGTCGACGATCGCGGCGACGATCGCCTCGCCGTGCTCCGGGTCGGCCCGGCGGGGTTCGCCGAGGACCCCGTTCTCCGACAGGCGGTCGTAGGGCGCGGTGAGCGTCGGACCACCGCGCCGCCGGGCCAGTGCGCCGAAGGCATCGAGCTCGGTGAGCCGGGTGGTCCCGGCCGCGAGCCGGTCGGTGTGCACCAGGTGCGGTGCGACGGCGAGCATCTGCGCCGTCTCGGCCTGCCCGCTGTGCCCGCTGACCTCGGGCGGCCCGGCCGCGGCGACGACGTCGGCGGCCAGCGGGGTGAGCGGGCTCCACGCGAACTGCAGGTCCGGGCGTGCGGCGAGGAGATCCTGCGCGACCGTCGCGAGGGTGGCGTCGTTCCCGCCGTGCCCCGTGACCACGCAGATCTTGCGCCAGCCGTGCCGGTACAGGCCCTCGACGTACTCGCGCACGAGCGTGGCGAACGTCGTGGTGGTCAGGCTGACCGTCCCGGCGAAGGCCAGGTGGTGCGGCGACACCCCGACCGGCAACGACGGCCCGACCACCGCGGTGCCGCCCAGTGCCACGGCGACCCGGTCGCAAACCGCCTCGGCGCGGATCAGGTCCGTCGCGAGCGGCAGCCCCGGCCCGTGCTGCTCGAAGGCTCCCGCCGGCAGCAGCACGACCGGGCTGTCGACGACGGCGGCCGCGGCCTCGACCGTCGTCATCTCCCCCAGGCGTCGCGTGCTCACGCGCCCACCGCCTCGGCGATCGAGGTGAGGTGCTGGCGGCAGAGCCGCTCGGCCAGGTCCGGGTAGCCCCCGCGGACGGCGTCGAGCAGCGCGACGTGCTCGGCGTGGTCGCGCTCGCGGTCGTCGTAGCGGTGCCGGATCTCGACCTGGTCGCGGGCGCGGATGTGCAGCAGCGCCTCCACCGTCTCGCGGAGCAGGGCGTTGCCGCTGGTCGCGGCCAGTGCGACGTGGAAGTGCACGGCCGGGCGGTGGTCGCGGACCGGCGGGTGCAGGGCGTTGGTGACGCTCTCGGCGAGCATCGCCAGCCCGGCGGTGTCACGCTCCCGGGCCGCGGCGGCCGCGATCGACGGTTCCAGGACGAGCCGGGCGCGGATCAGCTCGTGCACGCCGTCGGAGGTCCGCGACGGACGGTGCGGGTTCGCGAGCAGCCGCCGCCCGACCCCGTCGCCGACGTAGGTGCCCGAGCCGTGCCGAAACTCCACCGCACCGGTGGCCTCCAGGCGTCGCAGCGCCTCGCGGACGGTCGGGGTGGTGACCTCGAACCGTCGCGCCAGGTCGCGGGAGGACGCGAGCTGGTCCCCCGGGCCGAGGTTCCCGGTCCGGATGATGTCCATGATGTCGTCGGCCAGGCGCTCCGACAACGTCTCCCCTGCCGTCATAAAGTGACTAAATCACTTAGTCACCTCACCGGTCAATCCCTCTGATCCGTTCGGCGCTCGGGATCAGTGCGCGGACCGCGGATCACCGCGACGCAGCGCGGAGCCAGCACGCGGCGCGGACCGACGCGCGGGCCGAGGCCCGAGCGGGGCCGGTCCGTCGGCACCGGCGGGGCCGGTCAGGCGGCGGGGCCGGTCGGGCAGCAGCGCCGACGAGACCAGTCAGGCGACCAGGCCGGTCAGGCGGCACGGCCGGGCAGGCGGCACGGCCGGGCAGGCGGCACGGCCGGGCAGGCGGCACGGCCGGGCAGGCAGGGCCGGCCCGACTCCGGCGCCGCTCGGTCAGGCGCCGACCGCGGGGCCTGCCTCGTCGTCGGGGGCGTCCGCGGCGGCGTCCCAGTCGGCCAGGGCCCGGTCGAGCTCAGGCCAGGTCGTGTCCCGGGCCCGGCGCCCGGTCAGCACGCCCAGGTGCCCGCCCGGCGAGGTCGTGAACCGGACCTCGGGGCTGCCGGTCAGCAGCGGCACGCCGGCGCGGACCGCACGCAGCGGGGCGATGACGTCGTCCCGCCCGGCGACGACGAGCACCGGCACCCCGACGTCGGCCAGCTCCACGTCGCGCCCGCCCAGGCGCAGTCCGCCGCTCGCGAGATCGTTGCTGCGGAGCAACAGGTGGAACAGCTGCCCGAACACCCGGCCCGGGTAGCCGTGCATGTTGCTCATCAGGTGGTCGACGGCCTCGATCTGGGCCAGGCAGTCCCGGTCGTCGATCCGCGAGGCGATCGCGAGCGGCTTGGTGACGAGCCGGTCCACCGCGGTCAGCTGGAACGCCCAGCTCACCATCGGCGCCGGGAAGCTGCCGACGGCCCGGTAGATCGACGAGACCAGCCGGCCACCGCTGATCTGCGCGAGCGGCCGGAACGGCGCCACCAGCGGCACCCGGGAGATGTCGACCGGAGTGCCGATCGCGGCGACCGAGCGCACCGGCAGCGGGTCGCGTGCCTGCACCGCGGCGGCGACGGTGAGCAGCGCGAAGATCCCGCCGAGCGACCAGGCGACGAGGTGCACCTCGTCGCCGGTCTCCTCGGCGACCCGGCGGACCGTGTCGGGCAGTAGCTCGTCGACCCAGCTCTCGATGCCCAGGGTGCGGTCGGAGAACGACTTGGGCCCGTAGTCGATCAGGTAGACGGTCCGGCCCTGCTGCAGCAGGTGCTCCACCAGCGAGCAGCCGCGGCGCAGGTCGTAGGCGAAGTCCGGGGCACCCAGCGGCGGCACGAGCAGCACCGGCGCACCCTCGGAGGGATCCACGCCGGACAACGGGCGGTACCGGAACAGGATCCCCTGCGGGGAGCCCACCACCGCGTCCCGCGGCATCCGGCGCAGGTCGGCGAGGTGGCCGACCACGGCCCGGTCCCACACGTTGGCGACGGCGTCCACGAGATCCACGGGCGCACCCTATCGGCACGCGTGGGTCATCGACGGCCCGCGAGGACGACCGGAGTTACCCGTCGGTATGTGAGACTGCCGACCATGCAGCGCGAGATCTTCGACGACGAGCACCACGCGTTCCGTGACCTGTGCCGGACCTTCATCGCGAAGGAGGTCACCCCTCACCACGAGCAGTGGGAGGAGGACGGCCAGGTCGACCGAGCGGTATGGACCGCGGCGGGCGCGGCCGGCCTGCTGGGGACCGCGGTCCCCGAGGAGCACGGCGGGGGCGGGGTCGACGACTTCCGCTACAACGCGATCCTGGCCGAGGAGATCGTCGCGGCCGGTGCGAGCGGCATCGGCTTCCCGCTGCACAACGACGTCGTGCAGCCCTACCTGCTGCGGCTGTGCACCGACGAGCAGAAGAAGCGCTGGCTGCCCGGCTTCTGCTCCGGCGAGCTGATCACCGCGATCGCCATGACCGAGCCCGGGACCGGCTCGGACCTACAGGGCATCGCGACCAACGCCCGTCGCGACGGCGACGACTGGATCCTCAACGGCTCCAAGACCTTCATCACCAACGGCATCCTGGCCGACCTGGTGATCGTCGTCGCCAAGACCGACCCGGACGCCAAGCACCTCGGCTTCACCCTGTTCGTGGTGGAGCGCGGGATGGAGGGCTTCGAACGCGGCCGCCGCCTGAAGAAGGTCGGCATGAAGGCCCAGGACACCGCGGAGCTGAGCTTCACCGACGTCCGGGTGCCCGACGCGAACCGGCTCGGCGAGGTCGGCCAGGGCTTCGTCTACCTCATGCAGAACCTCGCCCAGGAGCGGCTCTCGATCGCCGTCGCCTCGGTGGCGGGCGCCGAGGCCGCCGTGAAGATGACGCTGGAGTACACCAAGGAGCGCAAGGCCTTCGGCCGCCCGGTGGCGAACTTCCAGAACACCCGCTTCGAGCTCGCCGAGATGGACACCGAGGTGTCCATCGCCCGGGTCTTCGTGGACCGCTGCATCACCGAGCACAACGGCGAGGGAGAGTTGTCGGTGCCCGACGCGGCCAGGGCCAAGTGGTGGTGCTCGGACCTGCAGAACCGGGTCGTCGACCGCTGCGTGCAGCTGCACGGCGGCTACGGCTACATGCTCGAGTACCCGATCGCCCGCGCGTTCGTCGACTCCCGCGTACAGGCGATCTACGGCGGCACGAACGAGATCATGAAGGAGATCGTCGGCCGGTCGCTCATCGGCTGAGGCCGCCCGCGACGGCGTCCAGGGCCCGCGCGATGTCGGCGACGAGATCGCGCGGGTCCTCCAGCCCCACCGACAGGCGCAGGTGCCCGAGGCGGCGGAACTCCGGCGGGAAGTGCGCCGCCCGGCCGTCGCCACCGGCCCCGACGTGCACGATCAGCGACTCGTCGTGGCCCAGTGACACCGCCGAGGTGATGACGCGCAGGCCTGCGACGAACCGGTTCTGCAGCTCCGGCGGCCCGTCCAGGGCGAAGGCCAGCATGCCGCCGTACCCGCCGTCGAGGGTCCGGGCCGCCAGCGCGCGCTGCGGGTGCGACGCCAGACCCGGGTAGGCCACGTAGGCGACCTCCGCGCGGGACTCCAGGTACTCCGCGACCTGCTGCGCGCCGGCGCAGTGCGCGCGCATCCGCATCGGCAGGGTCACCGCGCCCCGGGCGATCAGCCAGGCGTTGAACGGGCTGATGACTCCCCCGGCGTCGACCATGGCGTCGGCCCGGATCCGCTCGACGAGCTCACGGCGACCGAGCACGGCACCGCCCATCGCATCGCCGTGGCCGTTGACGTACTTGGTCAGCGAGTGCACGACGAGGTCCGCGCCCCGCTCCAGCGGACGCTGCAGCACCGGCGTCGCGAAGGTGGCGTCGACGCTGAGCAGGGCGCCCGCCTCGTGCGCGATCGCGGCGACGGCGTCGACGTCGGTGATCCGGGTGGTCGGGTTGGCCGGGGTCTCGACGTGCACCAGCCGGGTCCGTGGGCGGAGCGCGGCGCGCACCGCCTCCGGGTCGGAGGAGTCGACCAGGGTGGCGGTGATCCCCCACCGGCCCGGCAGCAGCTCGGTGAGCAGCCGGTGGGTGGCGACGTAGGTCACGTCGGAGCTGACGACGTGGTCGCCGGCCCGCAGGAACGTGAAGAACACCGCGTGCAGCGCCGCGACGCCCGAGGCCAGTGCGACCGCGGCGCACCCGCCCGGCGACACCCCGGCCGGGTCCTCCAGGGCGACGAGCTTGTCCTCCAGCCAGCCCTGGTTCGCCCCGCCGTTGCGGGTGTAGAGCGGGGTAGCGGTGCCCGACCAGTCCAGCTCCGAGGGGTCCTCGGGCAGGGCGTAGGAGTTGCCCGCGACGATCGGGCGGCGGATCGCGCCGGTCCCGGCGTCGACGTCGTTGCCCGCGTGCACCGCGCGGGTGGCGAGGAAGGGTGGTCGGTCGTCGCCGGGGGTCACACCGGAGATCATGCCTCGGCGATCGGCTCCGGGGCGCGCAGCGACGGGCCCGCGTCCGGCACGACCAACGGGGTGCCGGTGACCGGGTCGGGCAGCACCCGGGCCCGCAGCCCGAACACGTCGGCGAGCAGCTCCTCGGTGACGACCTCGGCCGGCGGACCCGCCGCGACGATCCGGCCGTCCTTCATCGCGACGAGCCGGTCGGCGTAGCGGGCCGCCAGGTTCAGGTCGTGCAGCACCATGACCACGGTGCGACCGGCCTCGGACTGCAGCCGCCGCACCAGCTCCAGCACGTCGACCTGGTGGGCCAGGTCGAGGAAGGTGGTCGGCTCGTCGAGCAGCAGCAGGTCGGTCTCCTGGGCCAGGGCCATCGAGATCCAGGCCCGCTGGCGCTGGCCGCCGGACAGCTCGTCGACCGGGCGTTCGGCGAGGTCGGACAGGCCCGTCCAGGTCAGCGCCTCGGCGACGGCGCGCTCGTCGTCCGAGGACCACTGCCGGTACCAGGCCTGGTGCGGGTGCCGACCGCGGGCGACGAGGTCGCCGACGGTGAGCCCCTCGGGCGCCAGCGGCGACTGCGGCAGGATCCCCAGCACCCGCGCGACCTCCTTGGTCGGGGTGCGGTCGATCCGCTTGCCGTCGAGCAGCACCTGGCCGGCCCGGGCGGGCAGCAGCCTGCCCAGCGCGCGCAGCACGGTGGACTTGCCGCAGCCGTTGGGGCCGATCACGGTGGTGACCGCGCCGGGCAGCACCTCCAGGTCCAGCCCGTCGACGATGGTGCGGTCGCCATAACCGAGCGTGACCTGCTCGGCCGACAGCCGGACCTCGCCGGGGCGGACGGGTTCGCCCGCGGTCGTCGTCGGGGAGGCGGTGGCCTCCGCGACACTGCTGTCCTCGACGGTGCTCATCGACGGGCCTCCTGGCGGGTGCGGGCGAGCAGGTACAGCAGGAACGGGGCGCCGAGCACCGCGGTCACGATGCCGACCGGGAGCTCGACGGACCCCAGTGCGGTGCGGGCGATCAGGTCGGACAGCACGGTCAGCGCGGCGCCCAGCACGAGCGAGACCCCGATCGGCGGGGTCCCGACCCGGCAGAGCCGGCGCGCGATCTGCGGGGTGACCAGTGCGATGAAGGCGATCGGGCCCGCGGCCGCGGTCGCGACCGAGGCGAGGCCGACGGAGACGAGCAGCAGCGCGGTGCGGGCACCGTTCACCCGCACGCCGAGGCCGCGGGCGGTGTCGTCGTCGAAGCGCAGTGCGCCCAGCAGGTGCACCAGGACCAGCGCCGCGGGCACGAGCACCAGCATCGCGATCGACAGCGGGACGACCTCGTTCCAGCTGCGCGCGTTGAGGCTGCCGTTCAGCCAGACCTGGGCCTGCGCGGCCTGGTAGATCTGCGCGACGGTCAGCAGCCACTGCACCGCCGCGACGAGCAAGGCCTGGATGCCGATGCCGATCAGGACCAGCCGGAAGCCCTGGATGCCCTTGCGCCAGGCCAGTACGTACACCGCGACCGAGGCCACGAGCCCGCCGATCAGGGCGGCGAGCGGGATGCCGAGCGAGGCGAACGCGCCGCCGACCCCGGCCGCGCCACCGCCGAGCACGATGATGAACACCGCCGCGGCACTGGCGCCCCACTGGACACCGATGATGTCCGGGCTCGCCAGCGGGTTGCGGGCGACCGCCTGCAGGATGGCCCCGGACACGGCGAGCGCGCCGCCGACCAGGGCGCCGACCAGGGTGCGCGGCAGCCGCAGCTCCAGCACGACGAGCTGCTGGCCCGCGTCGCCGCCGCCGAACAGCGTCGCCAGCACGTCGGTGATCGCGATCGGGTAGTCGCCGCGGCCCATGTTGACCGCGGCGGCCAGCACCAGCGCGACGGCGCAGACGAGCAGCACCACCGCGGTGCGCACGCGCAGCACACCGGAGAAGCGGCCCGCGCGGACGGCGCGGCGGCCGGGGACGACCACGGTCGAGCGGGGCCCGGTGTCCGGGTCGGTCAGCGTGCTCACACGGCCCCCAGCTTGCGTCGGCGCACCAGCGCGATGAAGAACGGCCCGCCGATCAGCGCGATCACGATGCCGACCTGCAGCTCACCGGGGCGGGCCACCACCCGTCCGACGACGTCGGCGAGCAGCAGCACCACCGCCCCCGCGAGACCGGCGGCGGGCAGCAGCCACCGGTGGTCGGGCCCGGTGAACACCCGCACCACGTGCGGCACGATCAGCCCCAGGAACGCGATCGGCCCACAGGCCGCGGTGGCCGCACCGGCGAGCAGCGTGATCGCGACGACGCCGACGACCCGGGTCCGGCGGACCGAGTGCCCCAGCGAGGTGGCGACGTCGTCGCCGAGGGAGAGCGCGTTGAGCGCGGGCGCGCTGGCCAGCGCGAGCACCGTGCCCACGAGGATGAACCACACCACCTGGCCCCCGACCGCGGCGTCGCGCCCGGCGAGCGAGCCGACCACCCAGAACCGGTAGGCGTCGAGGCTGGTCTCGTCGAGCAGCACCATCGAGGACGTGCCCGCCTGCAGCAGGAAGCTGACCGCCGCGCCGGCCAGCGCCAGCGAGACCGGGGTGGCGCCGCCGGGTGCCCGGGTGCCGATCGCGAACACCACGACGCTGGCGACCAGCGCGCCGGCGAAGGCGAACCAGACGTAGCCGAACAGCGTGCTGACGCCGAAGACGTAGATGCCGATGACGACGAAGAACGCCGCCCCCGCGTTGACACCCAGCAGGCCCGGGTCGCCGAGCGGGTTGCGGGTGAAGCCCTGCACGAGCGCGCCCGCCAGGCCGAGCGCGATCCCGACCAGCAGCCCGAGCAGGGTGCGCGGGATCCGCAGGGAGCGGATGACCACGTCGTTCTCGCTGCCGGTAGGGGCGACCAGCGCGGAGAACACCTCGTTCACCGGGATGACCTTGGTCCCGATCGCGATGCTGGCCAGCACCGCGAGCAGCAGCGCCGCGGCCAGCGCCGCGAGCCCGATCAGCCGCCGGCGGCGCAACGACCGCCGTGGGGGGGCCGGCTGCTGCACCGACGGTGGTCGGACCCGGATCGCGTTCACCTTGCTCGTGGCCCCCTGCTCGACCGGATGCCCCACCCATCCGGTGCGGCTCCGCTCACCATAAGTGAGGCTGCCCTACGACAGAACACCCCCGTGCGTCACGTCGCCCGCACGGCGGGATGCTCGGCGGGTGTCCACCGAGCCCTCCGCGTCCGGTCCCCCGCCCGTCCGGCCGCGGGTCACCGCGGTCATGGTCAGCTCCGCCGACGGTGCCGTGAGCGCGGGCGGGTCCGGCTCCGGCGGCCTGTCCACCCCCGCCGACCGGGACCTGTTCCGCGCCCTGCGCCGGTCCGCCGACTGCGTGCTCGTCGGGGCGGGCACCGCACGGGACGAGGGCTACCGCGGGGTCCGGCCGCGCCGTCCCGGGCCGGACGGGCGGCAGCCCGCGCCGGCACCGCCGGTCGTCATCGTGACCGGGTCGGCCGGGCTGGACCCCGGCGCGCGGCTGTTCACCGACACCGTCACCGCACCGGTCGTGCTCACCACGGCCGCCGCCCCTGCCGACCGGCGGGCCGCGCTCGCCGCCGCGGGCGCCGACGTCGTCCTGCTCGACGATCTCTCCCCCACCACGCTGCTCACCGCCCTCGCCCGCCGCGGCCACACCTCCGTGCTGTGCGAGGGCGGGCCGACCCTGCTCGGCGCGCTGGTCGGGGCCGACGTCGTCGACGAGCTGCGCCTCACCCTGGTCCCGGTGCTGGTCGGGGGCCCCGAGAGGCGGATCGCGACCGGGCCGGACCCCCTCCCCGTACCGCGTGCGCTGCGCCTGGCCGGCCACGAGGCGGCGGCCGACGGGACCCTGCTCCTGCACTACGTCCGCGCCACCGCCGCCATCCCGGCTGAGCCGAACGGGTGAATCACCGTGAGGGAGGTCCGGGGACGGGCATCTCACGGGGGACACCACACGCACCGTGGCGGGCCCCCACCCGGGGCCGGCCCGTGAGAGGAGCACCGATGACCTCCGGCACCCCGACCACCACCTCCGCCTCGACACCCGCGGGACGCCTCGCCGAGGGCACCGGTCAGGGCGGCACCACCATCGCCCCGTCCGTCGTGCAGAAGATCGCCGGCATCGCCGCCCGCGAGGTCTCCGGGGTGTACGCGATGGGGTCCGGCGCGTCGCGTGCCTTCGGTGCGCTGCGCGAGCGCATTCCCGGCGGCGGCACCAGCAGCGCCTCGACCGTCGCGGGCGTGGCGGTCGAGGTCGGCGAGAAGCAGGCCGCGATCGACCTGGACGTCGTCGTCGAGTACGGCGTCGCCATCGCCGACCTGGCCGCGGCCGTGCGCCGCAACGTCATCGGCGCCGTCGAGCGGATGACCGGGCTGGAGGTCATCGAGGTCACCATCTCGGTGAACGACATCCACCTGGCAGGCGAGGACGACAACCGGGACGAGGCCCCTGCGGCTCCCGCCCCGACCGGCCGCGTCGTGGAGTGACGGTGCCGGAACGGAGCCCGGCCGTCCTGGCCGAGCTGGTCGCCGAGACGGTCGCCGCGCACCCGTCGGTGGTGCGGCTCGACGGCGGCGCGTTCGGCACCGTCGCGACCTGGCTGCCCGGACGGCGGCTGGTCGGCGTCGGGATCGGCCGTGCCGACGATCCGGTCGAGATCGGGGTGGTGCTGCGCCTGGACCGGCCGATCCCAGCTACCGTCGCGGCGCTGCGGGCATCGGTCGCGCCGTTGGTCGACGGGGTCCCGGTCGACGTGACGGTGACCGACGTGGAGGTCACCTGAGGTGGAGGTGGGAACGGGATGGCCGAGCCGGACCCCGGCGCGCACGGGGGCCTGACCCCCGAGCAGCGGTCGGCCTACCGCTCGTTCGTCCGTACCCACCACCCCGACCGCGGGGGTGACCCGGAGGTCTTCCGCGCCGGGCTGGCCCGCTTCCGCGCCATGGCGGCCGACCCGCGCGGCGGCCCGACACCCGGCCTCGACGACCACCGCTACGACGCACCGATCGAGATCGTGCGCGACCTGCCGCTGCCGACCCGGGTCCTGGTGGCCCTGATCCGCACCGTCCGACGTCGCACGCACCCCCGGGTCGACCGGCCCGGCCGGCACTCACCCCGCCCCACCCGTCCCGGAGAGGACATCTCATGAACGCCACCCAGACCGGCCTGCTCGCGGGCCTCCTGCTGGGCGTCGCCGGTGCCACCGGCGGCTTCCTGGCCTTCGTCATCACCCTGGTGCTCGGCATCATCGGCCTGGTCGTCGGCCGGGTCCTCGACGGCGAGCTGGACCTGTCCGGCCTCGGCCGCGGCCGCGACCGGTGAGCACCCTCCCCGACCCCGCCGAGCGCGGCGTCCTGGAGATCGACCCGGCGGTGCTGCGCAAGATCGTCGAGTACGCCGCGGACACCGCACCGGCCACCCGGCACCGCGCCCGGCGGGTCGCCGGGCTCGACGTCGGCGAGTCCGGACCGACCGCCCGGGTGACCCGGCGGCCGGGTCCGGCGCAGGGCACGGTCGGGGCCACCAGCGGCGGCACGACCGGCGACGCCGGCGAGGTCGACGTCCGACTGCGGCTCACCCTGGCCCACCCCGGGTCGGTGCGGGCCTCCGTCGCCGAGGTCCGGGAGCGGATCGACGCCGACCTGCGTCGCACCACAGGGCACCGGCTGCGCGGCCTGACCGTCGAGGTCGAGGCCCTCCGATCGGGGGACGCCGGGCCGCGCCCGGCCTCCCCCCGCGTGCAGTAGACGTGCAGTAGAACCGTCGGACCCGTGACCGATTCGGAAGAGGGAGGCCGGACCCCGTGCGTGTCCTGCTCCGCGTTCTCGCGCCGCTGCTGAGCCTGGTGGTGGCCGCGATCGGCGCGCTCGTCGTCGTCGAGGTGGTGGCGGCCTGGGTCGGCCGGGTCTCCGGCCCCGGGCTGCTCGTGCCCTGGCGGGACTGGCGCACCACCGTCCAGAACACCCTGTGGACCGCGCAGCCGGTGCTCTGGATCGCGGTGGGGGTGATCGTCGTCGGGGCCGTGCTGCTGCTCGTCGGGCTGCTCGCCCGGCGCCACGACGTCGCACTCGACGCGCCGTCGCCCGGGCTCACCGTCGCCACCGCGCCGCGGGTGCTGGCCCGCCTGGTCGGCACCCGGGTCCGGGCCGCGGACCCGGTGACCGCGGCCTCGGTGACCGCGTCGGCCCGCTCGGTCGTGGTGAACGCCCGCGGCCGCGGGGACCTCGACGTGCTGCGCGAGGCGGCCCGCGACGCCGCCTCCGGCGTCCTCGACGCGCTTCCCCTGGCCCGGCGGCCGCGCCTGACCGTGCGCGCCACCCCGGACCAGCCGGGCTCGAAGGGAGTGCGGTGATGACCGACCACGCGAGCTCGACCATGAACCCGGCAGGAGGCTCGCCGGCACCCGCCCTCGCGAACCCGCGCCGCGCGGCGCGGACCGCGCGGCGCGCCCAGTACCGCTCCGCGGGCGGTGCCCGCACCGGCCTCGTCCTCCTCGGCGGGCTGCTGCTCGCCGTCGGCGTGCTCACCGTGCTCGTGGTGACCGGGGTCTTCGGGCGGGGCCGCCCGCAGCGCCCGCTGCTGGACCCGGTGGTCGAGCAGTTCCTGCTGGCCAACGGCACCGCCGCCCGCCTGGTCGCCGTCCTGGGCGGGCTCGTGCTGGTGCTGCTCGGGCTCTGGTGGACCGCCCGGTCGCTGCGCCCGGAACCCCGCCCGGAGCTGGTCCTGGACGGCGGACCGGACACCGAGATCCGGATCGGCGCCTCCGCCGCGGCCGACGCCGTCGCCGACGGCGCCGCCACACTGCCCGGGGTGACCCGGGCCCGCGCCCGGATGGTCGGCAGCGCCTCCGCGCCCGCGGTGCGCGCCACCGTGTGGGTCGACGAGGACGTCGCCGACGGGGAGGTCGCCGAGATCTGCCGCCGCCTCGACACCGAGATCCTGCCCGCGATCCGCGACGCGCTGGGGATGGCGGACCTGCCCGTCGCGGTGCGGCTGGAGCTGGACGCGGCCCGTCGCGACGATCACCCACGGGTCTCCTGACCCACCGGCCGAGTGCGTGACCCGGCTCACAGGAGCCGGGCCGGTCGGCGTCCGTACGGTCGTCGGCATGAGTGCAGTGCTGGACGGCAGGACGGCCCTCGTCACCGGGGCGGGCAGCGGGATCGGGGCCGCGGTGGCGCGCCGGCTCGTCGCCGACGGGGCGCGGGTGTACGCGGTGGACCTCGCCGAGGACCGGGTGGCCCCGCTGGCCGCCGAGAGCGACCTGGTCACGCCGCTGGGGTGCGACCTGTCCGACCTCGACGCCGTGGAGCAGCTGCCCACCGACGTCGACATCCTGGTCAACAACGCCGGCCGCCAGCACGTCTCGCGGCTGGAGGAGTTCGACCGGGAGATGTTCTCGAACATCCTGCGCCTGATGCTGGAGTCGCCGTTCCGGCTGATCCGCCGGTCGCTGCCGCACATGTACGCCCGTGGCTGGGGCCGGGTCGTGAACATCTCCTCCGCGCACGGCCTGCGGGCCTCGCCGTACAAGTCCGCCTACGTCTCGGCCAAGCACGGCCTCGAGGGCCTGTCGAAGGTCACCGCGCTGGAGGGCGCCGAGCACGGCGTGACCAGCAACTGCATCAACCCCGCCTACGTGCGCACCCCGCTGGTCGAGGCCCAGATCGCCGACCAGGCCCGCACACACGGGATCTCCGAGGACGAGGTCGTCACGAAGATCATGCTCACCCCGGTGGCGGTGAAGCGGCTGATCGAGCCCGCCGAGACCGCGGAGCTGGCCGCTCTGCTGTGGGGACCGGCGTCGGCGTCGATCACCGGGACCTCGCTGTCCCAGGACGGCGGCTGGACGGCGCGGTAGGAGCGGGACCGCTCACCGCGGCCACACCCCGGTGCGGGCATGATCGGTGCTCGTGCGGCGGTGGAGTGTGCTCGGGGTCCTGCTCGCCGCGGTGCTGCTCGCCGGGTGTGCGGTCGGGCCGTCGCAGCGGCCACCGGTGGCGGTACGCGGCGAACAGCTGCCCGCCGCTCCTCCGACGTCGGCCGCGGGCCCGCCCGCCGACCCCGACCTGCTGCCGGACTCCGACCCGGTCCGCACCACCGGGTTCACCGACTGCACCGCCGACACGGCCGCGGCACTGACCACGGCCGGCACCCCGCTGCCCGCCGGGCGCCCCCTGACGGTCGGCTGCGCCCGGCTCACCGTGCCCGCCGACCGGGACCGGCCCGAGCTGGGCCCGGCCCGGCTCGGTCTGACCCGGGTCACCACGCCCGGCGCACCGGACGGGCGGCCGGCGCTGGTCGTGCTCGGCGACACCGGCGCCGACGGGTCCGCCCGGGCCGCGGTGAGCCTCGCCGCCCGGCTGCCCGCCACGGTGCTCGACCGCTACCAGGTGATCGGCATGGACCGCCGCGGCACCGGGGAGGACCTGCTCGACTGCGCCCCGGTCGACGCGCGAACCACCCTGCTCGACGCCGGACCGGCGCGCCGCGACGAGGCCGCCATGACGGCACTGCTGGAACGCGCCCGCGAGGTGGTGCAGGACTGCAACCTGCTGCTGTCGGGGACGCTGACCAGCTACCGCGCCGCGAGCGGCGCCGGCGACCTGGAGTCGCTGCGGTCCGTGCTGGGCGCGGCCCGGCTGGACCTGCTCGCCGTCGGCGACGGCGCCGACGCCGCGGCCGCCTGGATCGGCGCGCACCCGGGCTCCGTCGGACGGGTCGTGCTCGACGGCCCCGGTGACTCCACCCTCGACGAGCCCGCCCGGACCGAGAGCACGACCGCGGCCGCGGAGAAGGCCTTCGACGCCTTCGCCGTGGCCTGCACCGCCTCGCCGGCCTGCCCGCTGGGCCCCGACCCGCGCGGCTACGTCGACGAGCTGGTGTTCCGCCTGTCCCGCACCGCCCTGCCGGCCGGCGACGGCGACGCCGTCACCGCGGGCGCGACGCTGCGCGCGGTCCGCTCGGTCCTGTCCCAGCCCGCCCGCTGGCCGGAGCTGCAGTCCGCGCTGGTCGCGGCCGGGGACGGCGACCCGGCGGGTCTGGTCCGCATCCTGGCCCCGCTGGGAGGCCCGCAGGGCCGCTACGACGCCACCCTGGCGACCCGCTGCAACGACTCCCGGGTGCGGGTCACCCCCGGTGAGGCCGCCGACCTGGCCGGGCAGTGGGCACAGCGCTTCCCGCTGTTCGGTGTCGCGGCGGCGCAGGACCTGGTGGCCTGCGGGCCGTGGCCCTCGGGCGGGCCGGTCACCCCGGCGGCGCCGCAGGGCGCTCCCCCGCCCCCGGTCCTCGTGATCGGGACCGCGCAGGACCCGCGTTCGCCGCAGAGCGGCGCAGAGCGGACCGCCCAACAGCTCGCGACGGGGCGGCTGGTGCGCTGGCAGGGCAGCGGGACGGGGGCGTATCCGCGCACCCCGTGTGTCACCGGCCTCGTGGACCGGGCGCTGCTGACCGGCCGGGCGCCCTCCCAGCCCGTGGTCTGCCCGCCGTAACCGCGTGCTCCGGGCCGCTCACGCTGGGTGGAGCCGGACCGCGACGAAACCGGCGCAGAAGGTCACGATTGCGTATCCGCCGCTTTCCGGTGCGGTTGCGGGAACAGCGTTGTCGCCCATCCCCACCTGCGACGATGGTGGCACGAAACGTTTCCGGAATGCCGACGCCATCGTCCCGGAACGGTCCGCTCGACTTACCGCCCCCACCGTTCTGCGGCTAGGCTCCGTCGGGCGAGCGGGAGGCCGCAGGTCATGCCCACCGCACCGGTGGGCGCACGCGAACTCCCTGTCACGTCGTTCGGGTGGGTGTAACGCCGAACGGACCCGACGACGAGTGGTGCGGAAGGACCGTGTCCCTGCCCCGAGCGGCGGACACGACCCCCGGGCGGAAGGAGCACGGTGGATTTCTTCACCTATGTCGGCACCCAGCTGAACCAGTTGGTGTTCTACGGCCAGCAGCATTTCCTGCTGGTCGCGATCTCGGTCGGAATCGCGGTCGTGATCTCGTTGGTGGCGGGCACCCTGCTGCACACCAATCGTCTGACGCCCGAGTCGTGGAGCCGCCCGATCCGCGCGGGCTCCCGCGAGGCGCTGCTGATCGTGTTCTCCGCCGCGCTGACGATCCCGTCCCTGGCGCTGTTCGGCCTGCTGCAGCCGATCCTGGGGCTCGGCGTCACGCCGTCGCTGACGGCCCTGACGATCTACGCGATCTACCCGGTGCTGCGCAACGTCGTCGCCGGGCTCTCGTCGGTGGACGACGCCGTCCTCGAGTCCGCCCGCGGGATGGGGATGGGGTCGGTCCGCCGGATGGTCACCATCCAGCTGCCGCTGGCCTGGCCGGTGATCCTGTCCGGCATCCGGGTCGCGGTCCTGATCATCATCGGTATCGCGGTCGTCGCCGGCGCCATCAACGGCCCTGGCTTCGGCTCCTCGCTCTTCCTCGGCCTGCAACGGCTGGGATCGGTCAACTCGTTCAACCAGGTTCTGGCGGCCACGCTCGGCTGCCTCGTCGTGGCTGCGGTCTACGAGGTCGTCTTCTGGATCGTGCAGCGCTTCACCACCCCGAGGGGGATCCGTGTCTGATTCCGGCAAGCCGATGATCGCTCTCGAAGGCATCAGCAAGACCTATCCGAAGTCCACCACCCCGGCCGTGCAGGAACTCGACCTGCAGGTGCCCGAGGGCACCATCTCGATGTTCATCGGGCCGTCCGGCTGCGGCAAGACGACCACGCTCAAGATGATGAACCGGCTCATCGAGCCCACCACCGGTCGCATCCTGCTCGACGGCGACGACGTCACCGACGTCAACGCCGACGAGCTGCGCCGCCGCATCGGCTACGTCATCCAGCAGGTCGGCCTGTTCCCGCACTTCACGATCGGCGACAACATCGCCGTCGTCCCGAAGATCCTCGGGTGGGACCACAACCGGATCACCGCCCGGGTCGACGAGCTCCTGCACCTGGTCGGGCTGGAGCCCAAGGACTACCGCGACCGCTACCCCCGCCAGCTCTCCGGCGGCCAGCAGCAGCGTGTCGGCGTCGCCCGCGGACTCGCCGCGGACCCCTCGGTGATGCTGATGGACGAGCCGTTCGGCGCCATCGACCCGATCACCCGCGAGCGCATCCAGGACGAGTTCCTGGAGCTGCAGCAGCAGATCGCCAAGACCATCTGCTTCGTCACCCACGACCTCACCGAGGCGGTCAAGCTCGGCGACCGGATCGCGGTGTTCGGGCCCGGCGGCACGCTGCAGCAGTACGACACCCCCGACATGATCCTGACGCACCCGGCCAACGAGTTCGTCGCCGAGTTCGTCGGCGCCGGCGCCGCGGTCCGGCGGCTGTCGCTGCTGGAGCTGTCCCGCCTGGAGCTGCAGCCGGTCGACCTCGACGGCACCGCCGCCCGCAACGGCTCCCCCACCTACGAGGCCGACGCGCAGGGTCGCCCGGTGCGCTGGGCCTACCTGCCGG
Organism: Pseudonocardia sp. HH130629-09; assembly: GCF_001294645.1. NCBI lineage: Bacteria > Bacillati > Actinomycetota > Actinomycetes > Pseudonocardiales > Pseudonocardiaceae > Pseudonocardia > Pseudonocardia sp. HH130629-09. Next base: position 3,326,590 of record NZ_CP011868.1, read on the forward strand.
GCACCGCCGACCTGCCCAAGCTGGTGACGGTGCCGCGCACCGGGACCGTCTACGACGCCGTCGACGTCATGCTCGACTCCCAGACCGAGCTGGTCGGGGTGGTCGACGAGCAGCAGAAGCTGCAGGGCGCGCTCTGGTGGCGCGACCTGGTCGAGGGCCTCAAGACGAAGGCCGGTTCGTGAGCGCCCCCGCCGCCGAGGAGACCGGCGCCGGCGCGCCGTCCGGGTCGTCCTCGGCCGAGCCGGTCGTCCGCCGGACCCGGCGGCTGGACCGGTCGCTCATCGTCAACCCGCTCATCGCCGTCGTCGGTGTGGTGCTGGTGCTGCTCTACGCCGCTTCCCAGGGCCTCGACGACGTCGAGGCCTCGGTGATCAACGCGAGCTCGCTCGGGGAGCGGCTCGGGGAGCACCTGGTGCTGACCGGGCTGTCCACCCTCGTCGTGATCATCGTGGCGATCCCGGCCGGCATCGCGATCAGCCGCCCGTCCGCCCACCGGATCCAGCGCCCGATCCTGGCGTTCACCGGGTTCATGCAGGCCCTGCCCGCGTTCGGCGTGATCGTCCTGCTCGCGTTCTCCCCGCTCGGGCTGGGCCTGCCCACCGCCGTCGTCGCGCTGGCACTGGCCGCGCTGCTGCCGGTGCTCACCAACACCGTCGTCGGGCTCCAGCAGGTCGACAAGGCGCTGATCGAGGCGTCCCGCGGCATCGGGATGTCGGCGCGGCAGACACTGCTGCGTGTCGAGCTGCCGCTGGCGACACCGGTCATGGTCGCCGGCGTCCGCGTCGCGCTCGTGCTGAACGTCGGCACCGCGGCCCTGGCGACCTACGTCGGCGCCGGCGGTCTCGGCGAGCCGATCAAGGGGATGCTGGAGCTCGGCCGCCCCACCGGAACCCTCGTCGCCGCGACCATCGTCGCCGCGCTGGCCCTGATCGTGGACTGGCTCGCCGGTCTCGCCGAGTACGCCGTCCGCCGCAACGCCGGCTGACGCGGGCCCCGCTCGCCCCCGAATCCCCGCAGTACCGCATTCCCTGGAGGACACGTGAAGTTCGGACGATCCCGGCGTCTCGCCCTGACGGCGATGGCGGCCGCGGCGGCCATCGCCCTGGCGGGCTGTGGCGGCCTGAGCGGCAGCGGCCCGTCGGCCTCCGGCGGCTCGCTGGCCCAGGCCGGCGACCTGAGCGGACAGAACTACGTCGTCGGCGGCAAGAACTTCGACGAGCAGCTGGTGCTCTGCCAGATCACGGTCGCCGCGCTCGAGTCGGCCGGCGGCAACGTCACCGACCGCTGCAACACCGGTGGCACCGACGTCACCCGCCAGGCGCTGCTGGCCGGGGACATCAACATCTACTGGGAGTACACCGGTACCGCCTGGGCCTCCTTCTTCAAGGAGACCCGCCGGATCACCGACGACAACGAGCTCTACAACCTCGTCGCCCAGCGCGACCTGGAGCAGAACAAGATCCAGTGGCTGGACAAGGCCAACTTCAACAACACCTACGCCTTCGCCATGACCGAGGCGAAGTCGCAGGAGCTCGGCATCACGACGCTGTCGCAGATGGCCGACTACATCGAGTCGGGCCGGGCACCGGCGGGTTCGATGTGCGTGGAGACCGAGTACAACTCCCGTGACGACGGCCTGCGCGGCCTGGAGGAGACCTACGGCTTCACCGCCCAGAACCCGCAGGTGCTCGCCACCGGCGTGATCTACCAGGCCACCGCGGACAACAAGTGCCTGTTCGGCGAGGTCTTCACCACCGACGGCCGCATCCCCGGCCTGAAGCTCAAGGTCCTCGACGACGACGAGCGCTACCACGTCACCTACAACGCGGCACCGACCATCCGGGCCGACGTCTACAACGCCAACCCCGCCGTCCGGCAGGTGCTGGCGCCGATCGCCCAGGCCCTGGACTACAACACCATCCTGGACCTGAACGGCAAGGTGTCCTCCTTCGGCCAGAACGAACGCGACGTCGCGCGTGAGTGGCTGACCCAGAAGGGCTTCATCGGCTGAGGTGTCCCGGTGTCGCGGGTCGGTCACCGTGCGCGCGTGAACGTTGCGCCGGGGGACGGTTCGTGATCGGCTGACCGGACCATGCTCTCCCGGCGAACCAGGACGATCCCGTGAGCCCCTTCCCCGGCCGCAGGCTGCGGACGCTGGTCCCGGCCCTGCTCGCCGTCGCGCTGCTGGTGGGCGGTTGCACCGGCCTGGCCGGCGGCGGACCACGGGCGTCGGCCGGGTCGCTCGCCCGGGGCGTCGACCTGTCCGGGCGGACCTACGTCGTGGGGTCGAAGAACTTCGACGAGCAGCAGATCCTGTGCCAGATCTCGATCGCGGCGCTGGAGTCCGCCGGGGCCTCGGTGACCGACCGGTGCAACATCGGCGGGTCCGACGCCACCCGGCAGGCGCTGCTGTCCGGGGACATCTCCACCTACTGGGAGTACACCGGCACGGCGTGGGCGTCGTACCTGCGCGAGACCCGCACCCTCCCCGACGACCAGGTCCTCGCCGAGCTGCGCCGGCGCGACCGTGTGCAGAACGGCGTGGTGTGGCTGGACCGCGCCCGGTTCGACAACACGTACTCCTTCGTCGTCGACGGGGCGACGGCCGCCCGGCTGAACCTGAACACGATCAGCGACATGGCCGCCTACGTCCGCTCCGGCCAGCCCGGCGACGTCTGCGTCGAGACCGAGTACGCCTCCCGCGCCGACGGCCTCGCCGGGCTCCAGCGCGCCTACGGTTTCGAGCTGCCCGGCGAGCGGCGCAAGACCCTCGACCAGGGCGTCATCTTCCAGTCGACGGCCGACGGCGTCTGCCTGTTCGGCGAGGTCGCCGCCACCGACGGCCGCATCCCGGCGCTGGGCCTGAAGGTCCTCACCGACGACCGCGGCTACCACATCACCTACAGCGCGGTCCCGGTCTTCCGGGCCGACGTGTTCGACCGGGCCCCGCAAGTCGCCGACCTGTTCGCCCCGATCACCGCGGCCCTGGATCAGCAGACCGTGCAGCAGCTCAACGGCCGGGTCTCCGCAGGCGGGCAGAGCCCCCGTGACGTCGCGCGGGCCTGGCTGGCCGAGCGCGGGTTCATCAGGAGCTGAGCCGTGGCGCGCCGGCAGGTCGACGAGGTCCGCGACGGGGTGGAGCTCACCAGCCTCGACGCCGAGGCCTTCGACGGCGCCGGCGTCACCAAGCGGGCCCTGCTCGACCACCTCGACGCCGTCGCCGACCTGCTGCTGCCCGCGCTGGCCGACCGGCCCCTGTCGGTGGTGCGGGCCCGCCCCGGCCAGGCGCCGTTCATGCAGAAGAACCTCCCGCGCGGGGCGCCGGACTGGATCCCGACCGTCGACGTGTGGGCGGAGTCCTCGCAGCGCACCGTGCACTACCCGCTCTGCCACGACCGCCGCACGCTGCTGTGGTTCGGCAACCAGCGTGCCGTCGAGCTCCACCCGACCCTCGTGCCGCACGGCGCGACGACCACCGGCGAGCTCGTCATCGACCTCGACCCGCCCGACGGCGCGGGCTTCGACCGCGTCGTCGCGGCCGCGCACCCGGTCCGGGCGGCGCTGGCCGAGCTGGGCCTCGCCGCCGCGGTCAAGACCAGCGGCGCGACCGGCCTGCACCTGGTGGTTCCGCTGGCCGAGCAGCTCCCGATCGACGACGCGTTCGCCGCGACCCGCGCGGTGTGCGCCCGCGCCGCGGCGCTGGCCCCCGAGGTCGCGACGACCGCGTTCATCCGGGACGACCGCGGCGGCCGGGTCTTCCTCGACCCGACCCGTGCGGGCGGGGCCACCCTCGCCGCGCCCTACAGCCCGCGGGCTCGCCCCGGCCTGCCCGTCTCGTTCCCCCTCACCTGGGACGAGCTGGACGGGGCCTCTCCCGCCGACTTCACGGTGGGCACCGTGGCCGGTCTGCTCGACGGGCGCCCGACCTGGTCGGAGCTGCGGCCCGCACCCGCGGCCGTGCCGGAGGTGCTGCTCACCGAGGGCCGGGCGATCCCGGTACCGCGGGTCGCGGCCATGCACGAGGGGAAGCGCCGCAAGCGCGCCCGCGAACGCGACGGGTGATCACCGGTCGGCGTCGGCGAGCGGTCCGATCAGCACGTAGCCCCTGGGGCCCCCGCCGGGGTCGGACAGCTCGATCGTCCGCGGCGGACGGCCGGTGGCGTCGGGGTCGATGCGCACCTGCTCGCCCGCGTAGGGACCGTCGTCCAGGACCGCGTACATGGCAGGGGATTCTGCCACCGCGCCCGGCCCCCGGGCCGGTGCGCCGACCCGGCCCCGGTGATCTGGACGGTCGTCGCCGTGGCCGCCACGGTAGCTACTGCTTGCGTGCCCGGCTGGGCTGCACCCGCAGCGGCTCGCCGGGCATCTTCGGGTACTCCGGCGGGTAGGGCAGGTCCCCCAGGCCACGCTCGGTCTCGTCCTCGGCGTACCACTCCAGCGCCCTCGCGCAGCTCCCCCGCTCGTCGCCCATCCCGGCGTGCGGGTCCCCGTGGCGTTCCAGCAGACCGGGCACGGTGCGCAGGGTGAACGCCGCGGGGTCGACCTCGCCGAGGTCGTCCCAGGTGACCGGCATGGAGACGGTCGCGGCGGGCAGGCCGCGCACCGACCAGGCCGAGGCGATGGTGCGGTCACGGGCCGCCTGGTTGTAGTCGAGGAACACCCGCTCGCCGCGTTCCTCCTTCCACCAGTCCACCGTGGCCAGCTCCGGGGTCCGCCGGCAGACGCGCCGGGCGATCGCGATGACGGCGTGCCGGACCTGCACGAAGTCCCACTCGGGCCGGATCGGGCAGGCGACGTGCACGCCCCGCCCACCGGAGGTCTTGGCCCACCCGGCCAGTCCGGCCTCGGTGAGGACCTCGCGCAGCGTCTGCGCGACGACGACGGCGTCGCCGAAGTCGGTGCCCGGCTGCGGGTCGAGGTCGATGCGCAGCTCGTCTGGGTGGTCGGTGTCGGCGCAGCGGACCGGCCACGGGTGGAAGTCGAGGGTGTTGAGGTTGGCCGCCCAGGCGATCGTCGCCGGCTCGGTGATCGACACCGACTCGGCGGTGCGGCCGCTGGGGAAGGTCACCGTGCAGGTCCGCACCCAGTCCGGGGCGCCCTTCGGGACGCGTTTGACGAAGAACGGCTCGCCGTCCACCCCGGAGTTGAACCGCTTCAGGTTGGTGGGGCGGTCACGCAGCGCGGACGCCATCGGTTCCCCCACCGCGACGTAGTATTCGACCACCTCGCGCTTGGTGATCCCGAGCTCGCCGAACACCACCTTGTCCGGGCTGGTCAGGCGGACCTCACGCGGCCCGTCCGGCCCGTCGACCTGCAGCATCACGACCTCACGGCTCGCCACCCGGCGAACCTACCCCCCGGTGACTATCGTGTGCCCATGGGTTCCGACCGGTCCCCCCGTTTCGACGACGACCTGCTGGGCCTCGACCCGGAGGACCCGGAGGCGCGGGAGTTCGCCGCGCACTTGGACCGCATGCAGCGGCTGCCGTCGTGCTCGGTGGAGGGCTACATCCGCGGCGTCGGGGACTTCGCGGAGTCGACGAACCGGCTGCGGGGCCCCCGGCGGGCCGCCGCGGTCGCGGTGACGGTGCTGCTGCTGCTCGTCGCGGCGTGGGTCATCGCGAACGCGGCCGGGTTCGTGGTCGCCACCTGGGTCTGACGAGCCACCCGGGTCCGACGACCGGCGGCGCACGACCGATCAACGGGTTACCGTGGATGCATGGGTCTGTTCAGCCGCAACACCACCGCCTCCGGGTCCGAGCTCCCGGCCCCGAAGGTGCAGAAGTCCGACGAGGAGTGGCGGGCCCAGCTGAGCCCGGCCGAGTACCAGGTGCTCCGCAAGGCCGGGACCGAGCGCCCGTTCACCGGTGAGTACACCGACACGACCACCACCGGCGTCTACCGCTGCCGGGCCTGCGGGGCGGAGCTGTTCCGCAGCGACTCGAAGTTCGCGTCGCACTGCGGGTGGCCGTCGTTCTTCACCCCGCTCGCGGGCGACGCCGTCATCGAGCGGGTCGACTCCAGCCTGGGCATGACGCGCACCGAGGTGCTGTGCGCGAACTGCCACGGCCACCTCGGCCACGTCTTCGAGGGTGAGGGCTACGGCACCCCGACCGACCTGCGCTACTGCATCAACTCCGTGTCGCTGACCCTGGAGCCCACGGAGGGCTGACACCGGTGCGGGGCCGTCGCGCGACGGCCCCGCACCCGGCTCACGGCAGGGACGCGACGAGGTCGCCGACCTCGACCCGCGGGCCGGTGTAGAACGGGATCTCCTCGCGCACGTGGCGGCGGGCCTCGGTGCCGCGCAGGTGCCGCATGAGGTCGACGATGCGGTACAGCTCGTCGGCCTCGAAGGCGAGGATCCACTCGTAGTCGCCGAGGGCGAAGGCCGGGACGGTGTTGGCGCGCACGTCCGGGTAGTCGCGGGCCTCCATGCCGTGGTCGGCCAGCATCTTCCGGCGCTCGGCGTCGGGCAGCAGGTACCACTCGTAGGACCGGACGAACGGGTAGACGCAGACGTAGCGCTTCGGGTCCTCGCCGGCCATGAACGCCGGGACGTGGCTCTTGTTGAACTCCGCCGGGCGGTGCAGCGCGGTCTGGCTCCAGACCGGCACGCTGGCCCGGCCGAGCGCGGTGGTGCGGCGCAGGTCGGAGTAGGCGGCCTGCAGCGACTCGATCTCCGAGGCGTGCCACCAGATCATGTAGTCGGCGTCGTGCCGCACACCGGCGAGGTCGTACACGCCGCGGACGGCGACGTCCTTGTTCGCGAGCGCGTCGAGGTACTCGGTGGCCTCGCGGGCGGCGGTGGCACGGTCGTCGCCGAGGCGGCCGGGCTCGACCCGGAAGACCGACCACATGGTGTAGCGGATGGTGTCGTTGATCGCTTTGACGTCCACGCGGGCCATGTCGGGCATGGTACGCGGCCGGTGAGGGTGCCCTCAGGGACCGGTCGGTGCGGGGGGCAGGGCCGCGGCGAGCCGCTCGGCGGCGGACCGCGCGGTCGCCACACACGCGGGGACACCGACCCCGTGCAGCATCGACCCGGCGACCTCCAGGCCCCCGACGGCGGCGACGGCCGACTCCAGCGCGTCGACGACCGCGCCGTGGCCGACCCCGTACTGCGGCAGACCGCCGCCCCAGCGCTGGACGAACGACGCGACCGGGACGGCGTCGACGCCGTCGACGACGGCCAGGTCGGCGCGGACGCGGTCGACGAGCTCGGCATCGTCGACCTGCAGGCTCGCCTCCTCCCCGAACCGGCCGATCGAGGCCCGGATCCGGACCAGACCGTCCGCACCGAGGTGGGCCCACTTCGTCGACGCGTGGGTGACGCCCTTGACCGACAGCGGCTCGTCCGCGGCGACCAGACAGCCGGAGGTGCCGGGCAGGCCGGCGACGTCGGCCGCCCGGTAGGCGAGCGCGACGACCGCGGAGGAGGCCAGCTCGACCCGCCCGGCCGCCGCGGCCGCGGCCGGTACGACCGGCTCCAGCAGCCGGCGGGCGGCGGGCGCGGGGACGGCGAGGACGACGGCGTCGACGTCGAGCGCCTCCGGCTGCGGGACCGGGCCGAGGACCAGCCGCCAGCCGCCGGGGCGGCGCTGCAGCTCCCGCACGGAGACACCGGTCCGCACCCGGGCCGCCGACGCGGCGACGAGTGCGGCGGTCATCTCGCGGTAGCCCCCGCGCACGGCACCGAAGACCGGTCCGGCGGCCACCGGCTGTGGCACCGCGGCGGGATCGGCCCCGGAGCCCCTGGCGGCCGGCGTCCCGGCGGCGAGGGTGCCGCTGCGCTGGCCGGACGCGGCCATCCCGGTACTGGCCGCCTCGGTGAGCGAGCCGGCCCCCGCGTCGAGCGCGGCGGCGAGCGCCGGGACCGTGGCGCGCAGGCCGAGCCGGTCGACCCGGCCGGCGTAGACACCGCCCAGCAGCGGGTCGGCGATCCGGTCGACGACCTCCGGGCCGAACCGACGGCGCAGCAGCGCCCCGAGCGCGACGTCGGTGCCGGGCTCCCACTCCAGCGGCGTGGACGGCTCGGCGGCCACCGCGGCCCGTCCGGCGTCGGACAGCACTCCCCGGAGGTCGGCGTCCCGGCCGGGCACGCCCATCAGGGTGCCGCGGGGCAGGCCGACGGTGCGGCCCCCGGCGCGGATCGTCGCCGTCGCCGCGGTGGGGTGGGTGAGCGCGCCCGCCAGCCCGATCTCGGCGAGCAGTGCGGGGACCTCGGGGCGGCGGGCGAGGAAGGCCTCGGCGCCGACGTCGAACGGCGCGCCCGCGAGATCGACGGTGCGCAGCACCCCGCCGGGCAGGTCACGCTGCTCCAGCACGACGATCTCGGCGGACGGGCCGAGCAGCGTCCGCAGCCGGTGCGCGCACGCCAGCCCGGAGACACCGCCGCCGACGACGGCGACGCGGGTCATCGCGCCGGACGCTCGCCCGTCGGCCCGGACACGGGCTGGGCGTGCACCGTCTCGACGGTCCGGGTGATCACGTCCGGGTCGGTCGCCGGCAGCACACCGTGGCCGAGGTTGAACACGTGCCCGCGGGTGCGGGCGCCCTCGGCCGCGATCCGCACGACCTCGGCGTCGACGGCTTCCTGGCCGGCGAACAGCACGGCCGGGTCGAGGTTGCCCTGCACGGGCACCGCTCCCCCGGCACGGCGGGCCGCGACGTCGAGCGGGGTCCGCCAGTCGACGCCGATCACGTCGGCGCCGGCCTCGGTCATCGCGCCCAGCAGCTCCGCGGTGCCGACCCCGAAGTGGATCCGCGGCACCCCGGCCCCGGCGAGCGCACCGAGCACGGCGGCGGAGTGCGGCAGCACGAACTCGCGGTAGTCGCGCTCGGAGAGCGCGCCCGCCCAGGAGTCGAAGAGCTGGACCGCGTCCACCCCGGCGGCGACCTGCTGCTGCAGGAACGTGCCGGTGAGCACGGCGAGCTTGCCGAGCAGGGCGTGCCAGACCTCGGGGGCGGAGCGCATGAGGGACTTGGTCCGCTCATGGTTGCGGCTCGGGCCGCCCTCGATGAGGTAGGAGGCGAGGGTGAACGGGGCGCCCGCGAACCCGATCAGCGGGACCCGGCCCAGCTCGGGCAGCAGCAGACCGATCGCCTCGGTGACGCGCGTCACCTGCTCCGGCGCCAGCTCGGGCAGAGCCGCGACGTCGGCGGCGGTGCGGACCGGCGAGTCCACGACGGGGCCGGTGCCCGGAACGATGTCGATCCCGATGCCCGCCAGGTGCAGCGGCACCACGATGTCGGAGAACAGGATGGCCGCGTCCATGTCGTGACGGCGGACCGGCTGCAGAGTGATCTCGCAGGTCAGATCCGGGGTGAGGCACGCCTCGAGCATCTCGTTGTCCCGGCGCAGGGCCCGGTACTCCGGCAGCGAGCGACCCGCCTGACGCATGAACCAGACCGGCAGCCGCGACGGCGTCGCGCCGCGCACTGCATCGAGGAACGGAGCGCCCGCGAGGTCGCGGCGGGCGGGGGGCGCGGAGACGATGCCTGCAGTCATGACCTCCGGATGATCCCACGCGGACGGGGCCGGTACTCGGGCGCCCCGGCGCGCCTGCCAGGTACGACCGGTATCGCACCCTAGAGTCCGACGCCGTGCCGGACCCGAACTCACCACCACCAGCAGCGTTCCGCAGCGCGGTCCGCTCGCTCGCGTCGGTCCGACCGCGCCCCGAGCTCGTGGTGCGGCCGCTCGAGGCCCCACCCCGGCTCGCGCCGTACAGCTGGGCGACCAGCGTCGAGGCCGACATCGGGCACCGCGGCGACGGGACCGACGACCTCGACGAGCCGGACACCTCCGGCCGGCTGATCCTGCTCCACGACCCCGAGGGTCAGGAACGCTGGGAGGGCACCTTCCGGCTGGTCTGCTTCGTGCAGGCCAGGCTGGAGCCCGGCCAGCTCGGCGACGACATGCTGCCGCGCATCGGATGGTCCTGGCTGACCGACGCGCTCGACCACGCCGGGGCGGGCTTCACCGCCCTCGGCGGGACCGTCACCCAGACCTCGTCGGTCCGCTTCGGCGGGCTCTGCGCGGACGGTGGCGGCCCCGGCGACGCGCCCCCGCGGGAGGACGACGTCGAGCTGCGCGCCTCCTGGTCCCCCACGGAGAGCGACGGCGATCTGTCCCGACACGCCGTCGCGTTCGCGTCCCTCGTGTCGACCGCCGCGGGCCTGCCGCCGGTCGGCGCAGTGCCGTTGAGCCGATCGCCCGGCTGAACGTCGCAGGTCAGCGGCATGTGTCGGACATCTTTCACCCGGAGGGGTGGGACCGCGCCCACACGCATGTAACTTTCGGAGCCGGAAAGACGAATGCACACCAGACGTTAGGCCGCATGGAGGGATACCATCTCTGCCATGGCACCCGCCCGGGCGGCCGAGCGCCACTCTCCGTCCCTCGGGTTCCGGTGTTGGTCGGGGGCGTACGACCGACTCCAGGAAGGTTGACGACGTGGCTGTACTTGGCCAGCAAGTGCCGGCGCAGAGCTCCGGCAACACCACCCCAGGTGGCGCTCCGATCGGTGGAGCAGTGCTCTCACCTGGGATCGTCCCGCAGCCGAGGGAGGAGCTGTTCACGGTTCTCGTCGTGGACGACCACCCGCTGCTCCGGGAGGCGATCGCCGGGCGGCTGCGCTCCATGGGAGCGGGCACCGTGCACGAGGCCGCCTCGGTGACCGAGGCGCGGGCACGCGCCCACGCGGCGGGCCCCTGCGACCTCGCGATCCTCGATCTGACGCTGCCGGACGGCAGCGGGCTGGACCTGGTCAGCGAGCTCCGCTCGCTCGGCTGGAACCGGCTGGTCGTGCTCGCCTCCTCCGACGACCCGTACGCGGTCCGCTCGGCGTTCCAGGCCGGCGCGCAGGCGTACCTGCTCAAGTCGGCGTCGCCGTCGGTCGTGACCGACGGCGTCAAGCGGGTGCTCGACGGCGGTGTCTACGCCGACCCGACGGTCGCCCCGCTGCTGGCCACCGGGTCCCGCGTGCCGGGCACCGACAACACCCCGCGGGAGCTCTCGGCCCGCGAGGTCGAGGTGCTGCAGCTCGTCGCGGACGGCCAGTCCAACAAGGAGATCGGTGAGGCCCTGAACCTCTCCGCCCTCACGGTGAAGAGCCACCTCTCCCGGATCGGCCGCAAGCTCGGCACCGGCGACCGCGCCCAGATGGTCGCGCTCGCCATGCGCGCGGGGGTCATTCGCTGAATCCCGGGACCGGCGCCGCCGGCGGTACGGACACGACCCGGCCGCCGGTCTCGGCGACTCCGGACGGTTCACCCGATCCGGTACCGCTGCTCCGTCCCGCCGACGGCCTCCCCCCGGTCACCGAGACCCCCGACGACCTCGCCCGCGTGGCGGCGGCGATCGCCGGGGGCAGCGGTCCGGTCGCCGTCGACGCGGAGCGTGCCTCCGGCTTCCGGTACTCCCAGCGCGCCTACCTGGTGCAGCTGCGGCGTGCCGGTGCCGGGTCCGCGCTGGTGGACCCGATCCCGCTGCGCGGCGAGCTGGGGCCGCTCGCCGAGGCCCTCGACGGGCCGGAGTGGGTGCTCCACGCGGCCTCGCAGGACCTCCCGTGCCTGGCCGAGCTGGAGCTGCGCCCGGCGTCGCTGTTCGACACCGAGTTCGCGGGTCGGCTCGCCGGGCTCCCCCGGGTCGGGCTCGGCCCGATGGTGGAGAACCTGCTGGGCCTCGGCCTGGAGAAGGGGCACGGCGCCGCCGACTGGTCGCGTCGCCCGCTGCCCGAGGACTGGCTGGTCTACGCCGCGCTGGACGTCGAGGTCCTCATCGACCTGAGGGACGTCCTGACCCGGATGCTCGACGAGCAGGGCAAGCTGGAGTGGGCCCGCCAGGAGTTCGAGGCGGTCCGCACCGCACCGCCGCCCGCGCCGCGCGCGGAGCCCTGGCGGCGCACCTCCGGCATCCACAAGGTCCGCCGCCCCCGGCCGCTCGCCGCGGTCCGGGAGCTGTGGCTGGCCCGCGACGCGCTTGCGGCCGAGCGCGACATCGCCCCCGGCCGGGTCCTGCCCGACGCCGCGATCGTCGACGCCGCGGTGCGCAACCCCGACTCCCCGCAGGCACTGGCCGAGCTGCCGGTGTTCCGCGGACGCTCCCAGCGCAGGCTGGCCCGGTACTGGTTCGACGCGCTCCGCCGGGCCGCCGAGCTGCCCGAGTCCGAGCTGCCGCGTGGCGCCGCGACCACCGACGGCCCCCCGCCGGTGTCGCGCTGGGCCGACCGGGACCCCGACGCCGCCGCCCGGCTCGCCGCCGCCCGCGCGGCACTGAGCACGGTCTCCGAGCAGCACGACGTGCCGGTGGAGAACCTGCTGCAGCCCGACCTGCTGCGCCGGGTCTGCTGGACCCCGCCCACCGACGGCGACCTCCCGGCCGCCCTGCGCGCCGGCGGCGCCCGCCCGTGGCAGGTCGAGCTCCTGACCCCGGTGCTCGAACCGGCCCTGGCCACCCGCGCCGGCTGAGCCCGGACCGGGCCTGCCCGCCGGTCAGCGGGCCAGCGCCGGGGCGCCGCCCGAGGGCACGGGGGCCGTCGTGTCGTCGGGCAGCGCGACGTGCACCGCCAGTCCCCCGCCGGGGACCGCCTCGGCGTGCACGGTGCCGCCGTGCGCGGTCGCGACCGACCGCACGATCGACAGCCCCAGGCCGGATCCGCGGGTATGGCCGGTACGGGCCACCGGGCCCCGCCGGAACGGCTCGAACAGCTCGGCCACCTTGTCCGGGGCCAGCTCCGGCCCCGACGACGCGACCCGCAGCACGACCGCCGACCCGGGCGTTCCGGTGCCGCAGCCGACCTCGATCCAGCCTCCGTCGCGGTTGTGCCGCACCGCGTTCTCCAGCAGGTTCGCCACCATCCGGCGCAGCAACGGCTCGTTGCCCCGGGTCGTCGCGGGTCGCGGGTCGGTCCGCACCACCAGTCCGCGGACGGCGACGTCCCCGGTCACCGCCGCGAGCTCCGCGGCGACGAGCGCGGCCAGGTCCACCGGCACCCGGTCCGAGTCCTGCAACGCTCCCCCGGCCTCGGTGCGGGCGAGCAGCAGCAGCCCGCTGACCAACTCGTCGCAGCGACGGCCCGCCTCACGGACCACCCCGGCCATCCGGCGCAGCTCCGCGGCGTCGGCGTCGGGACCCTGGAGCGTCACGTCGATCTCGGTGCGGAGCACCGCCAGCGGGGTGCGCAGCTCGTGCCCGGCGTTGGCGACGAACCGGGACTGGGCGTCGAACGCGGCCTGCAGCCGATCGAGCATCGCGTCGACGGCGGCGGCCAGCTCGGCGACCTCGCCGCGGGCCCCGGCGAGTGCGACCCGCTCGTCGAGCGAGCTCGCCGAGAGGCGTGACGTGGTCTCGACGACCCGGCGCAGCGGGTACAGCACCCGCCCGACCAGCACCCAGGACGCGACCGCACCGGCCGCCACGACCAGGGGGAACGCGATCAGCCCGGCCCGCAGCACCTCGGCGCGCGCCGAGGCGGCGACCGCGTCGCGGGCCGTCTCGGCGGGCACCGCGACCCCGCCCACGAACACCGTCCCGGGCAGCGCCGGGGTGCCTGCGATGACCGCGCCCACCAGCATCCAGCCGAGCAGGAGCAGCAGCGCGGCGACGGCGGCGACGAGCGCCGTCGCGAGCAGCGTCAGCCGCGGCCGGAGGGCGCCCACCGCGTCACGCCGTGGGGGTCCCGTCGGCGGGCACCCGGTACCCGGCACCGACGACGGTGTCGATCAGACCCGGCGCGCCGAGCTTCTTGCGCAGGGTCATGACGGTGACCCGCACCGTGGTCGTGAACGGGTCGGCGTTCTCGTCCCAGACGCGTTCGAGCAGCTCCTCCGACGACACCACGGCACCACCGGCGGCGAGCAGGACCTCCAGCACACCGAACTCCTTGCGGGTCAGCTCGACCGGGCGCCCGGAGCGCAGCACGGTGCGCCGGGCCGGGTCCAGCACGACGTCGCCGGCCCGCAGCGTCGGCGGCACCGCCGGGGTCGCCCGACGGCCGAGCGCCCGGACCCGGGCGACCAGCTCGGGGAAGTCGAACGGCTTGGCCAGGTAGTCGTCGGCGCCGCGGGACAGGCCCTCGACCTTGTCGGCCGGGGTGCCCGACGCGGTCAGCATCAGCACCCGGGTCAGACCGCCCGCGGCGACGAGCTCGTCGCACAGGTCGTCGCCGCTGCGGCCGGGCAGGTCCCGGTCGAGGACCGCGACGTCGTAGCGGGTCACCGACAGCTTCTCCGAACCCTCGTCGCCGTCGTAGGCGACGTCGACGGCCATCCCGTCCCGGCGCAGGCCGCGCACGACGGCGTCGGCCATCGCCGGCTCGTCCTCGACGACGATGACGCGCATCAGCGGGTGCGCTCCCGCCCGGGAACGGCCCCCTCGGGGGTCGAGGGAACCGCCGCGGCCGCCCACTCGGTGATCCGGCGGGCCATGTCCTGCTCGGTCAGCCCGCAGGTGGCGAGCACGTCGTCGCGGCTGCCGTGCTCCAGGTACTCCTGGGGCAGCGCGAGGTCGCGCTGACGCACGTCGACCTCGGCGGCGCGCAACGCGTCCGACAGCGCGGACCCGAACCCGCCGTGCGTGCCGCAGTCGGAGACGGTGACCACGAGCTGGTGGTCGGCGGCCAGGGTGTACAGCTCACGCGGAACCGGCAGGACCCACCGCGGGTCGACGACGGTGACGTCGACGCCCTGGTCGGCGAGCCGCCGGGCGACGGCGACGCCGGACTTGGCGAACGGCCCGACGCAGACGAGCAGCACCTGGGAGCGCCCGTCGGACGGCTCGTGCAGCACGTCGACCCCGGCCCCGCCGTCGAGCCGGCGCAGCGCGGGGACCGAGCCGATCACCGAGCCCTTGGGGTAGCGCAGCGCGGTCGGGCCGTCGGTGACCGCGACGGCCTCCCGGAACTCCTCGCGCAGGGTCGTCTCGTCGCGCGGGACGGCGACCCGCATGCCGGGCACGATGCCCAGCAGCGACAGGTCCCACATCCCGTTGTGCGACGGGCCGTCGCTGCCGGTGACCCCGGAGCGGTCCAGCACCAGCGTGACGCGCTCGCGGTGCAGGCCCACGTCCATCAGCAGCTGGTCGAAGCCTCGGTTGAGGAACGTCGAGTACAGCGCGACGACGGGGTGCCGCCCGGCCCGGGCCAGCCCGGCGGCGGTGGTCAGCGCGTGCTGCTCGGCGATCCCGACGTCGACGATGCGGTCCGGGTGGGCGGCCGCGAAGGGGGCGAGACCGGTCGGGCCGAGCATCGCCGCGGTGATCGCGACGACGTCGGTGCGCCGTGTCCCGAGCGCCACCATCTCCTCGGCGAACACGTCGGTCCAGCCGGTCACCGGGGTGCCGGTGGGCAGACCGGTCTCCGGGTCGAACGCGGCCGGGCTGTGCATCTGCTCGGCCTCGTCGTTCTCCGCGGGCGGGTAGCCGTTGCCCTTGCGGGTGACCGTGTGGACGATGACCGGCCCACCGAAGCGCTTCGCCCGGCGCAGCGCGGACTCGAGCTGGCCGATGTCGTGGCCGTCGACCGGACCGAAGTACTTGAGCCCCAGGTCGGAGAACAGCTCCTGCGGGGACAGGGCGTCCTTCACCCCGGCCTTGAACGCGTGCAGGCCCGCGTAGAGCGCGGGCCCGACGACGGGGGTGCCACGGACGGTGCGCTTGCCGGCCTCGAGCACGCGCTCGTAGCCGGGCTGCAGCCGCAGCGACGCGAGCCGGTCCGCCAGCCCGCCGATGGTCGGCGAGTAGGAGCGGCCGTTGTCGTTCACGACGATCACGACATTGCGGTCCGCACCGGCCGCGATGTTGTTGAGCGCCTCCCAGGCCATGCCGCCGGTCAGTGCTCCGTCGCCGATCACCGCGACGACGTGCCGGTCGACCCCGGTCAGCGCGTGCGCGCGGGCGATCCCGTCGGCCCAGGACAGCGACGACGACGCGTGGCTGGACTCAACGTGGTCGTGCTCGGACTCGGCGCGGCTCGGGTAGCCCGACAACCCGCCGGTCTTCTTCAGCCGGTCCCAGCCCTCCTGACGGCCGGTCAGCAGCTTGTGCACGTACGCCTGGTGGCCCGTGTCCCAGATCAGGGTGTCCTGCGGGGACTCGAAGACCCGGTGCAGGGCGATGCTCAGCTCCACCACGCCCAGGTTGGGCCCCAGGTGACCGCCGGTGCGGGACACCGCCTTGATGAGGAACCCCCGGATCTCGGCCGCGAGCGAGGCCAGCTCCTCGGGCCCGAGCCCTCGCAGATCGGCCGGGCGTCGGATCGCCGAGAGTCCCCGGTTCGTCGTCACGTACTGCCTCCTCGCCGCCGGCCCCGTTCGGGAGTCCTCCACGGCGGAGAGACCGCAGGGAGGACCGGCATCGACTCGGGGTCCCACTCTACGGACAGGCGGCCGAGGGGACTCGATGGCGCTGCCGGGCGCGGCGGGCGACAGTCGTCACCCGGACGACTGACCCGCCACGCCCCGTGCGGCCACCTCGGCACTATCGCATCTCACCACTCCCAGTTGCGCATGATTCGAGCCCCCTTTCCGACATGAGCCGATATTGATCGGGGCGCACACACCGGTATCGCCCGCATCACTGATCACCACTCCCAGTTACGCACGTGAGCACCTCCTTCACATCACTGCTCTGCACGTGGGGCACGTGACGGCACTTGACCGGCACGCAACAACCCACTCACCGTCGAGCGCTCTTCCGCCGATTTCCGCCCGGCGCAGAAAGGATTGACGAAGCGCCCCGCGCGAAACAATCCAGCGGACCCCATTGCGATCACGACGACGGTCATCCTCAGCACCGCTGCCTACACACAGTGATCGCCTTGCATGATCGGGCAGCAACGACACGGTCTCGGAGACGTATCGATCACTCCCTGCGATCATCTGCGGCTAGGATCACGGAGGGGAAACGCCCATCACGCCCGCTGTCGAGGCAAGATCGGGTGCGATGCACACCGGTGGAGGGGAGGACGACGTGTCTCCTGCGCCACCTCGGTGGCATCAGGTCACGCGCTGGCCCCTCTGGTCGATCCCCACCCGTCTGCTGGGACCGGTGCTGGTCGTGGAGCTGCTGGCGCTCCTCCTGACTCTCGCCGCGCTTCTCGTCCCACCCCGACTCGACCACTCCACATGGGGGCTGTTCGCCACGCTGACCGTCGCCGGAGTGCTGCACACCGAGTTGGTGGCTGGCGTGGAGCGGCTCCGGCGGTACAGCGCGGACACCCACCACGTGAACCTCACCTCGGTGTGGACGTTCGCCTCGGCACTGCTGCTGCCTGCGGCGCTCGGCGGCCTGATGGTGATGGTGGTCTACGCCCACCTCTACCTCCGGGTGCAGCGGCCGGTCCCGTCTCCCGACCGGCATCCCGCCTATCGCCTGGTCTACAGCGGAGCGACGGTGCTACTCGCCGTGTACGCGACGGCGGGGGTGCTGGCCGCAACCCGTCAGGGCGAGGTGTACTCCGGTCTGCCCGACGCCCTCGAACTGCCGCTGGCCCTGCTCACGTACACCGTCGTCAACACCTGCCTGGTGCTCGGTGTGGTCGCGATGGCCAGCCCGGACACCCGGGTGGTGCGGATCCTGTTCGGCGGCGACGAGCTCACCCTGGAGCTGGCGACCCTCTGTCTGGGGGCGCTGACGGCGGGGGCGCTGGCCGCGAGCGGCCCGTTCGTGGCGCTGCTCGCGGTGCCGCCGATCCTGGCCCTGCACCGCACGATCCTGGTCCGCAAGCTGCGCGAACGCGCCGACACCGACTCCAAGACCGGTCTGCTCAACCACGCGGCCTGGCACCTGCGCGGCACCCACGAGCTGACCATCGCCGAACGCGAACGGCGGCCGGCGGCACTGCTGATCCTCGATCTGGACCACTTCAAGGAGATCAACGACACCCACGGCCACCTCTACGGCGACCAGGTCCTCGCCGCCACCGCCCGGGTGCTGCGCGAGGAGCTGCGCGACCACGACCTCGTCGGCCGGTTCGGCGGGGAGGAGTTCGTCGTGCTGCTCCCCCGGCTGTCCGGGCACGACGGGCGCGAGGAGGTCCGGCAGATCGCCGAGCGCCTGCGCAGGCGGATCGCGGGTGAGTCCGACCCGGCGGCGCCGGTGGACGGGGTCCCCGCACAGCGGCTGCCCACACCACCCCCGGACGCCCCCGGGACCGACGGCCCTCCGTCCCGGACCGGGATCACAGTCTCGATCGGCGGGGCGCTGTTCCCCGACGACGGCCACGCCCTGACCGGGCTGCTCGAGGTCGCGGACTCCGCGCTCTACGCCGCCAAGCGCGCCGGGCGCGACGCCGTGCGGATCGGGCGGCACACCTTCCCGGCCGAGCCCGAGCACGCCTGACCCGCACCGTCCTGCCGCCGCCGCGGCACCGGGCCCCACCGCCCGGGCTCAGTAGCCGGGGCTCAGTGGCCGGGGACGCTCCCGTCGCGCCCGATCCGGACCTGGTCGCGTCCGGCACGCTTGGCGGCGTAGAGGGCGTGGTCGGCGACCTGCAGCAGGTCGTCGAGGGACTCGCCGTCGCCGCCGGTCACCGCGACCCCGACCGACACCGACAGGTCGCGGATGGTGATGCCGCCGCCCGGGCCGTCGACGTGCACCGTCAGCGACCGGATGGTCCGCCGGATGCGCTCGGCCGCGCCGTGGGCGAGCGCGCACCCCTCCGGCCCCACCGGCAGCCCGGCGAGGAGGACGACGAACTCCTCCCCACCGAAGCGCCCGACCGGGTCGACCTCGCGAACCTGGGCCTTCAGCGTCGCGGCGACGGCGGTGAGCACCTCGTCGCCGGCGAGGTGGCCGTAGCCGTCGTTGACGGCCTTGAAGTGGTCCAGGTCGAGGATCAGCACCGCGACGGCACCGCGCTGGCGCCGGGCCCGCGTGAGCGCCCGGTGCGCCCGGCCCCGCCACGCGACCGCGGTGAGCAGGTTGGTCTTGGCGTCGGTGTTCGCCCGCTCCTCCAGCTGCCGGATCAGCACCGCCCGGTGCAGCACCAGCAGCGGCGGGAGGACCAGCAGCGCGAGCAGCACCTGGCGCTGCACCGCGAGCGCGGCCAGTACCGCCAGGCACAGCGTCGCGCCCTCGAGCACGTGGTCGTCCCAGTCCCCCATCAGGCGTCGCCAGTCGGGACGATGTGGCGAGGTCAGGGCCAGCGCGGTCGCGACGAGGACCTGGTTGACCAGCCCGTAGACCGCCATGGCCAGCAGCAGCGACAGGTAGCCGACCACCTGGCTCGCACCGCCGAGCCCCGCCGCCGCGGTGAGCGAGTCGGACGGGACGATGACCGAGGCGGCCATCGCGGCGAGCACGACGGTCGCGGTGGTGTAGACGTGCCGGTACAGCTTCGCCCCGGCCGGGCGCCAGACCCGCCACCACAGGTGGCCGTAGACCGCGACGACCACCAGGCCCGCCACCCCCGGCGGCAACAGCAGCGCGGCCGCGAAGGTCCAGACCGTCGACAGGTCGAAGTAGGTGACCTGCGCTCCGCGTCGGCGCACCTGGTCGATACCGGACGCCATCTCGGTGTGCAGCGCGCCGAGTGCGGCGAGACCGAGGGCACCCAGCGCCAGCATGCCGGTGTCGCGGTCCCACGGCAGCCGAGCGACGTCGGTCACGACGAGCACCACGGCGGTGACCTCGACCAGCACCAGCACGGCGAGCACCCGGGCCAGCAGGCCGCGCGAGGGCCAGCGGGGCCGATCGGTGGCCTCACCCCGGATCGCGGTCACCGGTGCCTGCCCGAACGGTCGGGACCGATCGTCTCGTCGCGACCGTGCGGCACCTGTGACGTCGTGCGCGACCGAGGCCGGTGACCACCGGGAACCACCCCTGCCGGGGTCATGCGATCGCCCCGGGACCGGTCGGCCGGAGCATCCGGGCGGCGCATCCGGACGGCGCCGAGGGCGAGCACGCACGGTGCGCCGTCGTCGCGGACCGGGCAGGCGCCACACGCGACGGCAGGGCCGGCGGGAGCGTGGACGCGACGCCCGTCGTCCCGCAGCCTCCGCGCTCGGCCATCGGCGTGAGGTCCCTTCGGAGTCCATGGGTGGCCCGTACCGGATCCGGCACCCGACCTCGACGGGGCCCCGCGACCTCGGCATCGTCGTCGGGCGGAGACGCAGTAGAGCGTAGGTACAGCCCGCCCGCTCGGCGTCCTGGATCACCCGTCCGAAGCCGGGCGGCGCAACGACGGCGGCGAACGGCGTACGAGTGGGGCACAGGCCCACCACGTGCACCGCCGTCCACGGCAAACGGTCGACGGCAAGCGGTCGACGACCGTTGCGCAACGGTCGACGGTGGGGTCAGAGCAGGTCCGCGACGTGGGCCGTCTCGTTCACCGTCGCGACCTTGCGCATCCCGTCGCGTGCGCAGACCACCCGCGAGACGCCGACGTAGTCGAGGGGGAACGGCAGGTCCCGTCCGATGCCCAGCACCTCGGCGAGGTAGGCGTTGACCACGCCCGCGTGGGCGACGACGACCACCGTCGCCCGGCCCGGGTGCGCCGCGACGACGTCCTCGATCCCGGCACGCACCCGGGCCCGGAACGCGGCGCCGTCGACGTGGTCTGGCAGGTGCCCGGCCCGCATCCGCGCCCATGCCGCCGGGTCGGCCTGCGCCATCCGGGCGACCGGGACGTAGAGCGAGCGTTCTGCGTCGTACTCGCACAGGTCGGACCGGGTGTGCGGAGCGACGCCGCGCTCGCGCGCGAGCGGCTCCGCGGTCTGGACCGCGCGGAGCATCGTGCTGGTGTACAGCGCGTCGACCGGGGAGCCGGCCAGTGCGTCGACCAGCCGGGCGGCCTGCTCCCGGCCCTGCGGCGCGAGGCCCGGGTCGGCGTGCGTACCGTCGTCGTGCTCGACGGCCTCAGGCAGCGCGTGCCGGACGAGCAGCAGGTGCACCCGCTCAGCCCGGGACGTGCGCGTCGTGTCCGGCGGCCCGCAGCGCCGCGCGCAGGGTCTCGGCGTGCCCGTCCTGCTCGGCGCCGTCGACGGTGGCGGCCGCGTTCGCGAAGTCGAAGGCGCGCATGTCCCACGCCGGGAACACGTGGACGTGCAGGTGGGGCACCTCGAACCCGGCGACCAGCAGACCCACCCGGGGCGGCGACCAGATCTCCCGCACCGCGAGTCCGACGGTCCGCGCCACCCCGGTGAGGTGGGCGACGAGGCCGGCGTCGGCGTCGACCCACTGGTCGATCTCGGCGCGCGGCACGACGAGGGTGTGCCCCGGGCCGAGCGGGTTGATCGACAGGAACCCCACGCACTGCTCGTCGGCCCAGACGAACCGGCCCGGGATCTCGCCGCTGATGATCTTCGTGAAGACAGTCGCCACGGATCCGGACCCTAGTGGCCCGCGGCGCGGGGTGAGGAACGGCGGGCGCCGGGCCCCCGGCCGCCCTAGGATCCCGGGCATGCCCCGCACCATCGCCCGCAGTGACCGCGTCGACCGGGACGAGCTGCTCGAGTTCGTCCGTCCCCGGCACCACATGGTGCTGATGACCACCCGTTCCGACGGCGGAGTGCAGGCCTCCCCGGTCACCGGCGGCGTCGACGACGAGGGGCGCATCGTGATCTCCACCTATCCCGAGCGCGCCAAGTCGGCCAACGTGGCGAAGGCCGGCAGGGCCGCGGTCGTCGTGCTGAGCGAGGAGTTCGACGGCGCCTGGGTGCAGGTCGAGGGCGACGCCGAGCTCATCACGCTGCCCGACGCGCTCGAGCCGCTGGTCGACTACTTCCGCGCCGTCTCCGGCGAGCACCCGGACTGGGACGAGTACCGCCGGGCCATGGCCGACCAGGGGAAGGCCCTGATCCGCATCACCCCGACCCGTTGGAGCCCTGTCGCCACCGGCGGCTTCCCCGCCCGGCTCGCCGACTCCTGACCGTCCCTGGGACGATCGACCGCCCCCGTCCGCAGCAGCTGCGGACGTGACGGTGATGTGGCGTGGGCCGCCGGCGGCCCCGTCCACCATGCGGCAACGGAGCCCGCCCTACACAGTGTGAGCGTGCCAGCGGCCTGCGGCCGGGGGTACGCGACGAGAGGACACAGACCATGCAGGCCTGGCCCGGGCACGCCTATCCGCTGGGTGCCAGCTACGACGGCACCGGCACCAACTTCGCACTGTTCTCCGAGGTCGCCGACGCCGTGGAGCTGTGCCTGTTCTCCCCCGACCCGGGCGCGCCCGGCGGACTCGCCGAGACCCGGGTCCCGTTGACCGAGGTCGACGGCTTCGTCTGGCACGGCTACCTGCCCGGCATCGAGCCCGGCCAGCGCTACGGCTACCGCGTGCACGGTCCCTACGACCCGGCCCGGGGTCTGCGGTGCAACCCGAACAAGCTGGTCATCGACCCCTACGCCAAGGCCCTCGACGGCCCGGTCGACTGGGACGAGGCCGTGTTCGGCTACAACTTCGGCGACCCGGACTCGCGCAACGACACCGACTCCGCGCCGCACGTGCCGAAGTCGGTCGTCGTCAACCCGTACTTCGACTGGGGCTCGGACCGCCCGCCGAAGATCCCCTACAACGAGACCGTCGTCTACGAGGCGCACGTCAAGGGACTGACGATCCAGCACCCGGACGTCGAGGAGGAGCTGCGCGGCACCTACTCCGGCGTGGCGCACCCGGCGATGATCGAGCACTACAAGCGGCTCGGGATCACCGCCGTCGAGCTCATGCCGGTGCACGAGTTCGTGCAGGACCACCACCTCACCGAGAAGGGCCTGTCGAACTACTGGGGCTACAACACCATCGGCTTCCTGGCCCCGCACCACGCGTACTCGTCGGGCTCGATCCGGTCCGGCACCCAGGTCGCGGAGTTCAAGGCGATGGTGCGCGACCTGCACGACGCCGGCATCGAGGTCATCCTCGACGTGGTCTACAACCACACCGCCGAGGGCTCGGACATGGGCCCGACGCTGTCCATGCGCGGCATCGACAACCACGCCTACTACCGGCTGGTCGACGACGACGCCCGCTACTACATGGACTACACGGGCACCGGGAACTCCCTCAACGTCCGCAACCCGCACACCCTGCAGCTGATCATGGACTCGCTGCGGTACTGGGTGACCGAGATGCACGTCGACGGCTTCCGCTTCGACCTTGCCTCCACCCTGGCCCGCGAGTTCTACGACGTCGACCGGCTGTCGACCTTCTTCGACCTCGTCCAGCAGGACCCGGTGATCTCGCAGGTCAAGCTGATCGCCGAGCCGTGGGACGTCGGCCCTGGCGGCTACCAGGTCGGCAACTTCCCGCCGCTGTGGACCGAGTGGAACGGCAAGTACCGCGACACCGTGCGCGACTTCTGGCGCGGTGAGGCGGGCACCCTGGGCGAGTTCGCGTCGCGGATCACCGGCAGCTCGGACCTCTACCAGGCCGACGGCCGCCGACCGTTCGCCTCGATCAACTTCGTGACCGCGCACGACGGGTTCACCCTGGCCGACCTCGTCTCGTACAACGAGAAGCACAACGAGGCCAACGGCGAGGGCGGCAACGACGGCGAGAGCCACAACCGGTCCTGGAACTGCGGCGTCGAGGGTCCCACCGACGACGAGACCATCGTCGAGCTGCGGGCCCGCCAGCAGCGCAACTTCCTGGCGACGCTGCTGCTGTCCCAGGGCACCCCGATGCTGCTGCACGGCGACGAGGCCGGACGCACCCAGGGCGGCAACAACAACGTCTACTGCCAGGACAACGAGATCGCCTGGCAGGACTGGGAGCTCGCGGGCAAGCACGACGACCTGACCACGTTCACCGCGGGCGTCGCCGCGCTGCGGCACGCCCACCCGGTGTTCCGCCGGCGCCGGTTCTTCGCCGGCCGCCCGATCGGCCGGTCCTCCACCAGCGAGGACGTCGCCGACATCGGCTGGTTCACCCCCGCCGGGCGGGAGATGACCGAGGAGGACTGGGACAACGACCTGGGCCGCTCGGTGGTCGTGTTCCTCAACGGCAGCCA
Organism: Pseudonocardia sp. HH130629-09; assembly: GCF_001294645.1. Lineage (NCBI taxonomy): Bacteria > Bacillati > Actinomycetota > Actinomycetes > Pseudonocardiales > Pseudonocardiaceae > Pseudonocardia > Pseudonocardia sp. HH130629-09. The sequence goes on from NZ_CP011868.1 coordinate 3,350,536, forward strand.
GATCGCCGACGTCGACCAGCGCGGCCAGCGGATCGTCGACGACTCGTTCCTGCTGTGCTTCAACTCCTTCTGGGAGGACATCGACACCACGCTCCCGCACACCGAGTTCGGGCAGGCGTGGGAGATCGTCGTCGACACCCACTCGGGCGAAGTGCACCCGCCGAACGCCGCCGGCGTCACGGGGACCGACCTCGACCCGGTGTCCGCGGGCTCGGTGCTGACCCTGCCCGCCCGTTCCCTGCTCGTCCTGCGATCGAAGGGCTGAGGCGTGACCCGCCTTCCGGGATCGACCTACCGGCTGCAGCTCTCGGCGGAACAGACCTTCGCCGACGCCGCCGCGCTGACCGGCTATCTGGACCGGCTGGGGGTCGGGGCGCTCTACGCCTCACCGCTGCTGGAGTCCACGGCCGGGTCCACCCACGGCTACGACGTGACCGACCCGACCCGGGTGTCGGGTGAGCGGGGCGGCGAGCAGGGGCTGCGGTCGCTGCTCGCGACGCTGCGCGAGCACGGTCTGACGATGCTGATCGACATCGTGCCCAACCACGTCGGCGTCGCGAAGCCCGCCGAGAACCCGTGGTGGTGGGACGTGCTCACGCACGGACCGTCCTCGCGCCGGGCCCGGCACTTCGACGTCGACTGGGGCGCCGGGCCGATCCTGCTCCCGGTGCTGGACGCCGACGAGGAGAAGGCCCTGGCGGAGCTGTCGGTGGTCGACGGGGAGCTGCGCTACTACGAGCACCGCTTCCCGCTCGCGCCCGGCACCGGCGAGGGCACCCCGCAGGAGGCGCACGACCGCCAGCACTACCGGCTCGTGTCCTGGCGGCGCGGCGCCGCGGAGCTGACCTACCGGCGGTTCTTCGACGTCAGCGACCTCGCCGCGGTCCGGGTCGAGGACCCGGAGGTCTTCGCCGACACCCACCGCACCGTCCTCGACATCGTGCGCTCCGACGACACCGTCGTCGGGCTGCGGGTGGACCACCCCGACGGCCTGTCCGACCCGGGCGGCTACGCCCGCCGGCTGCGCGCCGAGCTCGGCCCGGGCAAGTGGCTGCTGGTGGAGAAGATCCTGGGCGTCGGCGAGGAGCTGCCGATCTCCTGGCCGGTCGACGGCACCACCGGCTACGAGGCGCTGCGCGAGGTCTGCGGGGTGCTCGTCGACCCCGACGGCGCCGGGCTGCTCACCCAGTTCGCCGCCGAGCACACCGGGGAGAAGCGCTCCGCGCACGCCGTCGAGGACGACGGCCGGCACCTCGTCGTCCGGGAGATCCTGGTCGCGGAGGTGCGCCGGATCGCCGACGCCTTCCGCGCGGGCCCCGGCGCCGACTCCGGCACCACCGGGCTCGACCTCGCCGACGTCGCCGCCGAGGACCTGCACGACGCGGTCGCCGAGCTGCTGTGCGGCTTCCCGGTCTACCGCTCCTACCTCACCCCCGAGATCGCCGAGGGCCGGGCGGCCGCCGACACCGCGGTCGCGGTGGCCCGCACCCGTCGCCCCGACCTGGCCGCGGTGTTGGGTGCCCTGCACGCCGGGCTGGTCCGCGAGCCCGGGTCGGAGTACGCGACCCGGCTGCAGCAGACCTCGGGGATGGTCACCGCCAAGGGTGTCGAGGACACCGCCTTCTACCGGTACAACCGGTTCGTCGCGCTGAACGAGGTCGGCGGCGACCCGGCGCGCTTCGGGGTGACGCCCGAGGAGTTCCACGCCGGGCTCGCCCGCCGCGAGGCGGGACGCTCGCGCACCATGACCTCGCTGTCCACGCACGACACCAAGCGGTCGGAGGACGTGCGGGCCCGGCTGGCCGTGCTGTCCGAGCGTCCCGCGGACTGGGCGGCGCGGGTCCGCGAGTGGTCGGTGCGCCACCCGCTGCCCGACCGGTCGCTGGAGCTGCTGGCCTGGCAGTCGCTGGTCGGGGCGTGGCCGATCACGGCCGAGCGGCTCGCCGGCTACCTCGGCAAGGCCTCCAAGGAGGCCAAGCTGGTGACCTCGCACATCGACGCCGTCGCCGAGGTCGACGAGGCGATCGCGGCCTGGCCGGAGCAGGTACTGGCCGACGCCGAGCTCGTCGCCGAGATCGAGGCGTTCGTCGCGGAGATCGCCGAGCCCGGCTGGTCGAACTCGCTGGCCCAGAAGCTGCTGCAGATGGCCGGCCCGGGTGTGCCCGACATCTACCAGGGCACCGAGCTGTTCGAGTACTCGCTGGTCGACCCGGACAACCGGCGCCCGGTCGACTGGGACGCCCGGCGCGCGCTCCTGGAGCGTCTCGACGCCGGCGAGCAGCCACCTGTCGACGCGACCGGTGCCGCGAAGCTGCTGGTCACCTCGGCGACGGCGCGGCTGCGGCGGTTCCGCCCCGAGCTGTTCAGCGGGTACGGCCGGGTCGACGCCCAGGGCACGGCGGCGGAGCACGCCGTCGCGTTCTCCCGTGGCGGGGGCGCGCTCGTCGCCGTCGCGACCCGGCTGCCCGAGGGCCTGGCCGGCCGCGGCGGCTGGGACGACACCCGGCTGCCGCTGCCCGGCGGGTTCGACGACTGGCACGACATGATCGCGAACCGGCCGGTGGACGGGCCGGCGCCCGCGCTGGCCGACCTGCTCTCGCGCTACCCGGTCGCGCTGCTGGTCCGCCCGGCCTGAGCCACGGCCACCGTGCCCCGGCCGCCGTCGGCGACCGGGGCACGCGTGCGTCCGGGACTCAGGGCTCGTCGACGAGGTGCACCGCGGCCTCCTCGGCCGAGGCGCCCGCACCGTCGATGCCGGCGTCGCCCGCCACCAGGTCCTTCTCCCCACCGTCGCTGCCGTCGAAGCTCGCGTCGTCGATGGTGAGGCGCCCGGCGCGGCGGTCGCCGACCTCGTCGTCGGCGAGCAGCTCGCCGTCGGTGCCCGGGGCGTCGCCGAGCAGCCCACCGGTGGCGTCGTCGACGTCGGAGAAGTCCTCGCGGGAGTCCGGGTCCCCGACCACACCGGCGGCGCGGGCGTCGTCGCGGTCCTCCGCGTCGGCCGTCGCCTCGAGCTCGGCGGCCCAGGTGTCCGGCTCCTCGTCGGCGAGGCGCTCGTCGAGGGTCTCGTCGTCACGGTCGTTCCAGGGCCGCTCGGGCGGCGAGTACCCCTCGTCGAGCACGTCGGTCACGCCGCCGTACTCCAGGGTGTCCTCGGGCTGGAGCTGCGCGTCCTGGTCGAGGTCGTCGCCTCCGTCGGGGTCGCTCATCAGGGCAGCCTAGCGGCGCGTGACCCGGCCCACCCCCCGCCGGGCGCGCGCCGACCCCACCGGGTGCGGAAGGATCGGCCCCCGTGACGGAGTTCGCCGTATGGGCCCCCGACAGGAACCGCGTCAGCGTGCTGGTGGGCGAGCGGCGCATCGCGCTCGATCCCTCCCCGGGGGGCTGGTGGCGCATCGAGGCGCCCGACCACGGGCACGGGACCGACTACGCGTTCCTGCTCGACGACGACGCCACGCCGCTGCCCGACCCCCGGTCCACCTGGCAGCCGAAGGGAGTGCACGAGCGCTCCCGCGTCTACGAGCACGACGCGTTCTGGTGGACCGACGAGAACTGGACGGGCCGTGCGCTGGCCGGGTCGGTGCTCTACGAGTGCCACATCGGCACCTTCACCGACGGCGGGACGTTCGACTCCGCGATCGACCGGCTCGACCACCTGGTCTCGCTCGGGATCGACCTGGTCGAGGTGCTGCCGGTCAACGCCGTCGACGGGCCGGTGAACTGGGGCTACGACGGCGTCGGCTGGTACGCCGTCACCGAGAACTACGGCGGGCCGGACGCGTTCAAGCGCTTCGTCGAGGCCTGCCACGCCCGCGGCCTGGGCGTGGTCCTCGACGTCGTCTACAACCACCTCGGCCCGTCCGGGGCCTACCTGGACCGGTTCGGCCCGTACTTCGCCGGCTCCAACATCTGGGGCCCGTCGCTGAACCTCGACGGGGCGGGCTCCGACGAGGTCCGCCGCTACATGATCGAGAACGCGCTGATGTGGCTGCGCGACTTCCACGTCGACGGGCTGCGGATCGACGCCGTGCACGCGCTGCGCGACACCCGGGCCCAGCACGTGCTGGAGCAGCTCGCCGTCGAGGTGACCGCGCTGGAGGCGCACGTCGGCCGCCCGCTGTCGCTGATCGCCGAGTCCGACCTCAACGACCCGCGGATGATCACCGCCCGGGAGGGCGGTGGCTACGGCCTCGACGCCCAGTGGGCCGACGACGTCCACCACTGCCTGCACACGGTGCTCACCGGCGAGGGCCAGGGCTACTACGGCGACTTCGCCGAGGCGGGCCTGGACGGGCTCGCACACGTGCTCACCCGCGGGTTCCTGCACGAGGGCACCTGGTCGTCGTTCCGCAGGCGTAGCCACGGCGCCCCGATCGACACCGCCCGGATCCCGGGTTCGCGGCTGGTCACCTACCTGCAGAACCACGACCAGATCGGCAACCGTGCCACCGGCGACCGGCTCACCCACACGCTGTCACCCGGCCTGCTGGCCTGCGGGGCGGCGCTGCTGTTCACCTCCGGGTTCACCCCGATGCTGTTCATGGGCGAGGAGTGGGGCGCGCGGACGCCATGGCAGTTCTTCTCCCGCTTCGGCGACCCGGCCCTGCAGAAGGCCGTCCGCGACGGCCGGCGCGCCGAGTTCGCCGACCACGGCTGGGACGACGCCGCCGAGGTGCCCGACCCGAACGCCGAGTCGACCTTCATCGACTCCCGGCTGGACTGGTCCGAGCCCGAGCAGGAGCCGCACGCGACCCTGCTGCGGATGCACCGCGAGCTCATCGCACTGCGCCGGGCGTGGCCGGAGCTGTCCGACCCGTGGCTGGACCGGGTCGGCGTCGACGTCCACGAGCAGGCGCGCACCCTCGTCGTCGTCCGCGGGCGGATGCGGGTGGTGGTCAACCTCGGGCCGGAGCCGGTGACGCTGTCGCTCGGGTCGGAGATCACCCGGATCCTGCTGGCCTCCGAGCCGACGACCAGTGACGGCTCCTCGTTCACCGTTCCGGCGGAGGCCTTCGCCATCTGCCGCGTGGCGGAGTAGCGATCCCCTGTCGCGTCACCCGTACGAGTACTGCCGTTCACCTGTTCGCCGGACACGTGACACAGCCGGGCCACACGAGACTGCGAGGGTCTGCGAGGTCGCCGACGGTGCGGCCCCGCGTTCGCCCCTGCGACAGACGTGAGGTCACGTGACGTCCACTCCCACCCGGGCCGCCCCGGCGTCGACGGCGCCGGGTACGACCCCGCAGCCCCCGCCACGGCGACGGCGGCGCTTCACCGCCCGGGACCGGCACGACTTCTGGGTGTTCCTCGCCCTGGTGCTCCCCAACGCCGCCCTGATCATCGTCTTCGCCTACCGGCCGGTGATCGAGAACGTCCGGTACTCGCTGCTGAACTGGACCCTCGGCTCGCCGTCGGCCACGTTCGTCGGCCTCGACAACTACGTCACGTTCCTCAGCTCGCCGTCGTCGGCGGGGATCCTGTGGACGACGCTGGTGTTCACCGTGGTCACGGTCGGCGGCTCGATGGTGCTGGGCCTGCTGATCGCACTGGCACTCAACCGGCGGGTGCCCGGCACCGGCGTGGCCAGGGCGGCGGTGTTCTCCCCGTACGTGCTGTCGGGGGTCGGCGTCGGGCTCGTGTGGCTGTTCGTGTTCGACCCGTCGATCGGGGTGCTCGGCGCGGTCGTCCGCACCGTCGGCGGGACCGCCCCGGACTTCTTCAACGACCCGACGATGTCGCTGGCGATGATCTGCATCGTCTACGTCTGGAAGAACATGGGCTACGCCGCGGTGATCTACCTGGCGGGTCTGCAGTCGATCCCGAGGGACCTGCTGGAGGCGTCCGCCCTGGACGGGGCGTCCACGACTCGGACGTTCTTCCGGGTGGTGCTGCCGCTGCTGTCGCCGGTCACCTTCTTCCTGGTCGTGACGAGCGTGCTGAACTCGCTTCAGGCCTTCGACCTCATCCGGATCATGACCCCGCTCGGGCAGGGCACGACGACCCTGATCTACGAGGCCTATCTGCAGGCGTTCGGGGCGAGCAACCGGGCGGGCTACTCCGCGGCGGTGTCGACGGTCCTGTTCGCGCTGCTGGTGGTGTTCACCCTGGTCCAGCTGCGGTGGATGGAACGGCGGGTGCACTACGCATGACCACCACCCCCGTCCCGCAGCGCTCCCGCGCACTCACCCCGCGGGCCCTGTTCGAGGTCGTGACCAGCGCCTACGTTCCGCTGCTGGTGGCCGTGCTGGTCGTGCTGTTCCCGCTGCTGTGGATGACGCTGTCGTCGTTCAAGCCGCTGACCGAGATCATCACTCAGACCCCGGCGCTGCTGCCGTCCGCGCCGACGACGGAGAACTACGCCACCGTCGCCGAGCGCCTTCCGTTCGGCCGGGTGTTCCTCAACTCGGTGCTGGTCACCGTGGTCGGTGCCGTGCTCAAGGTGGCGCTGGCCGTGTTCACCGCCTACGGGCTGGTGTTCGTCCGGTTCCCGTTCAAGAACTGGATCTTCGCCGGGCTGCTGGTGACTCTGATGGTGCCGCCGCAGGTGGCGCTGCTGCCCAACTACACGCTCATCACCGCGCTCGGCGGCGCGGACACGTACTGGGGCATCATCCTGCCCGGTCTCGGGACGGCGTTCGGCACGTTCCTGCTGCGCCAGCACTTCCGCACGCTCCCGCCGAGCCTGCTGGAGGCCGCGGAGCTCGACGGTGCCGGGCACTGGCGCCGGCTCACCCGGGTGGTGCTGCCGGTGTCCGCACCGACCGTCGCCACCGTCGCGCTGATCACCATCGTCTACGAGTGGAACGACTACCTGTGGCCGCTGGTCATCGTCTCCGATCCGCAGATGATGACCCTGCCCGTAGGGCTCACCCTGCTGGCCAACGTGGACAACCGGGCGGCCGCCTACGGCCAGCTCATGGCCGGCTCGGTCGCCGTGATCGTGCCCGTCCTCATCGTCTTCATCGCGCTGCAGCGCCACATCATCGCCGGCCTCACCCAGGGCGCGGTCAAGGACTGACCGCGGCCGTCACCCGGTCCCGCTCCTCCCGAAAGGACGCCACCCCATGATCCCGTCGCTCGACCGTCGCGGATTCCTCAAGGTCGCCGGCATCGCCGGTGCCGCCGCGGCGCTGGCCGCCTGCGGTGGACCGTCCACCAGCGGCGGCGGCCCCGCCGACGTGCCGGAGATCGACTACGCCGGTGTGCAGCCGGCGAGGGAGGTCACCTGGTGGACGAACAACCCCGGTGGCTCCGAGACGGTGTCGCGGCAGATCATCGCCGCCTACCAGCAGGCCACCCCGGGCACGACGGTGAGCCTGGTGACCGCGGGCGCGAACTACGAGGAGATCGCGCAGCGCTTCCAGACCGCGCAGGCCGGCGGCGGCTCGCAGCTGCCCGACCTCGTCGTCCTGTCCGACGTGTGGTGGTTCCGCTACTACATGCAGCGCTCCATCGTGCCGATGGACCCGCTGATCGCCGCGACGGGCATCGACACCGCCGACTACCGGCAGCAGCTGATCGAGGACTACCGCTACGACGGCAAGCTCTGGGCCCTGCCCTGGGCGCGTTCGACGCCGATCTTCTACTACAACAAGGCGCACTGGCAGAAGGCCGGCCTGCCCGACCGCGCGCCCGCGACCTGGGCCGAGATGGCCGAGTGGGGGCCGAGGCTGCAGGCCGCGGGCACCGGCGCGCAGAAGGCGTACCAGCTCCCCGCCCTGGCCGACTACGCCGGCTGGTCGTTCCAGAACAACCTCTGGGGCGAGGGCGGTGCCTGGTCGAACGAGTGGGACGTCACCTGCGACTCCCCCGAGGCCGTCCGGGCGATCTCGGCCCTGCAGAACGCGGTGACCTCGGGCTGGGCGGGCGTCGCCGCGACCGACGGCACCACCGACCTGGGTGCCGGGGCGGTGTCGGCGACGGTCGGGTCCACCGGTTCGCTGGTCACCGTGCTCGACGCCGCGCGGTTCGACGTCGGCGCCGGGTTCCTGCCGGCGGGCCCGGTCGCCGGTCCGGTCTGCCCGACCGGGGGCGCCGGCCTCGGCATCCCGGCCGGGATCCCCCCGGAGCGCCAGCTCGCCGCCGCGAACTTCGCGAAGTTCCTGACCAGCCCGGAGAACACCGTGCTGTTGTCCCAGGCCACCGGCTACCTGCCGCTCCGGACCTCGGCGGACACCGGTCCGCTTCTCGCCGAGACCCCGCTGCGCGAGGTCGCCCTCGACCAGCTCGACCGCACCCGCACCCAGGACCGGGCACGCGCGTTCCTCCCGGGCGCCGACCAGGAGATCGCGCGGGCCTGTGCCAACATCCTCAACCAGCGGGCCGACGTGCAGAGCGAGCTGACCACGCTCAGGGGCACGTTGAACGGCATCTTCGACACCGACGTGAAGCCCAACATCTGATGGCGGGACGCTGACATGGCAACGGTCACCTACGACTCGGCGACGCGGATCTACCCCGGGTCGGACACCCCCGCCGTCGACGAGCTGGACCTGGAGATCGCCGACGGCGAGTTCCTCGTGCTCGTCGGGCCGTCCGGCTGCGGGAAGTCGACGTCGCTGCGGATGCTCGCGGGTCTGGAGGACGTCGACGCCGGCGCCATCCGGATCGGCGACCGCGACGTCACCGACGTCCGGCCCAAGGACCGCGACATCGCGATGGTGTTCCAGAACTACGCGCTCTACCCGCACATGACGGTCGCCGCGAACATGGGCTTCGCGCTGACCAACGCGGGCCGGCCGCGCGACGAGATCGCCCGCCGCGTCGCCGAGGCGGCGAAGATCCTCGACCTGGAGGGACTGCTGGACCGCAAGCCGCGTGCCCTGTCGGGCGGGCAGCGTCAGCGGGTCGCGATGGGCCGCGCGATCGTGCGCGAGCCCGCCGTGTTCTGCATGGACGAGCCGCTGTCCAACCTGGACGCGAAGCTGCGGGTGTCCACCCGGACCCAGATCGCCTCCCTGCAGCGGCGCCTGGGTGTCACCACCGTCTACGTCACCCACGACCAGGTGGAGGCGATGACGATGGGCGACCGCGTCGCGGTGCTGTCGGGCGGGGTGCTGCAGCAGTGCGCCGCCCCGCGCGAGCTGTACGAGCGCCCGGTGAACGCCTTCGTCGCCGGGTTCGTGGGGTCACCGGCGATGAACCTGGTGACGGGGCCCACCGGCACCGACGGGTCGGTGTCCCTCGGCGGGGTGCGGATCCCGGTGCCCGGCGGGTCGTCGGAGACGGTCACGGTCGGCATCCGGCCGGAGGACCTGCGCCCCGCCGGGGCCGGGGACGGGCTGGAGGTGACCGTCGACGTCGTCGAGGAGCTGGGGGCCGACGCCTACGTCTACGGCACCCTCACCGAGGCCGCGGGACACGACGGCGCCGGGACGACGCTGGTGGCCCGGGTCGACGCGCGCACCCCGCCGGAGCGCGGGACCCGCCTGCGCCTGGTCCCCGACCCGGACCGCACCCACCTGTTCGACGGCGGCACCGGCGCCCGCCTGGGGTGACCCGACCCGGGCGGTCCCCCGCTCCCGCGCGGTGATCACCGGTGCGCGCGTGTCCGGACGCGCGCGGCGCGGATCACCGCGCGGATCGGCGATCACCGGTGCGCCGGGTGGCCGGCGGGAACGGCTCCGGACGCACCGCGGCCCCGCACCCGTGACGGGTGCGGGGCCGCGGTGCGTGTGCGGTCGGTTCAGATGAGGCCGAGCTTGGCGACGGTGTCGCGCTCCTCGACCAGCTCCGCGACGCTCGCGTCGATCTTCCCGCGGGAGAACTCGTCGATCTCCAGGCCCTGGACGATCTTCCACGCGCCGTTCTCGGAGGTGACCGGGAACGAGGAGATGATGCCCTCGGGGACGCCGTAGGAGCCGTCCGACGGGATCGCGGCGGAGGTCCAGTCGCCGGCCGGGGTGCCGTTGACCCAGTCGTAGACGTGGTCGATGGCGGCGTTCGCGGCCGACGCGGCCGAGGACGCGCCCCGGGCCTCGATGATCGCGGCGCCGCGCTTGGCGACGGTCGGGATGAAGTCGTTCTCCAGCCACTCCCGCTCGACCTGCTCAGCGGCGATCTTGCCGCCGACCTCGGCGTGGAAGAGGTCGGGGTACTGGGTGGCCGAGTGGTTGCCCCAGATGGTCAGCTTGCTGATCTCGTCGAGGCCGACGCCGAGCTTCTTCGACAGCTGCGCCAGCGCGCGGTTGTGGTCGAGGCGGGTCATCGCGGTGAACCGCTCGGCCGGGACGTCCGGCGCCGCGGCCTGGGCGATCAGGGCGTTGGTGTTGGCCGGGTTGCCGACGACCAGGACGCGCACGTCGTCCGCGGCACCGGCGTTGATCGCCTTGCCCTGCGGGCCGAAGATGCCGCCGTTGGCCTCGAGCAGGTCGCCGCGCTCCATGCCCTTGCTGCGGGGACGGGCACCGACGAGCAGCGCGACGTTGGTGCCGGAGAACGCGGCGTTCGCGTCGTCGAAGATGTCGATCCCGCGCAGCAGCGGGAAGGCGCAGTCGTCGAGCTCCATCGCGGTGCCCTCGGCGGCCTTCACGGCCTGCGGGATCTCCAGCAGGTTCAGCGTGACTGGGGTGTCGGGCCCCAGCAGCTGCCCGGAGGCGATCCGGAAGAGCAGCGCGTAACCGATCTGGCCAGCGGCTCCGGTGACGGTAACGGTAACGGGGGTAGCAGACACGCCCCGGACCCTAGCCCCGTTCGCGCCTGCGTACCGCGACGGGGAGCACACCCACCGCCATGCGTGGCACGAACCACACCGCCGGTAGCGTGCGGGCGATGCGTGACGTCCCGGTGACCGGTCGTGCACCGGCGCCGGACCTGGCCCGCGGCGCGGCGCTGCTGCTGATCGCCGTGGCGAACGCGCACACCTTCGTCACCCACCGGGGCATCGGGGTGCGCACCTACCCGCTCGACCCGACCGGCGTCGACGCCTGGCTCGCCGCGGTGCAGCTGACCCTGGTCGACGGCCGGGCCTACCCGCTGTTCGCGCTGCTGTTCGGCTACGGCATCGCCGGGCTCGCCCGCCGCGCGGCCCGCGCCGGTGCCGGGCCCGACCAGGTGCTGGCCCTGGTCCGGCGCCGGGGCGGGGCGCTGTTCGCCGTCGGCGCCGCGCACGCGGTGCTGCTGTGGCACGGGGACTTCGTCGCCGCCTACGGCCTGATCGCCGTGGTGCTCGCGCCGGTGCTGGTCCGCGGGTCGACCGCGGTGCTGGTGCTCACCGGCGTGGCCGCGACGACGCTGCTGGCGGTGCTCTACGCCCCCGTCGCGCTGACCCGGTCCGACGCGGCGTCGGCGTCGCCGTCGCTGGTCGCACCGGACGTGGTGTCCGCGGCGGTGGAGCGCTTCGGCGAGTGGCTGTTCGGCAACCTGCTGATCAGCGCGGTCGGGCTGGCGGGGGCCGCGGTCGCGGGGGTCCTCGTCGCCCGGGCCGGCTGGCTCGACGACCCGGCCCGGCACCGTCGCGCGCTGCGCCGGGTCGCCGTCGCGGGGATCGGGGCCGGGGTCGTGGGCGGCCTGCCGCTGGGGCTGGTCGCCGCGGGGGCGTGGACGCCGTCGGCGCCGGTCGCGCTCGTGGTCGGGGTGCTGCACGCCGTCACCGGCCACGCCGCGGGCGCCGGGTACGCGGCGCTGGCCGGGCTGGTCGTCGCGCGACGGACACGGTCCGCCGGAGCGGCGCCGGGCGGGTGGGTGATCCGCGCGCTGGTCGCGCTGGGGCGGCGCTCGCTGAGCGGGTACCTGGCGCAGTCGGTGGCGTTCGTGGCCCTGTTCCCGGCCTGGACGCTCGGGCTCGGCGCGGGCCTGCCGCTGTGGGCGGCGACGCTGTGCGGGGCCGGGGTGTGGCTGGTGACCGTCGTCGTCGCCGTGGTCGCCGGGCGCCGAGGCCACCGCGGCCCGGCCGAGGTGCTGCTGCGCCGGCTGACCTACGGCCGCACCCCGGCTCCCGCACACCGCCCCGCCGGACCATAGTCGCCGGGAGTGGACGCCGGACGCACCCCGCTGCGCTCTGAACTCCACTCCCGGCGATCATCGTGCGGTGCGGGCCCGCGGGCGGGTGGCGGTCTAGGCTCCCGACATGAGCGGCACCGACCCCGCTGACCGGCCCGGACCGGACGAGCCGGCGCGGCCGGACGTGCGCGGGTCGGCCGGGGCGACGCCGTCGTGGCAGGGCGCCCCGGGTTTCTCCCGGGTGGCCCCGGCGTCGTCCGGCCCGGTGGAGGTCCCGCCGCACGCCCCGCTGCCCGGCGCGCCGCCGTACCCACCGGGCACGGAGCCGGAGCCGGCCCCGGTCACCGCCCGGTCACCGGAGCTCCCGGGCGTCGCCGCCGTGCTCCCCCGCTGCGTGGCCGCGGCGGCCGGCTGGGTGGCGGTGGCGCTGCTGCTGGCCCTGGTCACCGGGGTCGGGTCGTGGCCGCTGCGCGGGCTCGCGCTGCTCGTGCCGTGGGGGCTCGCCGCCCTCGCGCTTGGTGTTCCCGGCCCGGCGCGGGGTCGGCCCCGGCGGGCTCGTGGCACTGGCGTTCGCCCCGTTCTGGCTGGTCCACGCCGTGCTGGTCGGTCTGCTCGGCTGGTGAGACCGGCCCGGTGCGGCCCGGCCGTCGTCCGGCGACCCCCTCTCCCGAATGGCGCCGGGGCACTGCGTCACGCCATGATGCCGATCACCCACTCCCCACAGAGGAGGTCCTCGTGGAGAATCACGACCCGCAGGTGCTGCCGATGGCCGACGTCGCCGATCGGTGGGTGGTGCGGTGCGACTGCGGGTGCGGGCTCCTCACCCAGTACGCCTCCCGGGACGAGGCCGAGGACGCGGCGGCACAGGCCCGGGAGGAGGCCGGCCCCCCGACCGCGCGGGAGCAGGCGATCGAGGAGGTCGTCGAGGACGACGGCGAGCGGGCCCCCGAGCGGATCTGACCGTCGTGCCCCGGGCGGGATCAGTCCCGGCGCCGCGAGGTGATCACGCCGGTGTCGAAGCCGGCCAGGTGCAGACCGCCGGCGAAGCGCGCGTGCTCCACCTTGAGGCACCGGTCCATCACCACGGTCAGGCCCGCGGCCTCCGCGCGACGGGCCAGCTCCTCGTCGAACAGGCCGAACTGGAGCCAGAACGTCGACGGCGTCGGGTCCAGGGCGAGGACCTCGTCGAGCACCCCGCCGAGGTCCTCGGGGCGGCGGAAGACGTCGACCAGGTCCGGCACCACCGGCAGCTCCGCGAGCGAGGGGTACACCGGGCGCCCGAGGATCTCCGGTGCGTTCGGGTTGACGAAGTACACCTCGAAGCCGGTCGAGGCCAGCAGGTAGGTGGCGACGAAGTTGCTGGCCCGGGCCGGGTTCGGGCTCGCCCCGACGACGGCGACGGTGCGGGTGTCGCGCAGGATCTGCTGGCGCCGCCACGCGGGCGGGTTCTCCCAGGTCACGAGCTCTCCTTCTGCGAGGCGGCCAGCGCCTGGTCGAGGTCCCAGACGATGTCGTCCGGGTCCTCCAGACCGACCGAGATCCGGATCATGTCCTCGGGGACGCCTGCGTGCTCCAGCTGCTCGGTGGTGAGCTGCTGGTGGGTGGTGGACCCGGGGTGCAGGACGAGGGTCCGGGCGTCGCCGACGTTGGCGAGGTGGCTGCACAGCTGCACCGCCTCGATGAACCGCGCCCCGGCCGCCCGGCCGCCGCGCACCCCGAACGCGAACACCGCGCCCGGCCCCGCGGGCAGATACCGGCGAGCCCGCTCGTGGTGGCGGTGCGACGGCAGCCCGGGGTAGGTCACGTACTCCACCCGCGGGTCGGCCTCGAGCCACTCGGCGACCTTCTGTGCGTTCGCCACGTGCGCCTCCATCCGCTGCGGCAGCGTCTCGACGCCCTGCATCAGCAGGAACGCCGAGTACGCCGACAGCGTGGCGCCGACGTCGCGCAGCTGCTCGGCACGCAGCTTGGTGAGGAACCCGAGCTCCTGGAAGTTGCCCCACCAGGTGAGTCCGCCGTAGGACGGGACCGGCTCGGTCATCCCGGGGAAGCGGCCGTTGCCCCAGTCGAAGCGGCCGGACTCGATCACCACACCGCCGAGGGTGGTGCCGTGCCCGCCGAGGAACTTCGTCACCGAGTGGATCACGATGTCCGCGCCGTGCTCCAGCGGCCGGCACAGGTACGGCGTCGCCAGCGTCGCGTCGATGATCAGCGGGAGCCCGGCCGCGTGCGCGACCTCGGCGAGCCCGGCGATGTCGGCGACCTCGCCGCCCGGGTTGGACACGACCTCGGCGAACACGAACTTGGTGTCGGCGCGGATCGCGGCGGCGTAGTCGGCCGGGTCGGTGCCCGGCACGAAGGTCGTGTCGACGCCGAAGCGGCGCAGCGTCACGTCGAGCTGGGTGATGGTGCCGCCGTAGAGCCCGGCCGCGGCGACGGCGTGGTCGCCCGCCCCGGCGAGGGCGGCGAAGGTGAGGAACTCGGCGGACTGCCCGCTGGCCGTGCACACCGCGCCGATGCCACCGTCCAGGCTGGCCAGGCGCTCCTCCAGCGCCGACACCGTCGGGTTGGCGATCCGGGAGTAGATCAGCCCGTACTTCTGCAGCGCGAACAGCGCCGCGGCGTCGTCGGTGTCGCGGAAGACGTAGCTGGTGGTCTGGTGGATCGGCACCGCGCGCGAGCCGGTCGCCGCGTCCGGCACCGTCCCGGCGTGCACGGCCCGGGTGCGGAACCCCCAGGCCCGGTCCGACCGGTCGTCGCGCTCGCTCGGTCCAGATGGTTCGCTCACGTCCCCATCCTGCCCCTCCTACAGGTGATCGTGCAGGAAGGCCCGCACCCGCTCGGTCGCGTCCGTCGCCGAGGGCTCGTGGTATTCCGCGTGCAGCGGCGAGCGCCGCGCCAGCGCCCCCGTCACACCCGGGGTGCGGGTCATGAACGAGTGGCCCGCCCCGGGGTAGACGACGACGTCGTGCGGGATCCCCCGCTCCTCCAGGTCGGCCCCGAGGCGCTGCGGGTAGCCGTCGGCGAACTGCGCGTCGCGCTCCCCGAAGCTGGCGACGACCGGGCAGACCGGTTCCACCGCGACGCCGGCGCGGCCGTAGAACGGCACCGCGACCCGGTACAGGCCGGTCCGGGACAGCAGCATCGCGAACCCGCCGCCCATGCAGAACCCCATGACGCCGATCCGGTCGCGGTCGACGGTCGGCTGGTCGGCCAGCCAGCGCCGCGCCGACTCGCAGTCGCCGAGCGCGGCGCCGCGTCCGGTGGCCATCGTGGTGACGGTCGCGGCGATGCACAGTGGCCGGACCTGGCCCCGGGCGAACAGGTCCGGGATCAGCACGGTGTAGCCGTCGCGCGCGAACTCCCGCGCGATGCGGCGCATCTCACCCGTCATCCCGAAGATCTCGTAGATCATCACGATCGCGGGGCCGGGCGTGCCGGACTCCGGGCGGACCAGGAGGCCGGGCAGCCGCCCGCCGTTGACGCTGGGCAGCGAGACCTCGGACTCGACGGTCACCGGCGGTCCTCCCGGCCGGGACGGGGGACCCGGACGAGCCCCTCCTGCATGGTGGTGGCGACCAGGCGGCCGTCGGCGGTGAAGAACCTCCCGCTCGCGAGCCCGCGCCCGCCGGACGCGGCCGGGGAGAAGCAGGAGTAGAGCAGCCACTCGTCGGCGCGCAGCGGCCCGTGGAACCACATCGCGTGGTCCAGGCTCGCCATCTGCAGGCCGGTGCGGGGCACGTCGTGCCGGGCGACGACCGATCCGAGCAGGGTGAGGTCGCTGGCGTAGGTGAGCAGGCAGACGTGCAGCAGCGGGTCGTCGGGCAGCTCGCCGTCGGCCCGCAGCCAGAGCCGCATCGGATCGTCCGACGGGCCGGGGTGGTCCTGCGACCACGACGGCTCGTCGATCAGCCGGATGTCGAGCGGGCGGGGCAGCCCCGCCATCCAGCCGCCGTCACCGCGCGCTGCGCGGGTCCCGAGGTCGTCGACGGCGTCGGGCTCGGGGACGCCCGCCGGCATCGGCTGGGAGTGCTCCAGGCCCTTCTGCGGCAGCTGGAACGACGCCGACAGCGAGAAGATCGCCTCACCGCGCTGGATGGCGAGCACCCGGCGGGTGGTGAACGAGCGGCCGTCGCGGACCCTCTCGGTCTCGTAGACGATCGGGATGCTCGGGTCCCCCGGCCGGATGAAGTAGGCGTGCAGCGAGTGCACGCCGCGGTCGGCGGGCACGGTGCGGCCCGCGGCCACCAGCGCCTGCCCGGCGACCTGCCCGCCGAACACCCGGGGCAGCGAGACCGGCGGGCTGACCCCGCGGAACAGGTTGTCCTCCAGCCGCTCCAGGTCCAGCAGCGCGACCAGGTCGTCGAGGACGGCCTGGCCGCGCGGTTCGCCGTCGGCTGCGGTCTGCGCGGTTGCGGAATCGGCACTCACGGTCGGTGAGTATGCCGAACCGGGGTCAGGCGTGGTCGTCCTCGCCCAGGCGGTGCACCCGGATCAGGTTGGTCGAGCCGACCGTGGAGGGCGGCGAACCGGCGACGACGACGACCAGGTCGCCCGGCTTGAACCGGCCGATCGACAGGATCGCGTGGTCGACCTGGCGGATCATCGCGTCGGTCGAGTCGACCCTGTCGACCAGGAACGTCTCCACGCCCCAGGTCATCGCGAGCTGGCTGCGCACCGCGGGCTCGGGGGTGAAGGCCAGCAGCGGGAGCCGGGTGTGCAACCGGGCCAGGCGCCGCACGGTGTCCCCGGACTGGGAGAACGCGACCAGCGCCCGGGCCGAGAGCCGCTCGCCGATGTCGCGGGCGGCGTAGGACAGCACGCCGCGCTTGGTGCGGGGCACGTGGTTGAGCGGCGGCACGTCGGCCGGTCCCGCCTCCACCGCCTCGATGATCTCGGCCATCGTCCGCACGGTCTTGATCGGGTACCGGCCGACGCTGGTCTCTCCGGACAGCATCACCGCGTCGGTGCCGTCGAGCACCGCGTTGGCGACGTCGGACGCCTCGGCCCGGGTCGGCCGCGAGCTGGTGATCATCGAGTCCAGCATCTGGGTCGCGACGATGACCGGCTTGGCGTTCTCCCGGGCGATCTGCACGGCGCGCTTCTGCACCAGCGGCACGTTCTGCAGCGGGAGCTCGACGCCGAGGTCGCCGCGGGCGACCATGATCCCGTCGAAGGCCAGCACGACGGCCTCGAGGTTGTCGACGGCCTCGGGCTTCTCCAGCTTGGCGATCACCGGGACGCGGCCGGCGCCGGTGTTGTCCATGATCTTGTGGACGAGGTCGATGTCGGCGGGGCTGCGCACGAACGACAGCGCCACGACGTCGACCCGCAGCGACATCGCGAACTCCAGGTCCGCGACGTCCTTGTCCGACAGGGCCGGCACAGAGATGTTCATCCCCGGCAGCGACAGGCCCTTGTTGTCCGAGACCGGGCCGCCCTCGGTGACCTTGCAGACCACGTCGTCCCCCTCGACGGCCACGACCCGCAGGCCGACCTTGCCGTCGTCGACGAGCATCCGGTCGTCGACCCGGGCGTCCTGGGCGAGGCCCTTGTAGGTGGTCGAGACCTGGTCGTGGGTGCCGGCGCGGTCCTGGACGATGATCCGCACCTCCTCCCCGGTGCGCCACTCGGTGGGACCGTCGGCGAAGCGGCCGAGGCGGATCTTCGGGCCCTGCAGGTCGGCCAGGATGCCGACGGCGCGCCCGGTCGAGTCGGCGGCGTCGCGGACCATCTCGTAGACCCGCTTGTGGTCGGCGCGGTCCCCGTGGCTGAAGTTGAGCCGGGCCACGTCCATGCCCGCTTCCACGAGGTCACGGATCCGGTCCGGGGTCGCCGTGGCCGGTCCGATGGTGCAGACGATCTTGGTTCGACGTGTCACGGCTATCAGGGTAGCGGTGTCTGGAACGATCAGGACGACGGGAACCCGGCCTGTCGGTGTCCGGTTCGACGGTGTTCATCCGGAGGATCGGCGGTGGAGCAGACTGGGGGCGTGCGCGTCCAGCCGTTCATCCTGTCGGTCCTGTTGAGCCTGGTCATCCTGTTCACCCCGGCGTCCGGGGTCCCGACGGCACCTGCGGGCACCGACAAGCTCGTCCACCTGCTGCTGTTCGCGCTGCTGGCGTGGACCGGGCGGGCCGCCGGGATCCGGGTGTGGCCGCTGCTGGGCGGGCTGGTCGCCTACGCGGCGGCCTCGGAGGTCGCGCAGGCGCTGCTGCCGATCGGGCGCAGCGGGGACGTCCTCGACGCGCTCGTCGACGTCGCCGGGGCGGCGCTCGGGCTGGGGCTGACCGTGCTGGTGGCCCGACGGCGACCGGGCCGCGAGACGTCGTCGCGGCTCTGAGGCGGGGCGGCCCCTTCCTCCGACGGTCCTGCACCGATGCTCCGGGCGCGCCGAGCCCCACGGCCGCGGCCCCGGGTCAGCGCCGCGGGAGCTCGCTGGGGCCGACGTGGTCGTCGAGCCACTCGGTGACCGGGCGGGTCGCCCGCCACACCCTGCGGACCCGCTCACGGGCCCGCGGGCCGTGCAGCACGTCGTCCGGCGGCCAGTGCCGCGCCACGTAGAGCCCCGTGTGCCGCAGCAGGTCCAGCCGCGGGTGGTCCGGGTCGGTGCCGCGCGGCCGGGTCTTCAGGGTCGCACCGTCGACGGTGAGCCCGGCGGCGCGGGCGGTGTCGAGGCGGGCCCGCAGGTCCTCGCCGCGGCGCTCGTCGTCGACGCTCTCGCGGTAGCGGGCCAGCTGGTCGGGCGCCAGGTGGTAGTAGCCGCCGGCCGCGAGCATCCCGTCGGCGGACACCTCGACGTAGAACGGCTCGGCGAAGCCCCCGCAGTGGGTCTTGTACGGAGTCTTGTCCGCGGCGAAGCGCACGTCGCGGTAGGGGCGGAACACCTTCCCCGCCCCGAACTCCGGTTCGAGGTCGGCGAGCAACGCCAGCATCGGGCCGCGGACGTCGTTCTCGTAGACCGCACGCTGGTCGGTCCAGTACGCACGGGAGTTGTCGGCGAGCAGGCCGTCGTAGAACTCGACGGCGCCCTCACCGAAGCCCGCGAACGCGCTCACGCGTCTTCGCGCTCCTGGGGGCTGCCCTGCTGCCCGGGCCCGGCGGTGTCCGCCGGCTCGGGGGCGACGTACTCCTCGCGGCCGCGACGGGCGAAGGCGACATAGAGCACGGCCCCGACGAACACCACGGCCGCGACGACGACGTTGATCCGGACGTCGCCGAAGACCCGCGTCGCCGGGTCGGTGCGCATGAGCTCGATGAAGAACCGGCCGAGCGTGTAGCCCGCGACGTACAGGCCGAAGACCCTGCCGTGGCCGAGCCGGAACCGGCGGTCGGCCAGCACGATCAGCGCGGCGACGACGAGGTTCCACAGCAGCTCGTAGAGGAAGGTGGGGTGCACGACCGCGATCGGCGTCGGGTCGAGTGCCACACCGCCGAGCGGGTCGTCCAGCCCGGTCGCGGGGTCGACCCGCCGGTAGATCTCCAGCCCCCAGGGCAGGGTGGTCGGGCCGCCGTAGAGCTCCTGGTTGAACCAGTTCCCGAGCCGTCCGATGGCCTGGGCGACGATGATGCCGGGCGCGACCGCGTCGGCGAACAGCGGCAGCGGGACGCCGTGCCGGCGGCAACCGATCCAGGCCCCGACCCCGCCGAGCGCGATGGCGCCCCAGATGCCGAGCCCGCCGTTCCAGATCTCCAGCGCGCCCCACGGGTTGCCGCCGGGGCCGAAGTAGGTCCGCCAGTCGGTCGCGACGTGGTAGAGCCGCCCGCCGAGCAGGCCGAACGGCACCGCCCACACCGCGACGTCGAGCACCGTCCCGGCCCGCCCGCCGCGCGCCTGCAGCCGGCGCTCGCCCCACCACAGGGCGACCGCGATGCCGGCGATGATGCACAGCGCGTACGCCCGGATCGGGATCGGGCCGAGGTGCCAGACACCCCGGTCCGGGCTGGGGATGGACGCCGGGAGCACGCCGGGCAGTGCGGTGGGCAGTGCGGTGGGCAGTGCGGTGGGCAGTGCGGTGGCGAGCGTGACGAGCACGGATCAGCCGCCGTTCCGGCTGCAGGACGGGTGGAACCCGGCCGCGACCAGACCGCGGACCGCGGCCGCCGGGTCCCCGCTGGTCACCAGGCCCTCGCCGACCAGCACCGCGTCGGCGCCCCATCCCGCGTAGGTCAGCAGGTCACCGGGGCCGCGGACGCCGGACTCGGCGACCTTGAGCACGTGGGACGGCAGGCCGGGCGCGATCTCCCCGAAGACCGACCGGTTCACCTCGAGGGTGTGCAGGTTGCGGGCGTTGACACCGATCAGCGTGGCGCCGGCCTCCAGGGCGCGGTCGCACTCCTCCTCGGTGTGCACCTCCACCAGCGGGGTCATCCCGAGGGACTCGATGCGGTCCAGCAGCGAGGCGAGCACCGGCTGCTCCAGCGCGGCGACGATCAGCAGCACGACGTCCGCGCCGTGCGCGCGGGCCTCGTGCACCTGGTACGGCGTGACGACGAAGTCCTTGCGCAGCAGCGGGGTGTCGACCCGGGCGCGGACGGCGTCGAGGTCGGCCAGGGATCCGCCGAAGCGGCGCTGCTCGGTGAGCACGCTGATCACCCGCGCACCGTTGGCGGAGTAGGCCTCGGCGAGGTCGGCCGGGTCGGGGATGTCGGCGAGCGACCCCTTCGACGGGCTGGCCCGCTTCACCTCGGCGATGACGCCGACGCCCGGCTCGCGCAGGGCCGCCATCGCGTCCCGCGGGGGCGGCGCGGCCGCGGCCCGCCGCTTGATCTCGGCGAGGTCGACGACGCTCTCGCGCACGGCGAGGTCCTCCCGGACCCCGTCCACGATGGCCTCGAGGACGCTGGGTACGCGACCCGGAGTCCCGTTCGGGTGTCCGGTCGTACCGGCAGTGCCCGTAGTGCTCACAGGACCGACTCCTCCTCCGCTCGCGCGTCGCCCGGACGTCGAGGTCATGCTAGTTCTCCCCCTCACGCGGACCGACGGTCGGGTCGCCGCCGGCGTCGAGCCGTTCCCAGGCCGCCCGGTCGGGGTCGGTCGGTGTCGTGGCCGCCTGTGTCCCCGGTGCGGCGTAGCGGGCACCGAGCCGCGGCAGCCGCGGTTCGCGCACCACCAGCAGCACCGCGGCGGCGAGTGCGACGACCCCGCCGGCGACCGCCAGCCAGGGCCACGGCGTCGCCGAGACCGCGCCGGAGCCCGCGGGGGCGTTCGGGGCGGTCAGCCCGGAGCGGGCCGAGGCCAGCTCCACCGCCGACGGCGGCACGGCGACCAGTCGCAAGGTGAGCACCACCGCGGCCACCCCGGCGAGCCCGACCAGCGCACCGAGCACCCGGCGGGCGATCCCCGACAGCGCGACCAGCGCGGCGACCGCCGCGACCAGCAGCGCGGCGACCGCGGTGACCACGGGCTGCAGCTGCGCGCCGGTGGCGCCCAGCTGCACGGTGCCGCGGGTGGCGGTGGGCACCTCCAGCACGAACCAGTCGGCGGACCCGGCGCCCCACAGGGCCCCGGCCCCGAGCAGCAGGCCGAGCACGGTCAGGCCGAGTGCCCGCCGGTCGGTGCGGTGCGGTGCGGGCGTGGCGACCCCGTCGTCGCCGGGCGCCGTCACGCGCTGCCCGGGACGGGCGGGGGTGCCAGCGGGGCCGACAGCGAGCCGGCCGCGGCGACGGCCGACAGCACCGCCCGGGCCTTGTTCAGGCACTCCATGTCCTCCGCGGCCGGGTCGGAGTCGGCGACGATCCCGCCGCCCGCCTGCACGTACGCGGTCCCGTTGCGGATCATCGCGGTGCGGATCGCGATCGCGGTGTCGGCGTTGCCCGCGAAGTCGAGGTAGCCGACGATGCCGCCGTACTGGCCGCGCCGGGTCGGCTCCAGCCGGTCGATGACCTGCATGGCCCGCACCTTCGGCGCCCCGGACAGGGTGCCGGCGGGGAAGCAGGCGACGACGGCGTCGAATGCGGTGCGGTCGCGCCGCAGCAGCCCGGACACCGTCGACACCAGGTGCATGACGTGGCTGTAGCGCTCGATCTCGAAGAAGTTCCGCACCGTCACCGTGCCGGGCTCGCACACCCGGCCCAGGTCGTTGCGTCCGAGGTCGACGAGCATCAGGTGCTCGGCGCGCTCCTTCTCGTCGCCGCGCAGCTCCTTCTCCAGGAGCTGGTCCTCCTCGACGGTCGCGCCGCGCCAGCGGGTGCCCGCGATGGGGTGCGTGGTGGCGCGCCCGTCGAGCACGCTGACCAGCGCCTCCGGGCTGGACCCGACGATCGAGAACGGCGGCCCGCCCGCGGCGTCGTCGAGGCGCAGCAGGTACATGTACGGGCTCGGGTTCGTGGTGCGCAGGATCCGGTAGACCTCGAGCGGGTCGGCGTCGCACTCCATCTCGAAGCGCTGCGACAGCACGATCTGGAAGGCCTCACCGGCGCGGATCTGCTCCTTCGCGTCCTCGATCGCGGCGTGGTGCTGCTCGGGGGTGCGCCGGCGGAGGAACTCCGGGCGGGTCGGGGTGTACACCGCGACCGAGCTCGGCGACGGGACCGCGAGCTCGCCGGTCATACGGTCCAGCCGGGCGACCGCGTCGTCGTAGGCCTGGTCGACGCGGTCGTCGGTGGCGTCCCAGTTGATCGCGTTCGCGATCAGGGTGACGGTGCCCTCGTGGTGGTCGAGCGCCGCCAGGTCGGTGGCCAGCAGCATGACCAGCTCGGGCAGCGCCAGGTCGTCGACGGCCGGGTCGTCCGGGTCGGCGATGCGCTCGACGCGGCGGACGATGTCGTAGCCGAGGTAGCCGACCATGCCGCCGGTCAGCGGCGGCAGCCCGGGCAGCGGCTCGGAGTGCAGCTCGGTGACCACGGTGCGCAGCGCCTCGAGCGGGTCCCCGGTGGTGGGCAGGCCGTCGGGGACCTCACCGGTCCAGGCCAGCTCGCCGTCGACGGCGGTGAGCGCGGCGGCGCTGCGCGCCCCGACGAACGACCACCGCGACCAGGACCGGCCGTTCTCGGCCGACTCCAGCAGGAACGTGCCGGACCGCCCACCGGCCAGCTTGCGGTACACCCCGACCGGGGTCTCGTCGTCGGCCAGCAGCCGCCGGGTCACCGGGATGACCCGGTGCGCACGCGCCAGCTCCCGGAACTCCTCGCGGGTAGGGCTCACCGGGCCCAGGGCTGCGGCTGCGGGAACCGCGGGGGCGGGGGCGCCCGTCGTCGTCGCGCCACCGGATGCGTTCTGGGTCCGCTGGGTCATGCGACTCATTGTCCCCGAGCAGTGACGACCACCCTCGCGCGGGTGAGGATGGGACGCATGACCGAACCGAGCGCCAGCGCACCCCCGGACCCGGCGGCGCAGCCCCGGCGTCGTGGCCGCCGGTCCGGCGGTGCGGACACCCGCGCCGGGCTGCTGGCCGCCGCCCGCGTCGAGTTCGCCGACCGCGGCTTCGACGGCGCGACGGTCCGCCGGATCGCCGACCGCGCCGGGGTGGACCCGGCGATGGTGAACCACTGGTTCGGCGGCAAGGAGAAGCTGTTCCTCGCCGCGCTCGACCTGCCGATCGAGCCCGAGCAGGTCCGCGAGCGCGTGCTGCGCGGCCCGGACGACGCCGTCGGCGAGCGGATCGTGCGGACCTTCCTCACCGTGTGGGACACCGGTGGCGGCGCCCCGATGGCGGCGATGCTGCGCAGCGTCGCGGGTCACGATGCCGCGGCCCGGATGCTGCGCGAGTTCGTCGGCAGGGCGATCCTCGTACCGGTCACGCGCGTGCACTCCCCCGACCGGCCCGACGAGCGGGGCGCACTCGTCGCCGCGCAGCTGATCGGGATCGGCATGATCCGCTACGTGGTGCGCCTGGAGCCGCTGGCCTCGGCCCCGCGCGAGGACGTCGTCGCCGCGGTCGGGCCGACCGTGCAGCGCTACCTGACCGGGAACCTGGGGGCGACGAACCCCGAGGAGTAGGCGGCGACGACGGCCCGGGTCCGGTTCCGCGGGCCTGGTCCGGTTCCGCGGGCCTGGGTCCGGTTCCGCGACCCGGTCTTCGCGAGCGCGCCCGCCACCTGGGTCGTCACCGTTTCCACCCCGAGCACCAGCTCGGCGGCGATCTCGGCGTCGGACGGGCCACGCGCCGTCAGCCGCAGCACCTCGCCCCTCGAGGGCGGCGAGCCCGGCGCCGGCGAGACGGTCGCCGTCGCCCGCGGCGAACCCGGCCACGAGCTCGCCAGCAGGGCGGCCGGGGCCGCACGACCGCACACTGGGGTCATGGTCGATCTGTCCGCCCGGCTGCCCGGCGCCGTCGCCGACCGGCTCGCGGCACTGCGCTCGCGGGTCGGGTCGGCGGTGTTCAGCCGGGTCGCCGGCGACGAGGGATCCGGCCGCCGCGCCCGCGTCCTCGGCGCCGAGGGCCCGCGCTGGTTCGCCGAGGACGCCGCGATCCGCACCGTGCACGGCGACGCGTCGATGTTCGTCGGCGGACTGCGTGCGCTGCTGCTGCAGTCGCTGCACCCGCTGGCCATGGCGGGGGTCGCCGGGCACTCCGGGTTCCGCGGCGACCCGTGGGGACGGCTGCAGCGCACCTCGTACTTCCTGGCCGCGACGACGTTCGGGCCGGCCGAGGAGGCCGAGCGGGTGATCGCGCGGATCAGGCGGGCCCACGTCCGCGTCCGCGGGACCGCGCCGGACGGGCGTCCCTACTCGGCGTCGGACCCGCACCTGCTGCGCTGGGTGCACATCGCCGAGATCGACAGTTTCCTCACCGCGCACGACCGCTACGGCGCCGCCCCGCTCGACGCCGCCGGACGCGACGCCTACGTCGCCGACACCGCACGCGTCGCCCGTGAGCTGGGGGTGCCCGACCCGCCGGAGTCCGTCGCCGAGCTGCACGCCCAGCTCGCCGCCTACCGGCCCGAGCTGGCCGGGACCCCGGAGGCCCGCGACGCCGCCCGGTTCCTGCTGTGGGAGCCGCCGCTGCCGTTGTCCGCCCGGCTGCCCTACGGCGTGCTCGCGGCCGCGTCGGTCGGGCTGATGCCGCGCTGGACGCGGCTGCCGCTGCGGCTGCCCTGGCTGCCCGTGGCCGAGGCGACCGTGGTGCGGGCCGGGGGGCACGCGATCACCGCCGGGATCCGGTGGGTCACCTCGGCACCCGCCCAGCCGCCAGCGACGCCGCCGGTGCACCCGTGAGCGGTCAGACCCCGCCGCCGTCCCTGGCGAGCAGGACGTCGGTGTCGAAGCAGGTCCGGGTCCCCGTGTGACAGGCCGGCCCCTCCTGGTCGACGACGACCAGCACCGCGTCCCCGTCGCAGTCCAGCCGCACCTCGTGCACGTGCTGCACGTGCCCCGAGGTGTCGCCCTTGACCCAGTACTCCTGGCGCGAGCGCGACCAGTAGGTCCCCCGGCCGGTGGTCAGGGTGCGGTGCAGCGCCTCGTCGTCCATCCAGCCGACCATCAGTACCTCACCGGCGCGGGACTGGACGACGGCGCAGACCAGCCCGTCGGCGTCGCGCTTGAGGCGGGTGGCGATCCCCGGGTCCAGCGCGGACTCGGCCGCCGTGAGACGGGTGCTCACCGGATCTCGACCCCCTCCGCGCGCAGCGCGTCCTTCACCTCACCGATCCGCAGCTGACCGAAGTGGAACACGCTGGCGGCGAGCACGGCGTCCGCCCCGGCGCGCACGGCCGGCGCGAAGTGCTCGACCGCACCGGCACCGCCGGAGGCGATCACCGGGACGTCGACGACCTTGCGGACCGCGGTCAGCATCTCCAAGTCGAACCCGGCGCGGGTGCCGTCGGCGTCCATCGAGTTGAGCAGGATCTCCCCGACACCGAGCTCCTGGCCGCGCTGCGCCCACTCGACGGCGTCGATCCCGGCGGAGCGACGCCCGCCGTGCGTGGTGACCTCCCAGCCCGACGGCTGCGGCTGCTCCCCCTCGGGGACCCGGCGGGCGTCGACCGACAGCACGATGCACTGGCTGCCGAAGCGACGCGACATCTCGTGCAGCAGCGTGGGCCGGGCGATCGCGGCGGTGTTCACCGAGACCTTGTCCGCGCCCGCGCGGAGCATCCGGTCGACGTCGTCGGGGGTGCGGATGCCACCGCCGACGGTCAGCGGGATGAACACCTGCTCGGCGGTGCGACGCACCACGTCGATCATGGTTCCGCGCTCCGACGACGACGCGGTGACGTCGAGGAAGGTCAGCTCGTCGGCGCCCTCGGCGTCGTACACGCGGGCCATCTCGACCGGGTCGCCCGCGTCGCGGAGCTCCTTGAAGTTGACGCCCTTCACCACCCGCCCGGCGTCGACGTCCAGGCACGGGACGACACGGACCGCGACGCCCATCAGGCGCTCACCGCGTTCACGGCCGCCAGGGCCTCGGGCAGGGTGAACCGGCCGGCGTAGAGCGCCTTGCCGATGATCGAGCCCTCGATGTTCACCCCGTTCGCGGCGACCTCGGCGAGCCGGGTCAGGTCGGCGACCTCGGAGATCCCGCCCGAGGCGACCACCGGGGCGGTGGTGGCCTGCGCGACCTCGGTGAGCAGCTCGACGTTCGGGCCCTGGAGGGTGCCGTCCTTGGAGACGTCGGTGACGATGTAGCGGGTGGCACCGTCGGCGTCGAGGCGGGCGAGGACCTCCCAGAGGTCGCCGCCGTCGGAGGTCCAGCCGCGGCCGGCGACCCGGCGCCTGCCGTCGATCACCTTGACGTCGAGGCCGATCGCGATCTTCTCGCCATGTTCGGCGAGTACCTTCCGGCACCACTCGGGCTGCTCCAGCGCCGCGGTGCCGAGGTTGAGCCGGGCGGCGCCGGTGGACAGGGCGCGGTCCAGTGAATCGTCGTCGCGGATGCCGCCGGACAGCTCGACCCGCAGATCGAGCTTCCCGACCACCTCGGCCAGCAGCTCGGCGTTCGAGCCACGGCCGAACGCGGCGTCGAGGTCCACCAGATGGACCCATTCGGCGCCGCCGGCCTGCCAGGTCATGGCCGCCTCCAGGGGCGAGCCGTAGCCGGTCTCGGTGCCGGCCTCGCCCTGCACCAGCCGGACGGCCTGCCCGTCGACGACGTCCACCGCGGGAAGCAACGTGAAGCTCACCGCGCCAGGGTATCCGCGTCGCTCGTGGCCTCCGGGGGTGGCCGAGGGGGACAGCATGCGTTCCGGGGAGTACGCGCTGGGCCGAGGCGCGTTCCGCGGAACGCCCGTGGCCGCGCGCGAGCACGGCCACACTCCCCGTCGTGGCTCTCCTCCGTGCCCGTACGCGCGCCGACCGGACCGCGCCCCGTGTCGAACCGCCGTTCCTGCCGTGGGCACCGGACCCGCGCGAGATCGCCGAGTACCGGAGGTGGAAGTACGGACCGCCCTCGTGGATCGGCGGGCTGATCTCCCTCGTGGTGATCATCGTCGTCGGACGGGTCTGGCTGCACGTCCAGGTCGAGCAGATCGACTTCGGTCCGGTCCGCAACCCGGCTCCCGTCGTCTCCGCGCCGGCCGCCCCGGCCACCGACATCCGCACGGCAGAGGGACTGACCCGCCTCGTCGACGACGTCCGCCGCGCGACCGGGAGCACGGTCGTCGACCGGCTCGCGGCGTACGGCGCGGACGGGGGAACCGTGCAGACGGCCGACCCCGGCCGGCCCACCCGCACCCGGACCTACGTCTGGAACTCCGACGACGGGTTGGGCGTGGTCACGACCGACCGACCGCTCGCCCGGGACCCGGCACAGCGCACCGTCGACCTCGACGACCTCGCGCCGGGACCGGTCGCGGAGGTGGTCGCACGGGCCCCCGGCGCCGTGGGTGTGCCCGCACCGGAGACCACCCGCCTGTTCGTCGCCGACCTCGGCAGCGGTCCTGCCGTCGTGGTCACCTGCATCGGCCGCGACGGCCGCGTCGGCGAGCTGGAAGCCCGGCCCGACGGCGGCGGCGTCGTGGTGGGTGTCAGGCCGTGACCGACCGCAGCCAGTTCTCCAGGACCGTGGCGCCGGCGTCGCCGGACTTCTCCGGGTGGAACTGGGTGGCCGACAGCGGCCCGTTCTCCACCGCGGCGACGACGTCCTCGCCGTGGTGGGTCCAGGTGACCTTCGGCGACGCGATCGCGTGCGAGGGCTCCAGGGTCCAGCGCCGCACGCCGAACGAGTGCACGAAGTAGAAGCGGGCGTCGGCGTCGAGCCCGGCGAACAGCGTGCTGTCCTGCGGGGTCCGGACGGTGTTCCAGCCCATGTGCGGCAGCACGTCGGCCTGGATCCGCTCGACCGTGCCGGGCCACTCACCGCAACCCTCGGTGTCCTCGTCGAACTCGACGCCGCGCTCGAACAGGACCTGCATGCCGACGCAGATCCCGAGGACCGGACGGCCGCCGGCGAGGCGACGCCCGATGATCTGCGGGCCGCGGACGGAGTGCAGGCCCCGCATGCACGCCGCGAAGGCGCCCACGCCGGGGACGACGAGACCGTCGGCCTCGGTCGCCGCGTCGAAGTCGGACGTCACGGTGACGTCCGCGCCGACGCGTTGCAGGGCGCGCTCGGCGGAGCGCAGGTTCCCGGAGCCGTAGTCGAGGACGACGATGCGTGCCACGGCGACCAGGATAGTCGTCATCCCGCCCGGGACCGGTGGCGCGGGGCGGTCGCGCCGCGCGGCTGCCGCCCACCGCCCGTTCCGCATCCGCTCCGTCCGGAGGGCCCCGATGACCCTGATCGACCTGCACTCCCACTTCCTCACCCCGTCCTACGTCAAGGCCGCCCGGTCGGCCGGGCACACCAGCCCCGACGGCATGCCGGGATGGCCGGACTGGGACCCGGCTCGCCACCTGGCGCTCATGGACGAGTGCGGGATCACCACGTCCCTGCTGTCCGTCTCCTCGCCGGGGACCCACTTCGGGGACGCCCGGGCCGCCCGACGCCTGTCCCGCGAGGTGAACGAGGCCGGCGCATCCCTGCGCGCCGACCACCCGGACCGGTTCGGGCACCTCGCCTCGTTGCCGTTGCCCGACGTGGACGGAGCGCTGGCCGAGGCCGTCCACGCCCTCGACGAGCTCGGCAGCGACGGTGTGACCGTCGAGACCAACGCCCACGGCAGGTATCTCGGGGATCCCGCGTTCGCGCCCCTGTGGGCGGAGCTGGACCGGCGTCGGGCGGTGGTGCTCGTCCACCCCACCTCGCCGCCGCACGCGGCGGAGCTGACCGCCGGTCGACCCCGACCGATGCTGGAGTTCGTGTTCGACACCGCCCGCACCTACACCGATCTCATGCTGTCCGGAACCCTCACCCGGTTCCCCGGTGTCCGGTGGATCGCCACGCACTGCGGCGGTGCGCCGCCCGCCCTCGCCGACCGGATCGAGCTGTTCCGCACGGCGTTCGGCGACGGCGGGGGCGCCCCGGCGTCCGACCAGCTGCGGTCCCTCTGGTTCGACACCGCCGGGACCCCGTTCCCGCACCAGGTCCCGGCCCTGGAGCGCACCGTCGGAGTGGAACGGCTGGTCTACGACAGCGACTCGTGCTGGACACCGGCCGCGGCCGTGCGCGCCCAGGTCGCCTCGCTCGACACCGCTCCTCCGGCCGCGGACGGCCGCGGCTGGCGCGAGCTGACCACCGCCAATGCGCGACGGCTCCTCGGCTGACCTCGCACTCTGCCGCCCGCCGGCCGGCGCCCCCGGTCGAGCCGCACCGGGACGTGCCCTCACCTCGTGGTGGCGGCGCCCACCCCACCCGCGACGACGGCGACCAACACGCAGAGACCGGCCGCGGCCGAGGTGACGGCCGTGTCGAGCACCGGACCGACCGCCGTCCCCGTCGCCGCGGACAGCCCCGACGCCACGGCGGCCAGCGGCGGGAGCGACACCGCGACCCCGAGGACGGCGCCCAGGGTCGCCGCCACACCGTTCTCCGCGGCGACGGTCGTGGCGACCCGGCGGCGGGTCGCGCCGGCCGCGACCAGCGCCGCCAGGTCGGTCCGCCGGATGCGTGCCGCCGCCCGCGCCCCCGCGGCGACCGCGAGCGCGCCGTAGCCGGAGGACACCGTGACCAGCAGGGCGGCCAGGGTGTCGGTCAGCCGGGCGTCCACCGCGTACTCCTGCGCGGCGTAGGCAGCCGCGTCGCGCACCGCGACCTCGGGCGGGAGCGGGCCGGGCACCGCTCCGGCGGGCAGGAACGCGGTGCGGGTCATCGCGGCCGGATCGTGGGCGCGGACCTGGGACCGGTCGACGACGACGTCCCCGCGCCGTTCGTCGGGCGGCAGGACCCGGGTGACCCGCAGCCCCGCGACGGTGCCGTCGGCGAAGCGGGCGTCGAGGAACCCGCCCGGGGCGAGGCCGAGCGCGTCGGCCGCCGGGACGGACAGGACCACCTCACCCGGCCGGACCAGGCCGGGGTCGGCGGTCCCGACGGCGTCGACGGCGGTCGGTCCCGCACGTCCGGGGACGACGAGCACGGTCGGCAGCGGGATCCGGGCGCCGGGGACGGCGAGGGTGCGGGCGACGTCGTCGGGCAGGCCGGGCGTGCCGTCGCGTTCCACGGTCACCTGCCCGGCGAGCTGTGCGGTCCGCTGGGCCGGATACGCGTCGGCGGAGGTCGCGACGAGCCCGCCGAGCAGCACCGCGAACCCGACCGCGACGACCACCGGTGCGACGACCGCGCCGGCCCTCGCCGGGTTCGCCGCGAGCTCGGCGCGCACCAGCATCGCGGTGACCCGGCCGCCCGGACGAGCGGGGCCGACCCGCGCGAGCAGCCCGACCAGGGCCGGAGCGAGCAGCGCGGCCGCGCCCACCAGCGCGGCACCGGTCGCGAGGGCGAGCCCGACCCGGCCGTCGCCGATGGCTGCCGCCGTCCGAACCGCGAGCAGCACCCCGGCGGCGAGCGCGACCACCCCGCCGAGGAGGCGGCCTCGCGCCGACCCACGTCCGGGACCGGTGCCGTGCACGACGTCCAGCGGCGCCGCCCGGACCGCCCGGCGCGCCGCGGCGAGCCCCCCGGTGACCGCGAGCAGCACGCCGGCGGCGGCCCAGCGGCGAGCGGCCCGGCGGCGGCAGGCACCGGTGCCGGCCGCGCGGCGTCGGTGGCGACGAGGACGGCGTGCAGCGGAGCGGCCGAGACGACCGCGAGGACCGTGCCCGCCGCCGCACCGAGGAGCCCCACCAGTGCCGACTCGCCGAGCACCAGGCGGCGCACCCGGCCGGGCAGCGCGCCGGCGGCGCGGAGCAGGCCCAGCTCGCGGCGGCGCCCCGCGACGGCCGTCGACAGCGCGGCACCGACCACGACGACGGTCGTGACCGCGGTGAGCAGCGCGAGAGCGGCGAGGAGCTGGTCGCCGCGCCAGCGCACGCGGGCCTCCTGGACCGGCTCGACGGCCGCGCGGTCGTCGCCGGTCAGGACGGTCGTGTCCGGCGGCGCCGGCGGGACCGCGCCGAGCACGCCGATCGTCCGCACACCCGGGGCGAGCCGGGCGGCCTCGGCGTCGTCCACCCAGAGGCCGGGACCGTCCGTCGTGCCGGAGACGCGCATCGTGCGGACCGTGTCGGCGAACTGCACCGCGAGCCGGTCGCCCGGGCCGACCCCGAGCGTGCGGGGGACGAGCACGTCGCCAGGGCCCCGCGGACGCTCCCCCGCCGTGACGCGGTACCCGCCGAGGACGAGCGAGGCGACGCCGTGACCGCCCTCCAGGTCGTCGGGGTCACCGACCGGTCGTCCGCCGGGCAGGGCGACCGCGGGGAACGATCGGTCGGGCACCGCGGTCGTGCCGGGCGACGCGGCCAGGCGGTCGGCGAGGGCGTCGACGACCGGGCCGCTCCACGGGATCCGCCCGTGCGAGCGCGGGGTCGTCGACGTCACGACCGGCGGGGCGACGACCAGCGCCGAGGTGGCCGCGAGGCGCTCCTGGACCCCCGGGCGGGACGCGGCCGCGGCGAGCAGCACCGCCCCGAGCAACCCGACCCCGACGGCGACGGCGAGGACCGCGGCGAGCAGCTCCCGCCACCGGCCGCGCACACTCGCGACGGCGATCATCGGACGCCGTCCGGGGCCGGGACAGCGGGTCCGGTGAGGCGGTGCGCGATGGCGGCGGCGGCCTGCCGGTCCCCCGGCGGGCCGGGCACCGGGAACCGGTCGACGAGGCGCCCGTCGCCCAGTACCACCACCTCGTCGGCCCAGGCCGCGGCAGCCGGGTCGTGGGTGACCATCAGCGTCGTCGCGCCCCGGTCGACGGCGCAGTGGCGGAGCAGTCCCAGGACCCCGGTGGACGCGGCCGAGTCGAGCGCGCCGGTCGGCTCGTCGGCGAACAGCACCGCGGGCCGGGTGAGCAGGGCGCGCGCGATCGCGACGCGCTGCTGCTGCCCGCCGGACAGCCGGGCCGGACGGTGCCCGGCCCGGTCAGCCAGGCCGACCTCGTCGAGGGCGGCGACGACCGCGCGGGTACCCACCCGACCGCCGGCGAGCCGCGCGGGCAGTGCGACGTTCTGGGCCGCGGTCAGCGCGGCGACCAGGTTGAAGGCCTGGAACACGACGGCGGTGCGCTCCCGGCGGGCCAGCGTGCGTCGCCGCTCGGACAACGCCGTCAGATCGACACCGCCGAGCAGCACGCGGCCGGAGGCGGGGACGAGCAGCCCGGCGGCGCAGTGCAGCAGGGTCGACTTCCCCGACCCCGACGGACCCATGATCGCGGTGACCGTCCCGGGTCGCGGGGCGAGCGACACCCCGGCGAGCGCGCGGACCGGGGGCGCACCGCGGGGCCGGTGGACGTGGTGCAGGTCGTGGAGCTCGATGGTCGTGGTCGGCATGGGCCCCAGTGGACGGCCCGGGCCCGGTCCCACGCGGTCACCTCGACGGGAGTTCCGGGGTAGTGCCTGCGTTACCGCGCCCGGCTCGCACGGCGGGCTAGGTTGCGGGACGTGCGGATCGTGACGGCCTGGCAGGCGCTGGACCAGCAGCCGCTGCGGTTCCTCGCGACGGCCTGGCCGTGGCGGTCGCTGGCTTTCCTCCTGACCGGGACGATGCTCGGGGCCGGGCTCGTCGGCGTCGCCGGGATCTGGGCCTCCGGGCTCGTGCTGGGCGGCCCATGGGTCGCGACCGCGATCGCGCTCCTGCTGGTCACGGCGGCGTGCCTGGCCGGGCGGCCGATCGCGGCGCTGGAACGGTCGCGGCTGTGGCTGGTGGACACCGCGCCCCTGCCGGATCCGTCCCCTCGGCCCGGCCGCTGGTGGTCGGCGCAGCGGTGGCGGACCCCGCTGGTCTGGCGGGAGATCGGATTCGCGCTGCTCGCCGCCACCGGCCTCGCCGCGCTCGACGCCGGAGTCCTCGGCTTCTCCCTGGTCCTGCCGGTGCTGCTGTTCACCTCCGCCGCCGACGACCCGTCCACCTGGCCACTGGTCGCGCCCGGGGTCCTGCTGCTCGTCGCCACCCCCTGGACGGTCACCGCGTGGGCCGGGGCGCGGGCGACGCTGACCCGCACCGTGCTCGGACCGCGCGGCACCGAGCTGGGCCCCGACCTGTCCGACGTCGCGACCCGGCGGCTGCTGGGCGCGTTCTCGACCGAACGGGCCCGGATCGAGCGGGACCTGCACGACGGCGCCCAGCAACGGCTCGTCGCGCTCGGGGTGACCCTCGGACTCGCCCGCCTCGACGCCGTCGACGGCTCGGCCTGCGCGGCACGGCTCGACAGCGCCCGCGACGAGCTCGGGCTGGCGCTGACCGAGCTGCGTGACCTGGTGCGCGGCCTCGACCCGGCGACGCTGGCCGACAACGGGCTCGCCGTGGCCGTCGCGGACCGGGCCCGGCGCTGCCCGGTGCCGGTCGAGGTGGACCTGCACCTGCCGGCCGAGCTGCCGCCGGCCGTCGCCGGGACCGCGTACTTCGTACTCACCGAGGCGCTGACCAACATCGCCCGCCACAGCGGCGCCACCTCCGCCTCGATCGGCGGGGGCCGGCACGCCGACCAGCTCGTCCTGGAGGTCCGCGACGACGGCCGGGGCGGCGCCGACCCGGCGGGCGGGACCGGGCTGTCCGGGCTCGCCGAGCGGGTCGCCCTCGCCGGCGGCCGGCTGCGGCTGTCCAGCCCGGCGGGCGGGCCGACGCTCCTGCGGGTGGAGCTGCCGTGCGGGTGACCGTCGCCGAGGACTCCGTGCTGGTGCGCGACGGGATCGTCGGGGTGCTGACGCGGTTCTCCCACACCGTCGTCGACGCGGTCGGCGACGCACCGGCTCTGCTGGCGGCGGTCCGGGCCGACCGGCCCGACCTGGTCCTGACCGACGTCCGGATGCCCGCGGGACCGGCCAGCGGGCTGCGCGCCGCGGTGGAGCTGCGGCGCGCCGACCCCGGGCTGCCCGTGCTGGTGCTGTCCCAGGTGGTCGCACCGGTCGCCGCGGAGGAGCTGCTCGACACCGGCGACGGCACCGGTGTCGGTTACCTGCTGAAGGACCGGGTGGCCGACGTGGCCGGGTTCGTCGCCGCCGTCGAACGGGTCGGCGCGGGCGGGACGGTGCTGGATCCCGAGGTGGTGGCCCGGCTGGTGCGCCGTCGGCGCGACCCGGTCGCGCGGCTGTCCCCGCGTGAACGCGAGGTCCTCGACCTGATGGCGCAGGGCCGCTCCAACACCGAGGTCGCCGCGGCGCTGGTGCTGTCCGACGCCGCGGTGCACAAGCACGTCCGGTCGGTGTTCACCAAGCTCGACCTGCCCGCGGACGCCCCCGGCCACCGCCGGGTGCTGGCGGTGCTGGCCTGGCTGCGGTCGGCGGGCTGATGCCCGGCCCCGGACGGCCCGCGCCACCCCGGCGGGCCCGGTGCGTCGCGGGTGCCGGGCACCCCGCCGCGTGGCCGACTCGGGGGCCGCCCGGAGAACGCGGCGAGCCGCGGGGTACGTCGCCGAACGGGCAGCTGGGTCAGGTGGTGGGAATCGTCGCGTCGGGGCGCGGCTCCTGGGAGGTCCGCAGGTCGCCCCACACCGCGAGCGGGTCGAGAAGGGCGTTGAGCTCGGCACCCTCCTCGCTGAGCCGGTAGTCGACCCGGAGCGGGAACCCGTCGCCCGCGGTGCGGATGACGAGGCCGTCGCGCTCGAGCTCACGCAGCTGATCGGTCAGGACCTTCTCCGACACTCCGACGATGGCGCGGCGGAGTTCTACGAACCGGTGCTCGCCCTGGTCGAGGCGCCACAGGATCGTGGGCTTCCACTTGGAGCCGACGAGGTCGAAGACCACGTTCACGCCGCACTGCCGATCCGACCTGCTCATCGCGCCTCGCTCACCTCGGGGCCGGTACCCACGATCTTGTGCGTTCTGGACCGCGCCCGGTGCGCCCGCCGAGCATGTCTGCATGACCGACACGAACGCCACCACGACCGTATCCGTTCTCGGCCTCGGCGCCATGGGCGCGGCGATCGCCGGAGCTCTCGCCGCCGACGGGCGCCGGGTCCGCGCCTGGAACCGCACACCGAAGGCCCTGCCGCACGGGGGCATCGACGTCGAGGCATCGGCCGCCACGGCGGTGACGGGGGCGGACCTCGTGGTGCTGTGCGTCCGTGACCACTCCGCGAGCCGCGCCGTGCTCGATCAGGTCGCCCGGCACGTGGCGGGGCGGGTCGTCGTGAACCTCTCGACGGGGACCCCGGTGGAGGCTGCCGAGTCGGCCAGACAGGCGGCCGGACTCGGCGTGCGGTACGTCACCGGCGCGGTCATGGTGCCGACCCCGATGGTCGGGACCGAGCACTGCGTCGTGCTCTACGCCGGGGACCCGGCAGACCTCGAGCGGCTCGCCCCGCTGTCCGCCGCGATGCGCGGCACCAGCGACGTGGTCGGTGGGGACCACACCGTTCCCCCGGCCCTGGACCTGGCGATGCTCGACATCTACTTCGCCGGCATGTACGCCCATCTGCACGCCACTGCCCTCGCCGCCGCGAACGGCATCGCCCCGCACCGGTTCCTGCCCTACGCGCAGGGGATCGTCACGACGTTGGGGGCGTCACTGGCCGACCTGACGACGTCGATCGGGAGCCGCCGGTACGACTCCGGACAGGCCCGCCTCGACATGTGCCTGTCGTTCCTGGAACACGTCGTGGCCTCCAGCCGCGACGCCGGCATCGACCCAGGACTCGCGGAGACGGTGCGTGCGGCCTCCGCCCTGGCGATGACCAGCAGTCCTCCCGGAGCGGATTGGGACGTCGTCGCCGAGGGGTTCCTGCCGCGGATCACGACGAGCTGATCCCGGGCGCAGCCTGCTCCCGCTGCAGTTCGGCGGCCGGCCCGCGCCACTGCTCCGCCCGCCTCATCTGCTGGGGACCGCCCCCACCCGGTGACCGGCCGGTGCCCAGCCGATCGCCGGGGCGACCTGCTCGGCGATCGAGCGGAGCAGGTGCGCATTGTGGTCCACGCCGAGCTGGTTGGGCACGGTGAACAGCACGTAGTCCGCCTCGCGGACGGCGGCGTCCTCGGCGAGCTCGGCGGCGACCCGGTCCGGGTCGCCGACGTAGCTTCGGCCGAACCGGGACAGGGCGCCGTCGAGGATCCCGACCTGGTCGTCCTCGCCGCGCTCGCCGAAGTAGGAGCGGTCGAGATCGGTCGTGACCGGGATGACACTGCGCGACACCGACACCAGCGGAGTGCGTTCGTGCCCGGCAGCCGCCCATGCCTCGCGGTAGCGCAGGATCTGCTCGGCCTGCAGCCGGTCGAACGGCACCCCGGTGTCCTCACCGAGCAGCGTGGAACTCTGCAGGTTCATGCCCTGGGCGGCGGCCCACTCGGCGGTGGCGCGGGTGCCGGCGCCCCACCAGACGCGGTCGGCCAGGCCCGGGGACTGTGGCTGCACCGGGAGCGCGACGTGCCGGCCGCGGGTGCGGGCCGGGTCGGCGGGCGCCACCCCGGCGCCGCGGATCGCGGCGAGGAACACCTCGGCCTTGGCCCGGGCGAGGTCGGCGTGGGTCTGCCCCTCGCCCGGCCGGTAGCCGAACGCCTCGGACCCGTTCAGCGCGGTCTCGGGCGCGCCCCGGCTCACACCGAGCTGCAGCCGTCCGCCGGACAGCAGGTCGGTCGCGGCGGCCTCCTCGGCCATGTAGAGCGGGTTCTCGTAGCGCATGTCGATCACGCCGGTGCCCATCTCGATCTGGCTGGTGGTCGCCGCGATCGCCGCGAGCAGCGGGAACGGCGCGGCCAGCTGCCGCTCGAAGTGGTGCACCCGCACGAAGGCTCCGTCGATGCCGATGTCCTCCGCGGCGCGTGCCAGCTCCACGGTCTGGCGCAGCGCGTCGGCGGCGGTGGGCGTCCGGGACCCGGGGACCTCCCCATGGTGCCCGAACGACAGGAACCCGATCTTCGTCATGCCCTCTCCAACGAAGGTTGAGGGCTCAACATTCCCTGGGGATTCCCTAGAGGGCGCCCTTGGTGGACGGCACCCCGGTCACCCTCGGGTCGGACTCGGTCGCGGCCCGCAGCGCACGGGCGACGGCCTTGAACTCGGCCTCGGTGATGTGGTGCGGGTCGCGGCCGTCGAGCACCCGCACGTGCAGCGCGAGGTGCCCGTGGAAGGCCAGTGACTCGAACACGTGCTTGTTCAGCACCGTCGGGTAGTGCCCGCCGACGACGAAGCCGCGCATCGTCTCCGGCTCGCCGGTGCACACGGTGTAGGGCCGTCCGGAGACGTCGACGACGGCCTGGGCCAGGGCCTCGTCCATCGGGATCCAGGCGTCGCCGAACCGGCGGATGCCCTTCTTGTCCCCCAGCGCCTGCCGGATCGCCTGGCCCAGCACGATCGCGACGTCCTCCACGGTGTGGTGGGAGTCGATCTCGATGTCGCCCTCGGCGTGCACGGACAGGTCGAAGCTGCCGTGCTTGCCGAACGCGTCGAGCATGTGGTCGAAGAACGGGACCTTGGTGGCGATGTCGGTGCGCCCGGTGCCGTCGAGGTCGATCTCGACGACGATCCGGGTCTCCTTGGTGACGCGCTCGACGCGTCCGATGCGGCTCACAACAGCTCCTGGGTGGCGAGGTCGGTGGCGGCGGCGAGGAACGCGTCGTTCTCCTCCGGAGTGCCCACGGTGACCCGCAGCCGCTCGGGGATGCCGACGTCGCGGATCAGCACGCCCTGGTCGAGGAACCCCTTCCAGGCGCGGCCGGCGTCGGCGAAGCGCCCGAAGAGGATGAAGTTGGCGTCGGAGGCCACGACGTCGTAGCCGGCGGCGGCCAGCTCGCCGGAGATCCGGTCCCGCTCGGCGGCGAGCAGCGCCACCGAGCCGAGGGTGGCCTCGGCGTGGCGCAACGCGGCCCGCGCGGCGGCCTGCGACAGCACCGACAGGTGGTACGGCAGCCGCACGAGCTGGAGTGCGTCGATCACCGCAGGCGCGGCGGCGAGGTAGCCCAGCCGTCCCCCGGCGAACGCGAACGCCTTGCTCATCGTCCGCGACACCACCAGCTTGTGGCCGTGCGTGGCCAGCAGGGTGGTGGCGCTCGGCCGGCCGGTGGCCTCGGCGAACTCGGCGTAGGCCTCGTCGACGACGACCATCCCCGGCGCGGCGTCGACCAGCCGGGCCAGGTCGGCCGGGGCGATCGACTGCCCGGTCGGGTTGTTCGGGCTGGTCACGAACGTGATGTCCGGGGACTTCTCCGCCAGGACGGCGACGGCCGCGTCGACGTCGAGGGTGAAGTCCTCGCGGCGCGGGACCGGGACGAACTCGGTCTGCGTGCCCGAGGCGAGGAGCGGGTGCATCGAGTAGCTGGGCACGAAGCCCAGCGCCGTCCGGCCGGGCCCGCCGAAGGTCTGCAGGATCTGCTGGAGGATCTCGTTGGACCCGTTCGCGGCCCACAGGTTCGCCGTGGTCAGCTCGACCCCGGTCTGCCGGGACAGGTAGGCGGCGAGGTCGCCCCGCAGCGCGACGAGGTCGCGGTCGGGGTACCGGTGCAGCTCGCGGGCGGCGTCCTCCACAGAGGCCGCGACGTCGGCGACCAGCTCCGGCGGCGGCGGGTACGGGTTCTCGTTGGTGTTGAGCCGCACCGCGACGTCGAGCTGCGGCGCACCGTACGGGCTCTTGCCGCGCAGGTCCTCGCGCAGCGGCAGGTCCGACAGCCGCACGCCCTCCCCCGCGGTCACGCGCGGGCCTCGAACCGGGCGGTGACGGCCTCGCCGTGCGCGGGCAGGTCCTCGGCGTTCGCCAGGGTCACGACCCGGTCGGCGACCTCGGCCAGCGCCTCGCGGCCGTAGTCGACGACGTGGATGCCGCGCAGGAACGTCGACGTCGACAGCCCGCCGGAGTGCCGCGCGCAGCCCCCGGTCGGCAGCACGTGGTTCGACCCGGCGCAGTAGTCACCCAGCGACACCGGCGAGTGCGCCCCGACGAAGATCGCGCCGGCGTTGCGGACCTTCGCCGCGTCGCCCGCGGAGTCGGCGGTCTGGATCTCCAGGTGCTCGGCGGCGTAGGCGTCGACGACGGCGACCCCGTCGTCGGTCGAGGACACCAGGATGACCCCGGACTGCGGGCCGGTCAGCGCGGTGCGCACGCGCTCGCTGTGCTTGGTCGCGCCGACCCGGGTCTCCAGCTGCGCCTCGACCGCCTCCAGCAGCGCCTCGGACGTCGTGACCAGCACCGACGCGGCGTTCGGGTCGTGCTCGGCCTGCGAGATGAGGTCGGCGGCGACGTGCGCGGGGTCGGCGGTGTCGTCGGCCAGGATCGCGATCTCGGTGGTGCCGGCCTCGGCGTCGATCCCGACCAGCCCGCGCAGCATCCGCTTCGCCGCGGTGACGTAGACGTTGCCAGGGCCGGTGACCATGTCGACCGGCTCCAGCTCGGCACCGTCGGTGTCGGTGCCGCCGTAGGCCAGCAGCGCCACGCACTGGGCACCACCGACGGCCCACACCTCGTCGACGCCGAGCAGCGCGGCCGCCGCGAGGATCGTCGGGTGCGGGTGCCCGCCGAACTCGGCCTGCGCCGGCGAGGCGACGACCAGGGACTCCACACCCGCGGCCTGTGCCGGGACCACGTTCATGACCACGCTCGACGGGTAGACCGCCAGCCCGCCCGGGGCGTAGAGCCCGACCCGCCGGACCGGGACGAACCGCTCGGTGACCGTGCCGCCGGGGACGACCTGGGTGACGACGTCGGGCCTGCGCTGCTCGGCGTGCACGATCCGGGCCCGCTCGATCGAGGTCTCCAGCGCCGCGCGCACGTCCGGGTCGAGGTCGCGCAGCGCCTCGGTGATCGCCGCGGTCGGCACCCGCACGGTCTCCGGGCGGACCCGGTCGAAGCGCTCGGTGGCGTCCAGCGCGGCGGCGGCGCCGCGATGGCGCACGTCCTCCACCAGCGGGCGGGCGCGCTCCAGCGCGGCGTCGATGTCCAGCTCGGCGCGCGGCATCACGGCGCGCAGGGTGGCCGGACGGGGCAGCGGTTCGGCTCGCAGGTCGAGGCGGCGGAGCATGGTCCCCAGGGTACGGCGGTGCTCCGAGGCCCCCTCAGCCCACCGGGACCACGAGCAGGTTCCCCGCACCCGCCCACGGCGTCCCGACGTCGACGCCGTCCGGATGGTGCCCGGCCCGGTGCACCAGCCGGGTGGTCCCGCGCTCGTACGGGGCGGGGCGCAGGAACAGGTAGTTGACGTCGTAGAGCACCGAGGCGACCGGGCCCGCCTCGGCGCGGCGGGCCGCGATCCGGGTCAGCATCGGGGCCCGTTCCGACAGCGGGTCGTCGATCGTGCAGCGCCGGTCGCAGAAGTAGGCGAGTGCGCCCAGCTCGCCGGCGCTGACCACGGTGCCGTGCAGACCGGAGGCGACCCGCGCGTACTCGGCGGCCGTGGCGTGGTTGGTCGAGATCGGCGCGAGCCGCCACGGCGTCCCGTGGCCGATGTCGAACGCGGCGGACGCCACCGCCAGCACCGCCAGCACGGCGGTGAGCAGCGTCGCCGTCGCCGCCGAGAGGGTCGTGACCGCGCGCGGGGCCGGCCCGTCGCGCCGGACCGGTCGGGCCAGCGCGCCGACCGACCACGCGGCCAGCACCGTCAGCGCACCGACCGCGGGGCCGTAGTACCAGTGGTAGGGCGCCGTCCCGATCACGACGAACGCCGCCGCGTGCACCGCCGCACCCAGCCCGAGGACCGTCACCGCGGCCCGACCCCGGCGTCGCACGGCCCCCCAGGCGAGACCACCCACCACCCCGGCGACGGCCGGGAGCAGCGCGAGGACGGTCGCCACCGGGAACACCCTGGCGTAGACCGTCAGCCCGTTCGCGAAGGTGATGTGGTCACGCCCCCAGCTGTCGCCGACCTTCCACAGCAGCGTGTCCGGCACGAACGAGCCCAGCACGACCCACGAGAACAGGTACCAGGGCGCGGCGACGAGGAACGCCGCCGCGCCGACCGCCCACCGCCGTCGGCGCAGCGCCGGAACCGCGACGACCGCGAGCACGGCGACGACGACCAGGTCCGGCCGGGTGAGCACGAGCAGCGCGCACAGCACGCCCGCGGTGCGCGCGCGGCCGGTGACCGCGGCGTGCGCGAGCCCGGCGAGCAGGACGACCGCCAGGTACGTCTCGAGCCCCCCGGTGGACAGCAGCAGCGGGTTCGCCAGCAGCAGCGGCGCCGGGAGCGCAGCCGTCCAGCTGGGCAGCCCGAGCGCCGCGGCGGTCCCCGCGCTCCAGTGGGTGAGCAGCGCCATCAGCCCGGCCAGCACGATCCCGGCGGCGACCACGGCGTCGCGGACGACGAGCGTCACCGCCGCCTGGAGCAGCACGTTCAGCGGGGAGGTGGCGCTGTTCGCGGGCAGGCCGGGCGACACGCCCCACTCCCCGTGCAGCGCGAGCGTGCGGACGTAGGCGAGGGTGATGTAGGCGTCGTCGATCAGCGCCCCGCGGACCAGCGCGAACGCGCCCGCCGCGAGCAGGGCGGCGGCCGCGGGCAGCACCGCGGCGGACCAGCGCGGCGGCGGCGCTGCGGGCACACGGTGGCGGCCCCGGCGCGTCCCCCACGGGCGCGGCTCCGGAGCCGATCGTCCCGGGCGGACCGCGGCGAGCACGGAGAAAGAATTGCAGGTGGCGCAGCGCCCCGGACACGGCCCCGCC
Source organism: Pseudonocardia sp. HH130629-09 (assembly GCF_001294645.1). Taxonomy (NCBI): domain Bacteria; kingdom Bacillati; phylum Actinomycetota; class Actinomycetes; order Pseudonocardiales; family Pseudonocardiaceae; genus Pseudonocardia; species Pseudonocardia sp. HH130629-09. The sequence goes on from NZ_CP011868.1 coordinate 3,392,452, forward strand.
ACTCCGCCGGAGTGAGGTCGCCCACGGAGGGCGCTGCGTGGCACCCTTCGCGCGTGACCCGGCACGTGACCGACGACGAGCGCCGCGCCCGGCTGGTGACCCGCCACCGGCTCGCCCCGCACACCCGCACCGACGACGTCGTCGCGATCAGCGACGACCTGGTCGGACTGCACTCGACCGACCCGGTGACGGTGTACCTGTCGGCGGCCGCGCGGATGGTGACCCCGTCACTCGGTCCGGTCGACGCCGCGTTGCACACCGACCGCACCCTGCTGCGCCACCACGCGATGCGTCGCACGCTGTGGGTGTTCGGCCGCGGCCACGCCGCGCTGGCCCACCACGCCGCCACCGTCGACGTCGCCGCCGTCCAGCGTCGTGACCTGCTGCGTCAGGCCGCAGCAGCCGGCCACGACGACCCCGAGGCGTGGTACGCCGACGCCGCCGACCAGGTCCTGGCGGTGCTCGCCGAACGGGGCCCCACCGCCGCCCGCGACGTCGCGAAGTCCCTGCCCGGGCTCGCCGCGCAACGGCTCGTCCTGCCCGGCGGGGGTCCGCAGCCCGCCCACACCCGGGTGCTGCTGGTGCTCGGGTTCGAGGGCCGGGTGCTGCGGACCCGACCGCTCGGGACGTGGGTCAACGGCCAGTACCGCTGGGCCGCGGCCGACGCCTGGGTCCCCGGCGGGATCGGCCCCGCACCCGACCCCGACGGCGACGCCCGTCGCGCGGCCGCGGCCGGGCTGGCCCGCGCCCACCTGCGGGCGTTCGGCCCGGTCCGCCGCGACGACCTGAAGTGGTGGGCGGGCTGGACCGTCGCCACCACCACCAGGGCGCTGGCCGACGTCGGTGCGGTCGAGGTGACCCTCGACGGCGGGGACACCGGGTTCCTGCTCCCCGACGACCTGGACCCGGTCCCCGACCCCGGGCCGTCGGTGGCGCTGCTGCCGAGCCTCGACCCGTCGACGATGGGGTGGAAGGCCCGCGGCTGGTACCTGCCCGCCGAGGTGGCACCGGAGCTGTTCGACCGCAACGGCAACGGCGGACCGGCGGTCTGGGTGGACGGTCGCATCGTCGGGACCTGGGTGCAGCGCCCGGACGGCGAGATCGCGACCCTGCTGCTCGCGCCGGTCACGGCCCGGGCGCGGGCGCAGGTGCGGGACGCGGCGCAGCGGCTGCGGGAGTTCCTCGGCGACGCGCGGTTCTCCACCCGGTTCCCGGCCCCCGCCCATCCCCGGCTGCTCGCCTGACAGTCCCGGCGACACCGCGCGGGCCCGACCACGGCGCAGATCGGAGTACGCCGCGCTCGGCGGGCGCGGTGCGGCCGGCCGGGCGCCGAGTGGCACACCATGCACCCGCGGCACCCGTCTCGGGGTGCACGGTGTGCCACTCGGCGGCGGTCACTCCAGGTCGAGCCCGAGGTCCAGCGCGGTCACCGAGTGGGTCAGCCCGCCGACGGCGAGGAAGTCCACACCGGTGGCCGCGTAGTCCCGGGCGCTGCCCAGGGCCAGCCCGCCGGAGGACTCCAGCAGCGTGGCCCGGCCCCCGCGCCGCCGGACCGCCTCGGCCGTCTCGGGGACTGTGAAGTTGTCCAGCAACACCAGCTCGGCGGCGAGCTCCAGCACCTCGTCGAGCTGGTCGAGCGAGTCGACCTCCACCTCGCACGGCAGGTCCGGGGCGAGCGCGCGGGCCGCGGCCAGCGCCGCGGAGACCGACCCGGCCGCCGCGACGTGGTTGTCCTTGATCAGCACCGCGTCGCCCAGCCCGAGCCGGTGGTTCACCCCGCCGCCGCACCGCACGGCGTACTTCTCCAGCAGCCGCAGGCCCGGCAACGTCTTGCGGGTGTCCCGGATCCGGGCTCCCGTGCCGTCGACGGCGTCCACCCAGGCCCGAGTGGCCGTCGCGATCCCGGACAGGTGCGTGAGCAGGTTCAGCGCCGTGCGCTCGGCGGTGAGCAGCCCGCGGACCGGGGCCCGCACCGTGAGCGCCGGGTTCCCGGCGGTGAGGCGGTCGCCGTCGGCGGCCCCGGCGAGCACCGCGTACCCGCCCGCGCCCAGCACCTCGTCGAGCACGACGCGGGCCGCCGGGAGCCCGGCGAGCACCCCGTCGGCCCGCGGGGTGAACGACGCGGTCGCCACGGCCTCGGCGGGCACGGTCGCCGCCGTCGTCGCGTCCGGGCCGTACCGCAGGTCCTCCTGCAGCGCGGTGCGCACCACCCGCAGCAGGTCCTCGGGGTCCGGGACGCCGACGTCGCTGACCCCACCGACCCCGGCGGCGACGCGCGTCCCGCCCCGCGTCGTACCGGTGTGTGCCGTCATGCCGCACCCACCAGCGAGCCGTCCGCCACGACCACCGGCCGTCCGGTCGCGTCGACCCGGATCCGCAGCGACGACCGCTGGTGCGTGTCGTCCCGGTCGGGGAAGTCCGTGCGCACGTGGCAGCCGCGGGTCTCCCGGCGGGTGCCCGCCGCCACCAGCACGGCCTGGGCGATCAGGGTCAGCGCCGCGTCCTCCACCCCGGTGCGGTCGACCGGGACCGCGGTGGTGGTGACGGCCTCGATCGCGTCCGACGCGCCGGCGAGCCCGGCGGCGTCGCGGCCGATCCCGGCGCTGCCCGACATCGCCCGCTGCACCACGGTGCGGTCGGCCACCGGCAGCGCCGGGACCGTCACGGCCGGGGCCGGCACCCCGGTCGGGCCCGCGTCGGCGAGCACCGCGCGGACCACCCGTTCCCCCACGACCAGCCCCTCCAGCAGCGAGTTCGACGCCAGCCGGTTCGCCCCGTGCAACCCCGTCCTGGCGACCTCACCCGCCGCGTAGAGGCCCGGGACACCGGTCCGGCCGGACGTGTCGGTGACGACGCCGCCGCAGGCGTAGTGCGCGGCCGGGGTCACCGGGATCGGCTCGGTCAGCGGGTCGATCCCGGCGGCCCGGCAGGAGGCGTAGACGGTCGGGAACCGCGCGGCGAACCCGTCGAACGCGGTGGCGTCGAGCCAGGCGCACTCGCTCCCGGTCTCGGCCATCCGGCGGGTGATCGCCGCGGCGACGACGTCGCGCGGGGCGAGGTCGGCCCGCGGGTGCACCCCGGCCATGAACGCGGTCCCGGCCCGGTCGCGCAGCACCGCGCCCTCGCCGCGGACGGCCTCGGTCACCAGCGGGCGACGCCCGGCGGTGCCGCTGCCGGGGCCGGTCCACAGCACGGTCGGGTGGAACTGCACGAACTCCAGGTCCGCCGCGACCGCACCGGCGCGCAGGGCGAGCGCGACGCCGTCGCCGGTGGAGGTGGCCGGGTTGGTGGTGGTGGCGTAGAGCTGCCCGTAGCCGCCGGTCGCGAGCAGCACCGCGGGCGCGGAGAGCACCCCGGCGCGGCCGTCGGCGTCGAGCACCGTGAGGCCGGTGACCCGGCCGGCGTCGCGCAGCAGGTCGGCGGCGACGTGCCCGTCGAGCACGGTGAGCTGCGCCGACCGGGTCGCTGCGACCAGCGCGCGCTCGATCTCCGCGCCGGTCGCGTCGCCCCCGGCGTGCACCACCCGGTACGCCGAGTGGCCGCCCTCCCGGGTCCGCGCGGGGCGGTCCCCGCTCAGGTCGAACAGGGCGCCGCGTGCGCGGAGCCTGCGCACCGCGTCCGGTCCGGCGCGCACGATCGTCTCCACCGCGGCGACGTCGTTCAGCCCGCCGCCCGCGGCGACGGTGTCGGCGACGTGGGAGTCGGGCGTGTCCCCGGCGATGTCGCCGAGCACGACGGCCACCCCGCCCTGTGCCCAGCGCGTGGAGCCCTCACCGATGCCGTCCTTGGTGACCACCACGACGCGCAGCCCGGCCGCGGCCGCGTCGAGCGCGGCGGTCAGCCCGGCCACCCCGGACCCGACGACGACCAGGTCGGCGCCGGCCTCCCAGCCGGCTCCCCGCGCCGTCACTCCCCACCTCCTGGCTGACCGATCTCGATCATCCGCTGCACGGCGGCGCGGCCGCGCGCGGCGAGGTCGGGGTCGACGTGGACCTCGTCGGTGCCCTCGCGGACCGACCGCAGCAGCGCCTCGGCGGTGATCATCTTCATGTAGGGGCAGGACGCGTGCTCGTTCACCGCGCGGAACTCGATCTCCGGGGCGGCCAGGCGCAGCTGGTGCAGCATCCCGACCTCGGTCGCGACGAGCACCTCCGTCGCACCGGTCGCGCGGGCGGCGTCGATCATCCCGCCGGTGGACAGGATCTTCACCTGCTCGGCGGGCACCGCGCCGGTCCCTGCCAGGTAGAGCGCTGAGGTCGCGCAGCCGCACTCGGGGTGCACGAACAGGTCGGCGCCGGGGTGGGCGGCGGCCCGGTCGGTGAGCTGGCGGCCGTTGATGCCGGCGTGCACGTGGCACTCCCCGGCCCAGACGTGCATGTTCTCCCGCTGCAGGGTGCGGCGCACGTGCGCCCCGAGGAACTGGTCGGGCAGGAACAGCACCTCGCGGTCGCGCGGGATCGAGTCGACGACCTCGACGGCGTTGGAGGACGTGCAGCAGATGTCGGTCTCGGCCTTCACCGCGGCGGTGGTGTTGACGTAGGAGACGACGACCGCACCCGGGTGCTCTGCCTTCCACTCCCGCAGCTGGTCGGCGGTGATCGAGTCGGCCAGCGAGCAGCCGGCCCGCGCGTCGGGGATCAGCACGGTCTTGTCCGGGCTGAGGATCTTGGCGGTCTCGGCCATGAAGTGCACGCCGCAGAACACGATCGTCGACGCCGGGGACTCGGCCGCGATCCGGGACAGCGCGAGCGAGTCCCCCACGTGGTCGGCGACGTCCTGGATCTCGGGCAACTGGTAGTTGTGCGCCAGCAGGACCGCGTCCCGCTCGCGGGCCAGCGCACGCACCTCGTCGACCCAGCCGGGGTCGATCCCCGTGTCGCCGGGTGCCGTCAGCGTTCCGGTCATTGCGCCCTCCCGGGCCGAATCAGGTTTTCGCCTAGCGGGCGGAAACTGACCGGATACTAGCACCGGTCGTCCGTCACCGGCACCTCCGTGGTGACCGGGACCTCACCTGACGGACACCTCACCGTCACGTCCCGGTGCGGTTCCCGATCCGCCCTAGGCTGGGGCCGTGACACCGCCACCGGTCCTGCACGAGGTCCTCGCCGTCGTGCTCAGGATCCGGGAGGGGCGGGTCAACGCCCTTCTCTGGCAGCGCGCCCTGGACCCGGACGTCGGCCGCTGGGCGCTGCCCGGCGGCACCCTGGGCGCCGACGAGGACGTCGAGACCTCCGTGCGCCGGCAACTCGCCGAGAAGGTCGACGTCCGCGAGGTCGCCCACGTCGAGCAGCTGTCGGTGTTCTCCGACCCGGCCCGCTCGCCCGGCAGGCGCCGCATCGCCACCGCGTTCCTCGGCCTGGTCCCCTCCGACGCGGACCCGGCACTGCCCGACGACACCGCGTGGCACGAGGTCGAGGACCTGCCCGCGACTGCGTTCGACCACGCCGGGATCGTCGCGGCGGCGCGGGACCGGCTGCGCGCCAAGCTCTCCTACACCAACCTCGGGTTCGCGCTCGCCCCCGCGGAGTTCACGATCTCGGCGCTGCGGGAGCACTACGTCGCCGCGCTGGGACACGAGGTGTCGGCGACGAACCTGCAGCGCGTCCTCACCCGTCGCGGCCTGCTGGAGCCCACCGGCGAGGTCGCGCCGTCCGGGCGCGCGGGTGGGCGCCCGGCCGCGGTGTTCCGGTTCACCGACCGCTGCCTGCGGGTCACCGACGCGTTCGCCGTGCTCCGCCCGCCTGCGCGACCCGGCGGGGCCCGCGACGCCGTACTACCGTGAGCCGGTGTCCGCCATGCTCCCGCTGTTCCCGTTGGGAACGGTGCTGATGCCGGGTGCGGCGCTTCCCCTCCACATCTTCGAGCCCCGCTACCGCCAGCTCACCGTCGACCTGCTCACCGGGGCCGTCCCCGACCGCGAGTTCGGCGTCGTCGCGGTCCGCGAGGGCCACTCACCGGACCGCTCCGGCGCCGCGGGCATGCACCCCGTCGGCTGCACCGCCGTGCTCATCGACGCCCGGCGGCTGCCCGACGGCCGCTACGACGTCGTCACCCGCGGGGCCCGCCGCTTCCGGCTGCTCGACCTCGACGCGACCTCGCACTCCTACCTCTGCGGCGAGGTCGAGTTCCTGCCCGACGACACCGGCGACGACGCCGACCCGCGGCTGGTGGCGATGCTGGAGCGGTCCGCCCGCGCGGCCCACCGCGAGTACTGCGACACCGCGTGGCGGACCGGTGACTGGTCCGAACCCGCCGACGACACCCCCACCGCCGAGCTCGCGCACCTGCTCGCCGGGGACTGCCTGCTCCCCCTCGACGACCGCCAGCTCCTGCTGGAGCAGACCAGTCCGGTGCAGCGGCTGCGGGAGATCCGCCGGCTGCTCGCCCGCGAGCGCGGCCTGCTGGAGAACCTGCGGGCGGTGCCCGCGCCGCTCGGGTCGTTCACCGACGAGCACAGCCCGAACTGAGCTCACCCGCCGATCGCGAGGTGCGGCCCGTCCCAGCGCCGGCGCAGCCACCGGTCGTGAGAGGTGACGACGACGGTCCCCGGCGCGGCCCCGAGCGCGTCCTCCAGCTCCCCGGCCAGCCGCAGCGAGACGTGGTTGGTCGGTTCGTCGAGCAGCAGCAGGTCCGGGGCGTCGGCGACGGCGACGGCCAGTGCAAGCCGCCGTCGCTGGCCCAGGCTGAGCTCCCCGACCGCGGTGCCGTGCTCGCGCGGGTGCAGCAGCCCCAGCTCGCGCAGCGGGACGGCCTCGGCCCGCTCGACACCGACGGCGTCGGCGTAGGCGTTCGCGGCGCTGCGGTCGGGCGGGCCGACGTCGGGGTCCTGGGCCAGCAGCCCGACCCGGCGCGCCCGCATGTCCACGGTGCCCGCGCTCGGGGCGAGGTCGGAGTGCAGGACCGCCAGCAGGGTCGACTTCCCGGCCCCGTTCGGACCGGTGACCAGCAGCTTCTCCCCCACGGGCAGGTCGAGCAGGTCGAGCCGCAGCCGGCCGTCGACCCGCAGGTCCCGGATGCTCACGGCGAGCCCGTCGGCCGGGGCCTCGCCGGTCAGGCGCCCGGTGAACTCCAGCGGGCGGGGCGGCTTGCGGACCGCCTCGCGCTCGGCGGTCTCCAGGCGGCGCTGGGCGTCGTGCACCCGGCGGGCCCGGGTGCGCTCGACGCCCGCCCCCTTGAAGGCGTGGATGAACTTGTCGTTGTCGCGCGGGCCGCGGCCGGGGGCGATCGTCGACAGCCCGGCCCGGCTCCGCTCGCGCAGCGCGGCGATCTCCTCCTGCTCCGCGACGAAGCGCTCCTCCCAGCGACGGCGGCTCGCCGCGGCGGCGTCGAGGTACTCGGTGAACGAGCCGCCGAACCGGCGTCCGCCGTGCCCGTCGGTGCCGAGCTCGCCGGCGTCGAGGTCGAGCAGCTCGGTGCAGACCCGGTCGAGGAAGGTGCGGTCGTGGCTCGCCGCGACGACGACGCCGGGCAGCTCCACGAGTGAGCGTTCCAGCAGGTCCAGGGCGGCGTCGTCGAGGTGGTTGGTGGGCTCGTCGAGCAGCAGCACCGCGGGGCGGCGGACCAGCGCGGCGGCCATCGCGAGCCGGGTGCGCTCACCGCCGGACAGGGTCGCGACCGGACGGTCCCGCTCCAGGTCGGCGACGCCGAGCGTGCCCGCGGTGACCTCGGCGCGCCGGTCGGCGTCCCACGCGTCGTGGGCGATCGCCCAGGCCAGCACCCGGTCGTAGGCCGCGGCGCCGGTGCCGTCGGCCAGCCGGCCGGCCAGGCGCTCCAGCTCGGCGACGGCGTCGTGCAGCGGGCGCAGCGCCGCGTCCAGCAGGTCGCCGACGGTCCCCCCGTCGCCCAGGTCCGGTTCCTGCGGCAGGTACACCCGGTCCGCGGGCACCGTGAGCGTCCCACCGTCCGGGGTGTCGACGCCGGCGAGCAGCCTCAGCAGCGTGGACTTGCCCGAGCCGTTCTCCCCGATCAGGCCGACCCGGGTGCCCGGTGCGGCGACGAGGTCGACGCCGTCGAGCACCGGGGGGCGGCCGGCGCGGGTGGCGTAGGAACGGACCAGCCCGCGGGCGGTGACGGCACGGATCTGCTCGATCGATGACATGACGACGGCTCCGGTGGAGACGGAGGAGGACCGCGGGGGCGTGTGCCGCGTCCGCGGTCGGTGGGGTCGTCAGTGCCTCATGATGAGCGGGAGACTAGCGGGCGCGCCGGTGCGGCGCACCCCGGTTTCTCAGTGCCAGCCGTAGCGCGAGCGCAGCTCGGTGGCGACCCGGTCGAACCGCGCCCGGTCCAGCACCGCGCCCTCCCGGCGGATCCCGTGCTCCTCCACCTCCAGCACCCGGTCCAGCCGAATGTAGGAGTCGCGCCCCTCTCGGTCCCAGGCGCCGGAGCCGATCCCGACCCAGTCCGGGTCGTGGGCCCGCTTGTCCTGGCTGGACAGCATCAGCCCGAGCAGGTCCCCACCCGAGCGCCCGACGACGAGCAGCGGCCGGTCCTTGCCCTGACTCGCGTCCTCCTCGTAGGGCACCCAGGTCCAGACGATCTCGCCGGGGTCCGCGGCGCCGTCGGGCTCGGGGGCGTAGGCGATCTCCCGCGCACGGTCGCCGGTCGGCGCGGTCCGCACCCGCCCGGCCGTGGGCGGCGGACCGGGCCGGGCCCCGCCGCCCGGCCGCGCACCCCGCGGTGCCCTCCGACCGGGCCTCTGCGCGTCCTTCTGCGAGTCCTTGAGGAACTGCACCGCCACGTCCGCGGCCTTGCGCAGGACCGAGCCCCAGTTGATCGCCATGCCGGCCAGCCTGCCGCATGTGCGGCGCGTCACCGCGACCGGGCGAGCATGAACGGTTCCGCATGTGGGCACCCATCGGTATGAAGGCGACTCTGATCCACGGCAAGCACGACATCCGGATCTCGTCCGACGTACCGGACCCGGTCGTCCGTGACGACACCGATGCGATCGTGCGAGTGCTGCGCTCCTGCATCTGCGGCAGCGACCTGTGGCCGTACAACTCGGCGGAGGACTCCACCGAGGGCCACCGCATCGGCCACGAGTTCCTCGGTGTGGTCGAGGAGGTCGGGTCCGGCGTCCGGAACCGCACGAAGGGCCAGCTCGTCGTCGCGCCGTTCGTGTGGGCCGACAACACCTGTGACTTCTGCGCCGCGGGCCTGCAGACCTCCTGCCGGCACGGAGGCGGCTGGGGCTCCGACGGCACCGACGGCGGCCAGGGCGAGGCCGTCCGTGTGCCGTTCGCCGACGGCACCCTGGTCCCGATGCCGGGCGAGCCGGACGACGCGCTGCTCGCCTCGATGCTGACCCTGTCCGACGTGTTCCCCACCGGCCACCACGCCGCCGTCTCGGCGCGGGTGCAGCGCGGGGACACCGTGGCCGTCGTCGGCGACGGCGCGGTCGGGCTCTGCGCGGTGCTCGCGGCGAAGCGGCTCGGTGCCGAGCGCATCATCCTGCTCGGCCGGCACACCGCCCGGACCGACCTGGGACGCGAGTTCGGCGCCACCGACGTCGTCCCTGAGCGCGGCGACGAGGCGATCGACAAGGTCCGTGAGCTCACCGGCGGCGACGGCGTCGACGCCGCGCTGGAGTGCGTCGGCTACGTCGAGGCCGTCCGCACCGCCGTCGAGGTCACCAAGGACGGCAAGCTCGTCGGCCGGGTCGGCGTCTCCCAGTACTCCGACATCCCGCTGGGCGTCGGCTCGTTCATGCGCAACGTCGGCGTGCACGGCGGCGTCGCACCGGCGCGGGCCTACATCGAGGAGCTGCTGCCCGACGTGCTGGAGGGCACGGTCCGGCCGGGCAAGGTCTTCGACCGCACGGTCGGCCTCGACGAGGTCGCCGACGGCTACCGCGCCATGAACGACCGCGAGGCCCTCAAGGTCCTGATCAAGCCCTGACCGGGACCGGGCCCGCTACCGGCTGGACCGCTCGCCGTGCCTGCTGCACCGGGCGGTCCAGCCCACCGGGTCGACCTGGACCACCATCCGCCGCGCGCAGTCCGGGCAGAAGCGCGGCGGCTCCAGCTCGCGTCGCGCGGCGCACCGGTCGTGGCCCGCCGTCGCGTCGGGGTTCCCGCACTGGTCGTAGTACGGGCCCCCGTCCTCCCGGGTGGAGACCGGCACCGGCGCCGTCACAGCGTCTCGTTGAGGGCCTTGATCGGCACCTCCAGCTCGCCGAGCAGGTCGATGTCGGACTCGGCCGGACGTCCCAGCGTCGTCAGGTAGTTCCCGACGATCACCGCGTTGATCCCGCCGAGCAGACCCTTGCGGGCGCCCAGGTCACCGAGGGTGATCTCACGGCCACCGGCGAAGCGCAGGATCGTGCGCGGCAGCGCCAGGCGGAACGCGGCGACGGTACGCAGCGCGTCCGGCCCGGACATCGGCTCCAGGTCCCCGAACGGGGTGCCCGGGCGCGGGTTGAGGAAGTTCAGCGGCACCTCGTCGGGCTCCAGCTCGGCGAGCTGCCCGGCGAACTCGGCGCGCTGGTCCAGGGTCTCCCCCATCCCGACGATGCCGCCGCAGCACACCTCCATGCCGGCTGCGCGGACCATGCGCAGGGTGGCCCAGCGCTCTTCCCAGGTGTGGGTGGTGACCACGTTGGGGAAGTGGCTGCGGGCGGTCTCGAGGTTGTGGTTGTAGCGGTGCACGCCCATCGCGGCGAGCTCGTCGACCTGCTCGGCCGTGAGCATCCCCAGCGAGCAGGCGATGTTGATGTCGACCTCGTCCCGGATCGCCGCGATGCCGGCGGCGACCTGGGACATGAGCCGTTTGTCGGGGCCGCGGACGGCCGCGACGATGCAGAACTCGGTGGCCCCGGTCTTCGCGGTCTGCTTGGCGGCCTCGACGAGCATCGGGATGTCCAGCCAGGCAGAGCGCACCGGCGAGGCGAACAGACCCGACTGCGAGCAGAAGTGGCAGTCCTCGGGGCACCCGCCGGTCTTGAGCGAGATGATCCCCTCGACCTCGACGTCGGGCCCGCACCAGCGCATCCGCACCTCGTGGGCCAGCTCCAGCAGGTCGTCGAGACGGTCGTCGGGCAGGTCGAGCACCTCGCGCACCTGGCTGACGGTGAGGCCGCGGCCCTGGTCGAGGACCTGGTCGCGCGCGACGGTGAGAACGTCGGTCCTGGCGGTCGTCATGATCAGGCATCCTGCCAGCGGCCGACCGGGCGCGGTCCGAATGTGCGGCACGCAACGTCGCGGAACCACTCGGGAGCGGCACCGCCGAGCCCGGCCGGGAGCGCTCCGAGCAGCGGCACCCCGCTGGTCGCGGGCAGGTCGTCGAGGTTGCACCGGGCGGCGAGGTCGGGCGTGTCCGGCCAGGCCCCGACGACGACCCCGGCGCAGACCAGGTCACGCGCCCGCAGTGCCTCGACGGTCAGCGCGGTGTGGTTGAGCGTGCCGAGCCCGGCCGCGGCGACGACGACCACCGGCGCGTCGAGCAGGCGGGCGACGTCGGCGACGGTGCCGCCGTCGTCGTCGAGGTGCACGAGCAGCCCGCCCGCGCCCTCGACGAGCACCAGGTCGTGGGTGCGGGCCAGCTCGCGGGCGGCGTCGGCGGCCACGGCGGGGGTGACCGGGGCGAGCCCGGCCCGCCGTCCGGCGGTCCCGGGTGCGAGCGGCTCGGGATAGCGGGCGAGCTCCGCGGTGTGCGCCTGCGGCACCAGCCGCGCGACGACAGCGGCGTCCCCCGGCTCGTCCGGTCCGACCCCGGTCTGGGCGGGCTTGAGCACCGCCACCCGCTCCCCCGCCGCGACCGCGACCGCGGCCAGCGCGGCGGTGACGACGGTTTTGCCGACCTCGGTGCCGGTCCCGGTGACGACCAGGTGGCGGCCGGTCATGCCGGGACCACCGTCCGCGCCGCGGCCAGCACCTCGGTGAGCACCCCGGCCGCGAACGACAGCTCGGCGTCGGTGAGTCCGGCGCGGGCGGTCAGGCGCATCCGGGAGGTGCCCGGCGGGACCGACGGCGGGCGGAAGCACCCCACCCGCAGCCCGCGGCGCAGACAGGCCTCGGCGGCATCGACGGCGGGGCCGGGCTCGCCCAGCACGACCGGGACGACCGCGGACACCGGCACCGGGGCGTCGCAGGCCCCGGCCAGCACCCCGGCGACGTGCAGCACCTCGGCCGGCCGGCCGGGCTCGGCGGCGAGCACCCGCAGCGCGGCGAGCGCCGCGCCGGCCGCGGCCGGGGCGAGGCCGGTGTCGAAGATGAAGCTGCGCGCCGAGTCCACCAGGTGGGCGGTGACCGCGGCCGGGCCGAGGACGGCGCCGCCCTGGCTGCCGAGCGCCTTGGACAGCGTGACGGTGGCGACGACGTCGTCGGCCCCGGCGAGCCCGGTCTCGGCGAGCAGCCCGCGCCCGCCGGGACCACGCACGCCGAGGCCGTGCGCCTCGTCGGCGAGCAGCACCGCGCCGCGGGCGCGGCAGACCCGGTGCAGCGCCGTGAGCGGGGCGAGGTCGCCGTCGGCGGACCCGACCGAGTCGGTGACGACGAGCGCGCGGGTCTCGGTGCGGGCCGCCAGCGCGGCGTCGACCGCGTCGACGTCGCCGTGCGGCACGACGACCACCCGGGCCCGGGAGAGCCGGCACGCGTCGACCAGCGAGGCGTGTGCCGCGGCGTCGGAGACGATCAGGGAGCCGGGCCCGGTGAGGGCGGTGACGACTCCGAGGTTGGCGGTGTACCCCGAGGAGAACACCAGCGCGTCGGCGAACCCGCAGAACGCGGCGAGCTCGGCCTCCAGCTCGCCGTGCAGCGCGGTCGAGCCGGTGACCAGGCGCGATCCGGTGGCGCCCGCGCCCCAGGTGCGCAGGGCCGCCGCGGCCCCGTCGAGGACCCGCGGGTCGGTGGACAGCCCGAGGTAGTCGTTGCCGGCGAGGTCGAGCCACGGCCCGTCCGCGGGGTCGGCCGGTCGCGGGGACAGCCTGCGGCGCAGACCGGCCTCGGTACGGGCGCGGGCGTGCTGGTCGAGCCAGGCCAGCGGGCCGGATCCTGGCGTCGTCGGGAGGTGGCCGGTCACGTCCACACCCTAGGCAGAGCGGAGCCCCGCCCACCGGTAGGTGGGCGGGGCTCCGGGGGCGGGCGGTCGCCAGTCAGGCCTGCGGCGCCTCGCCCTGCTGCTTCTCCTGCTCGGCGACGGCGGCACGGACCTCGTCCATGTCGACCGCCTTCACCTGGCCGATGAGGTCCTCGAGGGCCTCGGCGGGCAGCGCACCCGGCTCGGAGTAGAGCACCACACCGTCACGGACGGCCATCACGGTCGGGATCGAGGAGATCCCGAACGCGCCGGCCAGCGCCTGCTGGGCCTCGGTGTCGACCTTGCCGAAGGTCACGTCCTGATGATTCTCGGAGGCGGCGTCGTACACGGGGGAGAACTGGGTGCACGGCCCGCACCAGGACGCCCAGAAGTCGATGAGCACGGTCGTCCCGGGCGCGCCCACGACGTCGTCGAAGTTGTCGGTGGTCAGTTCCACGGTGGCCATACGGTCCTCAACGACGTCGTGGGTGCGGATTGTTCCCGGGTGCGCGGTCTCAGACCTTCAGCAGCCGGCGGGCGGCGGCGGTGGCTCCGTGCCCGTGTCCGGCGGCGATCCGGTCGAGGTCCGAGCCGTCGGTCCCGATGTCGGCGCGGGGCTCGACGAACCGGCCCGCCGCCTCGTCGAGGACGAGCACACGGGCGCTGCGGATGTCGTAGAACAGGCCCAGCACCTCGGCGCCGGAGTCCTGCGCCCGCAGCATCTCCAGCTGCATCGCGACGTTCACCATCGCCAGCTGGTCGGCCTCGCCGAAGCCGTCCTCCGCGGCGGCCACGGCGACCGGGTGGCCGGTCTCGTAGGCCCGCAGCACCGGCCGTGCCTCGCGCAGCCAGGTCGCGAGTGCGGAGTCCCCGGCGGTGGCGCCCGCCAGCAGTCCCTTCATCGCACCGCAGCCGGAGTGGCCGCACACGGCGACGATCGGGACGTCCAGGGTGCCGGTGGCGAACTCGACCGCGGCCGCGGTGCCCGGGCCGACCACCAGGTTGCCGACGTTCTGCACGGTGAACACGTCACCCGGGCCGCTGTGGGTGATGACGTGCGGCAGCACGCGGGAGTCCGCGCAGGTGATCATCATCGCGGACGGGGCCTGCCCCTCGGCGAGCCCGGTCATGGTCGGGCGGATCGCCTCGCAGGTGTGGTCGTGGTAGGCCGCGACACCGGCCATCAGGGTCCCGGTCGCGTCGTGCTCGGTCTCCCGGTCCTGCCACTCGGCCCAGGTCAGGAAGCCTGCGCCGGGCGCGGTCGTGCGGCGCGCCTGCTCGGGCTCGATGACGGTGACGGTGCCACCGGTGCCCTCGTGGCGGGCCTTCCAGGCGAGCAGGTGGTCGTAGGCGGCGTGGTCGAGGTATTCGGTGACCAGCCGGACGGTGACGTCGCAGCCGCGCGGGACCGAGTTCAGCTCGCGCGACAGGCGCGGCACGGCGAGGAAGCTCAGCGAGCCCTCGACGACGAGCTCGCAGTGGCCGTCGTCGGCCTGCTCCAGGTGCGGGCGGGACCGCACGGCACGCCAGAGCAGCATCAGCCCGGCCAGGACAAGCCCGATGACGACGCCCTCGAGGAGGTTGAGGAACACGACGCCGGCCAGGGTGGCGAGATAGATCGCCAGCTCACCGTGCTGCCGGGCGGTGCGGATGTCGGCGGGCTTGATCAGGCCGACACCCATCATGACCAGCAGACCCGCCAGTGCGGCCATCGGGATGAGCTCGATGACGCCGATCAGGACGATCGCGAACAGCGCGATCCAGACGCCGTGCAGGACCGCCGAGGCGCGGGTCTCGGCGCCGGCCTTGACGTTCGCGGCGGAGCGGACGATCACACCGGTGATCGGCAGACCGCCGATCATGCCGGACACGGTGTTCGCCGCCCCCTGGCCGAGCAGCTCGCGGTCTGTGTCGGTGCGGAGGCCCGGGCGCATGCGCTCCACGGCGACGGCGGACAGCAGCGACTCGACGCTCGCGATCAGTGCGATCGTCAGCATGCCGAACAGCACGCCGCCCCAGTTCGACTCGGGCAGCGTGGGCAGCGACAGGGCGTCCAGGAGCGAGCCCCCCAGCTGCACCCGGACGACGTCGGTGAAGGCGAGCGAGACGACCGTGGCCGTGACGATCGCGACGAGCGCGGCCGGGACGACGGTCAGCTTCGCGGGCAGCCGGTTCCAGGTCAGCATGATCGCGATGACGATGCCGCCGAGGAGCAGCGCGGGCCAGGACAGGTTCGCGATCGCGCCGGGCAGCGCGGTGATCGAGGCGACGCCACCGGTCTGGGCCTGGCCGCCGAACACGACGTTGAGCTGGCCCAGCGCGATGGTGGCGCCGATGCCCGCGAGCATGCCGTGCACGACGGCGGGCGGGATCGCCTGGGCGAACCGGGACAGCCGGGTGAGTCCGAAGACGATCTGCAGGATGCCGGCGCCCGCGGTGATCAGGGTGGTGACCTGCCAGCCGAAGGTGTTGACCAGCTCGGCGACGATCACGGTCAGACCCGCGGCGGGGCCGGAGACCTGGAGCTTCGAGCCGCCGAGCAGACCGGCGACGACGGCACCGACGACGGCGGCGATGAGGCCGGCCAGGATCGGGGCGCCGGAGGCGACGGCGATGCCCAGCGAGAGGGGCACCGCCACGAGGAACACGACGATCGAGGCGGACAGGTCCGCCCGGGCGTGCGGGAACGTGCGCCCGAACCAGGAGCCGCCGGGCGGCGAGTGCTCGCCACGGCCGGACTCGGCCGGGGCGTGCTCGTGGTCCTGCATGCCGTTCTCGGTGTTGCTGGTGTCGCCAGTGGGTCGGGTGGTGCTGGAGTGACTGTGCGCGGGCACCGGATCCTCCGTATCGGTCCGTGGGGGGTGCCGGACCGCAACGGTGCGGTCGACTGGGGCGGGTCGTGCGGTGCGCGACCGGCGGAGCGGGTGCGGCGACCGGACGAATGCGATCGGCCGACACCGTTTCACCCCGGCCAGAGAATCGGATCCTGATGAGAGCGCTTCTCATCGTTTCGGACGTCTGCGACGAAACGCCCGGTCAGCGCCGTACATCTCTGCGTAACGTGCTGTGGATCACGAGAAGATCCACCGGATCGGTGGTCCGATCCCACGCTCAGTGCTGGTCGCGGTGCCCGTCGCCGTGGTGATCCCGCTGCCCCGCAAGCGCCGCGGCCCGCATCCCGGCGGTGATCAGCGCGATGTCGTCGCGGGTGCTGACGAACGGCGGCATCGCGTAGACGAGGTTCCGGAAGGGCCGCAGCCAGACCCCGGCGAGCACCGCGGCGGCGGTCGCGGCCGCGACGTCGACCTCCTCGTCCAGCTCGACGACGCCGATCGCGCCCAGGACCCGGACCTCCCGCACCCCCGGCAGCGACCGGACGGGGGCCAGCCCGGCGCGCAGTCCGGCGGCGATGTCGGTCACCTCGCGCCGCCAGTCCCGTTCGAGCAGCAGCGACACCGAGGCGTGGGCGACGGCGGCGGCGAGCGGGTTGCCCATGAACGTCGGTCCGTGCATGCGCACGCCGGCCTCGCCGTCGGTGATGCCGCGCGCGACCCGGGTGCTGCACAGGGTCGCCGCCATCGTCAGGTAGCCGCCGGTGAGCGCCTTGCCGACGCACATGACGTCCGGGGCGACGGACGCGTGGTCGGCGGCGAACAGCTCGCCGGTGCGGCCGAAGCCGGTGGCGATCTCGTCGAACACGAGCAGCACGTCGTGGGCGTGGCACAGCTCGCGCAGCACGTGCAGGTAGCGGGGGTCGTGGAAGCGCATCCCCCCGGCTCCCTGCACCACCGGCTCGACGACGACCGCGGCCAGCTCGTCGGCGTGGGTCTCGACGAGCCCGGCGAGGTGGGCGACGTAGTCGTGGGTGAAGTCCTCCGGCGGGGCGTCGGCGAACACCTGCTGCGGGAGCACGTCGGACCAGAGCGAGTGCATGCCGCCGTCGGGGTCGCAGACGCTCATCGCGCCGAAGGTGTCGCCGTGGTAGCCGCGCCGCCAGGTCATCAGCCGGTGTTTGCCGGGGCGGCCGCGGGACCGCCAGTACTGCAGGCACATCTTGATGGCGACCTCGACCGACACCGAGCCGGAATCGGCGAGGAACACGTGCTCCAGCCCCTCCGGGCCGACGTCCACGAGCAGCCGGGCCAGGTCGACCGCCGGGCCGTGGGTCAGGCCGCCGAACATCACGTGGCTCATCCGGCCGAGCTGGTCGCGCACCGCCGCGTCGAGCCGCGGGTGGCGGTAGCCGTGGATCGCCGACCACCACGACGACATCCCGTCGACGAGCTCACGGCCGTCGGGCAGCGTCAGCCGCACTCCCTGCGCCGACTCCACGACGATCGGCGCCCGGGTGGCCGGCATCGGCGCGTAGGGGTGCCAGACGTGGTCCCGGTCGGTGGCGAGCAGCGCCGCCGTGTCGGACGCGGATCCGGAGAGGGTCGGGTCCGGGACACGCCCGGGGCCTGCGGTGGTCATGAACGGCCACGCTAGTGCCGACCCTCTACGCTGGCCCGACCATGGCCACGCCCGACTCCGTGTACGAGCCGGAGGGGCCCGACGGGTCGGCCCTGCGCCGGCGCGAGCTCGGGCAGACCTCCGCCCGATCGTTGCTGCTCACCGTGCTGGGCGAGTTCGTCCTCCCGGCCGACGAGCCGGTCTGGACCCGGGCCCTGCTCGACGTGCTGGGCGCGCTCGGGGTGGAGGCCAAGTCGGCCCGTCAGGCACTGGCCCGCACCGCGGGCGAGGGTCTGCTCACCTCCGACCGCGACGGCCGCCGGGTCCGCTGGTCGCTCACCCCCGCCGGGTCGGAGCTGCTGTCCGACGGCGCCGCCCGCATCTACGGCTTCGGCCGCCCGACGACCGGCTGGGACGGTCGCTGGCTGGTGCTGCTCGCCTCGGTCCCGGAGTCGCGGCGACGCCTGCGGCACCGGCTGCGCACCCGGCTCGCCTGGGCTGGGCTGGGCTCCCCCACCCCCGGGGTGTGGGTCAGCCCCGACCCGGGCAAGGAGGCCCGGGTCGCGGCGGTGCTCGACGAGCTCGACCTCGCCGGGTCCGGCTACTCCTTCGTCGGGCACTACGGCGGCATCGGCCGCGCCGACGACATCGTCGCCCAGGCCTGGGACCTCGACGTCGTGGAGCGGGCCTACTCCGAGTTCCTCGACGAGTTCGGCCCGCACCTCGGGCCCGGCGCTTCCGGCCGCTCCGAGCCCGGGCCCGCCGCATCCGGCCGCTCCGAGCCGGGGCCCGCCGCAGGCGGTCGCTCCACGGTCGAGCCCGCCGCATCCGGCCACGCCCGCGCCGGCGCGGCCGCGGCCGGCCACACCGCCGCCTCCACCTCCGCCGACGGCTGCGACGTCCTCGCCCGCCAGGTCCGGCTGGTCCACGCCTGGCGGCGGTTCCCGTTCCTGGACCCCGAGCTGCCCGCCGAGCTACTGCCCGAGCAATGGGCCGGGTCCCGCGCCGCGGAGCTGTTCACCACGCTGCACGAGCGCTGGGACGCCCCCGCCCGCGCCGCCTGGGCCGACCTGGCCCACCGGGCCTGACCACCTCGCGCCCACCACCTGTAGCGACGGGTCCGGACGCGCCAGGGACGGGTGTGCCCGGTCAGCCGCCGAGGCAGCCGGGGCCGAGCAGGGCCTTCAGGTCCCCCATCAGGGCCGAGGTGTGCGTGACCTTGAGCGAGTCGTCCAGCCGCAGGGCGGTCATCTTGCTGCCGTAGACCAGCGTCAGGTGCACCTCGGAGGTGCCGGGGTGGTGGGTCAGCACCTCCTTGAGCTTGGCCACGCGCTCGGGCGTGCACTGGTCGGTGCGCAGGCTGACCCGAATCGGCAGCCCGGCCTCACCGGTGGCGAGCTCGGGCACCGCGAGGTCGTTCGCGATCAGCGAGACGCGGTCGTCGCGCTTGTTGACCCGCCCCTTGACCAGCACGATCGCGTCCTCGGCGACGTCGACGCCCACCACCTGGTAGGCCCGCGGGAAGAACAGCACCTCGATGCCACCGGCGAGGTCCTCGATCTGCGCCGAGGCCCAGGGCTCGCCGTTCTTGTTCACCCGGCGGTTGACGTTGGCAAGGATGCCGCCGACGGTGACCTGCGCGCCCTCGGCGACCGAGCCCTCGACGATGTCGGCGATCGAGGTGTCGGACTTCGCGGCGAGCGCCTGCTCGAGACCCTGCAGCGGGTGCCCGGACACGTAGAGGCCGAGCATCTCCCGCTCAACGGCGAGCTTGTGCTTGGAGTCCCACTCCTCGTCGGGCACCTTCACGTCGAAGATGCCACCGAGGCCGCCGTCGTCGCCCTCGCCGGGGCCGTCCAGGGACCCGAACAGGTCGAACTGGCCCATCGAGGCGGCCTTCTTGGTGCTCATCACCGCGTCGATGGCGTCGGCGTGCACGAGCAGCAGGCCCTTGCGGGAGTGCCCGAGCGAGTCGAAGGCTCCCGCCTTGATCAGCGACTCGACGACCTTCTTGTTGCAGACGACCGCGTCGACCTTGCGCAGGAAGTCGGAGAAGTCGACGAAGTTCCCCTTCTCCCGTCGTGCGGCGACGATCGCGTCGACGACGTTGTGCCCGACGTTGCGGATGCCGCCGAGGCCGAAGCGGATGTCGTCGCCGACCGGGGCGAAGTTGCGCACCGAGTCGTTGACGTCCGGCGGGAGGACCGTGATGCCCATCCGGCGGCACTCCGCCAGGTAGACCGCGGCCTTGTCCTTGTCGTCGCGCACCGAGGTGAGCACGCCGGCCATGTACTCGGCCGGGTAGTTCGCCTTGAGGTAGGCCGTCCAGTAGGACACCACCCCGTAGGCGGCGGAGTGGGCACGGTTGAAGGCGTAGTCGGAGAACGGGAGCAGGATGTCCCAGAGCGTCTTGACCGCGGCCGCGGAGTAGCCGTTGTCCTTCATGCCCTGGGCGAAGCCGGCGTACTCCTTGTCCAGGATCTCCTTCTTCTTCTTGCCCATCGCGCGGCGGAGCAGGTCCGCCTGGCCGAGCGTGTAGCCCGCCAGCACCTGCGCGATGGACATGACCTGTTCCTGGTACACGATCAGGCCGAAGGTCTCACCGAGGACGTCCTTGAGCGGCTCGGCCAGCTCCGGGTGGATCGGCGTGATCTCCTGCCGGCCGTTCTTGCGGTCGGCGTAGTCGTTGTGCGCGTTCGCACCCATCGGGCCCGGGCGGTACAGCGCGCCGACCGCGGAGATGTGCTCGAACTCGCTGGGCGCCATGCGGCGCAGCAGGTCCCGCATCGGACCACCGTCGAGCTGGAACACCCCCAGGGTGTCACCGCGGGAGAGCAGCTCGTAGGTCTTGCGGTCGTCGAGCTCGACCTTGTCCAGGTCGACGGCGGGCTTGCCGTTGAGCTCGATGTTCTCCAGGGCGTCGTCGAGGATGGTGAGGTTGCGCAGCCCCAGGAAGTCCATCTTCAGCAGACCGATGGTCTCGCAGACGCCCATGTCGAACTGGGTGATGATCGCGCCGTCGGACTCGCGGCGCTGGATCGGGATCACGTCGATCAGCGGCGTCGAGGACATGATCACGCCTGCGGCGTGCACACCCCACTGGCGCTTGAGGCCCTCCAGGCCCCGCGCGGTGTCGACGATCTCCTTGACCTGCGGGTCGACCTCGTAGAGGGCGCGGACCTCGGTCGCCTCGGAGTACCGCTTGTGCGACGGGTCGAAGATGCCCGACAGCGGGATGTCCTTGCCCATCACCGCGGGCGGCATCGCCTTGGAGATGCGGTCGGCGACCGAGTAGCCGGGCTGGCCGAAGAGCACCCGCGCCGAGTCCTTGATCGCGGCCTTCGCCTTGATCGTGGAGTAGGTGATGATCTGGGCGATCCGGTCCTCGCCGTACTTCTCGGTGACGTAGCGGATCATCTCGCCGCGGCGGCGCTCGTCGAAGTCCATGTCGATGTCGGGCATCGAGACACGGTCGGGGTTGAGGAACCGCTCGAAGATCAGCTTGTGCCGGATCGGGTCGAGGTCGGTGATGCCCAGGACGTAGGCGACCAGCGAGCCCGCCGCCGAGCCTCGGCCGGGGCCGCACCGGATGCCGACCGACTTGGCGTGCTGGATGAGGTCCGCGGTCACCAGGAAGTAGCCGGGGTAGCCCATCTTGATGATGACGCCGACCTCGTAGTTGGCCTGCTGGCGGTAGCGCTCGGTGACGCCGTCGGGGAACCGCATGTGCAGTCCCCGCTCGACCTCCTTGATCAGCCAGGACTCCTCGGTCTCCCCCTCCGGGACGGGGGCCTTGGGCTGGAGGTCCTGGCCGGTGGTGAAGTCGATGTTGCAGCGCTCGGCGACGAGCAGCGTGTTGTCACAGGCCTCGGGGTGGATCGGGTCCCACAGCTGGCGCATCTCGGCGGCGGACTTGAGGTAGAAGTCCTGCGCATCGAACTTGAACCGGTTCGGGTCAGCGAGGGTCTTGCCGGTCTGGACGCACAGCAGCACCTCGTGCGCCTTGGTGTCGTCGGGATAGGTGTAGTGCAGGTCGTTCGTCGCGAGACCGGGCAGGTCGAGCTTGTCCTTGAGGCGGAACAGGTCCTCCTGGACCCGCTTCTCGATCTCGATGCCGTGATCCATCAGCTCCAGGAAGAAGTTGTCCTTCCCGAAGATGTCGCGGTAGTCGCTCGCGGCCTGGCAGGCGGCGGCGAAGTCGTGCTGCTGGAGCAGCCGGGCGACCTCGCCGGACGGGCAGCCCGTCGTCGCGATCAGGCCCTTGCCGTACTTCTCGAGCAGCTCGCGGTCCATACGCGGCTTGTAGTAGTACCCCTCGAGGCTGGCCAGCGAGGAGAGCCGGAAGAGGTTGTGCATCCCCTCCGTGTTCTCCGCGAGCAGCGTCATGTGGGTGTACATGAGGTCGGGGTTGTTCTCGCTGCCGTTGCCCAGCGCGGTGCGCTTGCGCTCGTGGCGCGACCCGGGCGCGAGGTAGCCCTCCATGCCGATGATCGGCTTGACGTCGTGCGCCTTCGCCTTGCGCCAGAACTCGAAGGCGCCGTACACGTTGCCGTGGTCGGTCATCGCGATGGCCGGCATCTCGTGCTTGGCGGCCTCGGAGAACAGGTCGTCGAGCCGCGCGGCCCCGTCGAGCATCGAGAACTCGGTGTGCGTGTGCAGATGGACGAAGGAGCGATTCCCGGATCCGGCACTGCCCATGTGTGTCCCGCGCTCCTCTCCCGCGCCGCTGGGACGGCGCGGACCTGACGATGGTGCGCACGCCCGTCGGGGCGGACGTGCCCGACACCGGGCCGGCGGCACGGCCGGGCAGGGACGACGGCGCCGGGTGCGCGGGCCTGGCGGGGCCCGCTCGCCGGAGCCGGTGGACCCTGCGGGTCCGGACCGACCGGGTCGGTGAGGGCCTCAGCGTAACGGTGGGGTCCGACGGTTCCGGCGACGGCGGGCGGGCACGATCGGGCCCCGCGTGTCGCTCCAGCTCAGCCCCCGTCCACCCCGGACGACGGCGTGTCGCGGACCCCCGGCGGCGGGTCAGGGTCGGGCCACGATGCCCGCCACCCCCGAGCCGCCGCAGACGCCGACGCCGCCGACGACACTGCCGCCGATGCCGAGGACGGTCGTGTTCGACCTCGGTGAGGTGCTCGTCCCCTCCGCGGGGCTCGAACGCCGTCTGGCCGCGGTGCTCGGGGTGTCCGAGCCTGCGCTGCGCGAGGCGTACTGGCGCCACCGGGCCCGGGCAGATCGCGGGCCGGACCGCGGCTCAGAGCCCGGGCGCCGCATGATCACCACCGAGGCAGCGGTCGGTGCCGGATCCGGCACCGATCGGCTCGGTCGTCGCGATCATGACCGGGCAGCCGGTGGGCGGCGGCGCCGGGCCACCGTCGTCACCGGCGGCTCGCAGCGGTGGGTGGACCGGGAGGACTGCTCAGGGGACGGGGCCGTCGTCGGGGGGCGGGCTCGCGCTGGTGGTCTGCTCGGGCAGCAGCGGCGACAGCGCCAGCTCCGGTGCGGTGGTCCCGGGCGGTGCGGCCTGCACGGCACGCACCCCCCGGCGCGCGGCGAGCGCCTCGAGCCCGGCCCGGTCCGCGGTCACGACCAGCGCGACCACGCAGGCGCAGCCCGGGTCGCCGAGGGCGCGGCCCTCGGCGGCGGCCACCGCGGCCCGCCGGGCGAGCGCGGCGCGGGCCTCCGGGGTGCCCGCTCCCCCGCCGTCGTGGGCGGCCCGGTCGGCGTCGGCACCGGCGGCGTACGCGGCCCGCTCGCGGGCGACGCCGAGCGCGCTGGCGGCGTCCCCGGTGCCGGTGACCGGCTCGAACCGCAGCGCGGTCTGCACCCGGTCGATCGGCACCCGGAACACCGCGGTCCCGACCGGGCCGACCCCGGCGGGCACGGCGGCCGCGGCGTCGACCGTCAGCGGCCGGGCGAGCTGGACGAGCGCGGGCACGGCGGGGCCGGGCGGAGGCAGGGTCGCGGGCAGCCCGGCGAGGTAGCCGGCGACGTCCTGGCCGGGGTCGGGGCCCAGCCGCACCGACCCGGTCGCCGCCGGGGGCCCGGCCGACGGTCCGGACCCGGCCGCCCAGACGGCACCGAGGAACACCACCGCCATCGCCGCGGCGATCCACCCCAGCGCCCGGGTGCTCAGACCGGTCACGCGTCAGTCCCGCAGGACGTCCAGCGCCGCGTCGAGGTCGGCCGGGTAGGGGCTGGTGAACTCGACGTGCCGGCCGTCGGCGGGGTGGGCGAACCCGAGCGTGCGGGCGTGCAGCCACTGCCGGGACAGCCCGACCCGCTTGGCCAGCGTCGGGTCGGCGCCGTAGGTGATGTCGCCGACGCAGGGGTGGCGCAGCGCGGAGAAGTGCACCCGGATCTGGTGGGTGCGGCCGGTCTCCAGGTGCACGTCGAGCAGGCTGGCCGAGCGGAACGCCTCGATGGTGTCGTAGTGGGTGACGCTGGGCTTGCCGCTCTGCATCACCGCGAACCGGTAGTCGTGGCGCGGGTGCCGGTCGATCGGGGCGTCGATCGTGCCCGACGACGGGTCCGGGTGTCCCTGCACGACGGCGTGGTAGCGCTTGTCGACGGTGCGTTCCTTGAAGGCCCGCTTGAGCTCGGTGTAGGCGTGCTCGGAGGTGGCTACGACCATCACCCCGGTGGTGCCGACGTCGAGCCGGTGCACGATGCCCTGCCGCTCGGCGGCGCCGGAGGTGGACAGCCGGAACCCGAGCGCGGCGAGCCCGCCGGTCACGGTCGGCCCGGTCCAGCCCGGGGAGGGGTGCGCGGCGACCCCGACCGGCTTGTCGACGACGACGATGTCGTCGTCGGAGTGCAGCACCGTCAGGCCCGCGACGACCTCGGCCGGGCCCTCGATGACCGCGGGCGCGGGCGCGTCGGGCAGCTCGACCTCCAGCCAGGACCCACCCGGCAGCCGGTCGGACTTGCCGGCCTCACGACCGTCGACCGAGATCCGGCCGGACTCGGCCAGCGTGGCGACGACGGTCCGCGACAGCCCCAGCAGCCGGGACAGCCCGGCGTCGATCCGCATGCCGTCCAGCCCGTCAGGCACCGGCATGCTCCGTACCTCACCCACGGTCGCGACTCCCGTCGATCTCGATGCCCCGCACGGCCATCAGCACCAGCAGGATCCCGCCGCACACGATGCCGGTGTCGGCGAGGTTGAACACGGGGAAGACGCTCCCGTCCGGGGAGAAGAAGGCCAGCATGTCCACGACGTGCCCGCGCATCGGTCCGGGCGCGCGGAAGAACCGGTCGACCAGATTGCCGAGCGCGCCGCCGAGGACCAGGCCGAGACCGATGGCCCACCCGGTCGAGGCGAGCCGCCGCGCGATCCGGATGATCACGCCGACGACGACCACGGCGACGATCGTCAGCACCCAGGTGTAGCCGGTGGCAATGGACCAGGCGGCGCCCGGGTTGCGCAGCAGCGTGAGGTAGAAGAACCCGTCGATCACGGTGACCGGCCGCTCCCCCTCCAGCGCGGCGACGGCGGCGATCTTGGTGACGAGGTCGAGCGCCAGCCACACCGCGGCGATGCCCGCCAGCAGCGCCACACCGCGCCGTCGTACGGCGGGGTCGATCGGCACGGTGGGGGGTGGGGGGTCGGCACTCACACCCGTGATTATGCGGGTCGCCCCGACACCGCCGACCGGCCGGTCAGCCGGTCCGCCCGCCCGGCCGGCCCCCGCCCTCGTGCCAGCGGACCAGCTTGCCGCCGCGGTCGACGTCGCGGATCCGCTTCTCGGTGTCCTCCCGGTTGTCCCGGGTGCTGACGACGAGGAACTGGTCGCCCTCGCGCAGCCGGGTGTCGGTGCCCGGGGAGAACGCCTCGGCGTCGCGCACGACCAGACTGACCGTGGCTCCGCGGGGCAGCCGCAGCTCGCGCAGGTAGACGCCGTGCAGCCGGGACCCGGGGGGCACCTTGACCTGCAGGAGCTCGGCGTCGACCTCGTCGAGCGGGGCGGCGTCGACCTCGACGCCGCGGGTGTCGGTGCGCGAGACCACCCCGAGCAGGCGCGCCACCCAGGGCAGAGTGGTGCCCTGGACCAGGGTGAGCAGCACGACCAGCACGAACACGACGTCGACCAGCCGTTGGTTCTGCCCGCCGCCCTCGGTGACCGCGATGAGGGCGAGCACGATCGGCACGGCACCGCGCAGCCCCGCCCAGGACAGGAACGCCTGCTCCCGCCAGGGCACCCGGAACGGCAGGGCGGCGGCGGCCACCGACAGCGGCCGCGCGG
Source organism: Pseudonocardia sp. HH130629-09 (assembly GCF_001294645.1). Lineage (NCBI taxonomy): Bacteria > Bacillati > Actinomycetota > Actinomycetes > Pseudonocardiales > Pseudonocardiaceae > Pseudonocardia > Pseudonocardia sp. HH130629-09. The sequence continues at coordinate 3,418,170 of NZ_CP011868.1, forward strand.
CGAGCAGGACGACGGCGGCGCAGACCAGCGCGGGCACCACCGCGGCGGGCAGCCGCGCGGGCACCGCGTACAGGCCGAGCAGCACGAACAGCCCGATCTGGGCGATCCAGCCGGTGCCCTCGGCGAAGGAGACGACGCCGCCGCGGTGCGGGAGCCGGGAGTTGCCCAGCACCAGCGCGGCGCAGTAGGTGGCGAGCAGCCCGGAGGCGTGCACCCCCTGCCCGGCAGCGAAGGCGAGCAGACAGAACGCGATCGCCGCCAGCGGGTACAGGCCGGTCGACGGCAGCGCGGCGCGGCGCAGTGCCCAGGCCGCGCCCAGCCCGAGCAGCACACCGATGACGGCGCCGGCGACGAGCTCGTAGACGATCAGCAGCGGCGTCGTCCAGCTGATGGCCTCGGTCCCGGCCAGGACGACGACGGCGATCACCACCGGCGCGTCGTTCATGCCGGACTCGAGCTCCAGGGTCCCGGCCAGGCGTTGCGGGACGGCGACGCCGCGCAGCACGGAGAACACCGCGGCGGCGTCGGTGGAGGACAGCACCGCGCCCCACAGCAGCGCGGTGCGCCACTCCAGGTCGAGCAGCAGGTGCAGCAGCCCGCCCGTGACCGCGATCGACACCAGCACCGACAGCGTCGACAGCAGCAGCCCGAGCCCGAGCGCGGGCCGCACCGCCGACCAGCGGGTGGTGAGCCCGCCCTCGGTGAGGATCAGCACGAGCGCGGTGAGGCCGAGGGACTCGGTGAGGCCGGTGTCGTCGAACCGGATGCCGAGCACGGACTCGCCGAGCAGCACCCCGATGCCCAGGTAGAGCAGCAGCGACGGCAGGCCGAGTCGCACCGACACCCGCACCGCGAGCACGCCGAGCAGCAATACCCCCGCGGAGATGCCGAGCAGCAGTTCCAGACTCACCGGGGCCCCCTGCTCAGGGCGACCAGGTCAGGGTGACGGCGTCGGTGCGTCGCGGCGGGAGGTCCACCAGTGCAGCGGCGACCTCCTCGACACGGTCGGCAGGCAGGCAGAGCCTGCGGGTGACCCAGGCGGCGTCGTGCGGCAGGCGTGCCGTGCGGGTCCAGGTCAGGACCTCCGGGTCGACGCCCTGCTGCTCGCGCAGCACCGCGACGGCGTCGTCATGGGTGGCCGACGGCGGCCGGACCACGTCGTGGAAGCGCTCCCACAGCGGGTCCAGCCAGGCCAGCGGGTGCTCGGTCAGCATCTCGACCACGACACCGCCGATCCCGCCCCCGGCGCGGACGGTACCGGTCAGCGCGGCGAGGAACGGGGGCAGGTCGACGACGTTGTGCAGCACGTGGTGACAGACGACGACGTCGTGCCGCCCGGCGTCCCCGGCCGCCTCGGGCCAGCTGCCGTGCACGGTGGCGTGCGGGAGTCCCCGGGCGCGGGCGGCCTCGGCGAACACCGCGAGCATGTCGGCCTGCCGGTCGACGCCGACCACCCGCGCCACCGGCGACGGCTCCGGCCACGCCGCGCCGAACGCGGCGTCCCCGCCGCCGCAGCCGACGTCGAGCACGCTCGCCCCGGCGCAGGTCCACGCGGCGGCGCGCTCGGCGATCGCCCGTGCGGCCCGGTGCGACGGCGTGTCGGCAGGTTGGCCGGGCGGGGTGAAGTCGGCGGGGTCGTGGGTCCACGGGTCGGCGGGGGCCCGGCGGAGGACGTGGTCGGGGATCCCGCGGGCGGTCTGGCGTTCCCGCCACCGTTCCGCCGCGTCACCCATGGGGGTGAGGATAGGGCCCGGTGGGGCCCGCACCCCGGACCGGTGGTTCCGGAGATCCCGGCGACGCCCGGGTCGCCCGGGATCCCGGCGCCGACCACCGCGTCCGTCCCGCGGGGACGCCCCGCCGGTGAGCGGTGGTCGGCGCCGGGCCGGTCAGGCGCGGGCGACCGCGGCCGACAGCGTGACCGACGCGCCGTCGGGACCGACGACCTGCCCGCTCGACGCGCCGGCCCCGGTGGGGCCGTAGGCGACCGAGGTCGCCAGCACCTCACCGGCGACGAACGCCTCGTGGGTCCGGACGGCGTCGAGCACCGCGTCGGGCCCGTCGAGGGTCAGCGCGATCCGGTCGGACACGTCGAGGCCGGCGTCGCGGCGGGCCTGCTGCACGACGCGCACGACGTCGCGGGCGGTGCCCTCCGCCGCCAGCTCCGGCGTCACCGTGGTGTCGAGGACGACGAGCCCCGCGTTCCCGGGCAGGGCCTGGGTGCGCTCCGGGTCGGCGGCGACGAGCTTCTCGGTGAACTCGCCCGGCTGCAGCGTGATGCCGGCGGCGACGACGGTGTCGCCCTCCTGGGTCCACTCCCCCGTCTTGACCGCGCGGATGCAGGTCTGGACGTCCTTGCCCAGGCGCGGGCCGGCGACCCGGGCGTTGACGGCGACCTCGAACCGGCCGTGGGTGGCGACGTCCTCGGTCAGCTCGACCGAGCGGACGTTGACCTCGTCGGCGAGCAGCCCGGTGAAGTCCTCCAGCGCCTTGGCGTCGGTCGCCGCGACGGTGAGCGCGGGCAGCGGCTGGCGCACCCGGACCTTCGCCGACTTGCGCAGCGACAGCGCCGCGCTCGCGACCTGCCGGATCCGGTCCATCCCGGCGACGAGGTCGGTGTCGTGCGGCAGCCCGGCGCCGGCCTGGTGGTGCGAGACCGACGGGTCGGATCCCCCGGGCCAGTCGGTCAGGTGCACCGACCGCCCCCCGGTGAGCCCTCGCCAGATCGCCTCGGCGGTCAGTGGCAGCAGCGGCGCCGCGACCCGGCAGGTCACCTCCAGCACGGTGTGCAGGGTGTCGACGGCGTCGCGGCGCACGGTGCGGCCGCCTTCGGTGGAGTCGGAGGACCAGAACCGCTCACGGGACCGGCGGACGTACCAGTTGGTGAGGGTCTCGGCGTGGTCGCGGATCCGGTCGCAGGCCCCGGCGATGTCGTAGGCGTCCATGGCCGCGGTGACGCCGTCGACGAGGTCGGCGGTCTTGGCCAGCACGTACCGGTCGAGCACGTGGGGTGAGTCGGTGCGGAACGTGCCGCGCTCGTCGCCGGCGTAGAGCGACAGGAAGTACCAGGTGTTCCACAGCGGCAGGATCGCCTGGCGGACGCCCTCGCGGATCCCCTGCTCGGTGACGACGAGGTTGCCGCCGCGCAGGACCGGGCTCGACATGAGGAACCACCGCATGGCGTCGCTGCCGTCGCGGTCGAAGACCTCGTTGACGTCGGGGTAGTTCTTGCGCGACTTGGACATCTTCGCGCCGTCGTCGCCCAGGACGATGCCGTGCGCGACGCAGTTGCGGAACGCGGGCCGGTCGAACAGGGCGGTGGCCAGCACGTGCAGCGTGTAGAACCAGCCACGGGTCTGGCCGTTGTACTCGACGATGAAGTCGCCCGGGTAGTGGTCCTCGAACCAGTCGCGGTTCTCGAACGGGTAGTGGACCTGCGCGAACGGCATCGAGCCGGACTCGAACCAGCAGTCGAGGACCTCCGGCACCCGGCGCATGGTCGAGTTGCCGGTGGGGTCGTCGGGGTTGGGCCGGGTCAGCTGGTCGACGTACGGCCGGTGCAGGTCGGTCGGGCGCACGCCGAAGTCGCGCTCGATCTCGTCGAGCGAGCCGTAGACGTCGGTGCGCGGGTAGCGCGGGTCGTCGGACTGCCACACCGGGATCGGGCTGCCCCAGTAGCGGTTGCGGGAGATGCCCCAGTCGCGGGCACCCTCCAGCCACTTGCCGAACTGCCCGTCGCGCACGTGCGCCGGGGTCCAGTCGATCTGCTGGTTGAGCTCGACCATGCGGTCCCGGAACTGCGTGACGCGCACGAACCAGGAGTCGACGGCGCGCTGGATGAGCGCGTTGCCGCAGCGCCAGCAGTGCGGGTAGGGGTGGTCGTAGGTCTCGTGGCGCAGCAGGACGCCCTGGGCGTGTGCGTTGCCGTCCTTGAGGTCGCGGATGACCTGCGGGTTCGCGTCGAAGACCTGCATGCCGGCGTAGGGGGGGACCTCGGTGGTGAACTCGCCGCGGGAATCGACCGGGTTGACGACCTCGATGCCGGCCGCGTCGGTGACCTCCTTGTCCTCCTCACCGAAGGCGGGGGCGATGTGGACCAGCCCGGTGCCGTCGTCGGTGGTGACGTAGTCCGCGGCCAGCACCCGGTGGGCGTTCTCGCGGCCGGTGAAGAAGTCGAACGGCGGGGTGTAGCTGGCGCCGAGCAGGTCGGAGCCCTTCACCCGCGCCAGGACCGGCGGCTCCTCCCCCAGCTCGCGGGCGTACGCGGCGACCCGGGCCTCCGCGAGCAGCCAGCGCTCGGAGTCCGCCTCCACCACCACGTAGTCGACGTCGGGGTGCACGGCCATCGCGAGGTTGGACGGCAGGGTCCACGGGGTGGTCGTCCAGACCAGGGCGAGGACGCCGTCGGTCTCCGGACGGCCCGGCGTCGACAGGCGCAGCCCGACGGTGACGGCCGGATCCTGCCGGTCGGTGTAGACGTCGTCCATCTTGGTCTCGGTGGCGCTCAGCGGCGTCTCGCAACGCCAGCAGTACCAGAGCACCCGGAAGCCGGAGTAGACCAGACCCTTGTCCCACAACGACTTGAAGGCCCACATGACGGACTCCATGTAGTCCAGGTCGAGGGTCTTGTAGTCGTCGTCGAAGTCGACCCAGCGGGCCTGGCGGGTCACGTAGTCGCGCCACTCGCCGGTGTAGCGCAGCACGGAGGTCCGGCACGCCTCGTTGAACGCGGCGACGCCCATCTCGTCGATCTCGGACTTGTGCTTGATGCCGAGCTGGTTCTCGGTCTCGACCTCGGCGGGAAGACCGTGGGTGTCCCACCCGAAACGGCGCTCGACCCGGTGGCCGCGCAGGGTGCGGTTCCGCGGGACGACGTCCTTGACGTAGCCGGTCAGCAGGTGGCCGTAGTGGGGCAGGCCGTTGGCGAAGGGCGGGCCGTCGTAGAAGACGTACTCGTCCGCGCCGTTCTCGCCGGCGGGCCGCTGGTCGACCGAGGCGCGGAACGTCTCGTCGGTGTCCCACGACGCGAGCACGTCCTGCTCGAGCGTCGGGAACGACGGGTGCGCCGGGACGTCGGGATAGCCGCTCACGTGTGTCGCTCCTCGTGCGTGCTCGCGCTTCGCACGGGGACGACGACGGCTCTGGCGAGCCGGGCCGCGGTACCACCCCGTTTGCCCGTGCACGGGTGCACGAGCCTCTCGTTCGACGGCGATGACGGGCCGCACCCGTCCGGTTCTACTCCGGCCGGTGGATCACGTGGCCGTTTCTTCCGGAGGCTCCCCGGTGATGGCCGGATCGATGCCTGTGGAACCAGGGTAGCGCGGATGCGCACCCCGTTATTCCGCGGGGCACGTCCCGCCGCTGGTCAGCGTGCCTGGGCGGGGTGCCGCTCGCCGAGGGTCCGGTTCGGCGCGCACCAGCCGCACGGGGTGAACCCGAGCTCGACGGCCTCGCTGACGGGCAGCGGGATCACCGGGCGTCCGGTGAGGGCCCGGCAGGTCTGCACGTGGTAGCGGGGGTGTTCATCGATCACGAGCACCTCGTCGGGCAGGCGCGCGGCGAGTGCGGCGAGGGTGGGCTCGTGCGGCTCCTCCGGGGAGTCGCCGTCCGCGCCGGCGGCCCCGTCGGTCCCGGCCGCGTCGGCCGGACCGCCGCCGGTGTCCGTGCCGGCCCCGGCGGGCGCGCCCGCGGGAGCCCCGCCGCGGGGGTCGTCGACCGGCGCGCCGGATCCCGCGGCCGCGGCGCCCGCGGGCACGGCGGAATCGGGAAGGCCCGCACCGGACGGGGTGTTCGCACCGGCCGGTCCGCCGGAGGCACGGTCGGTGCCCCCGCCCGGGCCACCGGGTGCGCCCGCGGCGCGGGCTGCCGTGGTGGCGTCGGCCGCTGCGGGGGTGCGGGTCGCCGTGGTCGCGTCCGCCGCTCCCGCGTCCGCCGCTCCCGTGGCCGCCGCTCCCGTGGCCGCCGCTCCCGTGGCCGCCGCTCCCGTGGCCGCCGCTCCCGGGGCACGGTCCGCCGTGGTCGGGTCCACTCCCGCGGGAGCACCGTTCGCGGTGCTCGCGTCCGCTGCTCCCGGGGCACGGGTCGCGGTGGTCGCGTCGGACGGGCCGTCCGTGGCGCCCGGGCGGTCGGGTCCGGCCGCGGCCGGGGCGCCCGGGCCGTTGTTGCTCGGACCGGTGCCACTCGGGCCGGTGCCACTCGGGCCGGTACCCGAGCCGAAGCCCGGGTCGTCGGCGCCCTCGCGGGCACCGGAGCGCGCCGCCGGGTCCGCACCCGACGTGGTGTCGCGTCCGGCGGCGGTGCCGGCGACGACCGCGCCCGCGGCTGCCGCCGTCACCGCCGACGCCGTGCCGACGCCGCCGGATCCGGTCGGACGCGAGTCGGTCGCCCGCGCTGCCTCGGCGGGCGGTTCCGCGGTGCCGGGATCGGCGGGGCCGGACCGCGCCGGGTCGCCGCCACGACCCGCACCGTCGTCCCCGTCCGCTCCCGCCGACGCGTCCACGCCCGCCGGGGCACCCGCGTGCGGGCCCACCCCGCTCGGGTCCACCACGTCCTCGGCCCCCGAATCGGTGACCGTGCGTGACGAAAGTCCACTCGAACGAGATGCGCCGGACGGTCCCTCCGCAGAGCCGGACGGCCGGATCACCGGCATCTGGATGGTCTCGTCGGTCGCATTGTGTGCGGCCTCGGGCGAACCCGAGGTCGCGCCACCGTCCGGCCGGACGACCGGCAGGACCTGCGTCGCGGGCTCCAAGTCGGCGCCGTGGCCCGCTTCCGTCGACGCCCGGTCGGCCTGGTCCGGCCCCGCGGGGGCACCGGTGCCACGACCGGAGGCATCGGCCTCCGCCCGGTCACCGGCCTTCACCGCGGCACGGGTCTGCCACCAGTCGTAGGCGAGCACCAGGCCCGCGATCAGACTGATGACCACCGATGTCCACGCCAGTGCCACCACGTGCAGGAACCATCCTGCGAGCAGCAGCACCAGCGCGATGACCACGAGGATCAGGACCAGCACCAGCATCGGCGAACTCCGTCGGTCGGCAGCGGCACCTGTCCGCTACCCGGTCGTCGTCGGTCGTCCCCGGCGCCTGGGCGGCGCCGTGGGGCGGTCAGCTCCCGGTGTCGGCCCGCTGGCCGTACCCGGAGGCGGCGTAGCCGCCGTTCGAGCCCGACCTGGTGGCACCGGTGCCGTCCGACGGGGCAGCGGAACCGCGACCCTCCAGGTCACGCAGCTGCGACTCCAGGTAGGTCTTCAGGCGGGTGCGGTACTCCCGCTCGAAGGTCCGGAGCTCGTCGATCTTCTTCTCCAGAACGGACTTGTCGCGCTGGATGGCGCCCATGATCTCGTTCTGCTTGCGCTCGGCCTCGCTGACCAGGCCGGACGCCTTCTCGCGCGACTGGCGCTCGAGCGTCTCGGCCCGCGTGCGGGCGTCGTTGAGCATGGTCTCGGCGCGCGACCGCGCGTCGTTGACCAGGCCGTCGGCCTTCGTCCGGGCGTCCGACAGGAGTTGCTCGGACTTGTTCCGGGCGTCCGACAACATCGTGTCGGCCTCGTTCTTGGCCTCCGCGGTCAGGCGGTCCGCCATCTCCTGGGCGAGACCCAGGACCTTGGCGGCCTGCACGTGGTGGTCACCGCCGTCGGCATCGGCGGGTCCGGCACCGGCCAGCTGCGGAGCGGGAGCCCCCGGACCACGGCCCATCGGCGACGGCGAGGCGGCCATGACCTGGGTCTGCGCCGGAGCCGGCTGGCTCCGCGCCTCCTCCAGGTCGGCCTCGGCATCGCCGAGGCGCTGCTCCAGCTGCGCGACCTGGTCGCGCAGGTCGTCGTTCTCCCCGATCAGCCGGGCCAGTTCGGCCTCGACCAGATCGAGGAAGGCGTCGACCTCGTCCTCGTTGTAACCCCGCTTCCCGATCGGGGGTTTGCTGAACGCGACGTTATGAACGTCGGCGGGCGTCAGCGGCATCGGATCACCTCATGCGGTCCTCGGCGGCACTCCCGGGTGACTGGGGCTCATCCCAGGAGCTGTGATCTGACGGCGCTCATCGAGATGAACACCACCAGCAACAGAACCATAATCGACAGGTCCAGTCCTACGCCTCCGATACGGACCACGGGGATCACTCTCCGCAGCAACTTGACCGGAGGGTCGGTCACGGTGAAGACGACCTCGAGCGCCACGGCGGGCGCTCCGGCGGGTCGCCACTGGCGCGCGAACGACCGGACCATCTCGACGACGATCCGGGCCGCGAGCAGCAACCAGAAGAAGAACAGGATGTAGTAGATCAACATCAGGATCGCGACGGCCACGACTCAATCTTGTCGGAAAGCTCCGCGCTCGGCGAGTCTCCGCGCGTCGTCCGCGGACACTTCGACGTCGGCCGGAGTGAGCAGGAACACCCGGTCGGTGACCTTGTCGATGCTCCCGCGCAGGGCGAACGCGAGGCCCGCGGCGAAGTCCACCAGGCGTTTCGCGGCCGCGCCGTCCAGATCCGTGAGGTTCATGATGACGGGCACACCGTCGCGGTAGCGCTCGCCGATGGTGCGGGCCTCGTTGTAGCTGCGGGGGTGCAGCGTCGTGATCGACGCCGGTCCCGCGGCGGCCCGGTCGCGCTGCTCCGGCACCGGCGCCGGGGCGACGACGGGCTCGCTCCGCTCCTCGCGTGCCGGGCCCCGGAGGCTCTCCGGGTCCATCGCCAGCGCCCCGCGGACGGCCGCTCCGGCACCCCCTCCGAGGGGTGTCGGAAGGCTCCCGCGCTCCGGGACCAACCCGAGCGTCTCCCGCTCGCCGCGTGGATCCTGCCGCACGGCGCGCGCCGGGCGGAGGGTCTCCCGCGCCGGGCGGGCTCCCCATCCGTCCTCGTAGCGCACCGCGGGCTCGTAGCGGTCGTCATCGTAGGACGCCTGGTCGGCGAACCGACCGGCCCCGGCGGACCAACGGTCACCGCGCGGGCCGGCGTGGTGCTCGTGGCCGCCCCGGTAGTGATCCGGTTCGTCCACATAGTCCATCTCGTCGGCCGGGACCATGCCGAAGTACGCCTTCAGCCGGTACATCGCGCTCATCCGCTGTCCCCTCGCAGTACTGCTCGACTCCGTACGCGTCCCAACCGCACGCGCACCCCGCGTTCTGGCGACGGTCTCGCCGGCGGCGCGGTGTCCGCCTCGTGCTCAGTACCCACACCCACCAGCGATTACTCGGAGGCTATCCGCCGATCCCCCACAAGGGCCGTACCGACACGCACCACCGTCGATCCGTGACCGATCGCCGACTCCAGGTCCCCGCTCATCCCGGCCGACAGAACCGTGGCGCCGGGGTGCCGCCCGACGGTCTCCCGGTGCGCCTGCGCGATCCCCTCGAACGCCGCGTCGGGCTCCCAGCCCAGCGGCGCGACGGCCATCAGCCCGGCCAGTTCCAGCCCCGGCAGCTCCGTGACCAGGTCGGTCAGCTCGACGAGCCCGTCCGGGGCGACGCCGCCGCGGTCGGGGTCGCCGTCCACGCTGTACTGCACGAGCACCGGCAGCGGGCCACCGCGAGCCCCGGCGTCACGGGCCTTCGCGACCTCCTTGTCGATGGCGCGGGCCAGCCGGGGCGAGTCGACGGAGTCGATCCGTGTCACCCACGGGAGCACCGTCCGTACCTTGTTCCGCTGCAGCCCGCCGACGAAGAACCAGTCCGGGGCGGCGGCCGGGCGTAGAGCCCCGACCTCGTCCACCTTGGACGCGGCCTCCTGCGCGCGGTTCTCGGCGAAGGCGTCCAGCCCGAGGTCCAGCAGCGCGGCCACGTCGACGGCCGGGATCGTCTTGGTGACGGCGAGCAGGTCGACCTCGGAGGGGTCGCGGCCGGCGGCGCGGCAGGCCGCGGCCACCCGCTCGCGGACGGCGGCCAGTCGGTCGGTCAGTTCACCGACACGGTCGGCGGCGGGGGTACGAAGATCGGACACGGGATCGGGCACGGCGCCCATGGTTCCCGCCCGCGGGAGCGCCCGCGAGCCCCGCGTGGTGAGAATCGCCGGGCCGAGGTGCCGGTCAGCGCGGGTCGAGCCAGGTGACCGCGGCCTGGCGGCCGCAGCGGCCGTCGCGGCGGTGGCTGAACAGGTCCGGGTCCTCGACGGTGCAGCGCGGGTCGGTCGCGACCTTGGTGACGCCGAGGTCGGCGAGGCGGCGGACGAGACCGGCCCGCAGGTCCAGCCCGGCCGTGCCGGTGCGGGTGGTGGACGCGCTGCCCGGCAGCACGGCGTCGACCTCGGCACGCATGGCCGGGGGCACCTCGTAGCAGCGGCCGCAGACCGACGGCCCGAGCAGGACCTCCAGCCGTGCGGGCTCCGCGCCCAGCGCGGTCATATCGGTCACGACGGCGTCGACGACGCCCGCGGCCGCGCCGACGCGACCCGCGTGGGCGGCCCCGACGACGCCGGCGACCGGGTCGCCGAGCAGCACCGGCACACAGTCGGCGGCGAGCACGGCGACACCGAGCAGCGGCACGTCGGTGACCACGGCGTCGACGTCGGCGATGTCCGGGGCGACGCCGCCCGTGCCGGGGCGGGCCCGCGGGGGCTCGCGCAGCACCGCGACGTCACGGCCGTGGACCTGGTTCAGGAAGACCAGACCGGACAGGGCGAGCTCACGCACGACCCGGGCCCGGTTCCCGGCCACCGCGGCCGGGTCGTCCCCGACCCCCGCCGACAGGTTGAACGAGGTGAACGGGCCCTCGGACCGGCCACCGGCGCGGGTGGTGGTGACCCGGCGGATCCGCGCGCGGCGGGTGGTGCCGGCGCGGGCCGCCGTGGCCGGGGTCCGGGCCGGGCCTGCTGAGTCCGGCACGCGGGTCAGCGCCGCATGAACGGCGGGACGTCCACCTCGTCCTCGACCGGCTCGGCCGGACGCGTCGCGGAGCTCCCACCGACCGCACCGTGCTGGGCCGGAGACGACGTCGACGAGGCCGGCGCGGACATCGGGCTGCTCGGGACGGACGCGCCGTCGCCGCAGTGCTGCTGGGTGTCGCCCTGGCGCGGGGCCGGGGCGGTGGGCCGCTCGGGCGGCAGCACGCCGGAGCGCTCGGGCGCCGGCGTGGTGGCGGGCAGGTGCGGCGCCGACGGGGTGGTCGCGGTCGTCGCGGCCCAGCGGGACTGGCCCTGCGGCTGCTGACCCTGCTGCTGGGTCTGGTGCTGCTGGGTCTGCTCGGGCTGCTGCGGGGTCGCGGGCGACGCGGCCTGCTGGGCGGACCCGGCGGGCTTCTGGCCTCCCCGAGCGAACACGGCGGGCTCGAGCTTCTTGTGGGTCGGCGTGCCGCCCTCGAAGCCGGCCGCTATCACGGTGACCCGCACCTCGTCGCCGAGCGAGTCGTCGATCACGGTGCCGAAGATGATGTTCGCCTCGGGGTGCGCGGCCTCCTGGACCAGCGACGCAGCCTCGTGGATCTCAAACAGGCCGAGGTCCGAGCCGCCCGCGATCGACAGCAGCACACCCTGGGCGCCGTCCATCGACGCCTCGAGCAGCGGCGAGTTGATCGCCTTCTCGGCGGCCTGCACCGCGCGGCCCTCGCCGCGGGCGGACCCTATTCCCATCAGCGCCGACCCGGCACCGGACATGACCGACTTGACGTCGGCGAAGTCCAGGTTGATCAGGCCGGGGGTGGTGATCAGGTTGGTGATGCCCTGCACACCGGAGAGGAGCACCTCGTCGGCGGAGCGGAAGGCGTCCATCAGCGAGACGCCGACGTCGCCGAGCTGCAGCAGCCGGTCGTTCGGGATGACGATGAGGGTGTCGCACTCGTTGCGGAGCGCCTGGATGCCCTCCTCGGCCTGGCCGGCGCGACGGCGCCCCTCGAAGGTGAACGGGCGGGTGACGACGCCGATGGTCAGAGCACCCAGCTTGCGGGCGATCGACGCGACGACGGGCGCACCGCCGGTGCCGGTGCCGCCGCCTTCTCCCGCGGTGACGAAGACCATGTCGGCCCCCTTGAGGACCTCCTCGATCTCCTCGGCGTGGTCCTCGGCGGCCTTGCCCCCGACCTCGGGGTTGGCGCCGGCGCCGAGGCCGCGCGTCAGCTCACGGCCGATGTCGAGCTTCACGTCGGCGTCGGACATGAGGAGGGCCTGGGCGTCGGTGTTCACCGCGATGAACTCGACGCCCTTGAGGCCGACCTCGATCATCCGGTTGACGGCGTTGACGCCGCCGCCACCGATGCCGACCACCTTGATCACTGCCAGGTAGTTGTGCGGGGGCGTCATGCGCGGCACCTTCCAGTCGCTCGGGGTCCGGGGTTCGGGTGGGTCAAGCTCCGGGTGCCCCGGGCCTTCGAACGCGCACGCTAAGTGGAGTGCGGTGCCCGGGTCCAGCAGGCGCGCCGCGCAACGACAACACCCTGCTCGGGTGGTTCGTCTTCTCCCCCGATGGAAACGCGCAGGGTCGTCGTCCGGTCACCCGCTGCAGCGGACGGGTGCTCAGCGTTGCCGGACGGTGACCAGCGACGGGCTGGAGACGTCGTAGACGGCGCCCGGGCGCTGCAGCACCGGCCCGAGCACCCGGGCCCGGGCGACGGTCTGCCCGGTGTCCGCCCACGGGCCCCACAGGACCCGCCGGTCCTCGGTGAACCCCAGCTCGAAGGTGGAACCGCCCCCGCCGAGCGACAGCGTCTGCACCTGGTCCCGGACCGGGACCGGCAGCGCCTGCAGGACGCCGACCGCGGCGAGGGTGGCGGGGTCGTCCGGGGCGATGCGCGGCAGCTGCAGCCGGGGCAGCCGCACGTCCGGCGGGGCGTCGCGGTAGACGAACCCGGTGACGTCGACGAGCTTCGGTCCGTCCGGTGTGTCGAGCACCGCGGCCGGAGTGCGTTCGGTCACGACCACGACCAGGGTGTCCGGCCAGGACCGGTCGACCTCCACCGCGGCGACGCCCGGGATGGCCGACACCCGGGCGGCGACGCCGTCGGTGTCCACCGCCGCGAGCGGGACCCCGGTCTGGTCGCCGGCGGCGTCCTCGACGTCGCGGACGGGGATCTGGCGGGTGCCGTCGACCTGCACGGTGGCCACCGGCGGGCCGTACTCCCCCAGCGCCCACCAGCCGGCCGCGGACACCCCGAGGAGCACGACGGCGGCGGTGGCCAGCAGGGCGACGAGGCGGCGGCGCCGGTAGCGGGGGTCGCGGCTGCGCGACCGTTCGGCCGCACGGGCCGCCGTGCGCTCCCGGACGGCGGCGGCCGCGCCGCGTCCGCTCCCCCGGCCCGCCGTCCCGGCCCGGTCGGTGCCGGCCGCCCCGTCGTCGGTCGACCCGTCGTCGGTCGCCCCGTCGTCGGTCGCCCCGTCGTCGGTGTCGGCGGCGGTGTGGTCGGCGGCGGCAGTGTGATCGTCGGTGTCGGCGGGGGTCCCGGCGGTGCCACGGCGTCCGGCGCGGCGTTCGGCGGCACGGCGCTCGCGGATGCGGCGGGCACGCTCGGCGGCGCGCCGTTCCCGTTCCGGGTCACGGCGGCCCCACGAGCGGGCACCGTCCCGGGCCCGGTCGTCGCCGGTGTCCTGCTCGTCGCTGCTCATCGTGCCCCCGCTGTGCCGCCGGTCTGCCGCCGGTCTGCCGCCGGTCTGCCGCCGCCGTCCCACTGCCGTGGCGCTGGTGTGGCGCTGCTGCCCGCGCGCTCACCCCTCGCCGGCGAGCTCCCGCAGGATCTCCGGCCCGAGCGCGGTGACGTCACCGGCGCCCATGGTGATCACGACGTCTCCGTCGGTCGCGAGCGCGGCGATCGCCGCGGGTGCCCGCTCCCACGAGGGGGCACGGTGCACCCGCTCGGCCGGCAACGTCACCGCGTCGGTGATGAGCGCCGGACCGACGCCGGGTTCGGGATCCTCCCGGGCACCGTAGACGTCGAGCACCATCACCTCGTCCGCCAGCGACAGCGACGCGCCGAACTCCGCGGCGAACAGCCGGGTGCGGGAGTACAGGTGCGGCTGGAACACGACCAGGACGCGGCCGCACCGCCCGTTCCGGACCGGTGCGGCCTCGCGGGCGGCGCGCAGGGTGGCGGCGACCTCGGTGGGGTGGTGGGCGTAGTCGTCGTAGACGGACACGCCGCGGGCGCGGCCCTTGAACTCGAACCGGCGCTGCACCCCGCCGAACCCGGCGAGCCCCTCCAGCAGCACGGCGGGGTCGGCCCCGACGGCGCGGCCGGCGAGGAAGGCACCGAGCGCGTTGAGGACCATGTGCTCACCCGGGACGCCGAGGGTGAGCTCGTGCTCGGCGTCGCCGGTGCGGAACCGGGCGCGGCAGCCGGTGCCGTCCGGGGTGAACTCGAGCAGCCGGGCGTCCTGCCGGCCGGTCGCGGTGCGGCCGTAGCGCAGCACGGTGACGCCGGCCTGCTCCGCCCGCACGGCCACGGCCTCCGACCCGGGGTCGTCGGCGCAGGCGACCAGGGTGGCGCCGGCGACGAGCCGCTCCAGGAACCGCTCGAACACGGCCCGGTAGGCGGCCTCGTCGCCGTGGTGGTCGAGGTGGTCGGGCTCGACGTTGGTGACGATCGCGACCGACGGGGCGAACGCGGTGAACGAGCCGTCGCTCTCGTCGGCCTCGACGACGAACACGTCGCCGCTGCCGTGGTGCGCGCCCGACCCGGACACCGACAGGTCGCCGCCGATCGCGAACGAAGGGTCGGCCCCGGCGTGCTGCAGGGCGACGGTGACCATCGACGTCGTCGAGGTCTTGCCGTGCGTCCCGGCGACGGCGACCAGCCGTCGTCCCTCGGTGAGCGCGGCCAGTGCGACCGCCCGGTGGACCACGTCGTAGCCGCGCTCGCGGGCGGCGGCCAGCTCCGGGTTGGTCTCCCGGATGGCGGTGGAGACGACCACGGTCGGCGGGGACTCGCCGTCGTGCCGCAGGTGGCCGGCGTCGTGCCCGGTCTCGACGCGGGCACCGAGCGCACGCAGCGCGGTGACCGTGCGCGAGTCCCGCGCGTCGGACCCGGAGACCGTGGCCCCGCGGGCGAGCAGGATCCGTGCGATCCCGCTCATCCCGGCGCCGCCGATCCCGATGAGGTGGACGTGGTCGGAGAGCACGCTCACCGGCCCGCCACCTCGAGGACGATGCGGGCGATCTTCTCGTCGGCCTCGCCGTGCCCGGCGGCGCGGGCGCGTCGGCCCATGGCCAGGGCCAGGTCGGGGTCGGTGAGCATCGGCATCAGTTCGTCGATCGCGCGGTCGCCGTTCATGTCCTCGTCCTGCACGAGCTTGCCGCCCCCGGCCTCGACGACCGGACGGGCGTTGAGCGCCTGCTCGCCGTTGCCGTGCGGCAGCGGTACGTACACCGCGGGCAGCCCGACGGCGGTCAGCTCGGCGACGGTGGTCATGCCCGAGCGGCCGAGGACGACGTCCGCGGCGGCGTAGGCGAGGTCCATCCGCTCGATGTAGGGCACCGGCACGTAGCCGGGCCGCGGGTCGGCGGGGGTGCCGCCCTTCCCGTACGCGTGCAGCACCGAGATGCCGCGCTCGGTGAACGCCGGCAGCGAGGCGGCGACCGCCTCGTTGAGCGTCCGGGAGCCCTGGGAGCCGCCGAAGACCAGCAGCACCGGGCCGTGCGGCGGCAGGTTGAAGTACGTCCGGGCCTCCGGCCTCAGCGACGCCCGGTCCAGGGAGGTGATCGAGCGGCGCAGCGGCATCCCGACCACCTCCTCGTTCGCGAGGCCGGTGCCGGGCACCGCGACGCAGACGGCGGAGGCGAACCGCGCACCGACCTTGTTCGCGAGCCCGGCGCGGGCGTTGGCCTCGTGCACGACGATCGGCACCCGGCCGCGGGCGCCCAGGTAGGCGGGCAGCGAGACGAACCCGCCGAACCCAACGACGACGTCGGCCTCGGCCGCCTCCAGCACCTCCCTGACCCGCTTCACCGCGCCGCGGACGTTGCCGGGGAGCTTGAGCAGGTCGGCGGTGGGCTTGCGGGGCAGCGGCACCGGCGGGATCAGCTCGAGCGGGTAGCCGCGGGCCGGGATCAGCTGGGTGTCGAGGCCCTTCTCGGTGCCGAGCGCGGTGATCCGGACCCCCGGGACGAGCCGGCGGATCGCGTCGGCGACGGCCAGCGCGGGCTCGATGTGCCCGGCCGAGCCACCCCCGGCGACGACGACCGACAGGCCGCCCGACACCGGGCCCGGTGCCTGTTCCCCCGCGGGACGCGTGGTGGCGGGGCCGCCGGTGCGGGTCGCGTCGGGGGTCGTGGGTCCGGGCACGCCGGGTCCCTGCACACCCTCGCCCTGCGGGCTCTGCTGCGGACCGGTCGGCTGCGGACCGGTCGGCTGCAGGCCGGGTGCCTGGGGGCCGGGTCCCTGGAAGCCCTGGGGCTGCGGGGCGCCGGGATCCTGGGGGTCCTGCGGAGCACCCGGGCCCTGCTGCCCGGGTACGCCGGGGCCCTGCCGACCGGGAGCGCCGGGTCCGCCGGGACCGTACTGGCGAGGGGCGCCGGGACCTGCCGGGCCGAACCCGCCCGGGCGGAACGGGCCGGTCCCCGCGGGACCCGGTCGTCCGGGGCCCGCGAACCCAGGCGCCGGGCGGCCGGGGCCCTGCTGTCCCGGGGCGGCCGGGCCGGGGCCCTGCCTGCCGGGGGCGTGGGGGTGGTGCGGACCGATGCCGGTCAGGGCGTTCGGCCCGGTCGGGCCGGGACGCCCGAACTGCTGCGGGCCGGGTCCGCCGGGGACCGGGCCGGGACCCTGCGGACCGACGCCGGCACGGCCCGGCGCGTACGGGCCGGGGGCGAACCGGCCGTGCGGCGGAACCGGACCGCGGGGGCCGGTCGCCGACAGGGCGCCCGGCTCGGGCCCGCTCTGCGGACCGGTGGCGGTGACGCCGGCGTGCTCGCGCTCGTCGGGCCGGCCCGGGCGCTGCTGCGGAGCCGACGGGGGCCGGGCCTGCTGCCGCCCGGTGCCCGACGGCCCGTCCGCCGAGGCGGCGGCCGGGAGCGCTGCGGTGTCACCGGCGGGCTGCGCGACGGTCGGCGGTTCGTCGGGGGCCGCCTGCTCGCCCCGGGCGTCGGCGACGGGCCGCTGCGGGCCGGTCCCGGCGTCGGGTCCGGACGCGTCGGCCGTATCCGGGCCGGTGCCGTTCGGGACGGCCCCGTTCGGGACGGCACCGTTCGTTCCGGTGCCCTCCGCATCGGCGCCCTGCGGGGCCGTGGTGTGCGGCGTGACGGTGGGGCCGGTGTCCGTCGCGGACCCGCCGGGGACGTCGGGTCCCGGACCGGCGGCGGGGCCGTCCTGCGCCGGGCCGGTGCGCGGCACGCCGTTCACCGGGTCGCCGGACCGGGTCGGGTCCGCGCCGTCCGCCGGGCCGCGGTCCGCCGGCGCCGATCCACCGCGTCCGGTGCTCGCGCGTGGGGTGAACAGGTCGTCGGCCGCACCGGGTCGCGCCGGCATCGCCGCGGGGGGCACCGGTCGCCCGGGCCGGCGACGCGGCAGGCCACCCGGCTGCCCTCCGGCGTCGTCGGAACGCGGGGCGCCGTTGCGGCCGCGCGGCCCACCGTCCGGGGCGCCGTCCTGGCCGCCGGTCACGGCGTTCGGGCCCTGCGGGGCGCCCTGGTCCCCGCCCCCGGCAGCACCGCGCGGAAACCCGTTGCGCGGGGCCCCGTTCAGCGGGGCCCCGTTCTGCGGAGCGCCGCTGCCCGGGGCGCCGTTGCGCGGAACGCCGTTGGAGGGGCCGTCGTTGCGCGGAGCACCGTTGAGCGGGGCCTCGTGGCGGTCGGTGCCGTCCGGCCGGGGCTCCTCGTGTGCGGCGTCGCCCACCGGCCGTGCCGCCCCGCGGTCGCCGTGCGCGACGCCGTTCGTGCCCTGCGACCCACTCCCGTTGAGCGGGCGGGCACCCGGGCGCCGGGACTGCGCGTGCGGGTCCCACCCGGTCCCGGGCAGCCGCTGCGGCCCGCGCACGCCCTGCGGCTCCCCCGGCTCCGCGGACGGCTGTCCCGAGGGGGGCTGTGGCGACGAGGGCTGCCGCGACGAGGACTGTGACGAGGGGGGCTGCGCGGGGGCGCTGAACAGGTCGGAACCCGACGGGGTCTCCGCAGGCCAGGCCGTGCACCCACCCGTGCCACCGGCTCCGTCGGGCCCGCCGAAGACCACGCCGTCCGGCCGGACCTCGTGGGGCCCGGGAGCACGGCCGCCCATGGTCGGACGCCGGCCGGGCTCCCGGCCCGAGCCGGTGCCGTCGTTCCCGCCGGTCTGATCCGTACCCGTCACGCTCTCGTGCCCCTCGCGTCGTCCGTCGTGTCCGCTTCCACCCGGAGTGGGAGCGCCCTAACGCGCCGCCCACCGCGACACCGGGACCGGTGCGCGGTAGGGCTGCGGCAACGGCAGGCGCAGCAGCTTCGCCAGCCGCCCCTGCCCGTCCTTCCGGAGCGCGGCGACCGCCTCCGGCTCGTGCCGGGCCGCGTTCGTGAGCAGCCCGAACAGGAACATGGTCACCACCAGCGAGGTACCGCCGGAGGAGATCAGCGGGAGCTGCAGCCCGGTCACCGGCAGCAGTCCCACGACGTACCCGATGTTGATCGAGGCCTGGACAACCAGGCCCGCCGTCGACGTCGCGACGACGATCCGCAGCCACGGGTCGGTGTTGCGGGCGGCGATCCGCATGCCGGTGTAGGCCAGCGTCGCGAACAGTGCGAGCACCGCTCCGGCCCCGACGAGCCCCAGCTCCTCGCCGATGATCGCGAAGATGAAGTCGTTGTGGGCGTTGGGCAGGTAGTCCCACTTCGCCCGGCCCTGGCCGAGCCCGACGCCGAACAGGCCGCCGTCGGCGAGCGCGTACAGCGCCTGCGTCGCCTGGTACGCCGGACCCAGCGGGTCCGCCGACGGCGACAGGAACGCCGTGATCCGGCTGGCCCGGTAGCCGGCGGTCAGCCCGAGGATCACCGCACCGGCCAGGCCGCCGCCCGCGATCAGCGCGAGCAGCTTCACCGGGGCACCGCCGAAGTACAGCAGCGCGAGCATGATGATCCCGACCGAGATCGTCATGCCCAGGTCGGGCTCCAGCACGAGCAGCGTGAAGATCACCAGCGTCACCGGCACGACCGGGTTCAGCGCGTGCTTCCAGCGGTGCATCACCGCGCGGCGGGCGGCCAGCACGTGCGCGCCCCACAGCGTCAGCGCGATCTTCGTGCCCTCCGA
This sequence comes from Pseudonocardia sp. HH130629-09, assembly GCF_001294645.1. Taxonomy (NCBI): domain Bacteria; kingdom Bacillati; phylum Actinomycetota; class Actinomycetes; order Pseudonocardiales; family Pseudonocardiaceae; genus Pseudonocardia; species Pseudonocardia sp. HH130629-09. Next base: position 3,437,285 of record NZ_CP011868.1, read on the forward strand.
CGGCTGCAGCGACACCGGGCCGAACGCGAACCACGACCGGGCGCCGCCGCGCAGCACGCCGATCCCCGGGATCAGCACCAGGACCAGCGCGACCAGCCCAATGATCAGCAGCACCGGTGCCGCGGCCCGCAGGCGTCGCGGCGGCACACGCAGGCCCACGTAGAACAGCACGAGCCCGACCCCGCAGAACATCAGCTGGCGGGTGAACACCGAGTACGACGAGCCGTCGCCGACCGACGACGCCGACAGCACCATCACCAGCCCGAACAGGGTCAGCAGCCCGAAGACGCCGAGGATCAGGTGCAGCGAGGTCAGCGGCCGGCGCAGCCAGCGCCGCAGCCGCCGCACGGCCCCGCTGGCGCCGGTGACGGCGACCTGGCCGAGCGTGCGGTCCGGCGCCGCCGGGCTCACCGGGACACCCCGGCGGCGGCCAGACCGGCGACGGCGGCGGCGAACGCGTCGCCGCGGTGGGCGTAGTCGCGGAACTGGTCCATCGAGGCGGCGGCCGGGGCGAGCAGCACGACGTCGCCGGGGCGGGCCAGGCCGGACGCGCGGCGGACCGCGGCCGGCATCGGGTCCTGCAGGTCGGAGGGCGCCATCGGGCCATCGTGTCCCGGCGCGACCTCGTGCACCGGGAGGCCGGGCGCGTGTCGCGTCAGCGCCTCGACGATCGGTGTCCGATCCGTCCCGATCACGACGATCCCGGCCAGCCGCTCGGCGTGCGCGGCGGCGAGCAGGCCGAGCTCGGCCTGGTCCACACCCTTGAGCAGCCCGCCGACCACCCAGACCGCGCGGGCGCCGGGCCGGCGGGCGGCGACGGCGGCCAGCGCGGCCCCGGCGGCGTGCGGGTTGGTCGCCTTCGAGTCGTCGAGGTAGGTGACACCGGCGTGCTCGCCCACCGGGGCGCTGCGGTGCGGGCCGGGGGTGAACGCCGCCAGGGCCGCGCCGATGTGGGTCGGGTCGACGCCGTGCGCGCGGGCCAGCGCGGCCGCGGCGAGCGCGTCGGTGATCCCGGGCGGCCCCGGAGGGACGACGGCGTCGGCCGCGAGCAGCTCCCCGCCGCCGAACGCGCGGTCGGTCAGCACCCCGTCGGCGACGCCGAGCTGGTCCGGCCCGGGGGCGGACAGCGTGACCCCGACCCGGCACGGAGCCGGGGCCCGTGCCAGCAGCCGGGCCGCGACGGCGTCGTCGACCCCGCCGACGGCGACCTCCCCGACCAGCGCGCGGGCCTTCGCCGCGGCGTAGGCGTCCATTCCGCCGTGCCAGTCCAGGTGGTCCTCGGCCACGTTGAGCACCACGCCCGCGGCCGGGCGCACCGACGGCGACCAGTGCAGCTGGAAGCTCGACAGCTCGACGGCGAGCACCGCGTGGCCCGCGGCGACCGCGGTGACCACCGGGTGGCCGATGTTGCCGCAGGCGACGGCGTCCACCCCGGCGCGCGCGAGGATCGCCGCGAGCATCTCGGTGGTGGTGGTCTTGCCGTTGGTGCCGGTCACCACCAGCCAGGACGGCGGCGTGTCGCGCAGCGCGCCGAGCCGCCAGGCCAGCTCCGGCTCCCCGATCACCTCGACACCGAGCCCGGCGGCCTCGGCGACCAGCGGGTGGTCGGGGCGTCTCCCCGGCGAGGTGACGACCGTACGGACCCCCTCGGGGATCCCGCCGCCGCGCCACGGCTCGATGCCGTCGGGCAACGAGGCCAGCGCCTCCTCCCGGTCGTCGGACAGCAGCACCCGGGTGCCCGCCTCCACCAGGGCCGACGCGGCCGCGAGACCGGAGACACCGGCCCCCGCGACCAGGACGGGTCCCCCGCCGAACGGGCCGCTCATCCGGAACCCGACATGGACAGCCACTCGGAGTAGAAGATGCCCAGCCCCATCGCCGCGCAGATCGCGGCGAGCAGCCAGAACCGGATGATGACCGTCGTCTCGGCCCATCCGGCCAGCTCGAAGTGGTGGTGGAAGGGCGCCATCCGGAACAGTCGCCGCCGCGAGGTGCGGAACACGATGATCTGCAGCGACACCGACAGCGCCTCGACGACGAACACACCGCCGATGACGACGAGCAGCAGCTCGGTGCGGGTCACCATGGACAGGCCGGCGAGCAGGCCGCCGAGCGCCAGCGAGCCGGTGTCGCCCATGAAGATGCGGGCCGGCGCGGCGTTCCACCAGAGGAACCCGATGCAGCCGCCCATCGCGGCGGCGGCGACCAGGCCGACGTCGAGCGGGTCGCGGACCTCGTAGCAGCCGGCCGTCGCGGCGACCGCGCAGTTGTTGCGGAACTGCCAGAACGCGATGATCACGTAGGTGCCCAGCACCATCGCGGCGGTGCCCGCGGCGAGGCCGTCGAGACCGTCGGTGAGGTTCACCGCGTTCGACCAGGCGGCGACGATCAGGTTGCACAGCAGCACGAACCCGACGACGCCGAAGCTCAGCACCGTGATGTCGCGGACGAACGACAGGCTCTCCGAGGCCGGGGCCAGGTTGCGCTCGTTGACGAAACGCACGGCGAGGATGCCGAAGATCGAGGCGGTCAGCACCTGGCCGACGATCTTCGAAGTCTTGTTGAGGCCGAGGTTCCGCTTCCGGCGCAGCTTCAGGTAGTCGTCGAGGAACCCGACGACGCCCAGCGCGGTGGTCAGGAACAGCACCAGCAGCGCCGAGGCGGTGATCGGCTCCCGGGTGAACGCGTGCGAGCCCAGGTAGCCGACCCAGATGGCGAGCAGGATCGCCACGCCGCCCATCGTCGGCGTACCGCGCTTGGACTGGTGGCTCTGCGGGCCCTCCTCGCGGATCTCCTGCCCGAAGCCCTGTCGCGCGAAGAAGCGGATCAGGTACGGGGTGAGCAGGATCGACACCGCGAGCGCGAGACCCGCGGCCAGGAACAGGCCTCTCACCGGTACACCGGTCCTTCGGTCGTCAGCAGGCCGGCGGCGAGCCGCTCCAGCCCGGCGCTGCGGGAGGCCTTGACCAGCACGACGTCGCCGGGCCGGGTCCGCTCCCGCAGCAGGGTCAGGGCGGCGGGCAGGTCGGCGACATGCTCGGCGCCGGGCCCGTAGTCGGGCGCCCCGACGGCGACCACCATGGCCCCGGCGGCGCGTGCGTACTCCGCGACCCCGGCGTGCTCGGCGGCCGCGTCGTCCCCGATCTCGGCCATCGGGCCGAGCGCCGCCCAGGACCGGCGGTCCGGACCGGCGATCTGCCCGAGCGCGTCGATCGCGGCGCGGACGGACTCGGGGTTGGCGTTGTAGGCGTCGTTGACGACGGTCACCCCGTCGGCGCGGTCGGTGACCTCCATCCGCCAGCGCGACGCCGGCGACGCCGCGGACAGCGCCGCCGCGATCCCGTCCGGGGTGCCGCCCAGCTCCAGGGCGACCGCGGCGGCGGCGAGGGCGTTGGAGACCTGGTGCTCCCCCACCAGCCGCAGCGCGACGTCGGCCGACCCGGCCGGGGTGACCAGCCGGAACGACGCCCGACCCGAGGTCAGGGCGATGTCGGTGGCCCGCACGTGCGCGTCCGCGGCGCGTCCGAAGGTGACGACCCGGGCGGAGGTGCGGGACGCCATGGCGGAGACCAGCTCGTCGTCGGCGTTGAGGACGGCGACGCCGCCCCGGCCGCCGGGCAGGTCACCCGGGGGCAGCGCCTCGACGAGCTCGCCCTTGGCCGTGGCGATCGCGGCGCGGGACCCGAACTCGCCGAGGTGGGCGGAGCCGACGTTGAGCACGACCCCGATCCGCGGTGGCGCGATCGCGCACAGCGCGGCGATGTGGCCGATCCCGCGGGCGGAGAACTCCAGCACGAGGTTGCGGGTGCCCGCGTCGGCGCGCAGCGCGGTGTAGGGCGTGCCGAGCTCGTTGTTGAACGACTCCGGCGGCGCGACCGTCGGCCCCAGCGGGGACAGCACCGCGGCCAGCAGGTCCTTGGTGGAGGTCTTGCCCGCCGATCCGGTCACGCCGACGACGGCGAGCCCCGGCAGGGCGCCCAGCACGTGCCGGGAGAGGCGGCCGAGCCCGGCCAGGACGGCGGCGCCGGTCCCGTCGGGGTCGATCTCACCGAGGTAGGTCTGGCTGTCGCGCCCCTCGACCGGCGGCACGACGATCGCCGGGGCGTCGACCTCGCGGCCCGCCAGCACCGCGGTCGCCCCGCGGGTGACGGCCTGCGCGGCGAAGTCGTGGCCGTCGGCCCGCTCCCCCGGCAGCGCCAGGAACAGCCCGCCCGGCCCGATCCTCCGGGAGTCGAACTCGACGGCGGTGACCGGTGCGGCGGCAGCCTCGTCGTCGATGCGGTGCAAGCGCCCGCCGGTCACGGCCGCGATCTCCGCCGGCGTCATCTCGATCATCGCCCGCTCGCCTCCACCGGTCCGATCCGCCCTCCTGCCCGTGCGCGGGCCGTGCCGGGTGCCGGCACGGCCTGCCGTGATGCCCCGCGGCGCGTCACGTCGCCGCCCGGATCGCCGCCACCAGCTCGTCGGTGTCGTCGAACGGGTACTTGACGCCGTTGATCTCCTGGCCCGCCTCGTGGCCCTTCCCGGCGACCACCACGGCGTCGCCGGGGCGGGCGGAGCGGACCGCGTAGACGATCGCGCTGCGCCGGTCGCCGATCTCGATGACGTCGCCGCGGGCGGGCTCGGCGAACGCGCCGTCGAGCATCGCGCGGCGGATCGCGCCGGGGTCCTCGCTGCGGGGGTTGTCGTCGGTCACGACGAGCACGTCGGACCGGATCGCGGCGGCGGCGCCCATCAGCGGGCGCTTGCCGGTGTCGCGGTCCCCGCCGCAGCCGAGCACGGTGATCACCCGCGCGTGCGGGCGGACCTGGCGGCGCAGCGCGTCGAGCAGGGCGGCGACGGCGGCGGGCTTGTGCGCGTAGTCGACCACGCCCAGCCAGGGCTGACCGGCGTCGACGCGCTGCATCCGACCCGGCACCGACGCCCGGGCGAACCCGGCCGCGGCCGTCTCCGGGGCGATCCCGTCGGCGTCGAGCACGGCCAGCGCGACGAGCGCGTTCGCGACGTTGTAGCGGCCGGGCAGGCTCAGGGTGACCGGCACGGCGAGCCCGCCGGGGCCGACCGCGGTGAAGGTCTGGGTGCCGTCGGGGTGGGCGGTGAGGTCGCGGACCGTCCAGGTGGCGTGCGGGCCGCGCGGTTCGGAGGAGACGGTGACCGCGTCCCGGTGGCGGGCCGCCAGCCGACGGCCCCACTCGTCGTCGACGCAGACGACCGCGTGCCGCGCGGCCTCCACACCCGCCCCGCCACCGCCGAACAGCCGGGCCTTGGCCTCGAAGTAGTCGGTCATCGTGGGGTGGAAGTCCAGGTGGTCCTGCGACAGGTTGGTGAAGGCCCCTGCGGTGAACCGGGAGCCGCCGACCCGGCCGAGCTCGAGCGCGTGGCTGGAGACCTCCATGGCCACGTCGGTCACACCGGCCTCGACCATGACCGCGAACAGTGCCTGCAGGTCCGGCGCCTCGGGGGTGGTGAACGCGCTGGGGAGCGCCCTGGCCGGGCTGCCGGGCACCTGCACCCGGGTCCGCACGGTGCCGAGCAGGCCGGTGGCCCGCCCGGCGGCGGTCAGGCCCGTCTCCAGCAGGTGCGCGACGGTCGTCTTGCCCGAGGTGCCGGTCACCCCGAGCACCCGAAGCCGGGCGGTGGGCTCGCCGTAGACGGCGGCCGATACCGGCCCGAGGACCTCGCGCGGGTTCGGGTGCACCAGCACCGGGAGCCGGGAGTGCCGGATCTCGGCGCGGTCCGCGCCGGCGGCGTCGGTGAGGATCGCGCCGGCGCCGGCGGCAATGGCCTGCGCGGCGAAGTCGGCGCCGTGCGCCCGAGCACCGGGCAGCGCCGCGAACAGGTCGCCGGGGCGCACCGAGCCCGCCCGCAGGGTCGCGCCGGTGACGGTGTGCGGCCCGGCCGCGGGGTCGAGCAGGGGGCCGGGCCCGCTGCCCGCGGTGCGCGGGTTCAGCTCGGCACCGGCGAGCCGCCCGAGCAGCGCGACGTCGACCGGGCGCACCTGCGAGGGGCGCTCCGGCAGCGACTCGAGCGGTCCCGCCACGTCACCCGTCCCCGTCCGGTCGCCGACCACGCCATCCGGCCCGCCGTCGTGCGCGGTTCCGCCGGTGCTCCGTGAGCGGGCGGTGGCTGCGGTGTGGAGGTCGGGCACAGGGCCGGAGGTTACCGACCGGCACGGGCCGCCCCTCCCCCCGGTCGGACGCCCCCGACCGCTCGCGGAGGCGGTCACGGCGGGCGGCGGACAGACGACCGGCACCCGGCCGTCCGACCAGCCGGATACGGCCATCCGGCGCAGGTTCCGGTCCGGTGGGCGGGCCGCCGGGCAGGGCGCACGGCGGCCCGGCCGGCACCCGTAGGGGTGGGCAGCGGCCGGGACCGCCCGACGCAGCCGGACCGCACCCGGCCGCGCCGTCACCTGATCTGCAGGGTCTGCACCGGGGCGGGCGTCGTCTGCACCGGCACCGCGTTGCGCTGGGCCAGGTAGGAGGCGATGTCGTGGAACAGCGGGGCCGCGCTCGTCCCGCCCTTCGGGGCGTCGAGCATGATCCCGATCACGAACCGCGGATCCTGGGCCGGGAGCATCCCGGCGAAGGTGATCCAGTACTGGGAGCGCGAGTACGCCCCGGTCGCCGGGTCCACCTGCTGGGCGGTGCCGGTCTTGCCCGCCACCTCGTAGCCGGGCACCGCGGCGGCGGGCCCGGTGCCGGACTGGCCGTGCGCCTTCTGGGTGACGGCGGTGAGCATCGTCCGCAGCGTCTGCGCGGTCTGTGGCGACATCACCTGCACCGGCTCGGGTGCCTCGGTCGGCACCCGGACGCCGTCCGGGCCCGTCGTCGCGGCGACGATCCGCGGCGGGATCCGGACGCCGTCGTTGGCGATGGCCTGGTACATCCCGGCCATCTGCAGCACGGTCATCGACAGCCCCTGCCCGATCGGCAGGTTGCCGAAGGTGGAGCCGGACCAGGTCGCGCGGGCCGGGACGCGCCCACCGCTCTCGCCGGGCAGCCCGACACCGGTCTTCTGCCCGATGCCCATCTTCGCGAGCATGTCCGAGAAGCGGTCCTCGCCGACCTTCTGCGCGGTCATCAGCGTGCCGACGTTGGAGGACTTCGCCAGCACACCGGTCATCGTGTAGTGGTCGAGGCCGTGCTCCCAGGCGTCCTTGATCGTCCGGTCGGCGACCTCGATGCTGCCGGGCACGGCCAGCACGTCGTCGGGCTTGGCGACGCCGGCCTCCAGCGCGGCGGCCATGGTGACCACCTTGTTGACCGAGCCGGGCTCGAACGGCGTGGTGACGCCCTTGTTGCCCAGCGTGTTCGGGTCCGCGGACAGCAGCTGCGCCGGGTCGAACGAGGTGTTGTCGGCGAGCGCGAGCACCTGCCCGGTCGCCCGGTCGAGGACGACGGCCGACCCGCTGCGCGCCTCGGCGCGGCCCGCGTAGTCGGCCAGCATCCGCTGCACCTGGAACTGCAGGTCGGAGTCGATGGTGAGCTGCACGTCGGAGCCGGACACCGCGGCCTGTTCGGAGCGCACGCTGCCGGGGATGACGGTGCCGCTGCCCTCGGCGGTGTCGGCGATCTGGAAGCCGTCGCGCCCGGCGAGCAGGGCGTCGTCGGAGGACTCCAGGCCGATCCGGCCGATGAGCTTCTGCGCGTCGGCGCCCCACGTCGCGGCGCCGATGATGTTCGAGGCGAGCGTCCCGTTCGGGTACTGGCGCGCCTCGCGGCTCTCCTCGGCGATCTCCGGGAACTGCCTGCGCAGGTCACGGGCGGGCCCGGGGTCGACCGCGGTGGCCATCACGACGTAGCCGCGGTCGCTGTTCAGCGCCCGCTTCAGCTCCTCGGGGTCGCCGTGGGTCACCGCGGCGACGGCCTCGGCCATCCGGTTCTTGTAGGCGACCGCGTCCGCGCCCTTGGTCGAGTTGATCAGACGCGGGTTGGTGACGAGCGCCTTGGACTCGGTGGAGAAGGCCAGGACGGCGCCGTTGCGGTCGGTGATGGATCCGCGCTCGGCCGGAACGACGATCCGGCTGGCGCGCTGCTTCTCCGCGTCCGCGGTCAACGTGCCCGCCTGCACCGTCTGGACGACGACGAGCTTCGCCCCGGACACCAGCAGCAGAGCGGCCAGCGCCACCCAGGCCAGGCGCAGCCGGAACCGCGGGTCGTCGGCCGGGGACCGGCGCCGTCCGCCCCGTGGACCCTGCCCCCGCGGCCGGGGGCGCGGCGGCGCGTAGACCATCAGTTCCCGCCCGCCGCCCGGGTGTCGGCCGGGACCTCGCGCTCGGTGCCCTCACCGGCGCCCTGACCGGCGCCCGCGGCCCCGCCCGGGGCGGCGTCGCCGCCCTCGGCGGCCGGGTCGGAGGTGGCGGCGCCCGGCTGGCCCGCCGTCGGCGCGTGCGGGGTCTGCGGTGCCGGTGCGTCGGCGGCGGGCGGCGCCGCGGCGACGGCGGCCATCGGCTCCCCGACGACGTCCACTCGTCCGTCCGGGGCGACGACCAGGCGCGCCGGGTCGGTCACCCGGACCATGCCCTGGGCCGCGGCGCGGTCGGCGAGCGAGCCGGGGCTCTGCAGCACCGTGACCTCCTTGCGGAGCGCCTCGGACTGCTCGGTGAGCGCCGCGGTCCGCTCCCGGGCCGCCTGCAGCGAGTAGGAGTCGGCCGCCGCGGCGGTCGACAGCCACAGCGTCGCGATCAGACCCGAGACCAGCAGCACCATCACGACCAGCACGAACTTCGCGCGGCCGGTGTTCTCCCTGGCCGCGGTGCGGCGGCGCTGGTCGGCCACCCGGCGGGCGTCGCCGGGGCCGCGCTGGGCCGGGATCCGCGGGGGCGCCGCGGTGCGACGGCTCTGGCGGGTGTCGGGCCGTGCCCGGCCACCGCCCGGGGTGCCCGGGCGCTCGATGACGGGTGTGCTCATCGGGGGTTCCTGCCTCTCCGCCGTGCCGGTACTGCCTGCGTGCTCGGGGCCGTGCCACGGGTGCTCACGGCCCGTCCTCCACGCGCTGGGCCGCGCGCAGCCGTACCGGGGCGGCCCGCGGGTTGCGGGCGACCTCGGAGTCGGACGCCTGTTCGGAGCCCCGGGTCAGCAGCCGGAACTCCGGTCCGTGTCCGGGGAGCTCCACCGGCAGGTCCACCGGGGTACGCGAGCGGACGCGCTCGGCGAACACGCGTTTGGTGATCCGGTCCTCCAGCGAGTGGTAGGACAGGACGACGATCCGCCCGCCCGGGGCGAGCGCGTCCAGCGCCGAGGGCAGCGCGTCGCGCAGGACCTCGAGCTCGCGGTTCACCTCGATGCGCAGGGCCTGGAAGGTCCGCTTCGCCGGGTGCCCGCCGGTGCGCCGGGACGCGGCCGGGACCACGCCGTAGAGCAGCTCGACGAGCTCGGTGCTGCGGGTGAAGGGGCGCTTCTCCCGGGTCCGGACGATCGCGTTCGCGATCGGGCCCGCGAACCGCTCCTCGCCGTACTCCCGCAGGATCCGGCGCAGCTCACCGGCGGTGTAGGAGTTCAGGACGTCGGCGGCGGTCGGCCCGGTGGTCGGGTCCATCCGCATGTCGAGGTCGGCGTCGCGGGAGTAGGAGAAGCCACGGGCGTCCTCGTCGAGCTGGAGCGAGGACACGCCCAGGTCGAACAGGATGCCGTCGGCGGCGGGTACCCCCGCCTGCTCCAGTGCGCCGGCGACGTCGTCGTAGACGGTGTGCACCCGGTGCAGCCGGTCGGCGTAGGCGGTGAGCCTGCGGCCGGCGAGCTCCAGGGCCTGCGGGTCCCGGTCCATGCCGACGACGGTCAGCCCGGGGTGCGCGGCCAGCAGCGCGGCCGCGTGGCCGCCCATGCCGAGGGTGGCGTCCACGTAGACCGCGTGCCGGTCGCGCAGGGCGGGGTCGAGCAGCTCGGTCACCCGCTCCAGCAGGACCGGGGTGTGCCGGTCACCGGGCGCGCGCTCGTCGCGCGGGGTGGCGCCGTCGCCGGAAGTTCCGTCCACGTGCCACCCCCCGGTGCGCCGTCCGTCCCCGTGGTGTGTGCGTGTGTGTCGTGCCGGCCGGCGTCCGTCCCCGGTCCCGGCCACGGGGCCGGGACCGGGGACGGTCGATGTCCGTGGGTGTGGCGTGCCGGCTCCCACAACCGGTCCGCTCCACGCCCGAAGACGCGCGGGCTCCACCGTGCCACCCGAACTCCCCAGTCGGGGTGGGCGCCGGCGCCGTCCCCACCCGGGGGCCGTGCCGAGACGGACCTGGCACCGGGGAAGGTGTGCCAGGGCCATCTCGATCACGGCGCCCGGGTCGGGGCGGCGACGGTGGTGTCGTCCGCTGTCGGTCGTGCTGTCCTGCTCGGTACTGCCGCCGTCCGTCGTCCCGCCCGCCAGCGGGACTCAGAACAGCCCGGGCAGAACCTCCTCCTGGGCCTTGGCGAACTCGTCCTCGTGCCGCTCCTGGTACTCCTGCCAGGCCTGCGCGTCCCAGATCTCGGCACGCGTGAACGCGCCGATCACCACGCAGTCCTTGGACAGTCCGGCGTACCGGCGCAGCTCGGACTGGATCGCGATCCGGCCCTGGCCGTCGGGGTTCTGCTCGTCGGTGCCCGAGAAGAGGTTCCGCTGGAACACCCGCGCCGACTCGTTCGTCAGCGGGCCCGCGGCGATCTTGCGCGCCATCTCGGTGAAGGCGTCACGGGTGAACACGTAGAGGCAGTGGTCCTGCCCTTTCGTGATCATGCAGCCGCCTCGCAACTCGTCGCGGAACTTTGCGGGCAGCGTGAGCCGCCCTTTGTCGTCCAACTTCGGGGTGTAGGTGCCGAGGAACACCGACCCACCTCCACCTGGGACCCCTGTTCGCCCCAGCGATCACCACACTACCCCACACTCACCCACCGTCAACCCGAGACGGAGGGATCTTCCGCCGTTCATCGAATGTTTCCGCAGGTCAGAAGCGGTGGGGGACGGTGGGGGCGCGCGCCGCGCCACCCGGTCGCGCGACGTCCGGAGGCCGTGTCGGACCCGTCGCGCCCGTCCGGGGCGCCATCGCTCCCCCACCGACGTCGTGGCTGGTCGGAGGCGGTTCGAGGGCCGATCGGGCCGTCCGGGGTGGGGACGGGTGGGGAGATGGTGGGGCGACCGTGGGGAGGCCGGGTGGGGGCGGTGGGGAGCCCGACGGACGCGTGGTGGGGCGGTGTGGGGAACCACGGTGGGGCGGGGTGGGGGAACCACCGTGGAGTGCCGTGGGGCGCCGCGGCGGAGGTGCCCGACGGCGCCGGCGGGGGCGCTGCGGGGCCCGCCGCGTTCGGCCGTACGGAGCAGCGTTGCGGGGCGGGTGGCGGCGCCCGGTCCCGATCGGGGGACGTTTGACAGACTGGGGTCATCCGAGCCGTCTCCTGAGGAGGCCCGTTGTCGTCGAGCGCGCCGTCCGCGCCCTCCGTACCGCCCGTCCCGTCGCCGTCCGGTGGTCCCGTCCGCCGGGCCGAGGCCAGCGGTGCGCACCCCGGTTACGCGCCCGAGCCGATGGACGCCGTCGCCGTCGCCGACGCGGCGGGCCGGATCGCCGCCGCGATGGCCCGGATCATCGTCGGCAAGCCCGACACCATCCGGCTCGCCCTGGTCGCGATGCTCGCCGAGGGGCACCTGCTCGTCGAGGACGTGCCGGGCGTCGGCAAGACCACGCTGGCCAAGGCGCTCGCCCGCGCCGTCGACGGGGCGGTGAGCCGGGTGCAGTTCACCCCGGACCTGCTGCCCGGCGACATCACCGGCTCGTCGGTCTACAACCGCCAGACCGCGGAGTTCGAGTTCCGGCCCGGCCCGGTGTTCGCGAACGTCGTGATCGCCGACGAGATCAACCGCGCGTCGCCCAAGACCCAGTCGGCGCTGCTGGAGTGCATGGCCGAGCACCAGGTCACCGTGGACGGCGGCACCTACCCGCTGGGTGACCCGTTCATGGTCGTCGCCACCCAGAACCCGGTGGAGATGGACGGCACCTACCCGCTGCCCGAGGCCCAGCAGGACCGGTTCACGATCCGCGTCTCGGTCGGCTACCCGGACCCGGCGGCCGAGCTGGCGATGCTCGAGGAGCACGGCTCGACCGACCCGCTGGAGCGGCTGCGGCCGGTGACCGACCTGCGCACGCTGCGGTCGATGATCGCCGGGGTCCGTGGTCTGCACACCGCGGCGGAGGTGCGCCGCTACTGCGTCGAGGTCGTCGGTGCGACGCGGCGGCTGCCCGAGGTCCGCCTCGGGGCGTCGCCGCGCGCGACCCTGCACCTGCTGCGCGCCGCCCGGGCCTGGGCGGCGACGGCCGGGCGCGGGTACGTCGTGCCCGACGACGTCCAGGCCGTCGCCGTACCCGTCCTCGCGCACCGGCTGATGCTGGGGCCCGAGGGGGTCGCGGCCCGCCGCACGCCGGCGGACCTGGTGCGGGCCGCCGTCGCGCGGGTCGCGGTGCCGTCCCCGCCGCGGGGCTGAGATGGCGCCGACCGCGCCGCCGCCGCGGACACCGGCTCCCGCCGAGCCCGGCGCCCCGGCCGCGTCCGGGTCGTCGGCGCCGCTCGCGGCCGGCGGCGCACCGCGCCGGGAACGGCCGGCGGGGCTGACCGTGCGCGGGCGCTGCCTGCTCGGCGGCGGCGCCGCGATGGTCCTCTCGGCGATCGCGCTCGACGAGCGCGACCTCGTCCGGATCGGGGCGTTCGTGCTGCTCCTGCCGCTGCTCGCGCTCGTCGTCGCGCTGCGGTCGCGCCGCTCGCTGCAGGTCGCGCGCACCCTGGAGCCGGCCCGGCTGGAGGCGGGCGACGGCGGCACGGTGCTGCTGCGGATCGCCGGCGGCGCCCTGCTGGGCGCGTTGCGGATCGCCGACCACGTGCCCGACGCCGCCGGTCCCGCCGACCGCTACCCGCCACGGTTCACCGTGCACCGGCTCGGCCGCCGCGGCGCCCGGGTCGGTTACCCGGTGCGGCCCGCGGTCCGCGGCGCGTACCGGATCGGCCCGCTGCGCGGCCGTGGGACCGACGCGCTCGGCCTCGCCGAGTTCCGCCACGACCTGCTGCCCGCGGACCGGCTGCTGGTCCTCCCCCGGGTCACCCCGCTCACCGGGCGGCCCGCCCTGACCTCCACCGCCGCCGGGCGTGGTGCCGAGGGCGGCAGCCGCCCCGGCCCCGGCACCCCGGACGTGCTGATCCGCCCCTACCGCCACGGCGACGAGCTGCGCCGCGTGCACTGGCGCTCCAGCGCCCGGCGTGACGAGCTGATGGTCCGCCTCGACGACCGGCCCGACCCGTCCGGCGTGACCCTGCTGATCGACCGACGCGACAGCGTCCACCGCGGCCACGGACCCGCGTCCAGCCTGGAGTGGGCGGTGGCGTTCACCGCCAGCGCCGCGGTGCACCTGCTCCAGCGCGGCGAGGCCGTCGCGCTCGTCGACGAGTCCGGCGAGACCGTCGGCGACGTGCCGCCCGGTGTGACCGGCGCGGACGCCGTGCCCCCGCGGCTGGAGTCGCTCGCGGTGCTGCGGCCCTCGGCGAGCACCGGGATCACCGCACCCGGCCCCGGGCCCGGGCATCCGGAGGGGGTGCTCGCGGTGCTCGGCGGGACCGCGCCGCAGGACGTCACCGCGCTGGTCTCGGCCTGGCCGCGCGGCGGGCACGCCGTCCTCCTCGACGTCGACACCTGGTCGGCGGCGACGCGGGCCCGCCCGGCGTCGGTCGCGGCGGCCGCGCTGCGCCGTGCCGGATGGCACGCCACCGTCGTCACCTCCGACATGACCGTCCAGCGGGCCTGGGCCGACGCCTGCGGCTCGCCCGGCACCGCGGGAGCGACCGGATGAGCGCGCCGACCCGGCCCCCCGTGCGGCCCGCGCCGCCACCCGCCGCGCCCGTCGCCGAGACGGGGCCGGCGGGCCGGACGCCGGGCGCACCGGCCTGGACGGTGGTGCTGGGACCGGTCGCGACCGTCGTCGCGGTGCTGCTCGCCGGGACGGCCATGGGCTCGGTCGTGCAGGGCGCGGCCTGGTTCGCCCACGCCGCCGTCGCCGTCGTGCTGGTCGCCCTGGTCGGCGGCCTGCTGCTGCCGCTGCGGGCCTGGCTGGTCGCGCCCGGGCAGCTGCTGACCCTGATCCTGCTGGTGACGGCGTGGTTCACCGGCAGCGGTGTGCTCGGGGTGCTCCCGGGCCCCACGGCGTTCGGCGAGCTGTCGGGCCTGCTCGGCGGTGCCGGGCAGCAGATCGACAGCGGCCTGCCGCCGGTGTCGGCGAGCCCGGAGATCCTGCTGCTGGTCACCCTCGGGTTCGGCACGATCGCGATCGCGGTGTTCGGTCTCGCGGTGACCGTCGCCGCCCCCGCCGCGGCCGGGGTGCCGCTGCTCGTGGTGTTCGCGGTGCCGACCGCGCTGCAGCCGGACCTGCTGCCCTGGTGGACCGTCGTCGCCGCGACGCTCGGCTACGGCGTGCTGCTGCTCCTGCGCCCGGACCGGCTGCGACAGATCCCGGCCGGGGCCGCGGTCGTCGCGGTCGCCGTCGTGGGCTCGCTGCTGGTGGGGCTGCTGGCGTCGTCGGTGGGGACCTCGGGTCGCTTCGACGCCACCGGCGGGACCGGGGGCAACGCCGACGGCTCGATCGGGCTGAACCCGTTCACCTCGCTGCGCGGACAGCTGACCCGCAGCGAGCCGCGACCGCTGTTCAGCGTCCGGGGTCTGGAGACCCCGACCTACCTGCGTGCGCTCACCCTGCAGACCTACGTGCCGCAGGAGGGCTGGAAGGCGGGGCGTCCACTGCCGGGGGTGCCGCTGACCGGGCCGCTGCCGCCGTCGACGTCCGGGCCGGCCGCCGCGCAGGACGTGCAGGTCGAGAACCTCGGCTTCCGCGACTACTGGCTGCCGGTGTTCGGCGACCCCACCCGGATCGCGGTCGCCTCGCCGAGCTGGGCCTACGACGCCGCCGGCGGCATCGTCTACAGCGAACGCGCGCAGTCCGAGGACGGCTGGACCCAGTCGATGCGGCTGCCGGAGCCCTCGGCCGACCAGCTGCGTGCGGCGTCCGGCCCGACCACGGTCGACCGGGCCTACCTCGACACCGACGGGGTCGACCCGCGGGTCACTGCGATCGCCCGCGAGGTGACCGCCGGTGCCGCGACGCCGTTCGACCGGGCGATGGCGCTGGAGAACCACTTCACCGGGCCCGGCTCTCCCTTCACCTACAGCCTGGCGACCGCGCCGGGCAGCAACGGCGACGCCCTGGTCGATTTCCTGACCCGCGGCCGCACCGGCTACTGCGAGCAGTACGCCTCGGCCATGGCGGTCATGCTGCGCGCCGTCGACGTCCCGGCCCGGGTGGCGGTCGGTTTCACCGCGGGCGACGCCGACGGCTCCGGGGCCCGGACGATCACGACCGAGGACGCGCACGCCTGGGTCGAGGCGTGGTTCCCCGGGTACGGCTGGCTGACCTTCGACCCGACCCCGCTCGCCGACGGCCGCACCATCGACCCGGCCTACGTCCAGCAGGCCCGGGAGCAGGAGAGCGGCACGCCCGCCGCCGAGCAGACCCCGCAGCCCGAGCCGTCCGCGACACCCCTGCCCCCGGAGGCCGCCGGTCCCACCCCGGAGCCCCCGCCCACCGAGGAGCAGGCGGCGGACCGGCCGACGGCCGCGACCGGGTCGTGGTGGCCGCTGGTCGTGGTGCTGCTGCTTGCGGCCGCGGTGCTCGCCGTCGTGCTGACCCCGGGCCTGTGGCGCCGGCACCAGTACTCCCGACGGGCCGGGCTCGCCCGGGCCGGCGGCGACGGTGCGGCGACCGCGGCGTGGGACGAGGTCCTGGCCGCCTCCCGCGACCACGGGGTCCCGGTGCCGCCCGGGGACACCGTCCGCGCGGCCGCCGACCGCATCATCGAGCGGCACGGTCTGTCCGGGCGGCCCGCGGAGGCGCTGCGCGAGCTGGCGGGCCGGGTCGAGGCGAGCTGGTACGGCGGGATGCTGCCCGGGCCCGGCACGCTCGACGGCCTGGTGGACGAGGTGCGGACGGCGATCGCGGCCGGCGGGACGCCGTTGCGGGCCCGGGTGCTGCCGGCCTCGGTCGTGCCGGAGGCGGTCCGGCGCGGGCGTCGTCCGGCCGACGACGACGCGCCGGCCGACGACGACGCGCCGGCCGACGACCTGGACGAGGTCCGCACGTCTCGGCCCGACGGCGACGTACACTGATCGGTGAAGTCAGGAGCACGGCGACACGGGGAGGAGGGTCCGCAATGTCGAGCGCGGAGGATCACGAGGCGCTGCGTGCGCCGACGCTGACCGCGGGCGCGCGCCGAATCCTGGACGTGGCGTCGGAGCTCTTCTACCGGTGCGGGATCCACGCCGTCGGGGTCGACACCATCGCGGCCGAGTCCGGCATCACCAAGCGCACGCTCTACAACCGGTTCGGCTCGAAGGACCGCCTGGTCGAGGCCTACCTGCAGGCTCGGCACCACGCGTGGTGGGAGCTGATGGAGCAGAGGGTGGCCGCGAGTCCGGGCTCGGGAGTGCTGGCGCTCTGGGACTCCTACACCGAGAACGTCGACTTCTCCGAGCGTGGCTGCGCCTTCATCAACGCCGCGGGAGAGCTTCCCGCGGACCATCCCGCCCATAGCGTCGTCCGCGCCCACAAGCGTGCGGTGCGCCGGCACCTCGAAGCGCTCGTCCGGGCCGACCACCCCGGGATCGCCGGTCCCGAAGCGGCGGCGAACCTGGTGTTCCTGCTCCTCGAAGGCGCGATCACCCACCACGGCATCAGCGACGACCCCGACCTCCTGCGCAGAGCCCGAGAGGCGGCCGAGCGCCTGCTGCGGGACGAACGAGCGGCACTGCACTGAGCAGGCGGGTCGCACTCTGGCCACGCGCCGTACCCGCTCGCACCCGACCCAGAGGACCCGGGGGCGACCGCATCGCCTCGCGGCTCCGACGGCGCGTGGGCCGGCCTCCGCGTCAGCGCGTGACGGGGTCCGGGCCCGCCCCGGGGAGCGTGCCGCCGGCCGGGCGAAGTCCCCCACGGGCATCGACCGTCCAGCGCAGAGGGTGCGCCTGGCCCCGGTCGACCTCCCGACCTCCGATCGCGTCGCCGCCGTACTCCCGGACGGGCCGGGCACGCCGTGGGGCAGGCGGTGGGGCGCCGTGTCGGATCGCGCTGCCGGCGTTGACCCCCCACGCGACGTCCCGCAGGAACTCCATGACCACGTGCAGAACCTGACGCATCCGAGACCCCTTCACAGATCAGTGAACCCCTGGAGTCGACGCTAGGTAAACAGATCTGTGAAGTCAAGTCCGGATCCCACTCGCCGGCGACACCGGCGCAGCTCAGCGGGCCTCCTGGCGACGCGACAGCCGGACCGCGGTCGCCGAGCCGGTGACCCGGGGGCAGCCGCGGGCGGCGCGCCCCCTACCCGACCGTCAGGCACCCAGCGACGGTGCCGGACACACGACGGCGGGGCGGGTCACCGAGTCGGTGTCCCGCCCCGCCGGGCGTCACGCGGGCAGTCGCCTGGGGCGCCCGGTGTCACTCCTGTTCGAAGCGACGCCGGAAGCGCTCCTCCATCCGGCCGGTGAAGCCACCGCCGCTCTCGCCGGACTGCTTGTCCTTGGGGGCGGATCCGCCCTGGCCGGTCGTCTCCTCGCCGCCACGACGGGCTCCGATCGAGGTGACCGCCAGCAGCGCGCCACCGAGCATGGCGAGGAAGCCGACGATGCTGAGGATCGGCAGGTCGCCGAGCCAGAGCGCCCGGAAGGGGATCCCGGCGACGAGCAGCACGAGGCCCACCACGAACAGGACGGCGCCCTGGATCCGGCGGCGCCGGGCGGGCTTGCTCCGCCGGCTACCGCTGACCGAGGACGCGAACTTGGGGTCCTCCTGGTAGAGGGCGCGTTCGATCTGTTCGAGCAGGCGCTGCTCGTGCTCGGAGAGCGGCATGCCTTCACCTCCGGCACACGTAATCGGACGGTAGGCCGCATTCGGCCCGGGCTTCCTGCCCCGACCGGTACGACGGGCGCCCCAACCTGGGCGTCTGAGGACAAGAGTACGAGGCGAATCGTGCCGCGACCACCCGGACCGTCCAACCCGCTCGGCTGATCGTCGAGCGGACGGTCTTGCGCGGCGTGTCGTCGGTCACCCGGACCGTCGCGGACCCACCCGGACGAGGGTGGGCGGACGAGTGAACGCCGGTCGTCCGATCACCGACGGCAGCCGGACGACGACCGTCGGACACCGGCGGCGGGACGGGCGTCAGTACCGCCGGGCGAGCAGATGCAACCGCGGGGCGACCTCGGCGAGAGCGCCGACCTGCGACGCGAGCGCGTCCAGTTCGTCACGTTCCTCGCGGCCCGCCGCCTCGCCCTCCTGACCGGGACCGGGCAGCCACGCCTCGAGGGTGCCGTCGCCCTGGAGGATCTCGGTCTGCAGGCGTCCGGTCCCGGCGGCGAGCTCCTGCAGCCGGTGCGCGTCGAACCGGCGCAGCAGCCGGTCGTCGGAACCGGTGCGCCCCTCGGGATCGGTGAGCAGGGCACGGGCCTCGGCCAGCCGGCCGCTGGCCAGGCGCCCGATGAACGCGCCGTAGCGCCCCACCGTCAGCACCGACACCGCTCCGCCCGGGGCGGCGGCCGCGGCGAGCGCGGCGAGCACCCGGTCCGGGCCGTCGACGACCTCGAGCAGCCCGTGACCCAGCACGAGGTCGGCGCCGTCGGCCGGGGCGACCTCGGCGAGGGTGTCGACGTCGCCGTTCACCGGGGTGACCCGGTCGGTGACCCCGGCCTCACCGGCGCGTCGGGCCAGCGTCGCCAGCGCGTTGGGGCTGGTGTCGACGACGGTCACCGCGCAGCCGGCGATCGCCAGCGGCACCGCCCAGGTGCCGCTGCCCCCGCCGACGTCGAGCACCTGGGGCGCGGCCCCGGTGTCCCGGCGGACACGGTCGATCTCCCTGTCCAGCACCCGGAACACGGCAGCCCCGCGCGCTGCTCCGGCCTGCTCGCGTGTCGGCGATCCCACGGCACCGAGACTAGTGGCCCCTGCCGGTGCCCGGCCCGCCCGCCCGCCGCGTCGCCCACGGCGGGGCGCCGACGATCATGTGGACTCCGCCCGGCGACCGTGCCGGACCGCACGGTAGGTTGGGTGGGTGCAGGTCGTCGCCACGCTCAGTCTCAAGGGTGGCGTCGGCAAGACCACGGTCGCACTGGGTCTGGCCGGCGCGGCGCAGCGTCACGGCGTCTCCACTCTCGTGGTGGATCTCGACCCGCAGGCCAATGCCACCACCGCACTCGACCCGGAGCCGACCACGGCCACCGTCGCCGACGTGCTGGACGAGCCGCGCCGCGCGGTCGTCGAGCGGGCCATCGCGCCGTCGGCGTGGGGCGAGGGCCTCGACGTGCTGGTCGGTGCGGAGCAGACCGAGCGGCACAACCACCCCGACCCGGGGGCGGCGCAGCTGTACCGGCTCGACCGCGCCCTGCAGCGGCTGGCGGGTGAGCTGATCACCGACGACTCCGGCGGCTCCGAGCCCGCCGAGGAGCGCTACCGGCTGGTGATCGTGGACTGCCCGCCGTCGCTGGGGCAGCTGACCCGCAGCGCGCTGTCGGCCGCGGACCGGGCGATCCTGGTGACCGACCCGACGATGTTCTCGGTGTCCGGCGTGCAGCGCGCGTTCGACGCGGTCCAGACCGAGCGCGAGCGGTCCAACGACCGCCTGCAGCCGTTGGGCGTGCTGGTCAACCGGGTGCGGCCGCGCAACACCGAGCACGAGTTCCGGATCTCCGAGCTGCGCGAGCTGTTCGGCCCACTGGTGTTCAACAGCGTCCTGCCCGACCGCTCGGCGGTCCAGCAGGCCCAGGGCGCCTGCCTGCCGATCCAGGCCTGGGACACCCCGGGCGCCCGGGAGATCTCCGCGGTGTTCACCGCGCTGCTGGGCCGGGTGCTGCGCAGTGCCTCGCGCCCGACCGCCTCGGCCTGACCGACCTGCTCCCGGATCTGCTCGCCGCGCCCGATCCCAGCGGCCCGACCTGCCCCGGCGCCGTCCGCCGCTCCGGCCGGGGTCCTCACCGGGGCAGCAGCAGCTGCACCCGGGTCACGAACTGCTCGGCCTGGCGCAGCAGGTCGTCGGCGGCGCGCCGGTCGACGTGCCGCCCGATCCCGGCCTCGGCCTCGATCCGCAGCCGCGAGCAGCCGGCGAAGAACGCCGCCCACTCCTCCAGCTCCGGGGCGACCTCGGCGAGGAGCCGCCAGACGTCGCGCGGGGCTCCCCGGCGGGTCCTGGGGCGGGCCCGCATGGCCAGCACCGCCGCCCCGGCACGGAGCGCGGCGAGGTAGGCCGCCGGGTAGCGACGCAGCGGCTCGGTCTCCCGGTGCGCCTCGGCGAGCTGCTCGGCAGCCTGGCGCAGCAGCCCGAGCGCGTCCCGCGACGGCGGAGCGGGCGCGGGCGACCGGAGCGGCACGGCCGGCCGCGCGGTCTCGCCGGCCGGTCGTACGGCGCCCCCGCCCGGTCGTGCAGGGCCCCCGTCCGGTCGTGCGGGGCCTCCGGGCACGACGGTGCTGCCCACCGTCGGTCGTGCCGGACCTCCGGTCGGTCGGGCGGCGCCGCCCTCCGCCGGCGCGGATGTGCCCGGCAGGGGGATCATCTGCCCGGACCGGCCGGCGGCTCCGGTCGACCCGGGCCGACCCGGCCGGCCGGTGCACCCGGCCCCCGCCGGGTCCGTACCGGTCCGGCCGCTCCCCCGCCGGGACGGCGCCGCCCCGGACGCGGACTCCGTACGGTCGGCAGCGGCCCGTGCCGAGCCCCGCCCCGAGCCCCGTGCCGCGCTGCAGTCCAGCGGCCACAGCCCGTCGGCGACCGGCCGCACCCGGGCGGACCGCCGCGCCGGTGGGGCGGCGGCCACCGGGGCGTCGCCCGGCCGTCGCGTCCCGGCGGACCGCGGCGCCGGCAGCGCCAGGTCCAGTTCCATCGTCCTGCTCCGCACGTGCACCTCCCGCACCTCCCGCACCACTCAGTCGACCTTCACCAGGTCCCACACGCCCGGACCGGACCGCATCCGCAGCACCACCTCACGCGGCGGCTCCTGCGGGTCCTGCACCGACCGGGCGAGCACCCGCCAACAACTCAACCGGTCCCCGCCCACCGGCATGGGCGATGGGAACGGCCACGGGGACTCCTCGATCCACTGGTCTCGAACCCCGGTGACCAGAAAATGTTCCCCGCGGCGCGACGGACGCCGGGAGAACTCGACCGGCTCACCGTTCTGCCAGCGCACGTCGATCGCCGCCGGCTGGCGGGACCGGAACAAACGCGAGAAGCCGCCCACTGGCATCACCACGCCCTCCACCCGGTGGCAGGGCCTCGGTTCCCACCACCGGAATCGGTCTCCGGGACGCCCGGCGACGGGGTGCTTCCCCCACTCCGCACACCGGACGCCCCGGCATCGAACGCATGTTCGACGTATGACAGTAGAACGCGTGTTCGATCGTCGCGTCAAGTCGGGTGCCCGGGTGGCACCACTCACCCACCGGCTCCGTGGCGGGGCGCCCGGTCCGGACCCGCCGCAACCGGCCGGGCGTGGTGTGATGGGGACATGCACCCCGACACCGACCCCGCCCCCGCGCGGGCGTGCGGTCCCCACCGGGGCCGGTGGTCGCGGTGACCGCAGCGCCGTCGCGGGCGCGTCTGGTCGGTCTCGGCCGCAGCGAGTTCGCCGACCGGCTGGGCGAGGCGATCGACGTCTACGTGACCGCGATGGGCTACCCGCGGCCGACCACACGGCAGCGCCGCTCGCTGTGGCTCGAGCACTCCTACCGGCCGGGCTGGCGCTCGGTCGGCTGGCTCGACGAGCAGGACCGGCTCACCGGCATCGGCTACGGCTACTGGGGCGGCCCCGGGCAGTGGTGGTTCGAGGAGGTCCGCCGCGGACTGCGAGCCCGGCGCGGGGAGCCGGACGCCGTGAGCGCCGACTGGCTGACCGACTACTTCGAGCTGACCGAGCTGCACGTCCATCCGCAGGCCCAGGGCTCGGGCATCGGTGAGGCGCTGCTGCGGGCGCTGGCCCGCGACGCCGCCCGGAGCCGGATGCTGCTGTCCACCCCCGAGTACGGCCGCGCCAGGCCCGGCCGGGCCTGGCGGCTCTACCGTCGCGCCGGGTTCGTCGACGTGCTGCGCGAGCACCTGTTCACCGGCGACCCGCGCCCCTTCGCCGTCCTCGGGCGCGAGCTTCCCCTGCTCCCCACGGATCACCCGACACACGCCCCCGAGTGACACCGGGACCGTCGTACCCGGGTGGCACGATGACGCCATGCCGTCGCACCACACCGCGCCACCCGCACGCCGTCGATCCCGGACGCGTGCGCTCGTGCTGCTCGCGGTGCTGGCCCTGCTCGCACTGACCGGCTGTGCCCGGGTCCAGGTGGCCCTCGCCGTCCAGCCGGACGACACCGTCGACGGCACGATCGTCGTCGCGACGCCCGCGGGCGCGCCGGACGGTCGCGGCCCGCAGCTGGCGGTCCCGGCCGACCTCACCGACGAGGTCGAGCTGTCGCCGTACGACCAGGACGGCTTCGTCGGCACCCGCGCGGCCTTCGACAACCTCACGTTCGCGCAGGTCTCGCAGCTGAACCTGCTCGGCGGGAACGCGTCGGGCCGGGCGAACCTGGAGCTGCGCCGGGTCGGGGAGCGGATCGCCGTGCAGGGCCGGGCCGACCTGACCACGATGCCGGTGGACCGGGCCGACGTGCGGCTCGCGATGAGCTTCCCGGGCGAGGTCGTCGAGTCCGACGGCGAGACCGACGGCGGCACCGTCATCTGGGAGTTCGTCCCCGGTGAGGTCTCACAGATCAACGCCTCGGTGATCTCGACCGATCCGAACGCGCCGTCGATCCTGGGCTGGTCGCTGCTGCTGGCCGGACTCGTCGTCGTCGCGGCGGGGGCCGCTGTGCTGCTGGCCCGGCGCGACCGGAACCCGCCGATCCGGCGCTGAGGGCGCGCCCGTCCGGTCTCAGGCGGCGTCGCGGCGCTCGTCGGCGAGCACGGCGACGGTCCCGCGGGCGGCGGCCCGGCGGGCCTGCGCACGACGACGCCGCACCCGCCATCCGACGACGCCGGCGACGACCACCACCGCGAGGACCACCCAGCCGGCGATCCCGAAGGCCTTCTCGAACTGCTCGGCGGCCTCGCGCAGCAGGAACCCTGCGGTCACGTGCACGGCCGACCAGATCGTCGCCCCGACGACGACGGCGGGCAGGAACCGCCGCAGCGGCAGTCCGGACGCGCCCGCCGCGGCCGGGGTCATCGTCCGCACCACCGGCAGGAACCGGGCGCCGAGCACCGCCCACGGACCCCAGCGGCGCAGGGTGCGGGCGGCGTCGTCCCAGGCGTCGCGGCCCATCCGGCCGATGATCCGGGACTCGCGCAGCCGCGGGCCGAAACGGCGGCCGATCGCGTAGCCGATCGAGTCGCCGCAGGCCGCGGCGACCGCGACCACCGCGGTGACCAGCACCGCGGCCGGGACGTCCGGGACGGCCATCGCGGCGCCGATGAGCACGGTCTCGCCGGGCAGGACGAGCCCGACGCCGATCGTGGTCTCGCCGAGGGTGACCAGCCCCGCGACGAGCACCACCACCCACAACGGGACGGAGGTCAGGAAGTCGATGATCTCGGTGATGATGGGAGGCTCCTCGGCCGGGGAGGCGGGGCCGCGTCAGTCGACGCAGGGCACCCCGTCGGCGGTCAACTCGGGCTGGGTGTCGACGGCCGGGGTCGGGTCACCCCGGGGCGCCGCGGCCCGTCCGGCCCTGTTCTCCGTGGTGACCGGGGCCGTGGCCGGTGTCGGCGCGGCGGTGTCCGCGTCGTCGCCGGCCCCGGGGTCGGCCGGCGCCCCGGGCGCGGTCAGCCCGGCGAAGAACGCGGTGACCTGCGCCGGGTCGACCTTCACCGCGACACCCTCGCTGCCGGTCCGGTAGTCGGTCCGGCCGGTGGGGATGGTGCGGAAGGTGACCCGGTCCCCGCGCAGCTGCGAGGCGTGGGCCAGCATCGAGGTGAGGTCCCAGCCCTGGTCGAGCACGACCGCCCCGTTGATCGCCTGCATCAGGTCGGCGACGGCCGTCGGGTCGGTGAGGGTGCCCGCCGACAGCAGCCGATGGGTCAGCCCCGCGAGGAACGCCTGCTGGCGGCGGACCCGGTCGAGGTCACCCTCGGGCAGGCCGTGGCGTTGGCGGACGAACTGGAGCGCCCGGGCGCCCTGCACGGTCTGCGGGCCCGCGGCGAAGTCGGCGCCCGAGTAGCTGTCGTGCACCGGCGCCTTGAGGCACACCGGGACGCTGCCGAGCGCGCGGGTGATGTCGGCGAACCCGGCCAGGTTGACCTGGGCGTAGTGGTCGATCGAGACGCCGGTGAACTCCTCGACGGTGCGCACGAGCAGCCTGCTGCCCGCGGCGTTGGCCGCCCGCTCCAGGTCCGGCCCGCTCAGGCCCTGGCGGACCAGGTCCGGCCGGGCCATCGCCGCGCCGCGCGCCAGCGCAGAGTTGATCTTGTGCATGCCGAGACCGGGGACGTCGACCCAGGAGTCGCGCGGGATCGACACCGCGGACGCGCCGAGGTCGGGGTCGTCCGGGATGCGGACCAGCATCAGGGTGTCGGTGTTGTCCTGGCCGTCGGCGTCGCCGGCGTCCAGGGCGTCCAGGACCTCGCGCGGGAGCGGGTTGCCGCGGGCGTCGACCCGGGAGTCGCTGCCGACCAGCAGGATGTCGGTCGCGCCGTCGGCGACATGCGGGCCGGTGACGTCGGCGGTGGTCAGGCCGCCGGTGCCGCCGACCATCGCCCAGCCGGCGCCGGTGGCGAGGAAGACCGCGACCGACAGCGCCGCGACGAGGCCGCGGACGCGGTGCCACCGCGGGGCCGGTGTGCGCTCCTCGGCGCGGGGCCAGGGGGCGACCGGGCGCATCGGCGTGGTGGGACGGGCACCGGGGTCGGCGGGCCGGGACCGCGGACCGGCCGACGCACCGCCGGGGACCGCCGGTGACGACCGGGGTCCGGCGGGTCCGCCGGAGCGGGGCCACCCCCGCAGCGCCCGGGTGTCGCGCCGGGGCGTCGGGGCGCCGGGCGGACGGGGCGTGCCGGCACGGTCCGGTCGCGGACGGCCCGGGGGCGGCGGCGTCACGCGCTCCCCCGGTCGCGGACGGCGTCCGGCCCACGCCGGCGGTCCTGCACGGCCACCACGGTGCGGACCACCTCGACCATGCCGGCGTCGGCGATGACGTAGATCTGGTGGCGGCCCTCGCGACGGGCCCGCACCAGCCCGGCGAGCTTGAGCTTCGCCAGGTGCTGGCTCACCGCCGCCACCGGCTGGCCGAGGACCGCGGCGAGCGGCCGACGTCGCGCGGGCCGTCGGCGAGCAGCCAGACGATCTGCAGCCGCGAGGTCGCGGCGAGCATCCCGAACGCCGCGGCCGCGTCGGCCAGCAGCTCGGGGTCGAGGGGCTGCGGGCCCTCGGGGGCGGTCTCCACCGGACCTCCAGACAGTTGGATCACTTACGCAACTGTTACCGTACCGGGCGGTGCCGGACGCGGTGCCGGGGACCGGAGGAGCACCGTTGGACCGGGCGATCGGACGCGACGGTGCCGCGGCGCGGCCACCACCCGCACCCGCCGGTCCGCCCGCCACGCCCGGCGAGCCCGCGCTGCGGCGCTGGGCGGACGCCGACGCGTTCGCGCTGTTCCGGGGCCTGGAGTCCTCGCGCCGCGGACTCTGTGAGGACACCGCCGCGCTGCGGCTGCACGTCCACGGCGACAACGCCACCGACGCCGTCCGGCGTACGGGCGCGGCCGCCCGCGCCCGCCGCGCGCTCGCCGGCCCGTTCTCCGGCCTGATGACGGTGCTCGGGGTGCTGCTCGCCGTCGCCGGCAGCCCCGGCAGCGCGACGCTGGTGCTCGTGGTCGCCGCGCTCGGCGTCGGGCTGTGCCTGTGGCACGCCGTCCGCAGCGACCGGCTCTCGCGGGAGCTGCGGGCGCACGCCGCGACCACGGTGACGGTCCGCCGCCGCCCTGCCCCCGGGACGACACCGCGGGGCAGCGAGGTGCCGCCGGAGGACCTGGTGCCCGGCGACGTCGTGCTGCTCGGCGCAGGCGACCCCGTCCCGGCCGACGCGCGGCTGCTGCGCGCCCGGGACCTGCTGGTCGACCAGTCGTCGCTGTCCGGGGAGCTGCTGCCGGTGGCGAAGGCTCCGCCGTCGTCACGGGCGCCGTCGTCACGGGGGCCGCGCCCGGCGCCGCGGCGACGGCCGTCGCGGGCCGGGTCCGACGACGGGCCGGTCACCGCGCACCCGGCGCTGCTGTTCGCCGGGAGCACCGTGGTGCGCGGCACCGCGACGGCGGTCGTGCTGGCCACCGGCGCGCACACCCACACCGAGGAGCTCGCCGGGCGCGGCCGCCGTCCCCGGCCGGAGTCGGAGGTGGACCGGGGCCTGCGGTCGGTGCGCCGGGCACTGGTGCGCTGCATGCTGCTCGCGGCGCCGCTGGTGCTGCTGGTGAACGTCGAGGTGTCCGGCGACGTGCGGCAGGCGCTGCTGTTCGCCGTCGTCGTCACGGTGGGGCTGGCCCCCGAGCTGCTGCCGCTGATCGTCGGGACCACGCTGCTGCGCGGCACCACCCGGCTGCGCGAGTCCGGGGTGCTGGTGACCCGTCCGGAGGCCATCCACGACCTCGGGTCGATCGACGTCGCCTGTCTGGACAAGACCGGCACGCTCACCGAGGACCGGGTGGTGTTCACCCACTCCGTCGACGTCGACGGCCGTCCCGACCCCGCCCCGGCGGACGCGGCGGCGGTCGCGGTGCGTTTCCAGACCACCCCGCGCGACGGCCTCGACGACGCCATGGCCGCCGCCGACCGGGACGGGTCGGCGCTGCTGGCCCACGGCCTGCTCACCCGGGTCGAGGAACTGCCGTTCGACCACGCCCGTCGCCGCTCCGCGGTGGTGCTGCGCGACGCGCACGACCCCGGTGAGCTGGTGATCGTGCGCGGTGACCCGGACACCGTGCTCCCCCGCTGCACCCGGGTCGCGCGCGCGGGCGGGCCCGTCGAGCTGACCGCGTCGCTGCGGGTCGCGGCCGCCGACGCGGTGGCCGGACACCGCGCGACCGGGCTGCGGGTCGTCGCCGTCGCCACCCGCCGGACACCCCTGCTGCGCCCGCTCGGCGCCGGTGACGACGACGATCCCGAGCGCGACCTGCTGCTGCTGGGCTTCGTCGGGATGGTCGACCCGGTGCGGGAGTCCGCGGCCCGTGCGGTGGAGCGCTTCGCCGAGCAGGGCGTCGCGGTGAAGGTCCTGACCGGCGACGACACCGCGGTCGCCGAGCAGGTGTGCGCGCGGGCCGGGATCGCCGTCACCGGGGTCCTCGACGGGGCCGCGCTCGACGCGCTGGGCGAGGTCGCGCTGGCCCGCGCGGTGGAGCGCACCACCTTGTTCACCCGGCTCGGACCGCTGCAGAAGGAGCGGGTCGTCGCCGCGCTGCAGGCCCGCGGGCACACCGTCGGGTTCCTCGGCGACGGCCTCAACGACGTCGGCGCGCTGCGGATCGCCGACGTCGGGATCGGCGTCGACGGGGCGGTGCCCGCCGCGCGGGCGGCCGCGGACATCGTGCTGACCGACCGCAGCCCCGACGTCGTCGTCTCCGCGGTCGAGGAGGGCAGGCGGACCCTGGGCCGCGCCACCCGCTACCTGACCGTGACCGCCGCGCTGAACGTCGGCAACACGCTGTCGGTGCTGGTCGCCTCCGCGGTGCTGCCGTTCCTGCCGCTGTTGCCCGCGCAGCTGCTGCTGCAGGGCGTGCTGTTCGGCGTGGCCGCGCTCTCGCTGTCGTTCGACCGAGTGGAGCCGGGGTGGACGGCGCGGCCCCGGCGCTGGGACACCCGCGGGATGCTCTGGTTCATGGCGGTCCTGGGGCCGCTGGCCTCGGCGTTCGACCTGGTCACGTTCTGGGCGGTGTGGCGCTTCCTGGGCCTGGACACCCCGCAGGAGCAGGCGGTGTTCCAGGCCGTCTGGTTCTCCGAGGGCATGCTGTCCCAGGTCCTGGTGCTGCTCCTGCTGCGGACCAGGGCGGGACGCGCGTCGCGGCCGGTGGTGGCGACGGTGTGCGCCGTCGTGCTCGCCGGGCTCGCGGTGCCCTACACCCCGCTCGCCCCCCTGTTCGGGATGGCGGCGCCGCCCGCGGTGTGGCCGCTGCTGGCGGCCGTCGTGCTGCCGTTCCTGGCCTGCGTGGCCGCGATCCGGCCGCTGTACCTGCGTCATGTGCTGGGGATCGACGCCGCGGACCTCCGCCGGGAGCGCTGACCGTCGCGGGGCCGGGGACGTGTGTCCCCGGCCCCGCGGACCGGTTCAGAGCGACCCAGAGCAGCTCGGAGCAACGCAGAACGGCTCAGAGCAGCTCAGAGCAGCGAGGACCAGTAGGTCCAGAATCGCTGCAGGATCAGCGCCGCGATCACCAGGAACCACAGCACGACCGGCACCGCGTGGTAGCCGGCGATCCGGGCGTGCAGCGCACGCGCGCCGCCGCCGAGGGCGTCCAGGGTCGCGAGCAGCGAGTACCAGAAGATCGGGATCGTCACGACCCATACGACCATGCAGTACGGGCAGAGCGCGCCGATCCGGTACAGGCTCTGGACGATCAGGTAGTGCACGAACACGACGCCGAGCGCGGACCCGACGGTCAGCCCCACCCACCACCAGCGCGGGAAGCGGGCCCCGGCCAGCAGGGCAACACCCGTCGTCACCACGACCGCGAACGCCCCGATCCCGAGCAGCGGGTTCGGGAACCCGAAGAACGCCGCCTGCGGGGTCGTCATGACCGACCCGCAGGACAGCACCGGGTTGATGCTGCACGACGGCGTGTAGCTCGGGTCCATCAGCAGTTCGATGCGCTCGACGGTCAGTGTGAACGCCGAGACCGACCCCAGCACGCCGCCGACGACGAGCAGCCACGGCAGGAACCGCGGCACCGGCCCCGGCACGGCCGGGGCGTCGGGGGTGACGCGGGAGAACTCCTCGGTCCGTGCCGCGGAGGGCGCCGACGGGACGCTCATCGGTTCACCGCGGCGTCGAGGGCGTCGGTGATGTCCTGTACCGAGCGGAGCTGCACCTTCTCGCCGTTGACGAAGATCGTCGGGGTGCCCTCGACGCCCGCGGCGGTCCCGGCGTCCTTGTCGGCCTGGATCTTCGCGGCGGTCGCCGGGTCGGCGATCGCGGCGTCGTAGGCGTTCAGGTCGAGGCCGAGGTCCTGGGCGTAGCCGCGGAACACCGTCGCCGCGTCCGTGGACTCGGACCAGTCGCGCTGGGTCTGGAACAGCCGCTCGTACATCGGGTGGAACGCGCCCTGGGCGCGGGCGGCCTCACCGGCGAGTGCGGCCGCCTCGGCGTTCTGGTGCATCGGCAGCGGGAAGTTGCGGAACACGAACTGCACGCGGTCGCCGTACTGCGCCACCAGCTGGTCCATGATCGGCTGGACCTGGCCGCAGGCGGGGCACTGGAAGTCGGCGAACTCGACCAGGGTGGCCGAGGCGTTCGGGGCGTCGTTGAGGCGGGCGGCGTCGGCGGTGACGAGGCTGTCGGGCGTGCCGGCGGCGGCGCCGGTCTCCGGGGCGTCGGGACGCGTCGCGAACAGCAGGGCGGCCACGATCAGCGCGAACGCGCCGAGGGCGGCCAGGGAGATCTTCACGTTGCGGGTCATCGGGAGTCTTCCTCCACGGGCCCGGCACGGTGGCCGGGTCGGAACGGGTGCGGGGACACGGTGGCGGGGTGACCGCACGCCTCAGTTGCGGTCCACGCAGAGGTGCTCCACCGGCGACGGCGCGCACAGGGTCCGTTCCGGTGCGGTGGGTGGCGCGACGCCCGCGTGCCCGGAGGGCAGGACGGAGACGACGGCGACCGGGACCAGCGTGGGGACCGGCACGTCGTCGTCGCGGCGGGGGGCCTGCTCGCAGTCCCCCGGGTGCAGCAGCGTGAGCGGGTGCTGCGAGCAGTCCGAGCCGACGACGACCGCCGGCGCGGCGCCGTGGCCGCCCGAGGCGGTGGCGACGGCGGGTCCCGCGCAGAGCACCAGGGCCAGGACCAGCAACGTCAGCGGGGCGAGAACGCGCACGTGCCTCACCCACCTCTCCGCTCCGGCCACGGCCGGACGCCTCCGGCAGCGCCGGTGACGATACCGAGGGGCGCTCGCCGCCCCGGCGCTCCCCCACGGCCCCCGCGCGGGCGGTGACCGGCCGCAGCGCCGGGACGCCCGGTCACCGGTCCGCTACGTTCGGTGCGTGAGCTTTCCCGAGCCCGGCGCGGTGTGGCGCCCCGCCGCGACCACCGAGCGCGCCGTGACCTCCCCGACCGGCTCGTGGACCCGGTTCGCCGCCCCCGGCACGGAGGTCGGTGGCGGGTTCGGTCTGTTCGAGTCGTGGATCCCGGCGGACTCCCCCGGCGCGCTGCCGCACCTGCACACCGGGTTCACCGAGAGCTTCTACGTCCTCGACGGCGCGCTGCGGATCATGACCGGCGAGACCCGGACCGAGGCCGTGCCGGGTGACCTGGTGCACGTCCCGCACCGGGGCGTGCACGCGTTCCGCACCGGCCCGGACAGCGACGCGCGGTTCCTCATCCTGTTCGTGCCCGGCGCGCCGCGGGAACGCTACTTCCGGGGGCTGGCGGAGTTCGCCGCACGGGCGACACCGCCGTCGCCGGAGGAGGTCGACGCGTTCGCGCTGACCTGCGACCAGGTCAACCTGCGCGACTACCCGGGCTTCTGAGCGGGGCGGCCGGTACTTCAGCTGACCAGACCTGCCCGGAACGCCAGCGCGACGAGCTGGACGCGGTCACGCGACTGCGTCTTGGCGAGCAGGTGCCCGATGTGGGTCTTCACCGTCGCCTCGGAGACGACGAGGTCGGCCCGGATCTCGGCGTTCGACCGGCCGTTGCCGACGAGGACGAGCACCTCCCGCTCCCGCGGGGTCAGCTCGGCGAGCGCGGCGACGGCGTCCACCGACGGCTCCGCGGCGGCCGGCTCGGGCGCGGTGAGCAGCGGCCGGGTGGCGCGCAGCAGCCGCCGGGTGGAGACGGGGTCGACGACCGAGTCGCCGCGGTGCACGGTGCGGACGGCCTCGATGAGATCCTGCGGGGACACGTCCTTGAGCAGGAAGCCGCTGGCACCGGCGGCGATGGCCTCGGTGACGGACTCGTCGAGGTCGAAGGTGGTCAGCACCAGGACCCGCACCCCGGGGTGCTCGGCGACGACCCGGTGGGTGGCGGCGATGCCGTCGAGGCGGGGCATCCGCACGTCCATCAGCACGACGTCGACCTCGGTGCGGTCCAGCTCGGCGAGTGCGGCCTCGCCGTCGCCGGCCTGGGCGACGACGGCGAGGTCGTCGCAGGAGTCGAGCACCATCGCGAAGCCGGTACGGACCAGCTCCTGGTCGTCGACGAGCATCAGTCGTACGGGGTTCACCGTTCTCCTCGGGCCGGGGGTGTCAGGGGCAGGCGCAGCCGGACCGTCCAGCCGCCGTCGGCGCGCGGTCCGGCCTCGACCGAGCTGCAGGGCGGCGCGCTCCCGCATGCCGGTCAGGCCGTGCCCGCCGCGCGGCGGGGTGGGGACGGGGCCGCGGGCGCCCTCGTCGTGGACGCGCACGGTCAGCTCGTCGGGGGTCCACCGCAGCTCGACGTGGGTGGGCACGCCGGTCCCCGCGTGCTTGATGACGTTGGTCAGCGACTCCTGCACGATCCGGTAGACGCTCAGACCGGGGCCGGTCGGGAGCTCCCGCGGGGTGCCGACGGTCCGCAGGTCCACCGGCAGCCCGCCGGTGCGGACCTGCTCGACGAGTGCGGGGACGTCGCCGACGCCGGGCTGAGGACGCGCGGGGTCGGTGTCGGTGCCGTCGTCCGGGCCGGTGTCGCGCAGCATCGACAGCAGACCGCGGACGTCGGACAGCGCGGAACGGCCGGTCGTCGCGATGCCGGCGAGCACCTCGACGGCCTTCGCCGGGTCGCGCTGCGCGGCGAACTGGCCGCCGTCGGCCTGGGCAATGATCCCGGACAGCGAGTGGGCGACGACGTCGTGCACCTCGCGGGAGATCCGCGACCGCTCGGCCAGCAGCTCGAGGCGGACCTCCTGGCGGCGGCTCTCCTCCAGCAGCCGGTTGCGTTCGCGCAGGTCGAGGGTGCGGCGGTGGGCGGCGCGGCGGAGCGACCCGAGCAGCCACACCAGCAGCGGGACCGTCGCCATCGCCCCGATCAGGGCCAGCGCCACCAGCGGTGTCATGTCCGGGGAGGCGAACAGGGACGCCGGGCCGCGGGCCACGAACGGTCCGAACACCCCCACCATGAGCACGACCAGCGCCAGCCAGCCCGCCCAGCGGGGCCCGTAGGCCACGGCCGAGTACCCCATGACCAGCGACGGCAGCAGGTACGCGGCCATCGTGCCGGGCAGCCCGAAGGTACAGACCAGCGCGACGACCGCGGTCGCGATCGCGGCCGGCATCGGGTACACCCGGCGCAGCGGGACGGGCAGCGACGCCAGCACGGAGACGACCAGCGCCTCGATCCGCATGTCCGAGCGGACGCCCTTGCCCTCCAGTGTCCAGCTGACCGCGACCCAGATGAGCAGGGCGGCCAGCACGGCGTCGACGACGACGGGGTTGCGCCGGCCGAGTGCCACCGCACGTTCGACGAGGGTCGGGGCCTCCGAGGGCGACGAGCGCAGCGCGGGCAGCCGGCGCACGGCGTCCCGCAGCCGTGTCGCGGTGCTCATCGCGTCTCCTCCCGGCCGGGACGGGCCTGTGGCACCTGTCGCGCCGGCCGTGCCGACCCCGTGGTCGATGATCGCCGATACCCGATCGTGTCGGCCCCCCGGCCCGCCGTCGTCCTGTCCATGTCCCCAGCCTCGCGCGGGGCGGCCGCGCGAGGCATCGGAGCGGGGTCCGATCCCCGGTCTCCGACCGTGGGCGGAGACCCGGCGGCGCGGACGGAGACGCCGTGTACCAGTGCCTCCAGCGGACCGCGCCCGACGAGCCGGCGCCAGGTCCACGCCGTGACCACCGCCAGGCCCGCGACCAGCGCCGTTGCCGCCCACGGCGCGTCCTGCGGCCACCCGCCGAGTGCGGCGAGCAGCGCGATGTGCCCGGCGTACAGGGTCAGCGCGAGCGCGCCGGTCGCGGTGAGCGGGTCGAGCAGCCGTCCCCCGTACCGCGCGGCGAGCAGGCACAGGCCGAGCACCGCGACGGCGACCCCGGCCGCCCCGACGACGTCGAACGGGCTGCCGCTGTGCGGGGTCGCGGCGAGCAGCCAGGCGGGTGTGGTGGTGGCGACCGTGCCCAGGGCGGTGCCGCCGAGCAGCTGCAACGCGAGCTCGGCCGGGACGCCGAGCCGGTCGGCGACGGGCGCGACCGACGCCAGGAGCGCGTCGCGCCCACCCAGGACGTCCAGCGCCAGCCAGGACCCGCCGTAGCCGAGCACCGCGCCGGCGGCCCCGCCGGCGACCAGCCGGGGGCCCGCGGTGCGCAGGTCGAGCCGGCCGAGCGCCATCCCGAGCAGCAGGAACGGCATCCAGGTCAGGACGGGGTAGGCGCCGCTGAGCAGCACCGTGTCGAGCGCGTGGAGCAGGCCGGCGGGCGAGGTGAGGTCGGACAGCTGCACGGTCGCGCCGAGCACCGTCCGGCCGTCGGCGTCGGGGGTGGACCCGAACCGGGCACGCAGCAACCAGGACAGCAGCGGCCCGGCGACGGCCCAGACCGCGGCGGCGACCGCGAGCACCAGGGCCGGCGCGAACAGCACCGGCAGGAGCAGCCAGAACAGCACCCCGTAGACGACGAGGATGACCATCGGTCCACTGCTGATCTCGGCCAGGAGCAGCCCGAGGGCCACCAGCAGCAGTCCCCGCACCGCGATCCGGCGGCGCAGCCACGCTCGGTTCCGCGCGGTCGGCGCGGCGAGGACGGGCGCGGCCATCATGGTCAGCGACACCCCGCCGAGCACCGCGAACAGCACCGCGGCGCGCCCGGTGACCGCCTGCACCAGCCAGCTCGGCCCCGCGGCGACGGCGACGTGCGCGACGATCATGCCGAGGACCGCGAGACCGCGGGCGGCGTCGAGGCCGGCCACCCGGGTCCGTCCGGGACGGTGCCGGCCGCGCGGCCACGACCCGCTGTCCGGTCGTGCGGGTGGCACCTGCGGTGGGCCGGGGATCCGGTCTGTCGTACTCATGCTGCAACGATGCGGGCCCGGGCCGGCCGGACGCGTCGGAGCGGGGAACGATATGCGCCGTCCGACCACGGTCGTACGGTCGCTCCCATGAGCGATCCCTTCGCGGTGATGGTCGGCGACGAGCGGACCCAGCTGACGGCGTTCGTCGAGGAGTACCGGACGCTGATCGCCGGCCTTCTCGACGGGCTGACCGAGGAGCAGGCGCGACGGCGGCTGGTCCCATCGGCGACGACGCTGCTGGGGCTGGTCCGGCACGCCGCGTTCATGGAGACGGTGTGGTTCGGCATCGGGGTCCACGGCGCGACGCGCGCGGAGCTCGGCATTCCCGAGACCGTGGAGGAGTCGTTCCTGCCCCGTGACGACGAGACCATCGACTCGGTCCGGGACCACTACCTGCGGGTGTGCGAGCGTTCCCGGGACGCCGTGGCCGGGCTGGCGCTCGACGACACCGTGACCGGACGCGGGTACCCGATCACGGTCCGCTGGCTGCTGCTGCAGGTCCTGCGGGAGCTGGCCCACCACTGCGGGCACGCCGACATCCTGCGGGAGCAGATCCTGGCGGCGGGCTGAGTCGCCCGCCGCCACGTCCGTCGGTCCCGGGCGGGTCAGGCCCCGGGGCCGGCCGGGGCCGTCGGTGCGGTGCCGCCACCCGCAGCGCCGCCACCCGCAGCGCCGCCACCCGCAGCGCCGCCACCCGCAGCGCCGCCTCCTGCAGGGCCGCCTCCTGCAGGGCCGCCGCCTGCGGTGCCGGCCGCCGGCGGGTGTCCGGTCGACGGGCCG
This sequence comes from Pseudonocardia sp. HH130629-09, assembly GCF_001294645.1. Taxonomy (NCBI): domain Bacteria; kingdom Bacillati; phylum Actinomycetota; class Actinomycetes; order Pseudonocardiales; family Pseudonocardiaceae; genus Pseudonocardia; species Pseudonocardia sp. HH130629-09. Next base: position 3,472,244 of record NZ_CP011868.1, read on the forward strand.
CCGGTGCCACCGCCGGATCCGGGGCCGGTCGCGTCCGGGACCCCGTTCCCGGTCCCCGTGCCGGATCCCGTCCCTGCTCCCGGTCCCGGGCCCGACGCGGGCCCGGCTCCCGCCGGGGGCGCCGGGACCGGTGCGGCTCCGGTACCGGAGGGCTGTCCCGTGCCAGCGCCGACGGAGCCCGACGGGGTCGTCCCCCCGGCGGGCGCGCCCGGAGCCGCCGGACCGGTCCCGCCCGGAGCCGGAGCGGCCGCTCCGCCCGGAGCCGGGGCAGCCGGTGCCACCCGGCCACCCGCCGCCGGTCCGCCCGGAGCCGGCGGAGCGGAGGGCGCCGCCGGTGCGCGGCCGCCGCCCGGTGCCGGGCTCGGTGCCGGGCGCTGTGCCGCGCTCGATGCCGGGAGCTGTGTCGCGGGACCGCCCCGCCGCTCGTCCGGGCCCGCGGCCGGGTCCGGGCGGGACGCGCGGTCGGGACCCGGGTCGGCCCGGTACCGACCCGGCGAGGCGAACCGATCAGGCGCCCCGTCACCGGAGGAGACCCCGGGCATCGGGACCATGGGTCCCGGCCCCCCGGGGAGACCCGCGGTCACCCCGTCCGGGCGGGTCACCGCCGTCGGGTCGGTCGCGCCGGGCCAGCCTCCGCCGTCGCTCTGCTCCGACACCAGCGCGACCGCGCCCGCGGCCGCACCGGCGGCCGCCAGCAGGGATCCGACCAGCACCGCTGCCGTGAGCCGGGGCGTCGCGCGCGACCCGACCGCGGGGACACCGGGCAGGGCCGGGTGAGGGCCGGTCGGCGGTGGCAGCGAGCGGGCGCCGTCGGGCGGTGGGACGGGCGGCGCTCCGGGCACGCTCGGCCCGGCGATGCCCGGCGCAGCGGCAGCGGGCGCCGTGGATCCCGGTCCCGCGGCAGCCGTCGACGCAGCGGCCGTCGACGCAGCGGCCGTCGACGCAGCGGCCGTCGCCCCAGCAGGGGTCGACGTGGCCGGGGTCGACGCAGCAGCGGTCGCTTCGACGGAGGCGGGCGCGGCGGAGGCCGGGCCCGGCTCTACGGTGCTCTCCCGATCACGGTCGGACGTGCCGGAATCCGGCGCAGCACCCGTCGCGGCGGGCACCTCGGCGGTGAGCACCGGATCCGCGGTTGCGGGGTCGTCGGAGGACGGTGCAGCGGCATCCGGCACCACACGGAGCGGCGTCACGCCGGCCCCGAACGCCTCGATGCCCGGAGGACCGGGCTGGTCCGCGGGCGGGGCGACGAGCGGCGCCACCCCCAGGAAGGGCGACGTCGGCCGCAGCGGGGGCCGTGGAGGCGGCGGGCGGAAGGGCCGGCGCACCGGCCGGTCCACTCGGTCACCGGCGACGGGGTCGGCGCCGGTGTCTGGACGCCGCACCGCCCCTGCGTCGTCCGCGACCTCACCATCGGTGTGGTCGGCGTCCCCCTGCCTCGACACGACGTCCCCTCTCCGCACTGCGTTCACGCGATTGTCGAGCACACGGGCACCGCGCTCCAGGTGCCGCGACGGCCGTGCACCCGTTCGGGGTCGCCGACCGCACGGCCGGGTGGCCCACGGACGGTCCGCGCGCTCGCTGTCACACAAAGTGACGAAAGAACGAGTCTCTTCATCGAACACCCCTCCGAGGTGCGCGTTGTTCCCCCTAACAAGTACGCTCCGTTACTAGCGGGTGGGCCGTTCGAGTGATCGCGGCTCGTTCTCGGAGTATGGAGGGGGTCGGGTTGTCCATGACCGAGCGGAGGGTTCTCGCCCGGCACCGAGGTGCCGGACGGTCGACGACGACCGCCCCCCTGCGCGAGGACCTGCGCGTCCGTCACGACCGCGCCGCGACCGACGTGCGCACCGCGGGACGTCGGGGCGACATGCCCGCGCTGCTGGACGCCACCCGTCGCGCCCAGCAGGTCCTCACCACCGCCCGTCGCGACCTGGGTCCGGACGACCCCGACACGCTCGTCGCCGAGGGGACCCTCGCCGTCGCGCTGCTGCTCGGCTACGACCGCACCGGCGGGCTGGAGCTCGCCACCCGCAACCTCGCCGCCCGGGAGGCACTGCTCGGCCCGGACCATCCGGCCTCACTCGCGGCCGCCGACGCCGTGGCCGCGGCCCACCGGGAGACCGGCGACGCCGAGGAGGCGGTCCGCCGGCACGAGGACGTGGTCACCCGGCGGACACGGGTGCTCGGCGAGACCCATCCCTGCACGATCGCCTCCCGCGCCGCGGTGGCGATCGCGCGTGCCGACACCGGCGACCTGCGCGGCGCGGCCGGGCTGCTCGCCGCGACGCTCGAGGTCGCCGAGCGGGCGCTCGGCGACGGGCACACGGTGACCGACGACGTGCGGGAGCTGCTCGCCGACTGCCGCGCCGCCAACGCCGCGGAGGGCGCTGCGGAGCCGACCGCAGAGCCCGCCGCAGAGCCCACCGTGCGGCCCGCCGCGGACTCTGCCGGGCAGCCCGCCGACCGCACCGAGCCGCCCACGGGCGTCCTGCCCCGGATGCGCCCGCCGACCGGGGAGCCCGACCCGCCGACCGGCGTCCTCCCCCGGATGCGCCGTCCACCCGAGGACGCCGAGCCCCCGACCGAGGTCCTCCCCCGGACCCCGGACCCGCGCGAGGACACTCTCCCGATCGTCTTCGACCGGCCCTCCGGCCCGCTGCGCGTCGTGCGCTGAGCGGCCCGACGGGCTCGGGCCCGCCGGTGCAGAGTGACCACGGGGCGGGCGACGTCGTCGTGGCCGGGGTCGCGGACGCCCTCGACTCCTCGACACGCTCTGCCCGCAGCCCCCCGGAGGACCCCCATGACCCTCGATCCGAGCACCTACACCCAGCTGCGGTTCGAGCGCCGCGACGACGGCGTCCTGCTCATCACCATCGACAACCCGGCGAAGTACAACGCCGCCGACGAGGTCCTGCACGGCGAGCTCGCGCGGGTCTGGCGGGACGTGTCCGCCGACGCCGCCACCCGGGTCGCGGTGATCACCGGGGCCGGGAAGGCGTTCTCCGCGGGCGGCGACCTCGGCATGGTCGAGCGGATGGCCGGCGACCACGAACGCGTCTCCCACATGCTCCGGGAGATGTCCGACCTGGTCTGGAACATCATCGACTGCGAGAAGCCGGTCGTGTCGGCGATCAACGGCGTCGCCGTCGGCGCCGGGGTGGTCGTCGCGCTGCTCGCCGACATCGCGATCGCCGCCGAGGACGCGAAGCTGGGCGACGGCCACGTGAAGCTCGGCGTCGCCGCCGGGGACCACGCCGCGATCATCTGGCCGCTGCTGGCCGGGATGGCGAAGGCCCGCTACTACCTGCTGACCGGCGAGATGGTCACCGGCGCCGAGGCCGAGCGGCTCGGGATGGTCGCGAAGGCGGTGCCGCGCGACCAGGTCCTCGACGAGGCACTGCGGGTCGCGCACGCCCTGGGCACCGGCTCCCAGCAGGCCATCCGGCTCACCAAGCGGGCGTTGAACTCGTGGCTGCGCAGCGCGGGACCGGCCTTCGAGCAGTCCGCCGCCTACGAGATGCTGACCTTCATGGGCCCCGACGTGGTGGAGGGCGCCGCCGCGCTGCGCGAGAAGCGTCCCCCCGACTTTCCCTCGGCACGGGGCTGAGCCTGGTGCAGGGTGGGTGCACGCGCGTCCCACCACACGCCAGGAGCACCACCGTGACCCTCACCGGATCGCCCGCGGAGACATCGCCCACCGACCCGGCAGGCCGCCCGGCGCTGCTCGCCCTGCACGACCGGCTCGCCGCCGCGATCCGGCCGGCCGCCGTCGCCACCCGGGCGATCGACCGGCTCCGGATGGCGCACGACGCGTCGCACTTCGCCCGTACCCCGGCCGCGGTGGTGACGGTGTCGAGCGCCGCCGAGGTCGCCGCGCTGTTCCGCGCGGTGGGCGGGGTGCCGGTGACGTTCCGCTCGGGCGGGACGAGCCTGTCCGGGCAGGGCGTCACCGACGGGATCCTGGTCGATGTCCGACGGCACTTCCGCGACGTCGAGATCCTGGACGGCGGCGAGCGGGTGCGCGTCGGGCCCGGCGCGACGGTGCGCTCGGTCAACACCCGGCTCGCCCGGCACGGCCGGATGCTCGGCCCGGACCCGGCCAGCGAGGTCGCCTGCACCCTGGGCGGGGTCGTCGCGAACAACTCCTCCGGCATGGCCTGCGGCACCGCCGCGAACAGCTACGCGCTGCTCGACTCGGTCGAGCTCGTCCTGCCGTCGGGCACCACGCTGGACACCGGCGCACCCGGCGCCGACGACGAGCTGCGCGCCCGCGAGCCGCGGCTGTGGGCGGGCCTGGCCCGGCTGCGCGACCGGCTCCGCGGCAACACGGCGCTGCGCACCGAGATCGAGCGCCAGTTCGCGCTGAAGAACACCATGGGCTACGGCCTGAACTCCTTCCTCGACCACCACGACCCGGCGCAGATCCTGGCCCGGCTGCTCGTCGGCTCCGAGGGGACGCTGGCGTTCCTCGCCTCGATCACCATGCGCACCGTGCCGGTGCTCTCCCACACCCGTACCGGGCTGCTGGTGTTCGACGACCTCGCCGCGGCCAACCGGGCCCTGCCCGGCCTGGTGGACTCCGGCGCCGCGACGATCGAGCTGCTGGACGCGACGTCGCTGCGGGTCGGACAGGGCGACACCGACGCCGACCCGCGGCTGCGGGCGCTGACCGTCGACGAGCACGCCGCGTTCCTCGTGGAGTACCGCGGGCACACCGCCGACGAGGTCACCCAGCTCGCCGGGGACGCCTCCGGCCTGATCTCCGGGCTGCCGCTGCGGGGCCCGCGGGAGCTGTCCGCGGACCCGGTCGCGAGGGCCGGGCTGTGGACGCTGCGCAAGGCGCTCTACGCCAAGGTCGCGGGCGCCCGCCCGCCGGGCACCGCGGCGCTGCTGGAGGACGTCGCCGTACCCGTCCCGGACCTGCTCGCGACCTGCGAGGGCCTGATCGCGCTGTTCGCGAAGCACGACTACGACCACGCCGTGATCTTCGGGCACGCCAAGGACGGCAACGTCCACTTCATGTTGACCGAGACCCTCGACGACTCGGGCACGGCGGGCGGCCGGGACCGCTTCGGTCGGTTCACCGACGACATGGTCGACCTCGTGCTCGCCCACGGCGGGACGCTCAAGGCCGAGCACGGCACCGGCCGCATGATGTCGCCGTTCGTCCGCCGCCAGTACGGCGACGAGCTCTACGAGGTCATGCAGGAGATCAAGCGGCTGTGCGACCCGCAGCGGATCCTCTCCCCCGGCGTCGTCCTCGACGACGACCCCACCGCGCACCTGGCAGGCCTCAAGACCGCCCCGGCCGTCGAGTCCGAGGTGGACCGCTGCGTGGAGTGCGGGTTCTGCGAGCCGGTCTGTCCCAGCCGCGACCTGACCACCACCCCGCGGCAGCGGATCGTGCTGCGCCGCGAGATGGCCGCCGCCCGGGCCGCGGGCGACGACGCCCTGCTCGCCGAGCTGGAGGCCGACTACGCCTACGACGGCGTCGACACCTGCGCCGTCGACGGCATGTGCGGCACGGCCTGCCCCGTCCTGATCGACACCGGTGACCTGGTGCGACGGCTGCGCGGCGAACGCGACCACGGCCCCGCCGGCGCGGGCTGGACCCTCGCCGCGAAGCACTGGGGCGCCACCACCCGGGCCGCCGGGTTGGCCCTCACGGTCGCCAAGACCGTTCCCGGCGCCGGGCCCGCCTCCGCGGCGCTGCGCCGGGTCGCCGACCCCGAGCAGGTGCCGCAGTGGAGCCCCGACCTGCCCCGCGGCGGCGGGCGCCGGGTCCCCGGCGGTCTGGTGTCCACCGACGCCGACCTCGTCCTGTTCTCCTCCTGCACCGGTGCCATGTTCGGCTCGGCGGGCCCCGGCGCGGGCGAGGCGTTCTCCCGCCTCTGCGGACGGGCGGGGCTGCGGGCGAGCGCACCCGCCGGCCTGGGGTCGCTGTGCTGCGGCACGCCGTGGAAGTCCAAGGGGCTGTACGACGGGTTCGCCGTGATGGCCGAGCGGGTCCTGCCCGCGCTGTGGACGACGAGCCGCGGCGGGGCGATCCCGGTGGTGTCCGACGCGTCGTCGTGCACCGAGGGCCTGCGGGTGATGGTCGCGTCCGGGCCGGAACGCTACCGCGGCCTGCAGGTCCTCGACGCGGTCGCACTCACCGCCGAACGGATCCTGCCCGCGCTCACCGTGCCCGCCCGGCTGGCCCGGCTCGTCCTGCACCCGACCTGCTCGGCCACCCGGCTCGGCCTGCTCGACCCGCTGCGGCGCCTGGCCGCGGCCGTCGCCGACGACGTCGTCGTCCCCGACTCGTGGAGCTGCTGCGGCTTCGCCGGGGACCGCGGGATGCTGCACCCGGAGCTGACCGCGGCGGCCACCGCCGGGCAGGCGTGGGAGCTCTCCGGGGTCGACGCCGACGCCCACGCCTCCTGCAACCGCACCTGCGAGCTCGGCATGAGCCGGGCCACCGGCCGCGACTACGAACACGTCCTGGAGGTCCTCGAACGCCTGACCCGCGCCGCACGTCCAGCAGTGACGGGGACGACACCGCACTGATCCGTTCGGGTGGCGCCATGAGCAGTTCTCGTGATCCTGACGCACCTTCTTCGGTCAAGTCCTTGTTTCATGACCGGGTGGACAGGGCATGAGTGTCCGTGATGCGCGCCTTCGTGGGGGCGGTGCGCACCCGGAAGGAGCACATGACCGTGACCGTGGTGACAGGTGGGTCCGCGGCGAGCGCCGTCATGGCGATCGTCCGCATCGAGGCGCCCGCGGGCGTCGAGGCGGACGTCGTGGAGGCCGAGCTGACCCGTGCCCTGCACACGCACCGCAAGCGTCCGATGACCGTCGAGCTGTCCCTGGCCGACGGCACCGGGCCCTGGCCACGTCGCGGACCGGCCCGGTACGCCTTCGTCGCCGTGCTGACCATGGCCGGGCACTCCGAGCCGGAGCGGCTCGCCGCCCGCATCGAGAAGACGGCCCGCAAGGCGATCCGGCGCCGCTTCGGCCGCCCGGCCACCGCCGAGGTCCGCACCGAGATCTCCGGCGCCGAGGCGGGCGCCTACTGGTTCAGCGTCCGGGGCACGCCGCACCGGCAGTGCTGAACCCCCGGCGGATCGGCCGGCCGATCCGCCGGCCCACCCGGTGGCCGGTCCGGTGGCCGGTCCGGGGCGTGAGACACGACACCGGCGTTTCCGTTCGGGTGCGCCCGTGCCGCATCCTGTGTGCCGCCGCCGACCCGGGCGGGCGCAGACGAGACGGGGAACGACCGTGCCCACCATCCTCACCGCCGAGATCGGCGGTTGACCGCCGCCGCACCGCCTCCCCTCGTGGAGGCCGGCCCGAAGGGGCTCCGGACCGGAGCGCTGGGCCTGTGGGGCAACACCGTCATCGGGCTCGGCGCCACCGCGCCCGCCTACAGCCTGGCCGCGACGCTCGGCTACGTCGTCCTCGCCGTCGGCGAGAAGGCGCCCGCGATGTTCCTCGTCGCGTTCGTGCCGATGCTGTTCGTCGCCGTCGCCTACCGCGAGCTGAACCGCGCGGTCCCCGACTGCGGGACCACGTTCACCTGGGGCACCAAGGCCTTCGGGCCGTGGGTCGGCTGGATGGGCGGCTGGGGCGTCGCGGTGTCGGCGATCATCGTGCTGGCCAACGTCGCCGAGATCGCCGCCGTCTACACCCTGCGTGCGCTCGGGTTCGACGCCGCCGCGGAGAACACCCTGGTCAAGGTCGGTGTCGGGGTGCTGTTCATCCTGGTCATGACCTGGATCAGCCACCGCGGGATCGTGCTGTCCGAGCGGTTCCAGAACGCGCTGATCGTCTTCCAGATCGTGGTGCTCGCCGTACTGGCCGCCGGTGCGCTGTGGCTGGTGTACTCCGGCGACGCCGGCCCGCAGGCCGTGCTGCCCAGCTGGAGCTGGTTCGACCCGACCGGGATCTCCGGCTCGGCCGCGGCGCAGGCACTGATCCTGTGCATCTTCGTCTACTGGGGCTGGGACGCCTGCCTGGCCGTCGGCGAGGAGACCCGCGGCTCGACGAGCACCCCGGGCCGGGCCGCGCTCCTGGCCACGGTGATCCTGCTGGCGATCTACGTCGTCGTCGCCGTCGCACTGCAGTCCTACGCCGGGTTCGGCGCGACCGGGATCGGCCTGGCGAACCCCGAGCACTCCGAGGACGTGCTCACCCTGCTCGGCGCGCCGATGGGCGGCACGGCGCTCACCGCGGTGCTGCTGCTGACCGTCGCGGTGTCGGCGGCGTCGTCGACCCAGACCACGATCCTGCCCACCGCGCGCGGCGCGCTGGCGATGGCCGTCTACGGGGCGGTCCCGCCCCGCTTCGGCAGCGTCCACCCCCGCTACGCGACGCCCGGGTTCGCCACCGTCGTCATGGGTCTGTCCGCGGTGGTCTTCTACTTCGTGCTGGGCCTGGTCAGCTCGGACGCGCTGCTCGACACCGTCGCCTCGCTCGGCCTGGCCGTGGCGTTCTACTACGGCATCACCGCCTTCGCCTGCGTCTGGTACTTCCGGCGCACCCTGCTGCGCTCACCGCGCGACCTGCTGATGCGCGGCCTGCTGCCGCTGCTCGGCGGGGTGGTCATGGTGTGGGCGTTCGTGCAGAGCTCGATCGACATGCTCGACCCCGGCTACGGCGAGACCTCCTTCGGCCCGGTCGGCGGGGTGTTCGTGATCGGCGTCGGCATGATCGCGCTCGGTGTGCCGCTGATGCTGGCCTGCGCGGTGCGGCTGCGGCCGTTCTTCCGCGGCGAGACCCTCGACGAGAACACCCCGGTGCTCGTCCCGGAGACCGGTGAGCCGCCCTACGGCGGTTCCTAGACCGCACGGGGAGCGACCGGTCATCGCCCCCATCCGGTGATGGTCCCGACGGAACGGACCGGCGACGCATCCGCCCAGGTGGGGGGCCGCCACGACGATCATGACCTCGCGTACGGTGCGGCCCATGGCTTCCGACACGAGCAGGTCCACGGACAGCGGCACGGCGACCGGTACCCCGGGGACCGACGACGCGTCCGGCTCCGTCGCGACGGACCGGGCGACCACGACCGACACGACCGGCGGCACCGGAGCCGACTCCCCCGCCACCGACACCCCCGCGACCCCGGCCGAGAGCGCGCCGACCGCCGCCGGGAGCACGGAGGCGACCGACACGACCTACACCGGCGCGGCCACGGGCGACTCGTCCACCGCGGCGACGCCCGCGCCGGCCGGGTCCGGCACCCCGGCCGACACCGCGACGACCACCCCGACCTCCGAGGTGACGTCCGGGACGACCTCGGCGACGACCTCCGGTGGTGGACTCGCCGGAGCCGGCGCCGTCGTCGCCGCGGGGCTCGGCCTCGCCTCGCTCACCGGCACCTCGGTCGGCGACATGCTGCGCGAGCGCGAGTCGCTCGTCGGGCAGATCCAGGCTGCGACCGGCAGCCCCGGCGACACCATCGAGTCCTTCTACGGCGCACCCTGGGACGTCGCCGCCCTGGTCAACGGCGTCGTCGCGCTGGTCGCGGTGCTCGTCGGGCTCGTCCTGGTCCTCGGCCCGGCCGCCCGGCCCGCCGCGGGCGCCTGGGTCCGGCCGGTCGCACTCGGCGGCCTCGTGCTCGGCGTCCTGGGCCTGCTGGTCTCCGGCGGGATGTACCTCGACCTGTTCGCCTCGACTCCGGTGCTCCCGCAGATGCCGGGCATCCCCGGCCTCGGCGGCTGACCCGCCCCTTCGGCCAGACCCGAGCGCGCATCCCGAGACGGCTCATCCCGTGGCGGCACCGACCGGGTCGCCCCGTTCACCCGCTCGATCGCTTCCGCTACCGGTCGCCCCGATCCCGTCCCTAGGTTCGGCGCAGTTCGGCGCAGGTCACCGCCCGGTGACCGCGTCGCACCCGCCGACCGCGGGCGACGGGGAGGAACCGACCGGGATGAACGCCGTGCCGCTCCGGTCCCCGTTCGCGACGACGCTCGTCACCGTGGTCCTGCTGCTCGTCACCGGCGATGTCGCCGCGGCCGGGCCGCCGGGGACGCCCGAGCAGCGGGCGGCCACCGCGGTCGAGGTCGCCCTGCGCCAGATGGGGCTGCCGTTCGTCTGGGGTGGCAACGGGCCGGAGAACGGCGACCGCGGATTCGACTGCTCCGGGCTGACCGCCTTCGCCTACGGCGAGGCCGGCGTCGTCCTGCCGCGGACCGCGCACGCCCAGTACCGTCGCGGCCCGCAGGTGCCCGCCGGGGCCGCGCTGCACCCGGGTGACCTGGTCTTCTACGGCACCGCCGACAAGGTCCACCACGTCGGTCCGTTCGTCGGGCAGGACCGGATGGTGAGCGCGCCGACGTTCGGGATGCCGGTGCAGACCTCCTGGTACCGGTGGCGCGGCGACGACTACCTCGGCGCGACCCGCCCGGCGCAGGCCACCGACGGCGTCCCGGACCCGGCGGTGCGCGAGACCCCGGACCCGTCGATCCCGGACGAACCCTGGTTCGACGCGGCCGCCGCGCCACCGCTGCCCCGCTGACCGCGCGGCCCGCGGGACGGCGACGCTGCCGCCCAGGCGCCGGGGTCAGGACGCGTCGGCGACCGGCACGTCGACCGCGACCACGGTGAGACCGCGGCCCGGGACCAGCCGCAGCGCGCGTGCCGCCGGCGCGGCCGGGTCCAGCACCACCACCAGGGAGGCGCCCGTGGCCCGGGCGCGGTCCGCGGCCGCACGCAGCATCGCCACACCACGCAGCCCGAGGAACCCCACTGCGTTCAGGTCCAGGACGACCCGGCCACCGGGCACGGAGTCGACCGTGGCGAGCACCCGCGCCTCGACCGAGGGGCCGGTCGCGAGGTCGATCTCGCCGGACACGCCGATGACGACGGTCGCGGCAACGCCGCGAACGACGTGGACCTGCGGGTCGGTGGTGACGGTGTCGGGCGCCGGGACGGTGAGGAGACGACGGGATGGCGTGGGCGCGGTCATGTGTCCGCCAGGGGGAGGTAGGGCGGGTCCCCACTACGAGGACGGTCGACCCGTGGTGCCGTCGGAGCACGGAGCTGTACCGGACGGCCGAACGGCGACGGCACCCGAGAGGGTGTCGCCCGTGAGAGACATCGAGCAGATCCGGTCGTCGGATCGACGAGCCCGGACCGTCACCGTAGCCGTCGTCAACACCGGGTGTCCAGCGTGCGGTCCGCTCCTCCGCCGGACCGGCGCCCAGGTGCATTCCGCGGGGGCCTCGCCGCCCGGGACCGGCGCTCCCCGGCGGCGAGGACCCCGGCGGGTCACATGCCCATGCCGCCGTCGACCGGCAGACCGGCACCGTTGACGAACCGGGCGGCGTCGGAGGCCAGGAACGCGACCACGTCGGCGATGTCGGCGACCTCGCCGAGCCGACCCGACGGGGTCAGCTCGACCACCGCGCCGACCGCGGCCTCCGGGCTCTCGAACAGCCCGAGCCCGGCGGTCTCGACCGCGAGCTTCTGCCCCATCGCGGTCGGGACGAGCCCGGGGTACACGCAGTTGACCCGCACCCCGTAGCCGAGCTTGCCCGACTCCATCGCCGCGACCCGGGTGAGCCGGTCGACGCCGGACTTGGTCGCGGAGTAGCCGCCGATGGCGGGGAACGCGATGGTCGCGGCCACCGAGGCCACGTTGATCACGGCCCCGCCGCGGCCGGCCGCGCCACCCGGGCGCATGGCGCGGAAGGCGTGCTTGATGCCGAGCATCGTGCCGAGCACGTTGACCTCGAGCATCCGGCGGACGTCGTCGGGCTCGGTGTCGGCGAGCAGCTGGGTGACCTCGACGCCCGCGTTGTTGACGACGACGTCGAGTCCACCGAACCGCTCCACCGTCTCGGCGACGGCGTTGGTCCAGGAGGCGTCGTCGGTGACGTCCAGGTGCACGAACCCGTGCTGCTCGCCGAGGGACTTCGCGAGCGTGCCGCCCGCCTCGTCCTGCAGGTCGGCGACGACGACCCGGCCACCGGAGTCGGCCAGCGCGCGGGCCATCCCCTCGCCCAGTCCCTGTGCTCCCCCGGTCACGAGCACGGTGCGTCCGGTCAGGTCGATCTGCGTCACGGCGACTCCAGTGTCGATCGGTGATGTGGGCCATAGGCTGCCGCGATCTCTGACCAGTTGTCAAGACATCGTCGGGCAGGCGTCCAGAACACCGGCGTCGGAGGCGCGCCGGTCGGTTACAGTGGCCCCTGGCGGACGACGGGAGGGGGCCGCGTGGCACGGGCGAACCCGGTCGACAAGCACGACGCGCGCCGTCGCGCACTGGCGGACTCGGCCCTGCAGACCCTCGGCGAGCTCGGCTACGCGCGGGCGTCGCTGCGCGAGATCGCCCAGAACTCCCCGTACAGCCACGGCGTCGTGCACTACTACTTCGCCGACAAGCTGGAGCTGATCGTCTACTGCGTGCGGCAGTACAAGGCGGTGTGCGTGACCCGCTACGACGGCGCCGTCGCCGACGCGACGACCGCCGAAGGCCTGGTCACCGCGTTCGCGGACACCCTGTGCCAGACGATCGTCGACGAGGCCCCGATGCACCGCCTCTGGTACGACCTGCGCGCCCAGAGCATGTTCGAGCCGAACCTGCGCGAGGCCGTCGGGCAGATCGACCGCACCCTGGAGGACATGGTGTGGCGGGTCGTCACCCGGTACGCCGAGCTCGCCGGCACCACGGTCGCGCTCAGCCCGCACGCCGCCTACGGGATGGTCGACGGCGTGTTCCAGCAGGCCCTGCTGGGGTTCCTCACCGGCGACGACCCGCACGCGCTGGACACCCTGCGCACCGAGGTCCGGGACCTGCTGCCGCTGACCCTGCGCCCGGTGCCGGTCGGCGCGGGCGCCGGGGCCTGATCCCGGGCCTCACCGGGACCGCGCGGACAGCCCGCCGTCCACGGGCAGGCAGACGCCGTTGACGTACGCGGCGCGGGCGAGGACGAGGAGCACGCCCGGATCGCCCTGCGGACGGCCCTGTCGGGGCGTCACCCCGACGACCCGTGCGGGTGGCTCACCGCGGTCACCGGCAGCACCGCGGTGCTGCTCGCCGACTCCCCGGCGGCGGGCGCCGGGGACCTTCCCGGCGGGTGCACCGGGTCGTCGACCGGGTCGCGGAGCTGGCCCACAGCCGGTTCCGCTGCGTCGCCGGGATCGGCGGGCCGGTCGCCGCGCCGGAGCTGCTCGCCGGGTCGGTCGCGCAGGCCCGGACCGCGTGCACGGCCGCGGAGCTGGGCCTGCGGCCCCCGGTGGCCCGGTGGTCGGAGCTCGGGGCGCTCGGCCCGCTGCTCGCGGTCCCGCCGGACCACCTGACCGAGGAGACCCTCCCGGCCGAGGTGCACCGGCTCCGCGCCGCCGACCCCGACGGACGGCTGGTCGCGACCGTCCGCGCCTACCTCGACGAGGCGGGCAACGGCCCGGCCGCGGCCGCCCGGCTGCACATCCACCGGACCTCGCTCTACTACCGGCTCGACCGGGTCGCCCGGCTCACCGGCCTGGACGTCTCCGACGGCGCGACCCGGCTGGCGCTGCACCCGGGGCACACCGCGCTCGACGTCATCGAGGCCCGGGCTCACCTTCGACAGTCGGAGCACAGAACGGCCTGATCACTCGTCCGGCGGAGGTGGTGACCGGAGCCACAGCGCCCCAGACTCTCCGCGGACCCGAGGAGGACCGATGGCCACCTCCACCACCGCCGACGGCGTGACGCTCGACTTCCGCGACTCCGGCGGCGGCGTCCCGCTGGTGATGCTGCACGGCTGGGGACAGACCCAGGCGATGTTCGCCCACCAGCTCACCGGACTCGGCGCCGGCCGCCGCGTGGTCACCTACGACCAGCGCGGGCACGGCGTCTCCGACAAGCCCCACCACGGCTACCGCATCGCCCGGCTCGCGCAGGACCTCGTCGAGCTGCTCGACCACCTCGGGCTCGACCGCGCCGACCTGCTGGGCTGGTCGGTGGGCGCCTCGGTGCTGTGGAGCCACATCGGCACCCGCGGCACCGGCCGGATCCGCAGGCTGGTGCTGGTCGACCAGCCGGCGGCCGTCGCGGCGGTGCCGTGGATGTCGGTGGACGAGCAGGCCGGGTCGGGGGCGATCTTCGACGTCGGCGGCCTGCTCGAGCTGGCCGCGAACCTCGCCGGGCCGGAGGGCCCGAAGGTGCGGGAGGCGTTCGTCCGCTCGATGTTCTCCGGCACCCCCCGCCGAGGACGTGTGGTCCCTGGTCGCCCAGGAGATCACCCACACACCAGCCCACGCCGGAGTGCCGCTGCTGTTCGACCACTGCGCCCAGGACTGGCACGACGTACTGCCCCGGATCGACGTCCCGACGCTGGTCGTCGGCTGCGAGGGCAGCCACGTGAGCCCGGAGTCGCAGCGCTGGATCGCCGAGCGCGTCCCGGGTGCGCGGCTGCACGTGTTCGGGACCGACGAGGCGAACTCGCACCTCGTGTTCCTGGAGAACCCCGCCGCGTTCGACGCGGTGGTCGAGGACTTCCTGGGCTGAACGCCCTCACCGCGCGGGGTCTCCCCCGGCGTGCGCCCGGGCGATGCCGTGGGCCGCGGCGCGCAGGGCCGGGACGAGGGTGCGGGTACGGTCGTCGCGCGGCTGCACCGTCGACAGCGCCGCGACGACGGCCCCGTCCCGGCCCCGTCCCGGCCCCGTCCCGGCCCCGCACCGGGACCGCGACGCCGGTCGCGTCGGGGTGCACGTGGCCCTCGGTGACGACGTGGCCGTCACGCCGGACGCGGGCGAGCAGGACCCGCAACCGGGCCGGATCGGTCACCGTGGCGGACGTCCGTCGTTCCAGGGGTGCCGCGAGAACGCGTTCCTGCTGGTCGGGCGACGCGTGGGCGAGCAGGACCAGACCGGAGGACGAGACGTGCAGCGGCAGCCGCCCGGCGATCCGGGTCAGGTTGACGACGGCCCCGGGGGCGGAGAGGCGTTCGAGGAAGATGACCTCGTCGCCGTCGAGGACGCCCAGCTGCACGTGGTGCCCGACGACGGCGTGCAGGTCCCCGAGGAACGGCAGCACGGCGGCCCGCAGGGTCAGCGTCGGCGACGCCCGCTGCCCCAGCTCCCACAGCCGCATCCCGATCCGCAGCCGACCGGAGCCGGTCCGCGTGAGCAGGCCCTGCTCCACCAGCTGCCCGACCAGCCGCGACGCGGTGGCGACGTGCAGCCCCGATGCCCGGGCGATCTCGGCGACGCCCAGCTCGGGCCGCCCCGGCTCGAACAGCGACAGGATCCGCACCGCCCGGGCCAGTACCGGTTCGCCCGCGACCACGGGTGGAGTGTGCACCTAGGCGGGGGTGACCCGCAGCGGCATCGACGCCCAGGCCCGCATGGTGTTGTTGGGCCGTCGGCGCGGCGGACCGGCGGGCTCGATGGTCGCGACCCGCGCGGCGAGCGCCCGCAGCACCGACTCGGCCTCCAGCCGGGCGACGTGCTGGCCGACGCACTGGTGCAGGCCCATCCCGAACCCGACGTGCCCGGACGGGTCGCGGCCCAGGTCGAAGGTGCCCGCGTCGGGTCCCCAGAACCGCGGGTCCCGGTTCGCCGACCCCAGGAACATCAGCACCTTGCGCCCGGCCGGGACACCCACGCCGGCGATCTCGGTGTCGGTCGCCGTCGTCCGGAAGAAGGTCTGCACCGGCGACTCCCAGCGCACGGCCTCGTCGAACGCGACGCGGGCGAGCCCGGGGTCGGCGCGCAGCCGCGCCCACTGCTCCGGGTGCGTGGCGACGGCGTGCAGCACCGCCGCGAGCCCGGTGACGGTGGTGTCGACCCCGGCCGACAGCAGCGACCGCACGACGAGCGGGGCCTGCTCCGGGGTCAGGTCACCGCGGTCGGCGGCGGCCCAGATGTCGGCGCCGAAGCCGTCGGCGGCCAGCGCCTCCCTGGCGCACTGCGTGTTCACCCACGCCGAGAGCTCCCCGAGCCGCGGCAGCTTCTCCTCCAGCAGCGTGTTGCGCGGCCCGAACGCGTTGAACAGCAGGTCGCCGTAGGGCAACAGGTTCTCCCGGCCCGCCTCGGGCAGCCCGACAGCGTCGGGGAACACCCGCAGCGGGAACGCCTCGGCGATCGCGGGGGCGGCGTCGAACTCGTTCCCCCCGGCCAGCACCTCGTCGACGAGCGCCGCGGCGTCGGCGGCCCAGCGGTCCCGCAGCACGCGCAGCGCCCGGGGGCCGAGGACCTTCCCCAGCACCCGGCGCGGCGCGTCGTGGCGCGGCGGGTCGGCCTCCAGCAGCAGCGACGGCGGCCGCCACGGCGCCTCGGTGTGGAAGTTCGCCAGCCCCACCCCGGCCCCGGACCGGAAGGACTGCCAGTCGACGAGCGCGGCCCGGACGTCGGCGTGGCGGCCGAGGGCGAGCACGTCGTAGCGGGTGAGCCGGACCAGCGGGCCGGCCGCGCGCAGCTGTTCGTGGAACGGGAGCGGGTCGGTGAGGACCTCGGGGGCGAACGGGTCGACGTCGGTGGTGGGCAGGTGGTCGAGCGCGGCCGTCATGGGCGCTGCCTTCCGTTCGGGGCGGGTACGGCTCAGAGGTCGAGGACCAGGCGCGGGCCGACCGAGCGCGAGACGCAGACGAGCATGCAGTCGGCGGCGGCGCGCTCGTCGTCGTCGTCGAGGACGGAGTCGCGGTGGTCCGGGACACCGGCCAGGACGGTCGTCTCGCAGGTCCCGCAGGTGCCCTGCCGGCAGGAGGACAACACGTCGACGCCGGCGTCGGCGACCGCGTCGAGGACGCTGCGCCCGGGGGGCACGGTCACGTCGGTCCCGCGGCGGGCGAGGTGGACCTCGAACGCCGTGTCGCGGACGGCGCCGGTCGCCCGCGGGACGAAGCGCTCGGTCCGCACGGCGTGCGACGGCCATCCGGCCGTGGCCCGTGCCAGCGCCGTGAGCAGTGGGGCGGGTCCGCAGCCGTAGACCCGGGTGTCCGGCGCGGGCGCGCCCAGGAAGCCAGGCAGGTCGAGCAGCCCCTGTTCTTCCTGGGGGACGGTCCGAACCCGGTCCCCGTGCGCCGCGAGCTCCGCGGTGAACGCCATCGACCCGCGGGTGCGGCCGCCGTAGAGCAGCGCCCAGTCGGCGCCGAGCAGGTCCGCCGTGGCGATCATCGGGAGCATCGGGGTGATCCCGATGCCGCCCGCGACGAACCGATAGCGCGGGGCCGGGACCAGCGGGAAGTTGTTGCGCGGCCCGCCGAGTCCGATCTCGTCGCCGACGGCGAGCCGGTCGTGGACCCAGGCCGAGCCGCCGCGCCCGGCGGCCTCGCGCAGCACGGCGACGCGGTAGCGGTGGGCGTCCCACCGGTCCCCGCACAGCGAGTACTGGCGGGTGTGCCCGCCGGGGAGGACGAGGTCGACGTGCGCGCCGGGGGTCCAGTCCGGCAGCCGCCCGCCGTCGGCGGCGACCAGCTCCAGCGACACCACGCCGTCGGACTCGCGCCGGCGGCCCGCCACCCGGACCGTGCGGTTCTCGGCACCGGTCACCGTTGCTCCCCTCGTCATCGAGGAGCCGAGCATCCGTCGCGCGACCGCCGCCCGTGAAGGCGGGTCTCGCTCAGTGAGACACGGGTTCAGAGGGCCCCGGCGAGGCTGCGTCCGGCGGCGCGGCCGGAGAAGATGCAGCCGCCGAGGAACGTGCCCTCCAGCGCGTTGTACCCGTGCACCCCGCCCCCGCCGAACCCGGCGGCCTCCCCCGCCGCGTAGAGCCCGGGGATCGGCTCGCCGCGGGCGTCGAGGGCTCGGGAGTGCAGGTCGGTCTGGATCCCGCCGAGGGTCTTGCGGGTCAGCACGTGCAGCTTCACCCCGATCAGCGGCCCGGCGGCGGGGTCGAGGATCCGGTGCGGCGCGGCGACCCGCCCGATCCGGTCGCCGAGCGAGCGGCGGGCGTTGTGGATGCCCTGGACCTGGGCGTCCTTGCTGTACGGGTTCGCCAGCTGCCGGTCACGGGCCTCGATCTGGCCGCGGATCAGGGCCGGGTCGAGCGGCGGGGCGTCGGTGCGGGCGTTCATCCCCGCGACGAGCTCGTCGAGGGTGTCGGCGACGACGAAGTCCTCCCCGTGGGTCGTGAACGCCTGGACCGGGCCGGGCGCGCCCTTGCTGAGCAGCCGTTCGCGGAGGAAGGCCGCGCGGCGCCCGGAGGTGATGTCGGGGTTCTGTTCGGAGCCCGACAACGCGAACTCCTTCTCGATGATCTTGCGGGTGAGCACGAACCAGGAGTGGTCGTAGGGCGCGATGTCCGGGGTGGTGCGCAGGTGGCGCAGGGTGCCGAGGGTGTCGTAGCCGGGCAGGTACGGCGCGGGCAGCCGCCTGCCCAGCGCGTCGAACCACATCGACGACGGCCCGGGCAGGATCCGGATGGCGTGACCGGGCCAGACCGGGTCCCAGTTCACGACGCCCTCGGTGTAGTGCCACATGCGGTCGCGGTTGACCAGCCGCACGCCCGCGTCGGCGGCGATGTCGAGCATCCGCCCGTCCACGTAGGCCGGCACCCCGGTGATCATCGACGACGGCGGCGTGCCCATCCGCTCCGGCCAGTACCGGCGGACCATCTCGTGGTTCGCGCCGATCCCGCCGGTGGCCAGCACCACTGCGGGCGCGGAGAGCGTGCCCCCGTTACCTTCTTGATCAAGCCCGGTGAGGGCTTGCAGGCCACCGGCCACGGCATGACTCGTTGCCCCTGTCGTTGATGATCTGGGGGGTGTTGTCACCGTGGTCGGAGGGCGCCAACGACCGCTGATAGAGACCTGACCCGCTTGCGTGGTCTGCTCGTAACGTGGCTGCCGGCGCGGGTGTCCAGGCTGGTCTGCCACGACGACGGAAGGGCGCCGGTTGTCCGAGGAGATCGAAGCGGTGCCGTTCGCAGTGTTCTGCGGGCTGGACGTGGGCAAGCCCGAACACCACGCCTGCGCGCTCGACACTGCGGGCAAGCGGGTGCACGACAAGGCCCTGCCCAACGACGAGACCGCGCTGCGCACCGTATTCACCGCGCTCGCGGAGCACGGTCGGGTGCTGGTGGTAGTCGATCAACCGGCCTCGATCGGCGCGCTGGCCGTCGCGGTCGCCCGCAGCCTGGGTATCGACATGGCCTACCTGCCTGGGCTGGCGATGCGCCGGATCGCCGACCTGCACCCCGGACAGGGCAAGACCGACGCCCGCGATGCTCACGTCATCGCCGAGGCCGCACGCAGCATGCCGCACACGCTGCGCCGGGTCGGCAGCGACGACGAGACCCTCGCCGAGCTGTCGGTGCTGGCCGGCTACGACGACGACCTCGCCGGGCAATCCACGCGGCTGACCAACCGGCTGCGTGACGCCCTGCTGCACATTCATCCGGCTCTGGAACGGCTGCTCGGACCCCGTCTGGATCGCGGCGGGGTCCAGGACCTGCTCGCCGCCGCACCCACCCCCGCGGCTCTGCGCCAGCTCGGCGAGAGCGGCATCGCCGAGCTCATGCGACCGCGCTCGCCGCGCCTGGCGCGGACCCTGCCCACCCAGATCCTGGCCGCCCTCGACGCCCAGACACTCGTGGTCGCCGGCACGGCCGCCTTCGCCCGCGTCATCAGCGGAGTCGCCGCGCAGCTACGTGACGTCCACGTCGAACGAGGCAATCTGGCGGCTGAGCTCGAGGCCCGCCTGGAGGCCCACCCTCTTGGGCCGGTCCTGACCTCGATGCCCGGACTCGGAGTCAGGACCGCCATCAAGATTCTCACCATCGTCGGCGACGGATCCGCGTTCCCCACCGCCGGGCACCTGGCCGCCTACGCAGGGCTCGCACCCGTCACGCGTCGATCCGGGACCTCGATCAAGGGCGAGACCCGCTCCCAACGCGGCAACCATGCCCTCAAGTCCGCGCTGTTCCTCTCGGCGTTCGCCAGTCTCGCCGACCCGACCAGCCGCGCCTACTACGACCGCAAACGAGCCCAGGGCAAGCGCCACAACGCCGCCCTGATCTGCCTGGCCCGCCGCCGCACGGACGTCCTGTTCGCGATGCTCCGCGACCACACGCCCTACACCCCACCGACGGTTACCGAACCCGATCCGGCCCTCGCCGCGGCTTGACAACCACATAGAGACACCCCCCCCCGTCACGTCGCGGTTGCTGGGAGCTCCGCGCGGCGAGTCGTCCGGGGCGAGGAGGGCACCGCGGACGCCGGTGACGACGCCGTCGGCGCGGACCAGCTCGTCGACGCGGTGCCGGTGGTGGAAGGTCACGAGGCCGGCCTCGGCGGCCCGCAGTGCGGAGTCGACGAACGGTCCGACGACGCCGGTGCCGGTCCCCCAGCTCACGTGGAAGCGGGGCACGGAGTTCCCGTGGCCGGTCGCGGTGAGGTCGCCGCGCTCGGCCCAGCCGACCGTGGGGAGGAAGGAGATGCCCAGCTCTGTGAGGTAGGAGCGCTTCTCCCCGGCGGCGAACTCGACGTAGGCGCGGGCCCAGCGCGCGGCATGGGTGTCCTCGTCGTCGAGGCGGTCGAACCCGGCGCTGCCCTGCCAGTCGCTCCAGGCCAGCTCGACCGAGTCGTGCACCCGCATGCGGCGCTGCTCGGGGCTGTCGACGAGGAAGATGCCGCCGAAGGACCACCACGCCTGCCCGCCGAGGTCGACGGGTCCCTCCTGGTCGACGACGGCGACCCGGCGGCCCCGCCGGGTCAGCTCGTGGGTGGCGACCAGTCCGGCCAGCCCGGCCCCGACGACGATCACGTCCGCGTCCATGCCACTCCGTTCGTCGCCGGCCCACCGCACCCCGACGGGGCGGCCGGTGGACACAGACGTATCAGATCGGCGCAGGACGACGGGAGACGGGCGTGCCGCCGACCGGACCGGATTCACAGCACGTCCACAGCGGTCCGCCCGACGGAGCACAGGGGTGCCTCTACCGTTGATCGGGTCAGCGGAGGTGAGTCGAGGGAGGTGGACGTGCGGACCGACACCCGGCCCCGTGACGGCCGGTCCCGCCCGCGGTGGCGCCTGCCGGGACTCCTGGCCGCCGTGCTCGCGGCGTCCACCGCCGTCGTGCTCACGGTTCCGTCGTGGACGCCCGCGCCGCCGCCACAGGTCGCGACCGCGGCGTCGGCCACGGCAGCCGGTTCCGCCGCCACCCCGGCTCCGACGACCTCCGCGCCGGCCCCGGCCGGTGCCCCGGTCCCCGCGGGCCCGGCGACGGTCGCGCCCGCCGGGCCCGCCGTGCCCGGACCGTCCCTCCCGGTCGTCACCGGTGCCGACGGCACGCCGGTGGCGCGGCCCGCGACCGACGCCCTGTTCGACGGCCCGGCCGACGACCCCGGCGACCACTTCTGCTCCGGCTCGGTGGTCGAATCCGCCACGGGCGACCTGGTCGTGACCGCCGCGCACTGCGTCGCCGACGGCGACGGCACGCCCGCCAGGACGGGCATGAGCGGCCCGTGGCTGACCGGCCCGGACGACTCGGAGATCCTCGCCGTCACCGGTGGCTACCAGCAGGGCGGGGACTCCCCCGACGTCTCCTACGGCGCCGACCTCGGCCCCGCCGCGCAGGCGGCGTACCGCTCGGCCGGGGGGACCGACTGAGCCGGCTCGTCGCGTGGTGGGACCGTCACCAGGTCCCGCTGTACCTGGCCGCGATCCTCGCCGGGGCGCTCCTGGGTCTCGCCGTCCCGTGTGCCGCGCCCGCGCTCGGGGCCTCGGTCACCCCGGTGCTCGCGCTGCTGCTGTTCGCGACGTTCCTCGCGGTCCCGCTGGTCGACCTGGCGCGGGCGTTCACCGGTGCCCGTTTCCTGGTCACCGTGCTCGTGGCGAACTTCGTGCTGCTCCCGCCGGTCGCGTTCGGGCTGTCCTCGTTCGTCGCCGACGACCGCGGCCTGCTCCTGGGGGTCCTGCTCGTCCTGCTCACCCCGTGCGTCGACTACGTCGTCGTGTTCACCGGGCTCGCCGGTGGTGCTCGGGCGCAGCTGCTCGCGGCGACACCGCTGCTCATGGTGACCCAGCTCCTCCTGCTGCCCGGCTACCTGTGGCTGGCCGCCGGGCCGGAGGCGCTCGCCGTGGTCGAGGTCGGGCCGTTCGCCGAGGCGTTCGTGGTGCTGGTCCTGCTGCCGCTGGCCGCGGCGGCGCTGGTGCAGGTGCTGCACCGGCGACGGCCGGACGGGCGGGTCGCCCGGGTCGAGGGCACCGCCGCCGGGGCGATGGTGCCGCTCATGGTGGCGACCCTGGCCCTGGTCGTCGCGTCGCAGATCGCCGACGTCGGCGCGCAGGCCCTCACCCTGCTGCGGCTGGTCCCGCTCTACATCGTGTTCGCCGTCGCGGCGGTCGTCGTCGGCCTGCTCGCCGCCCGGGTGGCGCGCCTGGACGTCCCCGCCACCCGGGCGACGGTGTTCTCGGCGACGACCCGCAACTCCCTGGTCCTACTGCCGCTCGCCCTCGCCGTGCCCGGCCCGTTCGCCCTCGCCCCGCTGGCCGTCGTCACCCAGACCCTGGTCGAGCTCGTCGCCCTGGTGGTGCTGGTGCGGCTGGTGCCGGTGCTCGTCCCCGCCCGGTGAGCCGGCGGCCCCGTCAGCCGCCGGGCCCGCGACCCGCCCAGCTCCACGCGTACGACGGGTCCTCACAGGCCCGCCCGCCCTCGCCGAGGGCCAGCGGCCGGAACGTGTCGACCATGACCGCGAGCTCGTCGAAGGACTCCACCCCGAGTGCCCGCTCGACCGCGCCGGGCTGCGGGCCGTGGCTGTGCCCGCCCGGATGCAACGAGATCGAGCCCTGCCCGATCCCGGAGCCCTTGCGGGCCTCGTAGTCGCCGCCGCAGTAGAACATGACCTCGTCGGAGTCCACATTGGCGTGGTAGTAAGGCACCGGCACGGCCAGCGGGTGGTAGTCGACCTTGCGCGGCACGAAGTTGCAGACCACGAAGCCGGAGCCCTCGAAGACCTGGTGCACCGGCGGCGGCTGGTGCACCCGACCGGTGATCGGCTCGAAGTCCGCGACGTCGAACGTGTACGGGTACGGGCAGCCGTCCCAGCCGACGACGTCGAACGGGTGCGTGGGCACCACGTAGCGGGTGCCGGTGATCCCGTGCGGCCCCCCGCGGTGCTTCACCAGCACCTCGACGTCGGTGTCCTCGACGAGCAGCGGCTCGGTGGGGCCGTGCAGGTCGCGTTCGCAGTACGGGGCGTGCTCGAGCAGCTGGCCGTAGCGCGACAGGTACCGCGCCGGCGGGGTGATGTGCGACGACGCCTGGATCGCGTAGGCGCGCAGCGGCTCGGACCCCGTCGGGACCCACCGGTGGGTCGTCGCCCGCGGGAGCACCACGTAGTCGCCCTGGCCTGCCTCCAGGGCACCGAACACCGTCTCGACGGTCGCCGAGCCCGACTCCAGGTAGACGACCTCGTCGCCGACGGCGTTGCGGTAGAGCGGGCTGACCTCCCCCGCGACGACGTAGGAGATCCGCACGTCGGCGTTGCCCAGCACCAGCCGGCGCCCGGTCACGACGTCGACCGACTTCCAGTCCGGCGATTCGAGGTCGTGCAGCATCAGGTGCCGCGGCACGAGGGGCCGGTTCTCGGTCAGCGACTGGTCGCCCAGGTCCCAGGGGGTGGCGTCGACGATCGCCGACGGGACGCCCACGTGGTAGAGCAGCGAGGAGTCCGAGGAGAAGCCCTCCTCCCCCATCAGCTCCTCGCGGTAGAGCCCGCCGTCGGGGCGTCGGTGCTGGGTGTGCCGCTTCGGCGGGACGTCACCGGCTCGCCTGTAGTACGCCATCGTGGCCCTCCTCCGGTCCGGTCGATGTCGGTCTCCGCCCCGGCGCCCGCCCCGGCGCCGGCGGCGGGGACGGCGGCCCCGTCGCCGGCCCGGTCGATGGCGCGGGCGAGGGCGGCATCGCTGGCGGGGTCGGTCGCGCGGTCGTGCCGCGGGCGGTCGCGCGGGCGAGGGCGGCCGCGACGTCGTCGCGGGTCGGGGCGGGGAGCACGGCGGCGACGTGGGCGTCCGGGCGGAGCAGCCACACCTCGTCGGGCCGGGCGGCCAGGGCCGCGGTCACCGTCGGGCCGGCTCCGTCCCCCGCGGGGGCACCGGCTCCCGCTCCGGCCGGGTCGGCAGCGGATCCAGGGCCGGCTCCCGCTCCGGCACCGGCGGCTCCACCGGTGCCGGCGGGGTCGGGGTCGGGGTGGCCGTCCAGCTCCGCGAGGGCGAGCACGCGGACCGGGCCGGGCGCCGCGGACGCCGCCGCGGTGACCGCGTCCGCGTCGGTCAGCGGGCCGGTGAGCAGCAGGAACCCGTCGCGGGCGAGCGCGCGCAGCCGTCCCGGGCCGGCCGGGGTGCGGACCGGGGCATCGGGGACGAGCACGCCGGGCCCCGCGGGCGGGACCTCGCCGCGGGCGGGGCGCCCGGCGAAGGGACGACGGGCGTCGGCGGTGGTCAGCGGGGATTCGACGTACCAGAACGGCTCGGACAGCCGGCCGGAGTCGACCCGCGCCCTGGCCCCGGGGTCGGTCGCCGCCGCGGCGAGGACCTCGGAGCGGGCCCGCACCTGCTCGGCGCTGCGCGGGACCAGGAAGTCCATCGTCGCGGTGGTCACGGCGACGTTCTCCCGTGCCGCCGCGTGCCGCTCGGCGTGGTAGCTCTCCAGGAGCTCCTCCGGCGCCCAGCCGTGACCGACCCAGGCGATCTTCCAGGCGGCGTTCTCCGCGTCGGCGACGCCGGAGTTCAGGCCGCGGGCACCGAACGGGGAAACCAGGTGCGCGGCGTCGCCCGCCAGCAGGACCCGGCCGCACCGCATCCGGTCCACCACCCGCGAGTGGAACCGGTAGACCGAGGACCAGACCACCTCGTGGTCGACGTCCCCGATGACCGCCCGGATCCGGGCGGCCAGCGCTCCGGACGCGGTCTCGGCCTCGAGGTCGTACCCGGCCGGGACCTGCCAGTCGATCCGGTACGTCGAGTCCGGGCACGGGTGGACCAGCACCTGGCGGCCAGGGTTCGCGACCGGGTCGAAGTGGAAGCGGCGCTCGGCCGCCCACCCCGGGAGGTCGGCGCGGACGTCGCAGATCAGGAAGCGGTCGTCGAAGCTGGTGCCCTCGAAGGTGACCCCGAGCAGATCCCGCAGCGCATCTCCGCGGGCGCCGGCACAGACGACCAGAAAGCTCCCCGCGACCCGGCCACCATCGTCGACGGTGACCGTGACGCCGTCGGCGGTCTGCTCGACACCGACGACGTCGTGTCCCCAGCGCAGGTCCACCAGTGCCTCGTCGGCGATCCGCTCGTCGAGGATCTCCTCGGTGCGGGCCTGGGAGAGGTTCACGAAGGGCGGGAAGGCGGGCCGCCCCGGCTCGGCGACGGTGTAGGCGAACAGCTCGGTGTCGCGGTGGAAGGTGCGCGCGGTGGTCCAGGTGACGCCCTCGTCGGCGATCCGGCGGCCGGCGCCGACGGTCTCCCACACGTCGAGGACGTCGCGCTGCTGGCAGATCGCCTTCGACCCGACCCGGTCCCGCTCCGGGCGGCGGTCCAGCACGACCGTCGGGACGCCGTGGCGGGCCAGCAGCAGCGCGGTGGTCTGCCCGACCGGCCCGGCACCGAGCACCAGGACCGGCGACGACGGCCAGGTCGGCGCGGCGGACCTCGACAC
Organism: Pseudonocardia sp. HH130629-09; assembly: GCF_001294645.1. Classification (NCBI taxonomy): domain Bacteria; kingdom Bacillati; phylum Actinomycetota; class Actinomycetes; order Pseudonocardiales; family Pseudonocardiaceae; genus Pseudonocardia; species Pseudonocardia sp. HH130629-09. The sequence goes on from NZ_CP011868.1 coordinate 3,497,809, forward strand.
GACGGACCTCGACACGGCTCCCCTCCCCTCTCCGGCTCCTCAGCCCTGCAACCTCGCCCAGACCTCCTGGTCGCGCTCCGCGGTCCAGATCACCGGACGCTCCACACCGGACAGCTCGTCCCACAGCCGGGAGACGTCGAACGGGAGGCAGTGCTCGAAGATCGGCCAGTGCCCGTAGTCGTCGACGAGTGCGGCGTGGGTGGCCTCGAACGCCTCCTTCAGCGTGCCGCCGCGCCCCTGCACCGCGCCGACCTCGCGGATCATGACCTGCAGGAACCCGCGGGTCTGGGCGATCGCGGCGTCGACCTCGGCGCGCCCGCGGCTGACCGCGCCGCGCCCGCCAACGAGCTGCTCGGCGCCGAGGGCGGCGAGCCGGTCGAGGGTCTCGCCCGCCCAGTCACGGTGGAACGCGTCCCCGGTGTAGGGCGCGGCCCGGGCCTCGACGAGGTCGCCGGCGAACAGGATGCGGTGCCGCGGCAGCCAGGCGGTGATGTCGCCCTCGGTGTGGCCGCGGCCGTGGAACTGCAGCACCAGCTCGCCGCGGTCCCCGCCCAGGTCGATGGTGAGCCGGTCGGCGAAGGTCAGCGTCGGCCAGGTCAGTCCGGGCACGGAGTCGGCGGCCTCGGCGAGCCGCGGCATCCGCGCGAACTCCGAGGCCCAGTCCTCCATGCCACGCTCGGCGACCAGGGCCGCGGTCGCCTCGTGCGCGACGACGGTCTGCGCGTCGAACGCGCTCGCGCCCAGCACCCGGACCGCGTGGTAGTGCGACAGCACGAGGTGGCGGACCGGCTTGTCGGTGTGCTCGCGCAGCATCGCGAGCCACCTCCGCGCGGCGACCGGGGTGGCGAGGGCCTCGAAGCAGACGAGGAAGTCCTCCCCCTCGATCGCGCCGATGTTCGGGTCGCCCTCGGCGGTGAGGGCGTAGACGCCGTCCGCGAGCACCTCGAGGGTCTGCTCCTTGGCGGCGGTGTCGGCGGAGGAGGCGAAGGGCTTGGCCACGGCGGGTGTCCTCTCAGCAGCCGGGAGACACCGGCGGCGACCGTGGCGTCCCCTCATCGGGACCTGTGACCGGCCGGACCTGCCCGACGATCAAAGGTTGAATCACTTGTCCGGAACCGTAGAGGGCCGCGGCGCCCGGCGCCAGGGCCGATCCGGCGGCACGCGCCGAGCGGTTCAGGTCCGCCGGTTGATCCAGTCCGCCCGGTGCGCGGCCCGGGAGAGGCGGACCAGCAGGATGTTGAGCGTCGCGAGGTCGGCGGCGCCGAGCAGCGCCGCCCACTCCGACTCGCGACGGTTGTGGGTGCCGAACGCGGCGACCAGCCGCTCGGCACCGGCGTCGGTCAGGGACAGGTGCACGGTCCGCCGGTCCCCCGCGGCGGGCGTGCGCCGGACGAGCTCCCCGGCGGCGAGGGTGTTGGCCAGGCTGGACACCGCGGCCCGGCTCATCCCGCACAGCTCCGCCGCCCGGCCCGCCTCCTGCCCGCCCGCGACCCAGAGCGTGAACAGCAGCCGGAACGCCGACCAGCTCCATCCCGCGGGGCGGTGGACGGTCGACTCGAGGTCGTAGACAAGGGAGCCCGTGAGCCGGTGCAGGTTCAGCACGAGCGCCATGGCCGCGCGGTCGGTGCCGGGGAGGCGCTCGCCGGTGCGGGCGAGGGCGACGTCGGTGAAGGCGAGGAACCCGTCCCCAGCGCCGTTCCCGCCGCCGTTCCCGCTGCCGTCGGCTCGGTCCTGCGCGACCGTCGACCGATCCGCCGACCGCCCCCCGGCTCCCGGCGGATCGAAGGCAGCACTGTCGTGCCCCCCGCCCGGCGGGGCGGTCCCGATCCGGGCCGGACCGTCGCCGAGCCCCGCGAGGAACGCCGCGACCACCTCGCCCGGCGCCGACCCCGCTCCACCCGACGCCGGCGCCGACCCCACTCCGCCGGTCCCCGGCGTCGCCGCCGCCCCGTCCGGCCCGAACGCCGACCCCGGTCCGCCGGGCCCCGGCGCGGCCAGCGCCTGCACCCCGTGGAGCAGCGCCAGCAGCTGCTCCACGAGCACCCCGTCCGGCGCCGGGGCGACGATCTCGCCCGCCCGCCGCGCCTCGTCGATCCGGGCCGCCAGCCGGACCCGCCACCGCGCGGTCACCTCGACGAGGACCGCGGCCGGCCCTGCCCCGGACGCCGCGACCCGGGCGAACGGCGTCCCGGTGTGTGCCGTGACCTCGTCGCAGAACACCCGCAGCGCCGGGAGCCCGGTCACCCCGGCCGCGCGCTGCGCCACCCGGGCGTCGAGGCCGTCGAGCGCCTGCCGGAAGGCGTACTCCACGATCGCGGCGCGGCCCGCGAAGTAGTGCCCGGTGGCGCCGTGCGCGACCCCCAGCGCCGCGCTGACGTCCCGCAGCGTGACCCCGTCCGGGCCGTGCTCGGCGATCAGCCGCCAGGCGGCGTCGGCGATCTCGCCCCGGCGCTGCTCGTGGTCCACCCGCTTCGGCACGGCCGCTCCTCGTGGTAGCTCACCTTTTTTCTACACAAGGAGAAACACAGGGGCACATCCAGATCCCGACGGTCCTAGTCCATTCGGACTAACGATAAGTGGTCGTCGCACGTCACCGGGGTCGTAGTGGATCAGTTGAGGTGGGCAACGGGGCGGCTCGAACCCCGTTGCGCAGCGAGGCGCGACCGGGCGGCACCGGTGGAAGGCTCCCCGATGAAGAAGACGAAGCGAGCCGCCGTCGCGCTCGTCGTCGCCGGCCTGATCGCCGGTGCGGCGGTCGGTGCCGGGTCGGCGCTCGCGGCGCCGGACGCGCGGGCGGACACGGCAGGTCCCGACCTGCTGCGCGCCCCCGCCGTCGACGCGCCCCAGCTGCAGAACACCGGCATCTGGTCCGCCGACCCGATCGGCATCTGCATGACCAGCGCCTACCGCCACGGCGAGTACGTGCACCAGGGCTGCGTCTACGACGACGAGGGCGGCGGCAACCAGTACCGCTGGCCCAACGACACCCTGCTGCGCAACTACACCTACCCCGAGAACGCCGCCTACCGGCGCAACGCCGCGGACATCCTCGAGGTCCGCGCGAAGCCGCAGGACGACGCGACCGCGTTCCGGGTCACGATGAACACGATGACCGACCCGGGGCTGCTCGGCCTGACCCTCGCCCTCGGCGGCTCGGACACCCCGCGCGAGGCCCCGCACGGCGCGAACACCGTCATGCCGGCCCAGCTGTTCGTGACGGTGCACGGCAACGAGGGCGACATCGTCGACGCGGCCACCGGGCGGACCCTGTCGGACGCGCCCGAGGTGCACGTCGACCTCGAGCGACGCCAGGTCGAGATCCGGGTGCCGCACTCCGCGTGGGACCCCGCCGACGGGACGCAGCGCCTCGCCGCCGCGGCCGGGCTGTGGGACCGCGACGCCGACGCCTACCTCGTCCCGCAGGTCACCGCGGACGAGTCCCACCCCGGCGGCGCGGTCCTCGGCGACCCGACGCCGTCGGCGTTCTTCGACGCGGCGTTCCGCTTCCACGAGCCCTTCGAGGCGCCCTACCGCAACAACGACCAGAAGCGCGCGATCGCGAACGGCGACCTGTCGGAGTTCTTCGCCGACGTCGACTTCGGGAAGCTCCGCGCCGGTACCGACGACGAGTCCGGCGTCCCCACCTCCGGCTACGTGACCCGCGTGTTCGCCTCGCACTCGGAGAAGGAGCAGGGCCGACGGCTGCCCTCGGACCCTGGCGGGCCCGCACCGGGCACCGGCCTGCAGCAGGGCGGCATCGCCACCGGCTCCGGCGAGGGCTCCGGCGACCAGCGGCCGAGCGCGTCGTTCGGCTACCCCTGCCGCGACGACTGCGTCCCCGACCTGCCGGGCCGCATGCAGCGCTACACGGTCTACGCCCCCGAGGCCCCCGCGCCGTCGCACGGCTACGCCTCGCTGCTCTGGACCCAGGGCTACGCGCTGCGCCCCGGCGACGACGTCGCCGGGGACCGTGACCTCTACCGGCAGTTCGCCGACCGGCCGGGCGACCCCACGATGGTGATCGACGTCGACTTCCGCGGCGCCGACAACTGGGGCTACGGCGAGGGCGGCGCGATCGTCTTCGAGGCGCTGGCCGACGCCCGTCGCCACTACGACCTCGACCGCGAGCGCACCGCGATGGGCGGCTTCTCCTCCGGCGCCTACACCGCGAACAAGCTGTCGCTGACCTTCCCCGACGTGTTCAACAAGGCCTTCATCTGCGACGGGCTGAACGTGGCCCCGTCGCTGCCGGGCGTCAACGGGGTGGCCGACGAGCTGGCTGAGGCCGGCGTCGACACCGTCACCAAGCACGAGCCCGGGTCGAAGATCTCCGAGCTGCTGCCCAGCCGGCACAACCAGCCGGTGATGGAGTGGGCCGGGGTCAACGACGACTTCATCCCCTACCCCATCACCCGCGAGCGGGCCGACCTCTACAAGGCCGGAGACTACGACTACGAGTTCATCAGCCACGTCGGCCTCGCCGCCGAGCACCTCGTGATGTGCAAGAACGGCATGTGGGACCTGGCCGCCCGTTGGATGGGCGACGAGCCCCGCGCGGTCGACCCGCCGCACGTCACCTACGTGCGCAACCCCCTCATGGACGACCCGGAGGCCGGCCTCGTCGGGGACCACGCCTACTGGCTGTCGGGCATCCAGAGCCGCGACCCGCACGAGCTGGGTGCGATCGACGTGGTCACCCGGGGGCAGGGCCGCGCCGAGGCGCCGGTCCCGGCGGCCGGTCAGGAGGTCGGGCAGGTCGAGGGGACGTTCTCGCCGGTCAACCCGTACCTGCGGGAGTTCCGCCACCTCGACGCGCCGGTGGACGCCGACGCCGAGAACGTGCTGGAGATCCGCTCGGCCGGGGTCGGCACCGTGACCGTCGACCCGGAGCGCGCCGGGGTGGGCTGCGACGCCCGCCTCGACGTGCACACCGACGGCCCGTTGACCGTCATGCTCGACGGCTGCGGCAGGACCGAGTCCTTCGACGGCAACGACTCCGGCGGGCTCGCGAAGCCCGCGACGTTCGCGCCGATCGACCCGCTCGAGCCGGTGGGCAACCCGCTGCAGGGCACCCCGCTCCCGCCGGAGGTGGGCAACGTCCCGCAGGCCCCGCTGCAGGGGCTCCCGCCGCTGCGGTTCCCGCCGAACCAGCTCGGCCAGGACCCCGCGCCCGGTGACGGCGCGCAGGAGTCCCCGACCGGCTGACCCCGGCCGCGCGCGAACGGGCACCTCGTACGAAGGTCTCGTACGAGGTGCCCGTTCGTGCGCACGGACGCGTGGGGCCGCCCGCGTGGGGCGCGTGCGCGAGGTGCCGCGGGGGTCAGGCCTTCAGCAGGGCCTCGGCGAGCCCCTCGGCGGCGGTGAAGCAGCCCTCGTGGCTGCCGGGCGCGCTCACCGGCGTGACGCCGAGCCGGGCCGCGAAGCGGTCCCAGCCGTACTCGCCGGGCGGGAGCGCGACGTCGTCGGTGGACAGCACGTAGGACACCGGCACCCCCAGGGCCGCCGGGTCGAGCGGTTCCACGGTCTCGGTGAAGTACTGCATCGGGTGCGGCACGAGCAGCTCGTGCACCAGCTTCTGCGCCTCCTCACCCGCGTCGTTCATGAAGGCCTCCTGCCACACCGGCAGCGGGAGCGCGACCGTGTTGTTGCCCGACGCGGCGGCCTGGGCGTCGAACAGCTCCCGGTAGGCCGGCGGGACCTCGTCGTAGAGCGAGCGGCCCGCGGCCGGGACGAACGCGCTCCAGTAGACGAGCTTCCGCAGTCGCGACGCGACCCGGTGCGCCGCACCGGTGATCACGTAGCCGCCCCAGCTGTGCCCGACCAGCGTCACGTCGGACAGGTCGGCGGACTCGATCAGGTCCACCACGGCGTCGACGGTGTCGGACAGGTGCAGGGCGGTGGGGTCGTCGCCGTCGGCGAGCCCGGGGAGGGTGGGGGTCAGCACGCGGTGTCCCGCCGCACGCAGTCGCTCGGCGACCGGGCGCCAGGCCCAGCCGCCGTGCCACGCGCCGGTCACCAGCACGAACGTCTCGGACATCGATCACTCCTCGTCGAGTTCGGAACGGGGTCGGATCCCCTCGGCGAGTGATGGTGGCCGACCTCGGACCCCCGGTGAAGGGGCCGAGGGGGTCGTGCCGAAAGCGGTCCCGACTGAGACGATCCGTAGAGGACTCAGGGCCCGGTATCCGTGTCAGGATCACAGTCATGGACGAATCAGTGGTGATCGTCGGTGCCGGGATCGGGGGCCTGTCGCTGGCTCTCTCGCTGCACGCCCGCGGCGTCCGGGTCACCGTGCTCGAACGCGCGGCCGAGCTGCGCGAGGTCGGTGCGGCCGTGGCGCTGTCGGCGAACGGGCTGCGCCCGCTGGACGAGCTGGGTCTGCTGGGCGAGCTGGAGAAGGTCGCGGCGCAGCCGACCGAGCTCATCCACCGCGGCTGGCGCGACGACGAGCGGGTGTCCGCCTTCCCGGTCGGGATCGACGGCAGCTACCGACGCCGCTTCGGCGCCCCCTACCTGGGCATCCACCGCGCGGAGTTCCAGCGTGTCCTGGCCGGCGCCTGCCCGGAGGGCATGGTCCGCCTCGACTGCGAGGTCACCGCGGTCGACCCGGACGGCACCGTCACCCTCGCCTCCGGTGAGCAGCTGCGCGCCGCGGTCGTGGTCGGCGCCGACGGCGTGCACTCCCGTGTCCGATCGGTCGTCGACCCCGATGCCCGGCCGCGCTACACCGGGACCTCGGCCTTCCGCGGGATCGTCGACGTCGCCGACGCGCCGCTGCTGCCCGATCCCGGCGCGATCCAGTTCTGGATGGACCCGGACGCGCACGTGCTGCACTACGCGATCGGCGCGCACGCCGAGCAGATCAACTTCTTCGCCGTGCTGGAGGGGCCGGAGCCGTGGACCGGCGGTGCCGGCCCGACCGAGACCGACCCGGGGACCCTGGAACGGGCCTTCGCCGGCTGGGCGCCGGGCGTGGTGCAGATGCTGACCGCGGTGCCGCAGTCCCCGCACTGGCCGCTCTACACGCTGCCCCCGATGACGCACTGGTCCCGCGGCCGCGTCGTCCTCCTCGGCGACGCCGTGCACACGATGCTGCCGCACCACGGCCAGGGCGCGAACCAGTCCATCGAGGACGCCGCGGTGCTCGCCGACCTGCTCGCCGCCCCCGGCGCACTCGACGGCGACCACGCCGAGGCGTTCGACCGGTACCAGCGGCTGCGCCGGGCACGGACCCGGTCGATCCAGCGCAGCTCCCTGGTCACCAGCGGGCTGCTGTACCTGCCCGACGGCCCCGAGACCGAGGCCCGCAACGCGGGACTGGCCGGGCTGGACCCGTGGCTCACCTGGATCCACGGCGTCGACGCGCGGGCCGACACCCGACCCGTCCCGGCCTGACCATCATTCAGCTGTCGAAGCTCTCAATCGGGCGCTGTCCGGTCTTTGTGTCTACAGAGTCGCACGCCTACCGTGAGGCGACGCGCCGGGCCGAGGGAGGTGACGGGCATGGATCTGCGGCAGCTCCGCTACTTCGTGGCGGTCGCGGAGACGCGGCACTTCGGCCGCGCCGCCGAGCGGCTGCACATGGCCCAGTCCCCGCTCTCCCAGGCCATCCGCCAGCTCGAGAGCCAGGTCGGCGCCACCCTGTTCGAGCGCACCACCCGCCGGGTCGACCTGACGCCGGCGGGGGCGTCGCTGCTGGAGGACGCGCGGCGGATCCTGGCCGGCGTCGAGGAGGCGCGGCGCCGCGTCGAGCAGGTCGCCGCCGGCACCGAGGGCATGGTGACGGTCGGTGCCACCGACCTCGCCGCCTACCGGCTCCTGCCCCGGCTGGCCCGGGTCGCCGCTCGCCGGATGCCGGGCGTCTCGCTGCGGTTCCTGCCCGGGCTGCTCACCGCGGCCCAGGAGGATGCGCTCGACGAGCGTCGCATCGACCTCGCCGTACTGCGTCCGCCGGTGGTGCGCCCAGAGATGTCGGTCCGCCCGATCGCCCAGGAGCGGCTGATCGCGGCGCTGCCCGCCACCCACCGGCTCGCCGGGGCGGGGACGGTCACCCTGGCCGAGCTCCGGGGCGACGACTTCGTCGCCTACGGCGCCCCCGGCTCGGTGGTCGACTCGGTCGCCACCCAGGGATGCCTGGACTCCGGCTTCCTCCCGCGGCGCCGCACCGAGGCCCGCGACACTCCGATCCTGCTCACCCACGTCGCCGCCGGTGCCGGGGTCGCGTTGCTGCCCGAGTCGGTGCGCGCCCTGGGCACCGAAGGCGTCGTCTACGCCGACCTGAACCGCGAGCTGCGCGTCGACCTGGCCCTGGCCTGGCGCACCGACGACGACTCCCCCGCCCTCGTCCGGCTGCTCGACGTGCTCGCCGAGCGCGCGCACGAGCTGGACCCCCGCCCCGCCACCGTCCCCGGAGGACCGCAGTGAAGATCGTGGCCGTCGAGGCGATCCCGTTCGCCGTGCCCTACCGCAAACCGCTGCGGTTCGCCTCCGGTGAGGTACACACCGCCGACCACGTGCTGGTCCGGGTGCACGCCGAGGACGGCGTCGTCGGCGTCGCCGAGGCCCCACCCCGCCCCTACACCTACGGAGAGACCCAGACCTCCATCCGCGCGGTGGTCGACACCGTGTTCGCCCCGGAGATCGTGGGTCTGAGCGTCTTCGAGCGGGAGCGGATCCACGCCGTCCTCGATCGCACGATCGGCAACCCGACCGCGAAGGCCGCGATCGACATGGCCGTCTGGGACGTCATCGGCCGCCGGCTCGGTGTCGGCGTCTCCGAGCTGCTCGGGGGTACACCGACCGGATGCGGGTCTCGCACATGGTCGGCTTCGCCCCCGACGACGTGATGGTCGCCGAGGCCCTGCGGATGCGCGACGAGCACGGCGTCACCACCTTCAAGGTCAAGGTCGGCCGCCGCCCCGTCACCCTCGACACCGGCGCCTGCCGTGCGCTGCGCGAGGCACTGGGGCCCGACGTCGAGCTCTACGTGGACGGCAACCGCGGCTGGACCGCGTCCGAGGCCGCACAGGCCCTGGACGAGATGGCCGACCTCGGCCTGACCCTGTCCGAGGAGCTCATGCCCGCCGACCAGGTGCTCGGACGCCGCTGGCTCACCGCCCGCACCACGGTCCCGACCGTCGCCGACGAGTCCGCGACCCGGCCCGGCGAGGTGACCCGCGAGCTGCTCGACGGCGCCGCCACCATGATCAGCATCAAGACCGCGCGGACCGGGTTCACCGGCTCCCAACGGGTGCTGCACCTGTGCGAGGGGCTCGGCACCGAGGTGGTCATGGGCAACCAGATCGACGGGCAGCTCGGCACGGCCTGCACGGTCGTCTTCGGCGCGGCGCACCGGCAGACCAGCGCCCGCGCCGGGGAGCTGTCGAACTTCCTCGACATGACCGACGACCTGCTCACCGAGCCGCTGCGGATCAGCGGCGGCGAGCTGCGCGTCCCCGACGGGCCCGGGATCGGCGTGGATGTCGACCCCGACAAGCTCGCCCACTACCGCACCGACACCTGAACACCCGCACGTCGAGACCGAACGACCCCGCCCCACCACAGGAGTAGGACATGACCGAGACCGCTACCGCCGCCGGCTCCGGCGCGAACGCCACCGCCACCTTCGCGAAGAAGGAACGCGCCGGCGCCGCCGCCGACCCGGCCCGGGTGTCCGCCATCGCCACCGACACGCTGCAGGCCCTGCACGAGGTCATCCGCAAGCACCAGGTGACCTACGCCGAGTACGACGCGCTCAAGGCCTGGCTGATCCAGGTCGGCGCCGACGGCGAGTGGCCGCTGTTCCTCGACGTGTTCGTCGAGCACGTCGTGGAGGAGGTCGCCAACGCCGACCGCCGCGGCGCCGTCGGCACCATCGAGGGCCCCTACTACGTCCCGGGTGCCCCGGTGATCGAGTCCGGGACCGCGATGCCGATGCGGCCCGACGAGAAGGGCACCCCGCTGCTGTTCCAGGGCACCGTCACCGACCTCGACGGCACCCCGATCGCCGGCGCGACGGTCGACCTGTGGCACGCCGACGACGAGGGCTACTACTCCCAGTTCGCCCCTGGCATCCCCGAGTGGAACCTGCGTGCGGTCATCCACACCGGCGACGACGGGCACTTCGCGTTCCGCACCATGCAGCCCGCGCCGTACCAGATCCCGACCGACGGCTCGACCGGCGCGTTCATCTCCGCGGCCGGCTGGCACCCGTGGCGCCCCGCGCACCTGCACCTCAAGGTGTCCGCGCCCGGCAAGCAACTCGTCACCACCCAGCTGTACTTCGACGGCGGCGACTACGTCGCCCAGGCCGTGAAGCCGGAGCTGATCCTGCGCCCCGGCCCGGCCGACGACGGCACCGGCAACGAGGTCACCTACGACTTCGCGCTGGACCCCGCCTGATGGCCCGCTTCGCCGTGCGGATGGAGGTCGACCTCCCCGCCGACATGGACGCCGAGGCGAAGGCCGACCTGCTCGCGCGGGAGAAGGCCTGGTCGCAGCAGTGGCAGCGCTCGGGTGAGTGGGTGAGCATCTGGCGCTGCGTCGGCGAGTACGCCAACCTGTCGATCTTCGAGGTGCGCGACAACGAGCAGCTCCACGAGATCCTCTGGGGGCTGCCGCTGTTCCCCTACATGACCATGCAGGTGACCCCGCTGGCCACGCACCCGTCGGACGTCCACGCCTGAGACCCCGCGGGGGCTCCCGGGCCCGGTGACGGGCGCCCCCGCGCATTCCCGGTCGATTCCTGACCATTCCTTACCGGAACCGGGAGACGCTTTTCACGGTCGCGCCGAACGGTCGTCCGACGCCCGCCGCACCGGACGACGCGTTCACCGGACGACGGCCGGCGAACCGCAGGAAGGCCCTCCGAACTGTTGCCGGACAACGGCGTCGGCCGGCTGGAACTCCTCCAAGAGCAGATGACCACCACGTAAAGCAACCGGACTTCTCGCCCGGTGGACAACGGGCGAAGAATGTGTGAAGCGCCGTGCGTCGTCGAACGAGAAAGGCACCTGCAGGCCACGTCGCAGGTCGACGGTCTGCGGCACCGGCGGGCGTCCGGATACGGCTTCTACGACGGCGTCCCCGACGCGGCGATCGTCGCGGGCGGCCCCGCCCTGGGCGTGCAGCGCTGGGCGGAGAAGCCGATCGTCGGGCGCGGGCTGCTGATAGACGTGGCGGGACTGCTCGCCGAGGAGGGCGCCCCGCTGGACCACCGGGCCGGGCCCGCGCTCGACGCCGACGTCCTGGACCGCGCGCTCGCGCGCCAGGGCGAGCAGGTCCGGCCGGGCGATCTCGTCATGGTCCACACCGGCTGGGCCCGCTGGTTCCTCGACGCCGACGACGAGCTGCGCGCCGAGGTCCGGTCCGCGCGCCGCGCCACGGGGTTCCGCCAGTCGCACGAGCTGCCGCGCTGGATCTGGGACCACCGGGTCGCGGTGTTCGCGACCGACACCTTCGCCGTCGAGGTGCTGCCGGTGGACCCGGGCAGCCCGTTCACCGGGACCGCCCCCGAGGACGCCGGATGATGCACCAGGAGCTCATCGCCAAGCTCGGCGTGGTCCTGGGCGAGCCGTGGAACCTCGACGCACTGGTCGCCGACAGCCGCGCCGCGGGCGGCTGGACGTCGTTGACGGTGGTCAAGCCGCTGCACCTCGTCGGGGGCGTCGGCTCGCCACCGAACGCGACCGCGATCCGCTGACCGGAGCGGGACGTACCGGGGCGGTCGGATCGCCTCGGTCGGATCACGCCGGTCAGATCGCGCCGGTCAGCTCCCCGGTGACCACGCGGCGCTCGTTTTCGGTCCGCCAGGCGCGGTAGTCGGCGTCGTCGGCGGCGGTGCCGATCCTGGCGATGCAGTCGGCGCAGAGGTCCGCGACCTGCAGCAGGCAGTCCCGGCCGCAGTCCCGGCACGCGACGAGCTCGGCAATGGGGTCGTTCACGGTCGCTCCGGACATGACCGCGAGCCTACCGAGGGCGGCCCGGTGACGCCGGTGTGGTCGGGTTCAGCGTCCTGCCGCCGCCACGGGGAAGCTCACCCCGGTGAGCTCCTCCGACACGGTCCACATCCGCTGCTGTACCGCATGGTCGTGCGAGGCATCGCTGGAGGAGACGAGCGTCGGGTATCCGCGGATCTCGCCTCGGCCGCCGGGGCCGTAGTACTGCCCGCCGAGTACGCCGGGATCCGTTGCGGCGCGGACGGTGGGGAGCGCACCCATCTCGGGTGTCTGCGTGAGCAGTGGTGCCAGCCATCCCATGGGCACGAGCAGTGCCGCGGGTGTGTTCCGGGCGAGTTCGGTGTTGGACGCGCCGGGGTGGGCGGCGACGGCGAGCGTCGCGCCGTGGGGGGCGAGTCGTCGTTGCAGCTCGTAGGTGAACATCAGGTTCGCGAGCTTGGCCTGGTCGTACGCGGCGGAGCGGCTGTACGAGCGTTCCCACTGCAGATCATCGAAGTGGATCGCTGCGCGGATGCGGTGGCCGGTGCTGCTGACGGTGACCACGCGGGAGCCGGGCACGGGCAGGAGCCGCTCCAGGAGGAGGTTGGTGAGGGCGAAGTGTCCGAGATGGTTCGTTCCGAACTGCAGCTCGAAGCCGTCGGCGGTGGTCTGCTTCGGTGTGTACATGACGCCGGCGTTGTTGATCAGAAGGTCGATCCGAGGGTAGGTCGCGCGCAGCTCGGCGGCGGCGGTGGAGACGGACTCCAGCGATGTCAGATCGAGGGCCTGCACGCCGACGTCCCCGCCCGTGCGTGCCGCGGCCTGCCGGCCCTTCTCGATGTCGCGTACGGCGAGGACGACCCGTGCTCCGTGTTCGGCGAGCATGCGTGCCGTCTCGAAGCCGAGACCCACGTTGGCGCCGGTGACCACGGCGACCCGGCCGTGCTGGTCGGGGACGGTGTGCAGTCGTTGCGCCGCTCGGTGGAGGAGCCAGGTCAGCTCGGAATCGGGCCCCGACCCGAGGGTGGGGCGCGAGTGGAGCGCTGAGTCGGAAGGCGGCTGCACCACTGCAGGTCGTCCTGGGCCACTGGGGGGAGACCGTCCTGTTCTCCCTCGACCGCAGTGCCCTGCTGGACCGGGCCTCCGGGCTCGACCGCCCGCTGGCCGACTACGTCCGGGACAACGTGTTCGTGACTCCGGGCGGCATCGCCAGCCACCGCTACCTGCGGTGGAGCGCCGAGGTCGTCGGCATCGCCCGGATCATGCACGCGACCGACTACCCGTTCAACGGACCCCACGACTTCGACGCCCGCGCCTTCCTCACCGAGGCCCCGCTCTCCGCGTCCGACCGTGCCCTCGTCGCGTCCGCACCTGGGACCGGCTCCGCGCCGGAATCCGGCGGTGGGCCGACGACGCGTTCGGGCGGGCGCACGGTCCGGGCGCTCCCGCCCGTCGTCGGCTAGATTTCGTCGAGCTCCGACGGGGCGGGGAAGAGGCACATGCGAGGCGACGACGACGCGGACGATCCGGGCCCGCGTCCGGCGGGGACCGACGGCCCACCCGGCCCGAACCGCGCTCCCGCACGCCCGGGTCCGCCGCCGGACCTGGTCAACGCCGCCATGGCAGCACACGACTGGTCCGCCCACCCGCTCGGCCCGCCCGAGCAGTGGTCGCCCGAGCTGCGCAGCGTCGTCCGGATGCTGCTCGACTCCCGGTTCTCGATGTGGATGGCGTGGGGCCCTGACCTCACGATGTTCTACAACGACGCCTACCGGCGCGACACGCTGCGCGACAAGCACCCGTGGGCGCTCGGCCGCTCCGCCCGCGAGGTGTGGGCCGAGGTCTGGGACGACGTCGGCCCGATGATCGCGTCGGTGCTCGCCGGCGGAGAGGCCACCTGGAGCGAGGAACTCCTGCTGTTCCTCGAACGCAGCGGCTACCTCGAGGAGACCTACCACACCTTCTCCTACAGCCCGCTGCACGAGGACGGCGCCGTCGCGGGGATGCTCTGCGTGGTCACCGAGAACACCGACCGCGTGCTCAGCGAACGCCGCATGCAGACGCTGCGCGACCTCGCCGCCGACCTGGGGCCGACCCGGACCCGGGCGCAAGTGTACTCCGCGGCCGGGCGAGCGCTGGCCCGCAACCCGCAGGACCTGCCGTTCGCGCTGGTCTACGAGTTCACCGAGGACGGCGGGACCGGGCTGGTCGGCTCCACGAGCGTCGCGCCGGACGCGCCCGTGGTCGACCCGGCGGGCTGGCCGCTCGCCGCGGTGCGCGAGGGCGGCACGGCCGTGGTCGACGACCTCGCCGCCCACCTGCCGGAGCTGCCCCGCGGCGCGTGGGACCGGCCGCCGTCGCACGCCGTGCTGGACCCGCTCGCCGGGGCGCAGGGCGAGACCCTGATCCGGGGCGCACTGGTCGTCGGACTGAACCCGTTCCGGCTGTTCGACGAGCGCTACCGGGCCTTCGTCGACCTCCTGGCGGGTCAGGTCGAGGCCGCGCTGGTCGCCGCGGGCGCCTACGAGGCCGAGCGTGAGCGTGCGGAGGCGCTCGCCGAGCTCGACCGTGCCAAGACCGACTTCTTCTCGAACGTCAGCCACGAGTTCCGCACGCCCCTGACACTGATCATGGGACCGGTCGAGCAGCTGCGCGACGCCCCGCCGGAGCCGGACCGGCTCGCCGCGGAGCTCGACGTCGTGCACCGCAACGCGTTGCGCCTCGGACGGCTCGTCACCACGCTGCTCGACTTCTCCCGGCTGCAGGCCGGACGGCTGCGCGCGACGTTCGAGCCCACCGACCTCGCCGCCTTCACCACCGAGCTGAGCAGCCTGTTCCGGTCGGCGATGGAGCGCGCCGGGCTGGACTACACGGTGGACTGTCCGCCGCTGCCCTGGCCGGTCCACGTCGACCGCGAGTCCTGGGAGAAGGTCGTCCTCAACCTGCTGTCCAACGCGCTGAAGTTCACCCTGGACGGCCACGTCGCGGTCGCCCTGCGCGCCGACGGCGACAGCGCGGTCGAGCTGACCGTCGCCGACACCGGGGCCGGGATCCCCGCCGAAGAGCTGCCCCGGCTGTTCGAGCGGTTCCACCGCATCGCCGGCACCCGCGCCCGCTCGACCGAGGGGTCGGGCATCGGGCTCGCCATGACCCGCGAGCTGGTCACCCTGCACGGCGGGACGATCACCGCGGCGAGCACACCTGGCACCGGCACCACCTTCACCGTCCGGATCCCGACCGGCACCGCGCACCTCGATCCGGACCGCGTCGCCGACACCGCGTCCGGGAGCGCACCCACCGCGACGTCGGAGGCGTTCGTCGGCGAGGCGCTGCGCTGGCTGCCCGGCCCGGCACCGGCCCCGGCACCCGTCCCGGCGGACGTCGCGGGTACGGACGCGCCGGCCTCCGCGGGCCGGATCCTCGTCGCCGACGACAACGCCGACATGCGGGAGTACCTGCAGCGGCTGCTGGCCGACCGGTACGAGGTCCAGCTCGTCGAAGACGGGAAGTCCGCGCTGACCGCGGCCCGGGAACGCCCGCCGGACCTCGTCGTCACCGACATCATGATGCCCGTCCTCGACGGCATGGAGCTGCTCGCAGCGCTGCGCGGGGACCGTCGGACGGCCGGGGTGCCGGTCCTGCTGCTCTCCGCCCGCGCCGGTGAGGAGGCCGCGATCGAGGGCCTGGGCGCCGGTGCGGACGACTACCTGGTCAAGCCGTTCTCCGCGGCCGAACTCGTGGCCCGGGTCAACGCCCACCTGAAGCTGGGGCGGGTCCGCCGCGAGGCGGAGGCCCGGTTCACCGCGATGGCCGACCTGGCACCGGCCCTGATCTGGGTCGCCGACCCGGACGGCGCGCGGACCTACGTCAACTCCGGCTGGCAGGAGTTCACCGGCCGGGAGGCCTTCGCCGACCTCGACGACGGCTGGACCGACGGGCTGCACCCGCACGACCGGCAGCGCTACCGCAACCGGTTCTCCCGCGCGGTCGCGTCCGGGACGGGCTGGCAGATCGAGTACCGGCTCCGCCGCGCCGACGGCGCCTTCCGCTGGATCCTCGAGCACGCCGTCCCGCTGCACACCGACGCCGACGGGGCCGTGACCGGCTGGGTGGGCAGCGGCACCGACATCACCGTGCGCTACCGCGAGTCCGAACGCCAGGCACTGCTCGCCCGGCTCAGCCGGGAGCTGGACACCGCCGAGGACGTCGACCACCGGCTGCGGCGCCTGACCGCCCTGCTCGTCGAGACCCGGCTGGCCGACGTGTGCACGGTCCGCCGCGTCGACGAGGCCGGGCAGCTCGTCCGCGCCGCCGGGGCCGCTCCGGACACCACGACCGAGGCGCTGCTCGACGAGCGCCCCGGCGAGACCTCGTTCGGCCGGCAGGTGCTCGACGCCGGTGCCGCGGTCCTGTGGGACGACACCGCCCCCGGCGCGACGGTCCCGGGCTCGGCGATCCCGGCACGCTCCGCGGTCGGGGTCCCGCTGACCGCGCGCGGCCGGACGCTGGCCGTCCTGGTCCTGGTGCGGGGCCCGCAGACCACGCCGTACGCCCCCGACGACATCGAGCTCGTCACCGACCTCGCCGACCGCGCCGCGCTCGCACTCGACAACGCGCTGCTGCTCGCGGACGAGCGGGCCAACGCCGACCGGCTGGCGCTGCTGCAGCAGGCCACCGCCGAGCTGTCGGCGGCCGCCGACCCGACCGAGGTGGCCCGGACCGTCGTCACCCACCTGCGGGCACTGCTCGGCCCCTGCCGCATCGCGGTTTACGAGCTCGACCCGACCGCCCAGCACCTGCGGGCGCTGGCCCTGCACGACGTCGCCGACCCGCAGGCGTGGCAGGAGGTGCCGCTGAGCTCGCCGATCCCGGCCGCGGTGACCGCCCGCGAGGCCCGCGCGCTGTGGCTGGAACCGGGCACCGACTGGCGCGAGCGCCACCCGCAGACGGCCGAGCTGCTCGACCGCCTCGGCCACCTGACCGTCTTCACCCTCCCGCTGGTCACCGCCGCCCGCACCGTCGGCGTCATCGCGACCGCGTTCATGACACCGCGGCCGCTGCCGCCCAGCGAGCGCGCCACCCTGCTCGCCCTGACCGACCCGGCCGCGCAGGCCCTCGAACGCGCCCGGCTCTACCGCGCCGAGCGGGAGGTCGCGCACACCCTGCAGCGCACGCTGCTGCCCATCCGGCTGCCCGACCTCGACACCGTGGAGATCGCGGTGCGCTACCAGGCGGGCGCCGCGGGCACCGAGGCCGGCGGCGACTGGTACGACGTCGTCGACCTCGGCGACGGGCGGGTCGGGC
Organism: Pseudonocardia sp. HH130629-09; assembly: GCF_001294645.1. Lineage (NCBI taxonomy): Bacteria > Bacillati > Actinomycetota > Actinomycetes > Pseudonocardiales > Pseudonocardiaceae > Pseudonocardia > Pseudonocardia sp. HH130629-09. Next base: position 3,515,049 of record NZ_CP011868.1, read on the forward strand.
TGTCGGTCGGCGACGTCGTCGGGCAGGGCGTCGCCGCGGCCGCAGTGATGGCCCAGCTGCGCACCGTCCTCTCCGGCGCCGTCCGCCAGGGTCGCGACCCCGCGTCCGCGCTGGAGCTGCTCGACGAGTTCGCGACCTGGATCCCCGGCGCCCGCTACTCGACGGCGGCCTGCGTGGTCGTCGACCCCGGCCGCGGGGAGCTGCGCTGGGCACGGGCCGGACACCTGCCCGTGCTGGTCGTCGACGAGGACGGCGGCGGCTACCTCGCGGGCGGGCACAACCCCGTCCTGGGGATCCGCGGCCGTCCGGCCTTCCGCGAGGGGATCGCCCCCATCGCCGCCGGGCAGACGCTGGTGCTCTACACCGACGGGCTCGTCGAGCGTCGCGGCGAGGTCGTCGACGACGGGCTGGACCGGTTGGCCGGGATCGCCACCGAGGTGGCCGGACTGCCGCCGGAGCAGTTCGCCGGGCAGATCATCGACCGGGCCCTGGCCGGCGCCGCGCACACCGACGACGCGGCGCTGGTCTGCGTCCGCGTCCTGCCGCCCGACATCGACCTCACCGTCCCCGGGTCCGCCCGGGAGCTGAGGGGCATGCGCCGCCGGGTCCGGCGCTGGGCCGACCAGGTGGGTCTGGGCGAGGACCTCGGCGACGACCTGGTCCGCGCGATCGACGAGGCCGCCGCCAACAGCGTGGAGCACGGCTACGCCGGGTTCGACCCGCCCGGTGACGTCCGGCTCCACCTGGGCTACACGCCGTCGGGCGGGGTGAGCGCGTGCGTCTCCGACGACGGCCGATGGCGGCCGCCGCCGAGCGACCCCGGTCACCGCGGGCTCGGTCTGGCGATGATCCGGGCGATCGCGACCAGCAGCGAGATCGAGCACACCGACGGCGGGACGGCGGTGCGTATGCGGATCGCCCCGACGGCCCGTCCCACCGCGCCGCACTCCGCGGCGGTCCACCGGCCGCGGGCGTCGGAGGACCGGCGGACCACCGTGCTGCGCGACCACGGACGCCGCGACGGGGTCGTGCGGGTGCTGCTCGACGGTGACCTCGACCTCGCCGGTGCCGGGGACGTGCGGGACCGGCTGCTGGAGCTCGCCGAGTCCGGGTCGGTCGACCTGGTCGTGGACGGCGCCTCCTACGTCGCGAGCAACGGCGCCGCGCTGCTCGCCGAGGCGGGCGACCGCGCGGCCGCCGGTGGGCACCGCCTGCGGGTCACGGTGTCACCCGGACCCGCCCGGCGGGCCTTGGAGCTCGTCGGTCTGGGTCCGCTCCAGCCCTGATCACGGCCGTCGACAAGCGCTCTACGAAAAGCGCACGACGCGTGCTGAAACCACGAATGCTTTTGTCGCGCAAGTACATCGCGACGACGATCACATGGCCCAAGGCCGTTTCGCGGAGTAACACTTAGGAACGCTACCCCCCCGGTGGCCGTCCCTCCCGGACGGGCCGGAGGACGCGAACGGACGAGGAAGTGGGTGCCTGAGTGAACGTCACCGATCCGGAGGCCCGGGCCGAGCGCCTGGCGGCGGACCTCGACGAGAACGATCCGCAGTACCGGGCCGCGAGGCGCGACGAAACCGTCCGCGCGGCCGCACTCGAGGCGGGACCCGGTCTCGCCGCCGCGGTCGACCGCATCATGACCGGCTACGGCGACCGGCCCGCCCTCGCCCAGCGCGACACCGAGCCCTACACCGATCCCGCGACCGGCCGGACGGCCCTGCGGCTGCTGCCCAGCTTCTCCACCCTCAGCTACGCGCAGGCCTGGGAGCGGGCCCGCCGGCTCGCCACCGCCTGGGCGGCCGCCGGTGTCCGGCCGGGCGAGTTCGTCGCGACGATCGGGTTCACCAGCACCGAGTACGCGACGGTGGACCTCGCCGTCGTCGCCCTCGGCGCCGTCGCGGTGCCCCTGCAGCCCAGCTCGGCGCTGCCGCAGCTGCAGGCGATCGTCGACGAGACCGCACCGGTCGTGCTCGCCACGAGCCAGGAGTACCTGGGCAAGGCCGTCGAGCTGGCCCGTGCCGCCGAGCGGACCCCGCGCCTGGTCGTGTTCGACCACCACCCCGAGATCGACGACGAGCGCGAGACCCTCGCCGAGGCCGCCGTCGCGCTGCCCACGGTGCAGACCCTCGACGAGGTCCTGGACGGCGCGGCGCAGCTCCCGCTCGCCCCGCTGCACTCCCCCGACGGCGACGACGACCCCCTCGCGGTCCTGATCTACACCTCCGGCAGCACCGGCGCCCCGAAGGGGGCGATGTACCCGCAGCGGGCCCAGTGGCGCGCCTGGAGCGGCCACGCGATGAGCCTGCCCGCCACCCGACCGACGATCAGCCTGAACTTCATGCCGCTCAGCCACATGATGGGTCGGACGGTGCTGCTGAGCACGCTCGGCTCCGGTGGCATCGCGTACTTCGTCGCCCGGTCGGACCTGTCGACCCTGTTCGAGGATCTCGCGCTCGCCCGGCCGACCGAGTTCCACGTGGTGCCGCGGATCTTCGACATGCTGTTCCAACTCTTCCAGTCCGAGCTCCACGCGCGTTCCGGTGACGGCGGGGACCCGGCCGCCGCCGAACGGGCCGTCCTCGACGACCTGCGCGAGCGGGTGCTCGGCGGCCGGATCCTGCGCGCACTCGTCGGCAGCGCCCCCATCTCCCCGGAGATGAAGGAGTTCGCCCAGGCCGTGCTCGGCGTGCCGCTGCACGAGGGCTACGGCTCCACCGAGTGCGGGGTCGTGCTCATCGACGGCGTCGTCCAGTCCCCGCCGGTGACCGCCTGGAAGCTGGTCGACGTCCCCGAGCTCGGCTACCACACCGACGACCACCCGCACCCGCGCGGTGAGCTCCTTGTGCGGACCGACGACATCTTCCCCGGCTACTACCACCGCCCCGAGGTCACCTCCTCGGTCTTCGACGACGACGGCTACTACCGCACCGGCGACATCATGGCCCAGGTCGGGCCGGACCGGCTCGTCTACGTCGACCGTCGCAACAACGTGCAGAAGCTCTCCCAGGGCGAGTTCGTCGCCCTGTCCAAGGTGGAGGCAGCCCTCACCCACGACCCGGCGATCCGGCAGGTCTTCGTACACGGCAACAGCGACCGGCCCTACCTGCTCGCCGTCGTCGTCCCGTCGCAGGACCTGCTCGACCGCGTCTCCGACCCGCAGGAGCTGCACGGCGAGCTGACCGCGGCGGTGCAGCTCACCGCGCGCCGTGCCGGCCTCGAACCGTACGAGATCCCGCGCGACCTGATCGTCGAGCCGGAACCGTTCAGCATGGCCAACGGCCTGCTCTCCGACATCCGCAAGCTGCTGCGCCCGCGGCTGCGCGAGCGCTACGGCGAGCGGCTCGACCAGCTCTACGCCGAGCTGGCGCGCGCCGAGAACGACGAGCTGGCCGCGCTGCGGGCGAGTGGTGCCGACCAGCCGGTGCAGGAGACGGTGATCCGCGCCGCCCGGGCGATGCTCGGCGCCTCCAGCACCGAGGTCACGCCGGACGCGACGTTCCTCGACCTGGGCGGCGACTCGCTGTCGGCGCTGAGCTTCTCGAACCTGCTGCACGACGTGTTCGGCGTCGAGGTCCCGGTCGGCGTCGTCATCAACCCGGCCGGTGACCTGCGGTCGGTCGCCGCGCACATCGAGCGGCTGCGCGACGGCGACGCCGTCCCGACCCCGGCGAGCGTGCACGGACCCGACGCCGTCGAGATCCGGGCGGAGCACCTGCGCCTCGACGCCTTCCTCGACCCCGCCACCCTCGCCGCCGCCCCCGGGCTGCCCGCGCCGGCAGCGGGCGAGACGCGGACCGTGCTGCTCACCGGGGCCACCGGCTTCCTCGGCCGCTTCATGTGCCTGGACCGGCTCGAACAGGCCGCGCGCACCGGCGGCACCGTGGTCTGCGTGGTCCGCGGTTCCGACGACGCCGCCGCCCGCCGCCGGCTCGACGAGACCTTCGACTCCGGCGACCCGGAGCTGCTGCGTCACTACCGCGCGCTCGCCGAGGAGCACCTGGAGGTCCTCGCGGGCGACCTCGGCTCGCCGCGGCTCGGACTCGACGAGGCGACCTGGGAGCGGCTCACGTCCGAGGTCGACGTCGTGCTGCACTCCGGTGCACTGGTCAACCACGTGCTGCCCTACGGCCAGCTGTTCGGCCCGAACGTCGTCGGCACCGCGGAGGTCGTGCGCCTCGCGCTCACCACCCGGCTCAAGCCGGTGGTGTACCTGTCGACGATCGGCGTCGCCGACCAGATCCCGGCGGGCTCGTTCGCCGAGGAGACCGACATCCGCGAGATGAGCGCGGTCCGCCACGTCCACGACGGGTACGCCAACGGCTACGCCATGAGCAAGTGGGCCGGCGAGGTGCTGCTGCGCGAGGCGCACGACCTGTGCGGGCTGCCGGTCACGGTGTTCCGGTCGGACATGATCCTGGCCCACACCCGCTGGGCCGGGCAGCTCAACGTGCCGGACGTCTTCACTCGGCTGATCGTCACCCTGCTCGCGACCGGGCTGGCCCCGGCGTCGTTCTACGAGCCGGGCCCCGACGGCGGCCGGGCCCGCGCGCACTACGACGGGCTGCCGGTCGACTTCAGCGCCGCCGCCGTCGACGGGATCGGCACCGCCGGCTCGGCTGGGTTCCGCACCTTCCACCTGTTCAACCCGCACGACGACGGCATCTCGCTCGACACCTTCGTCGACTGGCTGGTGGAGTCGGGCCACACCATCACCCGTCTCGACGACTACGTGGAGTGGCGCGACCGGGTCGAGACCGCACTGCGCGGGCGGCCCGAGCAGCAGCGCAAGCACTCCCTGCTGCCGGTGCTGCGCTCCTACGACAAGCCGGCCGACGCGGTGCCCGGCAGCGCGGCGCCGACGGCGGCGTTCCGGGCCGCGGTGCAGGCCGCCCGGCCGGGCGGCTGGACCGACATCCCGCACCTGGACCGGGCGCTGATCGAGAAGTACGCCGCCGACGTGCGGCTGCTCGGCCTGGTCTGACCGGGACCGGTCCGGCACCGGAGGGCCCGTCGGCGGTCGGGACGGGCCCTCCGGCCACCCACGTGGGGGCGGTTATGTCGCCACCAGCAGCTGCTGCCCCAGCGCCCGGAGCGGGTCGGTGGGGCCGGGCAGCGCGGCGACCGGCCGCAGGCCGGCGGCGGCGAGCTCGGTCCACCACTGCCGCTCGGTGAGGAAGATCCGGTCGGTGCCGGCGCGCAGGTCCGCGCTGCCGGCGGCGGCCGTCCCCGGGCGTGCGGACATGAGGAACTGCATCGACACCAGCGCCGGCCGGTGCTCCCGGGTCGACTCGACCAGGGCCAGCACCCCGCCGGGAGCCAGCACCCCGCGGACGGCGGCGAGCGTCGCGCGGACGTCGACGGCGTTGTGCAGGACGTTCGCCGCGACGACGAGGTCGTGGCGGCCGTCGTGGGCGGCAAGGTCGGTGGTGACGTCGAGCAGCGCGGTCCGCACCCCGGGGAACCGGGTCGCGGCCAGGTCGAGGAAGAACCGCGAGACGTCGGTGAACAGGTAGTCGACCGGCGCCTCCCCCAGCCCGTCGAGGACGGCGCGGGTGCTGCCGCCGACGCCGCCGCCCAGCTCCAGCACACGCAACGGCTCCGCCCGGGTCCGTGCGACGGTCGCGGCGAGGTGGGCCAGCGCCCCGTTGAGGTAGGTGTTGATCGTGTTGTCCTGGTAGCTCGCCAGGGCGGTCGCGATCTCGCCGTCGGGGAACAGCAGCGCCTGCAGCGGCACCTCGTCGCGCAGCAGCTCGGGCAGGTGGGCCATGGCCGCGGCGAAGAACTCGACCATCGCGGGCGGGTAGCCCAGGTCGGTGCAGGCCGCGTGCAGCGCGGCGTCCGGCTGCGGCCCGGGGTCGCCGTGCGTGGCGAGCTCGGCCCGCCACCGCCGCACCAGCCACGCGTGCCGCGGGGCGACCTCCGGGTCCCCCGCGTCGAGCACCCGGGCCATGGCGTGCAGCGCGACGGCGTCGAGCCGGGCGACCGCGTCAGCGGGCCCCGCGGTCCCCGCCGGGGCACCGTCGGGCAGCGCGGCCCCGCCCGCGGCGTCGGCCGCCGCGACGTCGTCGGGCCCGACGAGGGGCAGCACGACCGTGGCGTCGGTGCCGGCGAGACGCCGCGCGAGCGGGCCGACCCGGCTCCGCACGAACGCGGGGAGCGGCTCGTGGGCCCGGCCGGGGCCGGCGAGCGCCTCGCCGGGGCGGACGCCGGCGGCGGCGGGCCGGGCGACCGCCAGCAGCTCGGGGTCGTCCGGGTCGAGCAGCACGGCGGCGTCGTGACCGGCGAGGTCGGCGCGCAGCCGGGCCGCGGTGACCGCGTGCGGGCCGGGCCTCAGCAGCGCGTTGGGGATGCCGCGCAGCAGGACCGGCTCCGGTCCGGCCAGCGGGTCGCCGGTCCAGTCCAGGACCCGCGGGACCGGGCCGGGGGCCGCGTCGACGTGCAGGACGACGTCGAACCGGTGGCGCGACAGCTCGGTGTCGTCGGTGAGGGTCTTGGCGTGCACGGCGGCGGCGATCCGGCACCCGCCCGCCAGCGCGGCGGTGACGAGGGCGGCGGGGTCGACCAGCAGCTCGCGGTCCGCGGCGGCGCGTTCGGCGACGGTGCGTGCCAGGGCATCGTCGTCGAGGGCGGGTTCGGTGGCGGCGACGGTCTCCCGCCAGTGCCGCAGGTGCAGACCCGCGTGCCGCACGTCGCCGACGACGACCGTTCCCCCGGCCGCGACGACCGCGGTCGCGGTGCGGAGCACCTCGGTCAGGTAGGACACGTCGGGGAAGCACTGCGTCACGGAGTTGATCACCACGCAGTCCGGTGCCCGCCCGCCGAGGGCGTCCGCCACGGCGGCGGACCGGGCCTCGTGTGCGGCGGCCCGCGCGACCGTCACCCCGGGCCGGGCGGCGGCACGGTGCCGGTCGACGACGTCGCCCGCGATGTCGGTGCCCACGTAGGCGTCGACGTGCGGGGCGATCCGTTCCAGCAGCATCCCGGTGCCGCAGCCCAGCTCCAGCACCCGGCGCGGACGTGCGGCGAGCACGAGCTCGGCCGTGCGGTCGGCCCACTCCCCCATGTGCGCGGCGGGCAGCGGCACGCCGGTCCCCGAGGCCCGCCACCCGGCCAGCGGGGACGGGTCGGAGTAGGTCCAGTCGTAGACCTCGGTCCAGTGCTCGCGGTGCTCGACGACGAGGGCGCCGTCCGGCGGGACGAGCGCGGCCGGGTCGACGACGACCCGGGTCAGGTCCTCGCCCCGGGTGATGCGCGCGATCCAGGGGTGGGTCGGGTCGGCGGTGGGTTCGGTGCGCACCGGGCGGTTCCTCTCGGTCCTGTGACGGGGTCGGGGTTGGTGGGCGTGAGGTCGACGACGTGGTCGGCGCGCTCGGCGAGCGCGCGGTCGTGGGTGGTGGCGAGCACGGCGGTGCCGTCGGCGCGGGCGGCGTCGAGCAGGTCGAGGACGGCGCCGGCGGTCGCCGCGTCCAGCGCGGAGGTGGGCTCGTCGGCGAGCAGCACCGTGGGGCGCACGGCCAGCGCCCTGGCCAGTGCGACCCGTTGCCGCTGCCCGCCCGACAGTGCCGACGGCCGCCGTCGGGCGACCTCGGGCGGCAGGCCGACCGTGCCCAGCAGTCGGACCGCCTCGGCGCGGGCGTCGGCGGCGGACAGCCCGTGCAGCCGGCGCAGCGGGCGGGCGACGGCGGCCCCGGCCGTACGGGCCGGGTTGAGCTCGTGGGCGGGGTGCTGGCCGACCAGCGCGACGATGCCCGGGGTGCGGCCGCGTACCGGCCACGGCGTGGCGGCGCCGGCCAGCACCAAGGTGCCCGCGGTGACCGGCCGCAGACCCGCCAGTGCCCGGAGCAGGGTGGTCTTGCCGCAGCCCGACGGCCCGGTGACCACGGTCAGCCCGCCGGTCCGCACGTTCACGTCCACGTCCGCGGCGGCGCCGGGGGCGGCCGTGCTGACCCGTCGCGCCTGCAGGACCGGTGCCGCGGTCGGCGACGGCGACGGCCCGGCCGGGTCCGGCCGCGGCACGGGCGCCCCCACTCGCACGACCCGGTCGGCGACCGCGACGACGGCCGGGTCGTGGGTGACGACGAGGGTGACGCCGCCGCGGGCCCGCAGCACGGCGGTGACGACGGCGGTCGCCGCCGGGTCGAGCCCCGCGGTGGGCTCGTCGAGCACGAGCAGGGCGGGGTCGCCGGTCAGCGCCCTGGCGAGCGCGACCCGGCGAGCCTGGCCCCCGGAGAGCCGGTCGGGCCGCAGCCCCCCGACGGCCGCCGGGTCGAGGCCGACCGCGCGCAGCGCCGCGTCCGGGTCGGCGACGGGCACCTGCGCCCGGGCGTCGCGCAGCGGGTGCAGCGCCGGGTCCTGCCCGAGCAGCCCGAGTGTGCGTCGTCGCCAGCGGCGTCCCCGGGGCAGCGGGGCGCCGTCCCAGTCGACCCCGCCGGAGACGGCGCGCAGGCCCGCCGGCAGGGTGCCCAGGACCGCGTGCAGCAGCGTGGTCTTGCCGCTCCCCGAGGAGCCGACGACGGCGACGACCTCGCCGGGGCGCGCGTCGAGGTCCGGGCCGTCGAGCACCACGCGCCCGTCGGCGTCGAGGACGCGCAGCCCGCGCACCGTGAGTCCGGGGCCGGGCGGCACCGGTCCGCCGGGAACCCGGGTCGTGCCGGTCCCGGCGGGCACGAGCCACAGCGACACGACGGCCGGCACGATCGCGGCCGCACCGAGCGCGACGGCCGGGGCGAGCACCGCGGCCGGGTTCACCGTCAGCCCTGGCAGATTCTCCCGCAGCATCACCGCCCAGTCCGGCGCCGGGGGCGGCGGGCCGAACCCGAGCACGGAGGTGGCCGCGGCGAGCTGCAGCGCGAGCACGGCGCGACCGGCGAGGTCGGCGGCGACCAGGGGCGCGTGCGCGGGCAGCACCTCGCGCAGCAGCACCGCGACCGGGCGTTCGCCGTGGACCAGTGCCGCCTCGACGTGGCCCGCGGTGCGGGCCCGGGCGGTGGCGTCGGCGACGATCCGGACGGTGAGCGGCGCGCCGCCGACGACGGTCCCGAGGACCACCGCGGCCGGCCCGGGCACCGTCACCGCGGCGACCAGGACGAGCAGCAGCAACGGCACCGCGACCAGCACGTCGCTCAGCGCGGTGGCGACCCACGCGCGGCGCCCGCCGGTCCACCCCACCCACAGCCCCCCTGCGGTGCCGATCGCCGTGGCGAGCAGCGCGGCGACGAGCGCCGTCGTGACCGGTCCGGTACCGCCGGCGAGCACCCGGGCGAGCACGTCGCGGCCCAGGACGTCGGCGCCCCACGGCAGGCCGGGGCGCGGTGGGGACCACGGAGCGGCGACGACGCGCAGCGGGTCGCGCCCGGCCCACGGACCCGCGAGCGGCAGTGCGACCAGCAGGCCGAGCAGCAGCCCGCCGGGCAGGAGCACGGCGCGCCTCACCGGCGGTCCACCGCGGCGGCGACGAGATCGGCGACCAGCATCCCCGCGACCACCACGGCCGCGGCGAGCAGCGCCACCGCCGAGACGACCGGCAGGTCGCGGGTGGCGACGGCGCCCACGAGCAGCTCGCCGAGCCCGGCGACCCCGAACAGCGTCTCGACGACGGTGCTGCCCGCGACCAGCGAGCCCGCGGTCACCGCGAGCACGCGCAGCGCGGGGGCGGCGACGAACGGACCGGCGTAGCGCAGTGCCACGACGGGACCGGGGACCCCGCGCAGCACGGCGTCGCGCACGAACGGCCGGGCCACGACGTCCTCGACGACCCCGCGCAGCTGGCCCGCGGCGAACGCGGCCGAGGGCAGTGCGAGCGCGAGGACGGGCAGGACGAGCAGGTCGGGCCGGGTCCACGCGGGCTCGCCGGGCGGCAGCAACGACACCGGCGGGACCCAGCGCAGGATTCCGGACAGCAGCGTCGCGAGTCCGACGGCGACCACGACCGGCGGCACCGCGGAGCCGATGGCGGTGACGACGGCGCCGCGCCGGCGGGCGAGCAGCGCGGCGAGCGGCACGGCCACGACCAGGGCCGCGACCACCAGCACGGCGGTGGTCCCGGCCCGTGCGGCGACGAGATCGGCGACCGGACGGCCGCTGACCAGCGACCGTCCGGGGTCCCCGGTGAGCAGGCCGCCGGCCCAGCTCAGGAACCGGGCGGGCCACAGCCGGTCCAGTCCGGCCGCGGCCCGCATCTGGGCGAGCGCGGCCGGGTCGGCCCGGCCGCCCGCCCGGACCGCGACGGCGTCGGCGGGCAGGAGCGCGGTGGCGGCAGAGACCACCACCGCGGACCCGGCGAGCAACCCGGCGGCCCGCAGGACGGCACGGACCGCCGCACGGGCCACGGCCCGCCGGCGGCCCGGCGCCCTGCCGGGGCGGACGCCGCCGGGCCGGACATCGCCGGGTCGGACGTCGGTCATCGGTCGCGGTGCACCCGGTCGAGGAAGCCGGCGCCGAACCCGATCGCCGGGGACACCCCGGTCACCCCGGGCGCGGCGAGGTCGAGGCGGTCGCCGACGCCCCACACGACGTAGCCGCCCTCGTCGCGCAGGCGGGTCTGCAGGGCGCCGAGCCCGGCGCGGCGCTTCGCGGTGTCCGGCTCGGCCAGCGCCGCCGCGAGCTGGGCGTTCCACGACGGGTCGGCCCAGGCGGTCTCGTTGGTCGGTGAGCCGGGGGTCAGCGCCACCCGCACGACGTCGAGGAAGGGAATGCCGCCGAGGAAGCTGACGTAGAACGGCTCGGTGCCGTAGACCGAGCTGAAGTAGGTGTCCGGCGGGCCGACCTCGATGCGCGCCCGCACACCGATCTCGGCGAGCTGCTGGGACAGCAGCGTCGCCGCGGTGTCCATGCCCGGGTAGGCGGTCGTGGTGTGCAGCGTGACGTCGACACCGCCGGCCAGGCCGGCCTGTGCCATCAGCGCGCGGGCGCGGGGCACGTCGCGCTCGGTCTGCGGGAGGTCGCGCGGGCTGCTCGGGTCGGTGGGGGTGATCAGGTCGTTGCCGAGCACGCCCTTGCCGCCGAACACGGCGTCGAGCAGCTGGGGCCGGTCGACGCCGAGCCGGACCGCCTCGCGGACTCGGGGGTCGGAGAAGGGCGCGGTGTCGGTGCGCATGACCAGCGGGTACATCGTCGCCCCCGGTTTGCGGACGACGGTGAGTCCGGCGGCGGCGCCCTGGTCGGCGGCCGTGGGCGGGACGCTGCCGGCGAGGTCGGCCTCGCCGGAGAGCACGGCCTGGGCCCGGGCCTGCGGGTCCGCCAGTGCGCGGACCTCGATCACCCGGCTCGGCGGGCGAGGTCCCCACCAGGAGTCGTTGCGTTCGAACACGGTGGTCTGGGCGTCGGAGCGCACCGGCCGGAACGGCCCGGAGCCCGGGACGAGGCCCGCGGTGAAGTCACCGCTGCCCTCGGGCACCACGAAGGTCGCGCCCATCAGGGCGGTCCCGACCTCGGCGTAGGGCGCGCGGGTGACCAGGGTCAGGGTGGTGTCGTCGGTGGCGCGCGAGGCGGCGAGGTCGAACATCGCCATCCGGCCGAAGTTCTCCGCCGACTTCGACGCCATCCGGCGCAGCGAGAACAACGCGTCCGCGGCGCGGACCTTCGCACCGGTGCTGAACACGGCGTCGTCACGCAGCCGGACGGTCCAGCGGGTCAGCGTGGGGTCGGGGGTCCACGACGTCGCCAGCCGGGGCTGCGGGGAGCCGTCGTCGCCCGGGACGGTGAGCACGTCGTAGGTCAGCGCCATCCGCACGATGTCGCTCTCGGCGGGCAGCATCCCGTGCGGGTCGTCCACGGCCGTCCCGCCGGAACCGGGTGCGACGTAGCGGACCGTGTCGGCCGGACCGGCGGCGGTGGGAGCCGGGCCCGCGCAGCCGGCCAGGACGGCGCAGGCCAGCAGGCCCGCGGTGAGCAGTCGTCTCATGCGATCCGTTCCAGGAGTGCGAGCAGCGCCGCGTCGATCGCGGCACCGACGTCGGGGAGGGCGGGCCGGTGCAGCACGCCGTAGTGGTGGGCGCCGACGCCGACGGTGGCGAGCGGGCCGGCGAGGTGCGCCGACCAGCCGAGGTCGGGGCCGACGCCGGGTGGGGTGTCGTCGACGCCCATTCCGATGCCGGAGTTGCGGGGAGCCCTCCGGTCGGCCCGGACCAGGAGGGTCGTGGTGCCGGTGGCGTCGAGCCGGCGCGCCTCGTGGGCGGCCAGCGCCCGCAGGTGCCGGGCCATCACCGCGAGCCGTCCGAGCACCGCCGTGTCCGGTTCGGCCCGGCCCAGCAGGCCGTGGTCACGCAGCCGGGCCGCGACCGCCGCGACGAGGTCGGGCGGCGCCCCGGGGCCGGCGAGGCCGTCGGCGTCGAGGTCGGCCCCGAGGTAGGCCTCCAGCGCCCGCAGGTGCCGGACGGCGACGGCCCGGTCGAGCTCCGCCCCGGTGCCGGGGACCGGCCGGATGTGCGCCGGGTCGTTGGAGTCGACCATGACCAGGAGTGGGACGGACTCCCCCGCCGCCGTCAGCTGGACGGCCATCTCCTGGGCGAGCGTGCCGCCCATGGACCAGCCGCCCAGCAGCCACGGCCCGCGCCGCCCGGCCGCACGCAGCGCCGCCAGGTGGGCGGCCGCGAGGGCGGGCACCGTCTCCGGGGCGCCGTGGTGCGGCGCCGGGAGCGACAGGTGGGGGTCGGCGACGGCGAGCACGTCGAACCGGCGGTCGATCATCCGGGAGAGCTCGACGTAGCAGAGCACGTCCCCGCCCGAGGGGTGGACCAGCACGAGCGCGGGCCAGTCCGGGTCGTCCCCGCCGCGCAGCGGGATCACCGCGTCGGCCGCGACCGCGGGCACCGCCGCCCGCGGGCCCGGGGCCGGGGTCGGGGTCGTGAGGGGGTCCTGGGCAGGGCCGGACGGCTCCGGGGCCGGGTCCGGGGTCGGGGCAGGTCCCCAGGCCGCCGGGTCGGTGGCCAACCGGCGGACCCGCTCGGCGTGCCGGGCGGTGACGGCGTCCAGCTCGTCGTCGGGCAGCACGCCCTCGGGGCCGTCCCACTGCAGCCGCAGCTCACCCGCGACCTCGACGACCTGGTGGTCCAGCCACACCTGCGGGGTGGAGGACAGCGCCGCGACCTGCTCGCCGAGCCACTCCAGGGACCGGCCGTCGTCGAAGCCGAGGGCGCTGGTGAACACCACGGGCACCCGGTGCACCGCACCGGTGCGGGCGGACCGTTCGGCCAGCACGTCGAGTGCGGAGGTCGCACGGTGGTCGAGTTCGTCGAACAGCCGGGCCTGGGTGGCCGCGGCACGTTCGGCGAACTCCGGCCGTGGGGTCTTCGGCGTGCTGTGCAGGACCAGCGAGGTGAAGTCCCCGACGACGCCCTCGGTGCCCGGCGGTCGGTCGAACAGCGTGAGCAGCACACCGAACCCGTCCGCCCCCGCCCACTCGGCCAGCACGTCGGTGAACGCGGTGAGCAGCACCGCGGTCGGGGTGACGCGGTGGCGGGCGGCGTGGGCGCACAGGGCCGCGTGGTCGTCCGGGGTGATCCGGTGGACGCGGCGGCGGAACCGCGGCGGCCGTCCCTGCGCCGACGCCGGCGCGCGGACCGGGAGCGCGGGCGGGCCGGGGACGGGGCGTTCGCGCCACCACTCGGCGGCGGCGCGGCCCTCCGGCCCGGCGGCGCGTGCGGCCAGCGCCGCGGTGCACGCCGCCGGGTGGGTGCGCGGCGGTGGGGGCAGCGACGGCGGCGCCTGGGGGTCGGCGGCGTCGGCGTAGGCGGCCCGCCACTCGTCGGAGACGATCCACCAGGACGCGGCGTCGCACACCAGCACGTCGACGCCGATCAGGACCCGCACCCGGCCCGCGGGGAGCTGGGCCGCCTGGATCGTCACCAGCGGCCAGCGGTCCGGCGGCCCGGGCCGGGTGGAGATCCGCTCGCGCAGCGACGCGAGCCGCGAGTCGCGCCGCTCCGGGGCGGCGCCGGTGAGGTCGTGCACCCGGATCCGGTAGTGCGGGACGTCGTCGAGGACGCGGAAGCGGCCGTCGGCGGTGGCGACGGCGCGCAGCATCGGGTGCCGGGCGACGACGACGTTCCAGGCCGCCTCCAGCCGAGGCAGGTCGAGGTCGTCGGCGTCGTACTCCAGGTAGAAGTAGCAGGGCACCCCGCCGTCGTCGTAACCGCCGTCGCGGCCGACCAGGTAGGCGTGCTGGACCCGGGTCATCGGGAACGTCCCGTCGGCGGCGACGCCGTCGTGTCCCGTCGCGACCGGGTCGGGCACCGTCGGGCCGGCCGTTCCCCCGGTCAGCAGGGCGGCCAGCCCGGCGACGGTCGGTGCGGCGAGCAGGTCCCGCAGGGCGAGCGCGACGCCGTGGCGCTCGCGCAGGACCGCGAGCATCCGCGTCGCGAGCAGCGAGTGCCCGCCGAGCGCGAAGAAGTCGGCCTGCGGGTCGGTGACCGGGGTGCCGAACAGCTCGCCCCACAGCGCCGCGACCTCGCCCTCGACACCGTCCAGGGCGGTGCCCGCGGCCGCGGTGGCGGTGCGCGGACGCCCGGCCGCGGCGATCCGTGGGGCCAGGGCCGAGGCGGTCACCGCGAGCTCGTCGACGACGGGCAGGGCGAGCAGCCGGTCGAACGCGTCGCCTCCGGTGGCCGCGTCGAGCGCGGCCGACGCGGTCGCGCCCGTCCCGACGCTCCAGCCGTCCCAGTGCACGGTCTGCCACCCCGGCCCGGTGACGGCCGCGAGCGCGGCGTTGGCCGCGGCGTAGGCGCCGGTGCCGACACCGCCGAGCAGCGTCGCGACCGAGGACATCAGCAGCACCCGGGCCGGGCGCCGGTCGGCGGGGAGCTCCGCGACGGCCCGGCGCAGGGCCAGGGCCCCGCCGAGCTTGGCGTCGAGGTGGGCACGGACCCGGTTCGCGTCGAGCTCGCGGAGCGGGTCCAGCTCGGCACCGGCGAGCACCCCGGCCGCGTGGACGACGACCGACAGCGGCCCGTCGGCGGCGAGCTCGGTGAGCAGGGCCGTCGTCGCGGCCGGGTCGGTGGCGTCAACGGCGCGGGTGCCGTCCCGTCCGGTGCGGGAGGTGACGACCACCCGGTGTCCGGCCGCGGCGAGGTGCCGGGCGAGGACCTGCCCGACCGCGCCCGCGCCGCCGATGACGACCGCCGTCCCCGGCGCGGGGGCGGCCGCGGTGTCCGGTTCGGCGTCCCAGCCGCGCAGCGTCTGCCGCCAGCGGGTGCCACCGCGCCAGGCGGTCACCGCACCGGTGCCCCCGGCGGCGAGGGCGGCGGCCTCGGCCAGGACCAGCTCGGCCTCGCGGCCGGTCCCCGGGCCCGCCGCGGGGTCGCTGCCGGGTTCGGCGCCGGGGGCGGCCCCGAGGTCGGTGGTGGCCCAGGCCAGGCCGGGGCGTTCCCGCCCGAGGACCCGGGGCAGCGCGCGCAGCGCGGCCGAGGCGGGGTCGGCCGGACCGTCGGCGGCGATCCGGGCGCCACCGCGGGTCACCAGCAGCAGCCGCAGTGCGTCGTCGTCGGCCCGGTCGGCGGCGCGGGCCCCGAAGTCGAGGACGGCCGTCGCGGGCTCCGCGCCCGGGGCCGGGCCGACGACGATGACGTCCGGTCCGGGATCGACCCGCTCCCGCAGTGCGTCGGCGAGCGGGCCGTCGCCGAGCACGGTCCATCCGCCGTCCGGGCGTCCGGTCACCGGGGCGACCGGCTCCCAGGTGAGGATCTGCACCGGCTCGTCGGGGGCGGTGCCGGTGGCCGGCTCGGGCGGGTCGATCCAGTGCCGGGCCCGGGTGAAGGCGTAGCCGGGGCAGGACGACGCGCCGTCGTCCCGACCCGGCCGGGGCTCCCGGGTCGACCGGGACTCCGTGCGCCCACAGCCGTCCCAGCGCGGCGCGGGCCGCAGCGGTGTCGTCGCCCCCGGGGCCGCCGGTCACCGTGTCGTCCGTCCCGGAGGCGCCGGTCCCGGTGTCACGCGGCACGGCGTCGAGCAGCGGCACGGTCGCGACGACCCCGGCCGCCCCGGCGGCGAGCCGGGACAGCGCGGTCCCCGGCCCCACCTCGACGACGACGGCGGGCCCCTCCCCGACGGCGGCCGCCAGAGCGTCGGCGAACCGCACCGGGCGGCGCAGCTGCCCGGCCCAGTGCGCCGCGGTGCCCAGCTCGGCGCCGGCGAGCCGGCCGGTGACGGTGCTGGCGACCGGGATCTGCGGGGCACCGCCGGTCAGTCCGACGAGTGCCGCCTCCAGTCCGGCCTGCTCGGCGTCCATCGCCCGGGAGTGCATGGCGGCCGACACCGCGAGCGGGGCGTGGGCGACGCCGTCGGCGGCGAGGGCAGCGGCGAACGCGGCCACCTCGGCCGCGGGACCGGACACCACGCACGCCGAGGGCCCGTTGACCACGGCGAGGTCCAGCGCGCGGGGCAACCGGGCCGTGAGCTCGTCCTCGGACAGGCCGACGGCGAGCATCGCCCCGCCGCCCGCGGCGCGGGACGCGGCGAGGCAGCGGGCCGCGACGAGCCGTGCGGCGTCGGGCAGTGCGAGCGCACCGCCCACCGTGGCGGCGACGCACTCGCCGAGACTGTGCCCGACCAGCGCGTCCGGGTGGGCGCCCCAGCTCTGCAGCAGGCGGGCGGCGCCGACCGCGACCGCGAAGAGCGCGGGCAGCCCGAACGCGGGGTCGGCGACCCGGTCGGCGGGCCCGTCGGGGTCCAGCGCCTCGGTGACGTCGGTGCCCAGGTGCGGGGTGAGCACCGCGGCGACCTCGTCGAAGGCGGCGGCGAAGGCCGGCTCGTCGCGGTGCAGCCCGGCCGCCATCCCCGGCCGTGGGCTGCCGGCACCGGGGAAGGCGAACACGAGGCGGGGGGTGCCGGCGTGGACCGGTGCGGCCGCGGCCAGTGCGGCGGGCCCGACGCCGGTGACCCGGTGGGGCAGCGCGACCCGCCCCCGGGCGAGGGTGTGCGCGGCGTCGGCGGCACCCGTCCCGGGCGATCCGCTGGTCAGGGCGGCGGCGACCCGCGCGGCGGTCGCCCGGGCGGCCTCGGCGGTCGCGGCGGACACGCACAGCAGCTGCGGCCGGGGGTCGTCGGTGACCTGCGCCCGGTGCGGGGCCGGGCCGAGGACGACATGGGCGTTGGTGCCGCCGATGCCGAACGAGCTGACCCCGGCGTGCCCGGGGCCGGTCCACGGTGCGGAGACCGCGGGGAGCCGGAACCGGGACCTGTCCAGGCGCAGCGCCGGGTTCGCCGGTTCCGCGTGCAGCGTGGCGGGGACCGTCCGGTGGGCCACCGCCAGCACGGCCTTGATCAGCGACGCGACGCCCGCCGCGGAGTTGGTGTGGCCGATGTTGCCCTTCACCGAGCCGAGCAGGCACGGCTCACCGGCGTCGCCGAGTACCCGGCGCAGCGCGGTGACCTCGACCGGGTCCCCGAGCGGTGTAGCGGTGCCGTGCGCCTCGGCCAGGCCGATGTCCGCGGGTTCGAGTCCGGCGACGTCGAGCGCCTCGGCGACGACCCGGGCCTGGCTGCGTACCGACGGCGCGGTGAACCCGGCCTTGTCGGCGCCGTCGTTGTTGACCGCGGTGCCGTGCACGACGGCGTGGACCACGTCGCCGGAGGCGAGCGCGTCGGACAGCCTGCGCAGCACCACGACTCCGACGCCCTGGGTGTAGACGATCCCGCTGCCCGCGGCGCCGAAGGGACGCACGTGCCCGTCGGCCGAGAAGATCCCGCCGGGCACGTGCACATAGCCGCGACCCTGCGGCACGATCAGCGACACCCCACCGGCGAGCGCGGTGTCGGTCTCCCCGCTCAGCAGCGACTGCACGGCCAGGTGCACCGCGACCAGCGAGGTCGAGCAGCTCGTGGACACCGCCACGGCCGGCCCCGACAGCCCCAGCCGGAAGGCCGTCTGCAACGGCAGGTAGTCCGGCTGGGTCGCCATGGCGGTGGCGAGACTCCCGAGCGGGTCCGGGCCCGCGCCGGTGGGGTCCCACCGGTCGGCGAGGTTGGAGGCCAGGTAGCTCGACTGCATCGACCCGGCGAACACCCCGACCGCACCGGCGTCCCGGATGCCGCCGTGACCGGCGTGGTCCAGGGCGTGCCATGCGGTCTGGAGGAACAGGCGCTGCTGGGGGTCGAGCAGGTCCGCCTCGGCCCCGGTCAGCCCGAACGGCGCCGGGTCGAAGCGGTCCTGGTCGGTGAGGAGCCCCGCGACGGGGACGTAGCCAGGCCGCTCGCGCAGGGCGCGCGGCACGCCGGCCGGGTCGATCCGGGTGAGGCCCTCACGGCCGTCGGCGAGCAGCTGCCAGAAGGCGTCGAGGTCGTCGGCGCCGGGGAAGCGGCACGCCATGCCGACCACGGCGACGGGCTCGTGCGTGCCGCTCATCCGGCCACCGCCACGGCCCGGGCGCGGGCGGCGCGGCGTGCGGCGGCGCGGCCGTCACCGGGCGGCGGGGCCGGTGGGTCCGCCACCGGTGGGGGCCCGGCGACCTCGGCCGGAGCGGGCGCTGTCGGCGCCGTCGCGGTGAGATGCCGGGCGAGGTCGCGGACGGTGGGGTGGGCGAACAGGTCGACGACGGTGAGCTGCGGGTCCAGCTCGACGAGCCGCCGGTGGGCCAGGACCAGGGTCAGCGAGGACGCACCGAGCTGGAAGAACGGGGTGGTCACCTCGACCGGTCCGCCGAGCAGGTCGCTGAACACCCGCGCGACGGTCCGCTCGACGAGCGGGTCCGGGGGTCCGGCCGGCGGGGGCGCGAGGACCGCTGCCCGGGCCGCCGGCACCGGGGCCGGGGCCGGGGACGCCTCGGCGGGGACGGCGGGCGACGGGGCGCTCGATGTGGCCGACGTCGTCACCACGAGCTCGACGAGCCCCTCGGCGGATGTCCGCTCGGCGACGGTCGCGCCCCGGGTGCGCAGCTCGGCGCGCAGCCGCTGCACCCACGGGGCGGCGACGGCGAGCGCGTCGACGGGGCCGATGCCGTCGCAGCCCACGGTGAGCCGCAGCTCGATGCCCTGCGGCGGTACCGCGGGCCATCCGGAGGCGGCGGGCTCCTGCCCACCCGCCGCGGCGGTCACGTCCGCCCCTGTCCCGGCCGACTCCACTCCGGTCGACGACGCTGCGCCCGACGACAGCGCGGGCGACGTAGCCGCGGGCGACAAGGGGATGGAGGCGAGGGCGGGCACCGGAGCCGTGGAGGCCGCGGCCGACGGCCCGACGGGAGCCGCGGCCGAGGCGGCCGGGGCTGCCGTGGACACCGGACCGGACGTCCTGGACCGGTTCGCGAACGGGTTCGGCAGGGCGCCGTGGTCGACCTTGCCGTTGGTTGTGATCGGCAGCTCCGCCAGCACGACGAAGCGGTTCGGCACCATGTAGGGCGGCAGCGCCGCGCGCAGCGCGGCCGCCAGCTCGCCGTCGCCGGGCGGGGTCGCCGGGTCGGCGGGCACCACGAACGCGACGAGCCGGGGCCGGTCGTCCGGGCCGCGGACCGCCTGGGCGACGGCGTGGCGGACCGCGGGCAGCCGGTCCAGGGTCGCCTCCAGCTCCCCCAGCTCGATCCGGTGACCACGGATCTTCACCTGCCGGTCGGTGCGGCCCAGGAATTCGATGGTGCCGTCCGGGCGCCACCGCCCGAGGTCACCGGTCCGGTAGAGGCGGGTGCCGGTGGTCGGGTGCACGGCGAAGCGGGCGGCGGTCTGGTCGGGGTCGCCGACGTAGCCCTCGGCGAGCCCGTCGCCGCCGATGAACAGCTCCCCGGGCCGTCCCACGGGGCAGGGCCGGCCGTCGTCGGGGTCGAGGACGTGGAAGCTCTGGCCACCCAGCGCACGGCCGTAGGGGATGCTCGGCCAGGCCGGGTCGACCTCGTCGACCGGGTAGGAGATCGACCAGATCGACGCCTCGGTGGCGCCGCCGAGACCGACCACCCGTGCCTGCGGGGCGAGCGCGCGCAGCCGGTCGGGCAGGGTCACCGGGATCCAGTCGGCGGACAGGAACACCTGGCGCAGCGACGCCAGCGCGCGCCGCGTCGCCTCCGGTTCGATCTCGGCGTACTCGACGAGCATCTCCAGCAGTGCGGGCGCGGTGTTCCACACGGTCACGCGGTGGACCGCCATCAGCTCCAGCCAGTGACCGGGGTCGCGCTGCCGGTCGGCGTCGGGCAGCACCACCCCGCCGCCGACACCGAGTACCGAGAAGACGTCGTAGACCGACAGGTCGAAGCTGAACGCCGACAGGGCGAGCACCCGGTCGTCCGCGCGCAGCGGGTAGCGGGACTCGAGGTCGTCGAGGGTGGTGCGGGCGGCGCGGTGGGCGATCCCGACCCCCTTCGGGGTGCCGGTCGACCCTGAGGTGAAGATCGCATAGGCGAGGTCCCCGGGGTCGGCGCGGCGCGAGGTCGCGGCGCCCCCGACGAGGACGCCGTCGGCGTCGAGGACGTGGGTCCGCACCCCGTCGGGCCAGGTGGTGTCGTCCCCGGGGGCGACGAGTGCGTGCCGCAGGCCGGACCGGGCACAGACCGAGGCGATCCGTGCGGCGGGCCACGACGGTTCGACCGGGACGTAGCCCGCACCGCTCGCGAGAACCCCGAGCAGGGCGGTGACCTGCGCGATCCCCTTGTCCACGCAGACCGCGACCAGGTCGCCCGGCCCGGCCCCCAGACCCGCGAGCGCGGCACCGGTGCGGTCCGCGCGGGCGGCGAGCACGTCGGCGGCCACGCAGCCACGGGCGTCGAGCAGCGCGGGGCGGCCCGGCCGTACGGCGGCGCGCGAGGGGTCGTCGAGGAGCGGGCCGCACTCGGTGAACGGGTTCGGCCCGACCGGCTCGGCCGGAGCCGTCGACGGGTCGTGCCCCAGGGTGGGGTCGGTCCAGGCCCCCGGCTCGTCGGCCAGCCGGCGCAGCAGCCTGTGGTGGGCGTCGCGCAGCCCGGGCACGAACCCGGTGGGCAGGGTGTCCGCGCGCAGGTCCCAGTGCACCCGGAGCACGCCGCCCGCGTCGTGGACGATGTGGTCGAGCAGCACCTGCGGGGTCTGCGAGATCCCGAAGACCTCCTCCCCCAACCAGTCCGTGGCCGCCGGGCCGTCCCCGGTGAGCCCCAGACCGCTGGTGAACACCACCGGGTGTGCGGGGGCGGGCAGCCCGGTGCGCGGGTCGCGCGGCCCGGCGGTGCCCGCGGTGACCTCGACGCCGGGCACCGAGCGGTGCTCCAGGTCGGCCCAGAACCGCCGGTTGACGCGCCCCGCGAAGGCGGCGAAGTCGTCCCGGCCACGCAGGTCGGGCGGCTCGACGGCGACCAGGACGGTGCTGGTGAAGTCTCCGACCACCCGGTCCAGTCCCGGGGTGTCGTCACCGGCGGCGACGTCGTCACGGTCGAACAGCGTGGTGTTGAGGGCGAAGGGCTCCTCGGCGCCGCAGCGACTCTCGCTTTATTGAGTCTGATTGTCAATATCGTCTACCGTCATCCGCATGACTGCCCCACCGACCGCCGACCCCATCGCCGACATCACGACCGAGATCACGACCGTCTGGTCCGAGCTGCTCGACCTCCCGCCCGCCGAGATCCCCCACGACGTCGGGTTCCTCGTGCTGGGCGGTGACTCGGTGCTGGCGGTGCGCATGTCGGCGCTGATCCGGGCGCGCCTCGGTGTCGCGCTCGGCCTGGCCGAGGTCCGGGTCGACACCACCGTCGGCGAGATCGCCGCACTCGTCGCCGATCGGGTGAGTGATCCGTCGTCCGGGTCACTGCCGTCGATCACCCACCGTCGCGCCGATCCGCACGCCCCGTTCCCGCTGCTGCCGCTGCAGCAGGGCTACTTCGTCGGCCAGCAGGACGGCTGGGAGCTGTCCTACGCCTCGGCGCACTACTACGTCGACTACCCCCTCGACGGCATCGACGGCGACGAGGCGGCGGAGGCACTCGCCGACGCCCTGGAGCGGCTGGCCCGGCGCCAGCCCGGCCTGCGCGCCCGGGTCGACGCCGACGGCCGCCAGTACGTGCTGCCCGTCGAGGCACCCGGGGCGGTGCCGACCCCGACCGTGCTGGACCTGCGCGACGCCGCACCGGAGGAGATCGAGACCCGGCTCGCCGCACTGCGGGACCTGATGAACGTCAGCGGGCCCGACCCGACCTCCGGCCCCGGCCTGGACGTCCGGCTGACGCTGCTGCCCGGCGACGCCGGTCTGCTGCACGGCGCGTTCAGCCTGCTGCTGTTCGACGGCTGGTCGGCCGGGGTCCTCACCCGCGAGCTGCTGGCGCTGGCCCAGGACTGGAACGCGGTGCTCGACCCCCTGGAGATCGACCCCGGCGACTACGTCGAGGCGGTCGGGGCGCTACGCGGAACCCGCGGCCGCAACGCCGACCGCGACTGGTGGTGGGAGCGGATCGACGCGCTCCCGGCCCCGCCCGCGCTGCCGCTGGTCGTCGACCCGCAGGAGATCACCCCCACGGTGATGCAGCACCGCGAGTTCCGGCTCGACCCGGCCCGCTGGGCGGCGCTGCGCGCGGCCTGCCGCGACCAGCACGTCACCCCGGCGACGGCGCTGCTCACGGCGTTCTCCGTCGTGCTGGCCCGCTGGGCGGGACACCGGCGGATGCTGCTCAACTCGCTGCAGACCGGACGCCTGCCGCTGCACCCCGACGTGCACCGCATGATCGGCGGCTTCGCCACCACCATGCTGCTGCCGGTGGTCCCGGAGACGGGGACGTCGTTCGCCGAGCTGGCCCGGACCGTGCAGCGGACCTTCGCCGAGCACGCCGCGCACATGCTCGTCCCGGGCGTCGAGGTGGCCCGGGAGGTCGGGCGCCGACGCGGCACCCACCGCCCAGTGGCACCGGTGGTGTTCCAGTCCACGATCGGGATGGACGCCGCGATGGGCAGCCCCCTGCCGACCGAGGCCGGACCACTGGGCCGGGTGCGCGCCGGGGACTACACCCACCACCTGCGCACCCCGCAGGTGGCGCTGGAGACCCGCTGCTTCGAGATCGACGAGCAGCTCGTCCTGGTGTTCTCCCTGGTCGCGGAGCTGTTCGCCGACGACGAGGTGACGGCCGCGTTCGCCGAGCTGGTCGAGCTCGCGACGGCGCTGGCCGACGGGCCCGGCTGGGACGCCGTGCCGGAGCTGCCCGAGGCGCTCGACCCGGTCCCCGGGGAGGGGCTGCGCATCGGCGCACTGCCCGGAACCGGTCGCACGCACGCCCCCGGACCGCCCGCGGACGGCGCGGAGCAGGTGGTGGCCGACGTGTTCGAGGACTTCCTGGAGATCCCGGTCCTGGATCGCACCGTGCACTTCTTCACCGCGGGCGGCGACTCGCTGCTCGCGATCCGGGTGCTGGCCCGGCTCGCCGCCGAGCTCGACCACCCGGTGCCGGTGCGAGCCTTCCTCGCCGACCCGACGGTCGCCGGGGTCGCGGCGGCCGGGCGGGGGGCCTGATGGCCGAGGACCCCCGTCCGCTGGTCGCCGTGCTGGGCGCCTCCGGTGCGACCGGGCGGACCGCGGCGCAGCGACTGGCCGCGACGGGCCGGGTGCGGCTGCGGCTCGGGGCCCGCGACGCCGGCGCGCTCGCCGCACCGGCGGCCGTGCTCGGGGCCGAGGCGGTCGGCGTCGACGCGGGCGACGCCGAGGCCCTGGCCGGGTTCTGCGCCGGCGCGGACGTCGTCGTGCAGTGCGCGGGACCGTCGCTGCGGCTCACCCCGGCCGTGGTCCGGGCCGCGCTCGCCGCGGGCGCCCACGTCGTCGACCCGGCCGGTGACCTGGACCCGTTCCCGACCGGTGACCGCTCGGTCGTGCTGGGCACGGGCGTGGTGCCCGGGCTGTCGGGCCTGCTCCCGCGCCTGCTCCCGCCGGGGGCCCGGCGGCTGGACCTGTACGCCGGTGGCGCCGACCGGCTGACCCCGGCCGCGGCTGCGGACGTGCTGTTGTCGGTCCCGCCCCGCTACGGCCTGCCCCGGGCGCTGTGGCGCGACGGCGGCCCCGTCGAGGCCGCGCTGACGGTCCAGCCCGCCGTGACGCTGCCGGGCTTCGACGGTCCGGTGCACGCCGTGCCGCTGCTCACGGCCGAGGCGCAGCGGCTGGCCGCGGACACCGGTGCGGCGCAGCTGCGGTCCTACTCGGTGTTCCCGGGGCCGGGGCTGCCGGACACCCTCGCCCTGGCCTGGGCGTCGGGGGACCCGCTGGCGCACGTCGACGCCGTCATCGCCGCCGCCGACGCCGACGTCGCCACGCACGGCGTGGCCATCACGCTGCTCGCCTCGGCACGCTACGCCGACGGCGCCCGTCGGACGCTGCTGCGGTCCACCGACTCGCTCGCCCTGACCGGCGCGTTCACCGCGCTCGCCGTCACCGACGTGCTGGCGGGCCGGGTCGCGCCCGGGGTCGGCCGGGCCGCCGAGGTGCTCGACCCGGCGACGACGGCCGCCCGGCTGTCCGCCGACCCCTCGGTGGACGAGCTGCGGTACTGACCCGGGTGCCCCGGGCACGCGCCCGGGGCACCCGGCGGGCTCACCCCTGACCGGGGGCGACCGGCAGGCCGGTCCGGAACAGCTCCTGCTCCAACCACACCGCCGCGGCGACGCCGTTCCCGGCACCCACGCTCACCAGCGTCACGCCGTCGGGCAGCCCGGCCTGCCGGGCCGCGTCGCCGGCGGCGGAGACCCCCGGGACGGAGGTCCGGCCGCACTCGTCGACGGCGATCGCACCGTCGTCGAGCACTCTGGCCCCGAGGCTCGCGGCCAGCGCGTTGCCGGGGCGGGTCGGGGCGCGGTGGTAGATGCCGTCGCGGGCGAGGGTGGCGCCGTCGGCGAAGCGCAGCTGGAGTGCGCCCAGGTCTCCGTCGATGGCCGTGATCGGGGACTCCACGACCCGCACCCCGCGCGCCTCCAGGTTGCCCGCGACCCAGCCTGGCAGCTCGGCGGGTCCGTGGGTGGCGAGTACGACGTCGTCGCTGAACCGGTCCCGCACGTACGCGGCGAGCATCCCGGCCAGGCCGTTGCCGATCACCACGAGCGCCATGCCGGTGGTCTCGTAGCCGTGGCAGAACGGGCAGTGGAACACCGAGCCGCCCCACCGCTGCGCCAGCCCTGGCACGTCGAGCGGCTCGTCGACCTGGCCGCCGGCCAGCAGCAGCCGCCGCGCCCGCACCTCGGTGCCGTCGTCGAGGTCGAGGGTGAAGTCGTCGAGGGCGCCGCGCACGCCGGTGGCCCGGCCCGCCCGGCGGGTCACCGTCGGGTAGGCGTCGACCTCGGCGCGGCCGTCGGCGAGCAGCTGCGCGGGGTCCGCGCCGTCGCGACCGAGATACATGTGCATCTCGGCGGCCGGGGCGTTGCGCGGCTCGCCGGCGTCAACGAGCAGGACACGACGCCGCTGACGGCCGAGTACCAGGGTCGCCGACAGGCCCGCGGGCCCACCGCCGACGACCACCACGTCGTAGGTGTCGTTCACGGGTTCTCCAGTTCCTTCCGGACGGCGGGCAGGATCTCGGTCGCGAGGCGTTCGATGTTGGCGAGCACCGCGTCGCGCTCGCCGGAGGACTCCACGTGCAGCAGCACCCGCCCGGCCCCGCTCCCCCGGACCAGGTCGACGAGCCGGCGGACGCACAGCTCCGGCGGCCCGATCGGCTGGCGCTCGAGGATGGTCGCGGCCAGCTCGTCGGGGGTGGGCCGCGGGCCGCGGTACTCCTCCACCATCACGTACTCGGCGAAGCCGGAGGCGAACACCGGCGCCAGCCGCTCGTGGACGATCCGCTCGGCCTCGGCGGCCGAGTCGGTGACGTGGGCCAGGGCGGCGGTGCCGTGCACCGGCCGCGCCGTGGTCCGCTGCTCGTAGTCGGCGATCAGCCGGGCCTGCTCCTCTGCGGCCTGGGAGAAGAAGAACAGCATCGGCAGGCCGTGCCGGGCGGCGAGCTCCACCCCGGTGGCCGAGGTCGCGGCCACGTGCACCGGCGGGTGCGGACGCGTGTACGGCTCCGGTCCGGGCGCGACCTCGCGGAACCGGTAGTGCTCGGAGTCCGCGGACACCCGCCCGGCGAAGGAGTCGAGGACCAGCCCGAGCGCCTCGGGCAGCCCGCTGCGCCACCGCTCGATCCCGGTGCCGAGCACCTCGTGGTCCACCACCGGCCCGGCCCGGCCGATGCCGAGGTCGAACCGGCCGCCGGAGAGCTGGTCGAGCAGAGCCGCCTGTTCGGCGACGTGCACCGGCGCGTGCGTCGGCAGGATCGTCACGGCCGTCCCGACCCGCACCCGCCGGGTGCGGCCGAGCAGGAACGCGGCCAGCGTCGTCGCCGAGGGGTTGATCCCGTAGCCGGTCAGGAAGTGGTGCTCGGTGGTCCACACCGACGCGAACCCGTGCGCCTCGGCCGCCTGCGCGAGGTCCGAGGCCAGCGTGAACACCTCGGTCGGACTCTGCCCGGGGAAGCGGTGGGTGAACAGCATGACGCCGAACGAGGGAGCAGCCACGCCTTGACAGTACCGGATGTCGTTATTGATTAGGCCGACCTGTGCCCGGGGTCGGGCCGGGCGAGCCGGTCGTCGTTCCGCCGGGCGATGAGCTCGGTGCGCGAGCGCACGCCGAACTTCGCGTAGATCCGCGTCAGGTGGTACTGCACGGTCTTCGGCGACACGTGCAGCTCCGCGGCGACGTCGCGGGTCGACATCCCCCGTGCGACCAGGGCCTCGACGGCCGTCTCCTGGGGCGTCAGGTCGACCGGTGCCCGCTCGTCGCGACCGGCGCCGACCCCGCCCGCCCGGAGCTCGCGGTCGCAGCGGTGGACGTGGACGGTCGCTCCGAGCGCGTCGAAGTGCTCGCGCGCGATCAGCAGGGACGTGTCGGCGTCGCGCCGCTTGCCCGCCCGCCGCAGGGTCTGGCCGTAGGCGAGGTGGATCCGGGCCAGGTCGTAGCGCAGCGCCATGCCGTCGACCGCCCGCACCGCTGTCTCGAAGGCCTCCGTGGCCGCGTCGACGTCCCCGTGCGCGCCGTGCCACCGCCCCCGGGCGGCGCCGAGCCGGGCCAGGGTCGACCGGTGCCCGCGCTGCGCCGCGAGGGCCTCGTGCCGGTGGAGGACGGTGTCCGCCTCCTCGAGCCGACCGGTCAGCACGAGGGCGTTCGCGTAGACGTCGGCCCACGGCCACCAGCCGGGCTCCCGCAGACACCCGTCGGAGCCGGACCTGTCCAACGGCGCGAGCACCCGGACGACCCGCTCGTAGTCGGCGGCGGACTCCGCGATGTGGGCCCGGGCGAGGACCGCGGGCACCCGCATGATCTCGTAGGCGGCCCCGCCCGCCTCACTGCGCCGCGCGGCGCGGTCGGCCGCCGCGGTGTCGCCCCGCAGCGAGTGGACCTGGGCCGCCGTCCACTCGATCAGCGGCATCGTGAGCAGGATCCCGGTGCGCTCGCCGAGGGCCCGGCCGCGGTCGGGCGCCGCGAGCGCCCCCGTCCCAGTCCCCGCCCAGGAACCGGGCACGGGCCAGCCAGCCCCATGCCCACAGCGAGATGCGCGACGATCCGCCCAGCAGGGTGGTGGGCGTCGCTCCCTCGAGCTCCAGCCGCGCCTCGTCCAGGTCGTCGGTCACGACCGCCAGCCAGCGACGGCCCATCGTGACCCGTTGGTGCTGCGCGCCGTGCCGGATCTGCTCGGCGGCCCGGTCGTAGGACCGTGCGGCCCCCACGGGATCACCCGACGCCGCCTGCCCGAGCCCCCGGATGGCCGCCGCCTCCACCGCGGCCGGGGACCCCGGCT
This sequence comes from Pseudonocardia sp. HH130629-09, assembly GCF_001294645.1. Lineage (NCBI taxonomy): Bacteria > Bacillati > Actinomycetota > Actinomycetes > Pseudonocardiales > Pseudonocardiaceae > Pseudonocardia > Pseudonocardia sp. HH130629-09. The sequence goes on from NZ_CP011868.1 coordinate 3,542,729, forward strand.
CGGCGTGCTCTCCGACGCGGTCGGCCCACTCGACGATCTCGGCTCCGCGGCAGTGCGCGAGGGCGTGGAGGACGTGGCGCTGAGCCACCAGGGCCGCGGTCGCCGGGTCGGAGCGCGGATCGACCAGCTCCCACGCCCGCCCGAGCCGGACCCCCGCCTCGGCGGCCTTGCCCTGCACGATGGCGAGATAGCCGAGCACGGCGTTGCGCAACGGTGTGTCCCGCTGGCCCTCGACGGCCGGGATCAGCGCCTGCGCACCGCGAGGACCACCTCACCAGGTCGGCAGTTCCACCCGCTCGCCGAGGACCGCGTCGGCCTCGACGAGCGCGCGGGCGCCCGCGCCGATCCCGGCCAACCTCACACGCACGGAGATCGATGTCGCCGCCGGGGCGGGAGCCGGAGGAACGGGTCGGCCCAGTCCTCGGCGTCCACCTCGGTGAGCAGGGCGACGACGTGCCGGGGTGTGCCCGGGTGTGGCGCCGCAGCCGTTCGGCGGCCGGCGCCGTGAGCGGGCGGCCGAGCTCGGACGCGATGGCGCCGATGCTGCGCGCGTCGAGCGGGTCCAGGCGCACGGTGTGCTCGACGCGGGCCAGGAGGTCGTGCTGCTCGGCTCCCGCCCGTAGGGGGTCCACGGCCAGCACCACCAGGATCGCCGTGCGCGCATGGTGGGCGACCAGCGTGCTCAGGGCCTGGAGGGACGCCACGTCGGCCGCGTGGGCGTCGTCGACGACGACCAGGCCGCCGTCGCGGCCGATCCGGTCCGCGAGCTGCCCGGCGATCTCGAACGGTGTGGCCCGCGCGTCGATCCCCTCCGCCAGCTGGCAGACGACCCCGCCCGCACGGGACCTTTCCCAGGGCGCCGCGCGTGCCCGCAGGACCACACCGTCGGTCGCGCGGACCAGCGCGTCGAGGACGGTGGTCTTCCCGTAGCCCGAGGGCCCGGTGAGGACGACCGTGCACGCCGGGCCGGTGGCGGTCGGTCGGTAAGCCGACAGCCGGTCGACGACGGCGTCGCGGCCGGAGGGGGACGTCATGACCCCATCCTGGCGAACGACGAGGTCACCCGAGGTCGCCTCCTGCCACCGGCAGGACCGTCCCGGTGATATAGGAGGCCTCGTCCGAGGCCAGGAACGTCAGCGCGGCGGCCTGCTCGTCGAGCGTGCCGTAGCGCTTCATCAACGACGACTCCGTCGTCTGCTCGACGATCGTGGCGTACCAGCCGCATTCCTGCTCGCCCTGCGGCGCCGGACCGCGGAGGGTCCGTCGCGGCGGCGCGTCGGTGCCCCCCGGTGCGGTGGCGACGACCCGGATCCCGTGCGGTGCCAGCTCGAGCGCGAGAGCCGAGGTGATCGCGTTGACCCCGCCCTTCGCGGCCGCGTACGGCACCCGGTTGAGCCCGCGGGTGGCGACCGAGGAGACGTTCACGATCGTCCCGCTCCCCCGCTCGACCATGTGCGGGGCGACCGCACGACAGGACCACAGGGTCGGCCACAGCGACCGGTCGATCTCGGCCCGGATCTGCTCGGGCGGGTAGTGCTCGAACGGCTTGGCCCAGATGGTCCCGCCGACGGTGTGGATCGCGACGTCGACGCGGCCGAACCTGCCGATCGCGGCCTCGACGACGGGGCCGCGGGACCGGTGCCCTTCTCGGTGGTGGTCATCGTGCGTCGGCCCTTCCCGCGCCGGCCTGCGCGTTGGCGGCGCGCCGGTCCTCGGCGGTCAGGGAGCCGTGTCCGTGCGCGCCGTGCCCGTCACCGGAAGCCTCCTTCGCCGCAGCGGCCCGCATGATCCGCTGCCAGTAGCCGTGCTGGACCGGGAACAGTCCCTCGTCCTCGTTCTTCATCCCGGCGGAGATGACGCCGGGCATGCCCAGGGCGCTCGCGACCTCGTCGGGGCCGCTCAGCCAGTGCTCGGCACCGCGGGACATGTCGTTCCACGGGGCGGTGGTCGCGTGGAAGGTGAGCTGGCAGGAGCGGAACTCCTCCAGGTCGTCGGGGGTGGCCATGCCCGAGGCGTTGAAGAAGTCCTCGTATTGGCGGATCCGGTGCGCGCGGGCGGCGTCGCTCTCCCCCTTCGGCGCGATGCAGTAGATCGTCACCTCGGTCCGATCCGGAGCGAGGGGGCGGAACATCCGGATCTGGGTGGAGAACTGGTCCATGATGAAGACGTTGGGGTAGAGGCACAGGTTGCGGCTGCCCTTCACCATGAACTCGCCCTTGGCCTCGCCGAACCGCTCCTTGAGTGCGTCCAGCTCACTCCACAGCGGACGGTCCTGTGGGTTCGCGGCCCAGGTCCACAGGCACAGGTGGCCGTTCGGGTAGGACCAGTAGCCACCGCCGGACTTGCCCCAGCCACCGGCGTCGAGGGCCTTCGTGTCGTTCGCCGACTCGCCCGAGCTGCGCCGGGAGGTGGTGGCGGCGTAGTTCCAGTGCACCGACGAGACGTGGTAGCCGTCGGCCCCGTTCTCGGCCTGCACCTTCCAGTTGCCGTCGAAGGTGTAGGTGGAGCTGCCGCGCACCACCTGCAGGGCGTCCGGGGACTGGTCGACGAGCATGCCGATGACCGTGGTGGTGTCACCCAGGTGCTCGGACAGCGGCAGCACGTCCGGGTTGAGCGACCCGAACAGGAACCCCCGGTAGGACTCGAAGCGGGCGACCTTCGTGAGGTCGTGCGAGCCGTCGGTCGCGAAGCTCTCCGGGTAGCCGGCGCCGTCGGGCTCCTTGACCTTGAGCAGCGTCCCGTCGTTGCGGAAGGTCCAGCCGTGGAGCCGGCAGGTGAGCGTCAGCCGGTTGTCGGTCTTGCGGCGGCACAGCATGGCCCCGCGGTGCGCGCAGGCGTTGATGAGACAGTGCAGCTCACCGTGCCGGTCCCGGGTGATGAGGATCGGCTGCCGGCCGATGTGGCCGGTGAGGTAGTCCCCGTTCTCCGGCAGCTGGCTCTCGTGGGCGAGGTAGATTCAGTTGCCCTCGAAGATGTGCTTCATCTCGAGGTCGAAGATCTCCTCGTCGGTGAAGATCCGACGGTTCGCGCGGTCGACCCCGGCGTCGCGGTCCTCGACGACGGCGGTGTCGAGCACCGCCCCGAGACGGTCGATGTCCACACTCATGACGTCCTCCGTGGTGGTCACTCCGGTGTGCGCGGAGAGGGCAGCGTCCCCAGGAAGTTCGCACGGCGCGGGCGGAGGCACACTGGGTGGATTCCCAGTCCTGACCCAGGGGTCCGGACCGGTTCCGCGGTCCCTGACGCACCGCGTCTCGACCGCGACGCGCGGCGTCGCGATCCGGCCGGACGCGGTCGCCACGGACCAGGTCGGCAGGAGAGGATCACCGGCATGACCGTCTGGCACACGCCCGAGCGCCGCGCCCTGCGCGACACCGTCACCCGCTTCACCGAGCGGGAGATCGTGCCGCACCTGCCCCGCTGGGAGGACGAGGGCCGTCTGCCCCGCGAGCTGCACGCGGCCGCGGCGAAGGCCGGCATCCTCGGCATCGGGTTCGACGAGGCGCTCGGCGGCGAGGGCGGCGACCGGCTCGACGTCGCCGTGACGACCGAGGCGCTGATCGGGGCGGGCGGCAGCTCCGGGGTCGTCGCGTCGCTGTTCACCCACGGCATCGCGCTGCCGCACATCGTCGCGGCCGGGACGCCCGACCTGGTCGACCGCTTCGTCCGTCCGACGCTGGCCGGGGAGACGATCGGCTCGCTCGCCGTCACCGAGCCCGGCGGCGGCAGCGACGTGGCCGGGCTGACCACCCGCGCGGTGCGCGACGGGGACCACTGGGTCGTCGACGGCGCCAAGACCTTCATCACCTCGGGCACCCGCGCCGACTTCGTGACGACGCTCGTGCGCACCGGCGGCGAGGGGCACGGCGGGCTCAGCCTGCTCGTGGTCGAGACGGGCACGCCCGGGTTCACCGTGAGCGCCCCGCTGCGCAAGATGGGCTGGCACTGCTCGGACACCGCCGAGCTGAGCTTGGACGGCGTCCGGGTGCCCGCGGCGAACCTGGTCGGCCCCGAGAACGGCGGCTTCGCCCTGGTCATGCAGCAGTTCGTCGGTGAGCGCCTCGGCCTGGCCGTGCAGGCCCACGCGACCGCCCAGCGCGCCCTGGACCTCGCGGTGCGCCACGCCCGCGACCGCGTCACGTTCGGCGAACCGCTGGTGAAGCGGCAGGTCGTGCAGCACACGCTGGTGGAGATGCACCGGCGCACCGACGCCGCACGCACCGTGACGCGCGCCGCCCTGGAGCGCTCGGCGACGACGTCGCCGACCGACCCCGCGATGGTGCTCGCCGCGCTGATGGCCAAGAACACCGCGGTCGAGGCCGTCGAGTGGGTGGTGGACTCCGCGGTGCAGCTGCACGGCGGGATGGGCTACATGCGCGAGTCGGAGATCGAACGCCACTACCGCGACGCCCGCATCCTCGGCATCGGCGGCGGGGCCACCGAGGTGCTGACCGACCTGGCGGCCCGGCTGCTCGGCTACCGGTAGGACGGGCGGCGCTCAGGCCCGGGTCTGGTACTCCCGGGCCACGTCGACGAGCATCTGGTGCATGGCCAGCTCGGCCGGCGCCCGCAAGCGGTCCGGCCGGTGGGCCAGCAGCACCCGTCGCGACGGCGCCTCCCGGCCGAGCCCGAGCACCCGGACGTCGGGTCGCGGCGTGGTGACGGCGGTGCGCGGGGCCAGCGCCACGCCCAGCCCGACGCTGACCATCGCCTGGGCCTCCTGGTAGTCGTTCGCCTGGAACGCGATCCGCGGCGAGAACCCGGCCGCCCGGCAGCTGCGCTCCAGCACCTCAGCGACCGGGTGGTCGTGCGCCCGCACCACCCAGTCCTCGTCGGCGAGCTCGGTCATCGACGTGGTGCGACGGCGGGCGAGCCGGTGGTCCTCGGACACGACGAGCACGGTCGGGTCGTCCAGCAACGGGGTCAGCGAGAACTGGGCGGCGTCCACCCGCTGCCAGGCGTAGTCCCACAGCAGCGAGATCCCGACCCGCCCGCTCTCCAGCATCGCGATCAGCTCGTCGTAACGCGCGCTGCGCACGTCGAGCCGGATGTCGGGGTACTGGCGCCGGAACCGGCTGACGACCTGCGGCATCAGGGCGCTCGCGATCGTCGGGAAGGTGCCGATCGCCAGCGTGCCGCGGCGCAGGCCCGCGAGCTCCGCCAGGTCGGCCTCGGCGGCCTCCAGCCGGCGCAGCACGTGCCGGGCGTGCCCGGCGAGCACGGCGCCGGCCTCGGTCGGCAGCACCCCGCGGGCGAGGCGTTGCACGAGCGGCTGGCCGGCCTCGGCCTCGAGCCGGCGCAGCTGCTGCGACACCGCCGACGGTGAGTAGCCGAGCTGCTCCGCCGCGGCCGTCATCGAACCGGCGTCGAGGACGGCGGCCAGCAGCGCGAGCCGTCGGACGTCGAGCACGGGGCCTCCCGGGCGAGGAACTCGGGCCCGGTGGATCGCAGAGCTCATCCAGGGCCTGCATGTCTGCTTCACCCTAGCCGAGCCGGGGAGCTGCGGAGACGTTGGATCGTGGCCCGAATCCGCTCTCCGGGCCCGTACGAGCGTGAAGCACAGCTTCACAGGCATCGACGAGGACGCGCTGGTGCTGCAGCCGAGTCGGGCGCACTGTCGCCCCATCACACCGGCCCGCGGTGCCCGCCACCGCCGACGAGGGAGCGACTCGTGCGCGACATCTCCGCCACCTGGATGCGCGGCGGCACCAGCAAGTGCTGGGTCTTCGACCGCGACGACCTGGACGTCGACGGTCACACGGTCGACGAGGTCCTGCTGCGCCTGTACGGCAGCCCCGACCCGCGCCAGATCGACGGCGTCGGCGGTGCCACCTCGACCACCAGCAAGGCCGTCGTGCTCTCCCCCGCCCGCGGCGAGGACGCCGACGTCGACTACACCTTCGCCCAGGTCGGCATCACCGACGGCGCGGTCGACTGGACCAGCAACTGCGGCAACTGCTCCGCCGTCGTCGGGCCCTACGCGCTGCGCCGCGGCTGGGTGAGCCCGACCGGCGACGTCACCGCCGTCCGGGTCCGCAACACCAACACCGGCCAGCTGATCGTGCTGGACGTCCCGACCCCCGGCGGCCGGGTCGTCGAGGAGGGCGACGAGTACATCCCCGGCGTCCCCCAGCCCGGTCTGGGCATCCGGATGTGGTTCGTCGACCCCGCGGGCCGGACCACCGGTGCGCTGCTGCCCACCGGGAACGCGACCGACGTCGTGCACGGGGTGGCGGTCACCCTCGTCGACGCCGGGGCACCGGTCGTCGTCGTCCCCGCGGCGACCGTGGGGATCACCGGGCACGAGTCGCCCGCCGAGATCGACGCGGTGCCGGGGCTGCTGGACCGGCTCGACGTGATCCGCCGGGAGGCCGCGGTCCGCATGGGCCTGGCCCGCACCCCGCGCGAGGCCGCCCGGGCCGTGCCGAAGCTGGCGCTGGTCGCCGAGGGTTCGCCCGGCCGGTCCGACGTGGCCGTCCGCATGCTGTCGATGGGGCGTACGCACCCGGCGCTGGCCGTGACCGGCTCGATCGCGCTCACCCTGGCGGCCTGCACTCCCGGTACCGTGCTGCACGACCTCGTCGCGACGGAGCGGGAGGACCTGCTGATCGACACCCCGGCCGGCGTCATCGCCACCGTGCACGGCAGCCGGGACGGTCTGCCCGCGGTCGCGGTGCGGCGCACCGCGCGCCGGATCGCGGACGCCCTCCTGGCCCTTCCGGAGGCCGCGACCGCGGCCGCCGCGGCGGCGCACGCCGCCTGAGACCCCTCCGGGAGCGGCACGCCGACCGGCTCCCACCCATCACCGGACCGCTCCGTTCACCCGAAGGACAACGATGTCGCCCCAACTCCTCTCCATCCTGGTCCTGGCCGGCATGTTCGTCGTCGCGACGATGCTGCCGATCAACATCGGGATCCTGGCCTTCGTCGCCTCGTTCGTGGTCGGGACCTTCGCCCTCGGTCTCGACGAGAAGGAGATCTTCGAAGGCTTCCCGGTCTCGTTGTTCATCACCGTCGTCGGCGTCACCTACCTGTTCTCGGTGGCGAAGCTGAACGGCACGATCGACCTGCTGGTCGACCAGGGGATTCGCCTGGTCCGGGGCCGCGCGATCCTGGTGCCCTGGGTCCTGTTCGCCGTCGCCGCGGTGCTCACCGCGCTGGGCACGTTCACCCCGGCCGCCGTCGCGCTGCTGGTGCCGATCGGCATGAACTTCGCCTTCAAGTACCGGATCAGCCCGCTGATGATCGGCATGATGGTCATCTGTGGTGCGCACGCCGGCGCGTTCTCCCCGATGGCCGTCTCCGGTGCCCTGGTCTTCGGGATCGTCGCCGACTCCGGACTCGCGGTCTCCCAAGCCGTGCTCTTCTTCGCCAGCCTCGCGTTCAACGCCCTGCTGGGCGGCATCACCTACCTGCTGCTGCGCAACCGGGGCGAGGAGAGCTTCGTCGAGCGGCCCGAGACCACCGACACCGACGACGACCTGCCCACCGGGGGCGGCGGCGTCGCGACACTGGTCCGTACCCGGCCGCAGGTGATCACCTGGCAGCAGCGTGCCACCCTGGTCGCGCTGGTCGGCCTCGTCATCGGCGCGCTGGCCTTCCACCTGCAGATCGGCTTCCTCGCCCTGGCCGCCGGCGCCGTCCTGGCCCTGCTCGACCGCGAGAACCTGGGCAAGGCGATCGACGGCATCAGCTGGCCGACGATCCTGCTGGTCGCCGGCATGGTGACCTACGTCGGGGTGCTGGAGCACGCCGGGACGATCGAGTGGGTCTCCGAGGGCGCGGTCCACCTGGGCGCGCCGCTGCTGGTCGCGCTGGTTCTCTGCCTGGTCGTCGGCATCACCTCGGCGTTCGCCTCCTCGACCGCGATCCTGACCGCGGTGATCCCGATGGCGATCCCGCTGCTGCTCACCGGCTCGCTGCCCGCCGCGGGGGTCATCGCGGCCATGGCCATCTCGACCACGATCGTCGACGTCTCGCCGTTCTCCACCAACGGCGCGCTGGTGCTGGCCAACGCCCGGGGCGTCGACCGGACCCGCTTCTACCGCCAGGTCATCACCTACACCTGCGGCATCGTGGCCCTCGGGCCGCTCGCCGCGTGGGCGGTCCTGGTCCTGCCCGGGGCGTTCTGAGGTCCCCTCGACGTCGGTCCGGGTCCCGCCACGCGACCTGGGTCCGGGCCGACCCGCACCGTGTGCCGGTACCTGCTCGCAGCGGGTACCGGCACACGGCCGTGCGGGGCCGGTCGTGCGTCGTCGCGGGCCGTCGTCCTGGTCGGGCGGCGGTCGGGCGGCGGTCGGCGCTGCCCCGCTCAGGCGGTGAGCCGGACGGCCTCGGCGGCGGCGCGCACCCAGCCCGCACCGACGTCGTCGACCGGGGCGGTCACCGCGGCCCCGACGAGGACGGGCCGCAGGCCAGGTCGGTCGGTGCCGATCGCCAGGACCAGGGCGAGGGCACAGAGCTCCCAGGGGTGGTCGAGGAGCCGTTCGTCGAGCACGTAACCCGGCAGCGCCCTCGCCCACTCCGGGTCCCCGGGGGGCGCCGGGCCGGTGGACGCGACGGGCACGCCGCGCAGGGCAGCTCGTCCGACCTGCGACTCGAGGTCGGCCGGGCCACGGGTCTCCCCCGCCGGCACCCGGGGGACCACGAGGTGGTGGGAGCGGGGCGAGTCGGTCCAGATCGCCGTGCGCGCCGCGGGGTCGTCCGGCGTCACGGTCTCGAACAGGTACTCCGAACGCGGCCGGTACCAGCTCGGCGGCACCCCGAGCACCGGCCAGCCGCTGCAGCCGGGGGCGCCGGGCAGCACGACGTTGCGCACGGTGTCGGTGTCGTGGTGGGCCCGCCAGATCCGACCGCAGGCGCACCGGCCCAGGTCGTCGCCCAGCGCGCCGGCGCCACCGTCGCGCGCGGCGCCCGACCAGGCCCGGGCCACCGCCCGGGCCCCGGTCCGGGGCCCCACCTCGTCGGCGTGGTGGTCGTACCAGCGGTCGACGGCCTCGATGGTGGTGAGCCCACGGCGCAGCGCCGCGCGTCCGACCAGATCGACCATCAGCATCACGGCGTGCTCCCCGGTGGGTTCGGCAGCGGGTTCGGCAGCGAGTTCGGCCGCGGGTCCGGCGCCGCGCGGGCGCGGAACGAGCGGGCGGCGTCGGCCAGGTCGGCCTCGACGGCGGCGGCAGGTCGTACCGGACAGGCGCCGCAGTACCGCCCGGTGGCGGAGGTGGTCCGGAAGGCGAGGCAGCACGCCCGGCGACGCACCGACATCCAGTCGGTGCCGTCGACGCGCACCGCACCGACGACGACCAGACCGGCCAGCCCGGCGTCGTGCAGCAGCGCCCGGGTCGGCCCGACGAGGGCGTCGGGACGCGGGCGCCGCCAGGACAGGTGCAGCATGCTCAGCGCCACTGCGTGCGCGACCGCGGCCCGCAGCGTGCGATGCCCGGCCCGGGTCCGTACCGCGAGGTCGTCGGCGAGCGGCAGCAGCGCCCCGTCGAGCAGCGACGCCCGCAGCGCTGCCCGGTCCCCTCGGGCGGGGCGCCCGGGAGCGGCGAGGGCGAGCCAGCCCGGGGTGTGGGGGTCCGGGCCGAGGTAGACCACCTCCGGCCGGGCGTCGAGCAGGACGTCGAGCTCGTGGAACGCGGCCAGGACCGGGGCGGTGAGGCGCAGGGCGTAGCGGTCGAGCAGCAGGACCGCCGCGACGGCACGGCGGTCGGTCCCGCGCTCGTCGGCGACGCGGTCGAGGGTGTCGTCCAGCTCCGGCCCGAGGACCCGGTGGGCCGGGGACCAGCCCTGCGGACGACCGGACCGGGCGACGAAGCGGGGCCCGAGCGGCACGCGGGAGACCGGCACCGTGCCGGGTCCGCCGTCGGCGGGCGCGGATGCGGGGAGCGGCGTCATGACGACGGCACCGGCCCGGTCCGTGGGGAGACGGACCGGGCCGGCGACCGGGTTCAGCGCGTCGCCGGCGAGATCGCGACCGGCTCGCGCCGCGCCTCGTGGTGGTTGGCGTTGCGCGGGGTGGACAGGACCTGGCGGGTCCGCTCGTCGAGGGCGAGGGAGTCCGACAGGGCACCGCTGGAGGCCAGGGTGGTCTCCAGCGCCTCCAGCCAGTGCAGGTAGTAGCTCCACGGCTCGCCGCCGTCGCCCTTCTCCCACGAGCGGATGGAGTCGATCAGCGAGAGCTGGAACTCGCTCCACTCGTAGTGGCCCTCGTGGTAGGCGGCGACGGCCATCGCGAAGGCCCGCACCTCCCACGGCTCGGAGAACGGCTTGTCGGCGCCGGGCATGTCGCACACCAGCTTCTCGATCCGCCGGCGGGCGTCGCCCAGCTCGGTGGCGTCGGTGCGCACCCCCTCGCTCATGCCCCGGCCGCCTCGGTGACCACCGGCTTCGGCGCTCCGACCCCGATCATCGAGTCCCGGGTGACGAGCTCGGCGAGCTGCTCCTCCGACAGGTGCTCGCTGCCGGCCGGGCGCTGCGGGAGCACCCAGTAGCGCAGCTCGGAGCTGGAGTCCCAGACGCGGATCTCGACCGAGTCCGGCAGGGGGTAGCCGAAGTCCTCGGCGAGGACCTTGCGGGGCTCGCGGACGATGCGCGCCCGGAACGGCGGCGCTTTGTACCAGTTCGGCGGCAGGACCGGCCACGGGTAGCAAGAGCACAGGGTGCAGACGATGACGTGCTGGACGGTGTCGGTGTTCTCGACGACGACCATCTCCTCGCCCTGCAGGCCGCCGATGCCCAGCTCGCGACAGGCCGCGGAGGCGTCGGCGAGCAGACGCGCCTTGAACTCCGGGTCGGTCCAGGCCTTCGCGACGACCTTCGCGCCGAGCTGCGGACCGACCTCGTTCTCGTAGACCTCGACGAGGCGGTCGACCGCCTTCGTGGTCACGACACCCTTCTCGATGAGGACCGACTCCAGGGCCTTGACCCGTGCGGCGATCTCCTCCTGGGTGCGGAGCGGGGTGTCGGTGGGGTTCGCGGTCATGGGTCAGGCTCCCTGGGTGGCGGGGACGGGGGTGAGGTAGGGCTCCCACACGTCGAAGTAGTTGACGCCGTTGGGGTCCGCGGCCTCGGGACCCCACAGCTCGGCGGCCGTGAACTTGATGGTGTAGAGGTGCTCGGGGCAGTCACCGAGGCCGTTGCCGGCGGTGTCGGGGTAGAGGAAGGTGCCGTGCGCCGCGGTGATCACGCCTCGGTGCCCGCGGATGTAGCGCGCGCGGCGGGTGTGTCCGTACGGGCTCTCGTTCCCGATGACGACCTCGTCGCCGACGGAGAACCGGGCCTCCTTGTCGGACTCACGGTTGGCGGGGAACCCGTTGCTGACCGCCCAGTCGACGAACTCGACGATCTCGGTGTCGGTCTCGCGCTCGGGCAGCGGCGCGTCCGGGTTCTCCAGGTAGTACTGGGTGCGCTTCTCGAGGTCGGCCGGGTCGAGGATGCCCGCGACCTCGGCGTAGTGCTCGATCGTGTGCATCCAGTGCTCGTAGTAGTTCGAGAGCAGGTACTCCGCCGGGTCCATCTTCTCGATGCCGTGGCGGAACTGGTCCACGTTGAACAGTCCGGCACGCGCGCTCTGGGCGAACATGGGAAAGACCCGCTTCTCCCACTCGGCGCGGAACACGGCCTCGCTCATGTGGTCGTTCTCGACAGGTCCGAGACCGTCGGTCCCGCCGAGGTCGAAGACTCCGTTCACTGCTGTCCTCCTACTGTGGCGAGGGCCGGTGGGGCGGGGAAGCCGCCGACGGCCTGCTCGAAGGTGTGCGCGACCCGAAGGACGGTCGCGTCGTCGAAACGCCGGCCGACGATCATCAGACCGACCGGGAGCCCGTCGACCAGCCCGGCCGGCACCGAGACCGCGGGGTGACCGGACACGTCGAACGGGGCACAGTTGCCGACCATCCCCAACGCGGTAGGCAGGTAGGTGTCCAGCCCGGCGTCGAGCCCGATCAGCTCCGGCGCGGTGTAGGGCAGGGTCGGCATGACCAGCACGTCATAGCCACTCAGCGCCCGGTCGTAGGCCGCACGCAGCTCCAACGCGAGGTTGCGGGCCATGCCGTAGTAGGCACCGCCCCCGTGGCCGAAGGTGTAGCCACCCGAGAGCCCGACCAGCTTGACCGTCTTGGACAACTCCGACCCGCGGGCATGCCGCTGACGGTGGTAGTGCGCGATCAGCTCCGGGTCGTAGAGACCCGGATAGTTCATGCCGTAGGCGTTGCCGTCGACCATCTGGTAGGCCGCACCCTCGGTCGCGATGACGTTCCACACCGCCATCCCGTCCAGGTGCCACGGGATCGACACCTCCTCCGCCACCAACCCGGCCCCAGCCAGAGCGCCGACCGCGGCACGCACGGCCTCGTCGACGGCCGGGTCGCTCTCCGGGCGGCCGAAACCCTCGACCACGATCCCGACCCGCAACCCCGCCGCCGACTGCTCCAACGCGGCGAGGTAGTCGACCGGGTCCAGGACGGTGGGCTGACGGGCGTCGAACCCGTCGACACCCGCGAGGACCGTGAGCATCCGTGCGGCGTCGGACACCGTCCGGGTGATCGGACCCAGGTGGTCGATCGTGGCCTCGATCGGGAACGCCCCGGTGTAGGGGACCAGCCCGTGAGTGGGCTTGTGCCCCACCGTCCCGCAGAACGCACTCGGAATCCGGATCGAACCACCCTGATCACCACCCACGGCCAGATCCACCCCACCCGAGGCCACCAGCGCCGCGCTCCCACTCGACGAGCCACCGGCATTACGGCCGGTGTCCCACGGGTTGCGCACCGGCCACGGACGCGAGGTGAAACTCGCACCCGAGAAACACAGGTCCTCACACACCGACTTCCCGGTGATCGTCGCCCCCGCCGCCAGCAGCCGGGGCACCACCGTGGCGTCCCGGGACGGGACGAAACCCTCGACCGTCGCCGACCCGTTGGTCATCGGCACCCCGGCGAGGCAGATGTTGTCCTTCAACGCCACCGTGCGCCCGGCCAGCGGCCCCTCGGCGGCACCCGGCACCGACGTCGTCACATACCAACCACCGAGCGGGTTGTCCGCAGGCTCCGACCAGGCCCGCTGGGGCGTCTGCGGCGCCGAGGCCCGGTAGAGCTCCTCGACCCGGTCGGAAGCAGCCAGCGTCGCCGTGACCGCCGGACCGAACTCCGCCAGCTCGGCCTCGGACAGACCGAACGCGTAGTGCTCGTTCAGCGCCGCCAGCCGGGCGGCATCGGGAGGGGGAATCGCCATCGGGGTGGTGCTCCTCACGTCGGGGGATGCGAGAAACCTAGGACCGACCCCTCATCGTGTCAACGCTTGCAGACACATTGACAAGATCCGGAAACACGGCGACCCACGCCGGCAACACGGCGTGGTCAGGGGTGCGCGGGGCCGTCGTCCATCGAGCCGAAGGTCGTGCCGCGGGCCTCCGCCAGGTACAGCGGCTGGTCGACGTGGTGCTCGCCGTGCAGGTCCAGGGTCCCGCGGGGCAGGTCGTAGCGGCCGCGCCGGATCTCGTCGGCGACGGCCACCGGGTCGGTCGAGCGGACCTGCCGGGCCGCCGCGGCCCACACGTGGATCGCCTCGAACATCGACTCCGACAGCGACGACAACGGCGGTGCCCACCGACCGAACCGCAGCCGGTACCGCTCCAGGAGCGTCCCGTTGCGCTCGGTCTGCAGGTGCTGGAAGTAGCCGGACACCCCGTGGATCCCCTCGGCCGCGGCCGGCCCGATCCGTTCGAGGGTCGCCTCGTCCATGGCGGGGCCCAGGCTCACCGTGCGGTCCCGCAGCCCCAACGCGTGGCACCGGCGCTCGAAGGCCGCGGCGTCGGCGCCGACGAAGGTGCTCAGCACGACGTCGGCACCGGATGCGGCGATCCGCTCGACGAGCGGGGTGACGTCCCCGCCACCGAGGGGGGCGTACCCCTCCCCGACCAGCACCGCCCCCTGGCCGGGGAGGATCTCGCGGGCGACGGCGTTGACCGACCGGGGCCACACGTAGTCGTTGCCCGCGAGGAACCAGCGCCGGCCGCCGGCCGCACGCATGACCGGACGGGCCGCCGTCGCGAGCTGGGTGGCCGGCCGCTCCCCCAGCCGGATCCGCAGACGGGACTCCCCGCCGCCCTCGTTCATGTTGGTGTGCACGACCAGCACGTCCTGCCCGGACAGGGCGGCCGAGACGGCGTGGTAGGTCGCCGAGGTCGTCATCAGGAAGATCGTGCGGCAGCCGGCCCGGACCAGCCGCATCGCCTCCAGGGCCCCGGTGCCGGGGTCGGTGGCGTCGTCGGCCTCCAGCAGCTCCAGCGGCCGCCCCCCGATCCCGCCCGAGGCGTCGATCTCCTCGACGGCGAGCGCGGCCACGTTCCCCACGGCCGAGGCGAACAGGCTGCCCGACCCGGAGCGGCTGGTGATCACCCCGATCCGCGGTCCGTCGGCGGGGCCCTCGGGCAGCGGATGGCCGCGGCGACGCATCAGCCACTCCAGCCCACGGCGGTCGATCTCGGCGTCGAGCCGGACACGGGTCCCACCGGGCGCGTCGTCGAACCGCAGCCGGATGCGGCCCCGCCAGGGCTGGTCGTGGGTGATGGTGATGGCCCGGGAGACACGCAGGTCGCTGATCCGGCCCAGCACGTCTACCGGGGGCCCGCCGGCGATCGGTGCGCGCAGCGCGACCGGGGCACCGACGGCGACCCGGTCGCAGACCGCGTCGAACAGCCAGCCGGCGCCCTCGGTGCCGAACCGGTCGAAGACCACCGTCGGGGCCGCGGCGGCGAACCTCTCGACCGCGAGCGCGATCGACCCCACGGTCAGCGCCGATGTGACGACACGCCGGTCATCCGGTCGCGTCGGCCCGATACGTCATGCCCTGATCCTCCACCGCCGCCCCCACCTCGTCGAGGGTCGACTGGAACAACGCCCGCAGCAGGGCGATCACATCGGCCGCCGCGCCGTGCGGATCGATCGCGTAGTAGCGGAACCGGCCCGAGCGTCGCTCGGTGACCAGCCCCGCGACGCGCAGCACCCGCAGGTGGGTGGACACCGCGGTGCGCCCGACGGAGGTGATGCGCTCGGCGAGGTCTCCGGCGCTGCACTCCTCCTGCTCGGCGAGCACCGTCAAGATCTCCCGGCGGACGGGATCGGCGAGCGCGTCGAAGGCGAGGCCCGCTTCCTTGCCGCCGCCGCCCGAAGCGTCATGATCTGATGACACGTCAGGGATAATAGCGTGATCCGCTCCGGGACGCGTGCCCGCGTCGCGGAGCCGTGCCCACGGCCACCGGGACCGTGCGCGGTGTTGGCCGGTGCCCGCTCATCCACCGCGATCGCCGAACACACCCGGGACGTCGGTGTCGGCCTGCTGGTCGAACTCGCCGACCGGCTCGGCATCGACCCGCAGCACGCCGTACTGGTGGTGCCCCACGAGTCCACGATCCGCAGGCTGCTCCAGCAACTCGACCCCGTCGCGCTGGAGTCCGCTCTGCACGCCTGGACCAGCGCACAGCTTGCCGAGCGCCCGACCGACACCGGTCGGCCGCGTCGAGAGCAACGGCGGGTGTGGGCGCCGGACGGCAAGACCGTACGTGGCGCCCGTACCCCTGACGGGCAGCCACACCTGGTCTCGATGATCGACCAGACCAGCGGCGCCGTGCTGGCCCAGACCCCGGTCCCGGCCAAGCACACGCAGCTCTCCGCCGCGGCGACCGTACTGTCCGAGCTGGACCTGCGCACCCGGGTGCGGTTCGTCTACGCCGACGCCGGGTTCGCCGGACGCCTGCTCGACTGGGCGACTACGATCCTGCAGACGACGGTCGAGGTCGTCCGCAAGCCGCCTGAGCAGCGCGGATTCGCCGTCCTCCCGCGGCGCTGGGTGGTCGAACGGACCCTGGCCTGGCTCACCGCGCACCGCCGCCTGGCCCGGGACTACGAACGCCACCCCGCAGTGTCCGAGGCCATGATCCGCTGGGCGGCGATCAACACCATCACCCGCCGCATCGCCCGCGGCGAACCCGCGACGCCAGCAGAAGTACGTAGTCACACCCTCAACATGACCTTCTCAAACACTCTCTAAGATCCACAACTGGAGGAAGCCCTCCGAGATATTCGCCGAGCTCGTCGAGATGGATGCTTCAACCGCCTGAACTCGCCCTACCCTGGGTGCTGCGACGGACCCCACCGGAGCGAAGTGGACGCGTCGCAGGCTGGTTCGGCCTTTCGATGTGGGGTGGCCTGGCGATAGGCCCCCTCGTGGCCTCATTGACGGTCCCGACGGGCGGCTACACGACAGTCTGGCTACTCGTATCGGGACTCGGCCTCCTGTCCGCGGTCCTGGTGTCGACAACCCTCGCGCAGGACAGAGAGCCCGTGACGCAGACTCGTCCGCTCCGTCAGCTCCTCGGCATCCGGACGCTCGTTCCTCACGCAGCTGTCGCCCCCGGTATCGCGTTCGGATTGTCGAGCTTCGGGTACGGCACCATCGCCGCAATGGTCGTGCTGTTCCTGAGCGATGCCGAAGTCGCGGCCGCCGGTTACGCACTTGCCGTCTTCGCAATTGTTTTCTTGATCGTTCGAGCCGTCGGCAGCCCGATGGTCGACCGTTTCGGTGGAGCGCGGATCGGACAGATCGCAGTGGCCGGCGAGGTCATCGGTCTGGTAGCTCTTGCGTTGCTACCACCTTCGAACCTCTCCGTCCTGGGCGTGGCCGTCGTCGGCGCGGGCGTCGCACTCACGTATCCGGCGACAGTGTCGATGACTGTGCGCCGGGCGAAATCGATGAATCTAGGGACGAGCGTCGGTGTGATGATCTCGTTCTGGGACCTCGGTATCATGGTCGCCGGCCCGATCGCGGGGTTGGTCGCAGTGCTGCTCGGCTTCCCCGCCGCCTTCCTCATCGCGGCGCTCCTCGGGGTCGGCTCGATTGCAGTCATCCAGTTCGGCGTGCGACGCCCCGAGTCCATGGCGACGGCAGCCCACGGCGCGAGGGAGTGACGGATGGGAAAGCCCGGCGACATCGGCCCCCGGTATGACGGGCCGGCGATCGAGCTGGCCGGCGTCACGGTCCGCCGCCGACTGGTGCCACTCGTGCAGGACATCGACTGGCGAGCCGAGTACGGGCAGCACTGGGTGGTCTTCGGCCGAAACGGGGCCGGGAAGACAACGATCATGCGGGTAGCGAGCGGGACCACTTTCTCCAGCAGCGGTCACGCGACCGTACTGGGACACCGGATGGGACGGGTCGACCTCCGATCACTCCGCAAGCACGTGGGCCTCGTGACGACCAAACAACGACTGCCGGACGAAGAGAGGTGCACGGCCGAGACCGTCGTGCTGACGGGGCACACCGGGACGGTTCTTCCTCTGTGGAGCTACTACGACGATGACGTCCAGGGGCGCGCGCCGCTGGCTGGAGTTCGTGGGTTGCGGCTACCTGCGTGAGCGATCCATCCGAGCCTGTTCACAGGGAGAGCGCGCTCGCGTCCGACTGGCGCGGGCCCTCATGGCCGATCCGGCGCTGCTCATCCTTGACGAGCCATTCGCCGGCCTGGACATGCCGGCCCGCGAGGATCTTGTCGCAGCTCTGGAGGAGCTTCCCAGGATCAATCCGGCCTTGACCACGGTGCTCGTGACTCATCACGTCGAAGAGATCCCCCGCACGACATCCCACGCGCTTCTTCTGCGTGACGGCAGAGTGACTCGCTCGGGACCTCTCGCCGAGGCCTTCACCGAGGATGCGCTGGGAGAGTGTCTGGATCGCAAGGTCCGCCTGACCGAGATCGACAGACGTTGGACTGCCGTGGTCCCGCGATCAGATGCGTCCGGCGGGATGATGGGTCACCGCTGATCACTCGGGGCTGTTCGAGTGCTCCCGGACCCTCCCCATCAGCTCCACCGCCCGGGTCGAGGCGACTCGGTAAACCGGCTGCACCAGCCGTCGGTCTGGTCCCAGGAGCCTTGCAGAGCATCACCGCGGGCTGAGGAGATCTCCAGTCGATTCCGCATGCTCGGAGAAGATCGTGCATCGGAGCCGCACTAGCGAAGTTGTCACCGGGCTGTCACTCTCGGAGCTGCCACCGGGCGGCACGTGGGCGACCCCGCCGCCTGCCACGAGCGACGTCGACCAATGGAGGTCCGACACTCGATGAGCATCACCAGTGACACCCGGGCACCGCTCAAGGCGCTCGACAGGTTCTTCATCGGCGGCGAGTGGGTCACCCCGTCCTCGTCCAGCACGATCTCGGTGATCGAGCCCGCCACCGAACAGGTCTACTACCAGGTCCCGGAGGCCCAGGACGCCGACGTCGACCGGGCCGTCACGGCAGCCCGCGACGCGTTCGACAACGGCCCCTGGCCGACGATGGGTCATGCCCGGCGCGCGGAGTTCCTGCGCGCCATCGGCGAGGCCGTGCGGGAGCGCACCGCCGACGTCGTCGAGGTCTGGCCGCGCGAGTCCGGCATCGTCCTGGGCGCGGCCCAGGCCATGATCGGCGGCGTCCCGGACGCGTACGCGTTCTACGCCGACCTGGCCGACACCTTCGCGTTCGAGGAGCCGGCGACGCCGACCGCGGGCGGCCGGTACGGGATGATCTCCCGCGAGCCGGTCGGGGTCGTCGGCGCGATCATCCCGTGGAACGCGCCCATGACGCTGATCGCCTACAAGCTGGCACCGGCACTGCTCGCCGGCTGCACGGTGGTGCTCAAGGCCTCGCCCGAGGCGCCGGGCGCGCCGTACATCATGGCCGAGATCGCGGAGAAGGTCGGCCTGCCCGCCGGCGTCCTCAACGTCCTCACCGCCGACCGCGAGGTCTCCGAGTCGCTGGTCCGCGACCCGCGGGTCGACAAGATCGCCTTCACCGGCTCCACCGCGGCGGGACGCCGGATCGCCTCGATCCTGGGCGAGCGCATCGGCCGCTACACCCTCGAGCTCGGTGGCAAGTCCGCGGCGGTCATCCTCGACGACATGGACCTCGCCGAGGCCGCGGCGAGCCTGTCCGGCGCCGAGTGCTTCCTGTCGGGCCAGGTCTGCTCGTCGCTGACCCGCATCGTCGTACCGCGACGACGGCACGACGAGATGGCCGACGCCCTGGCCGGGACGTTCTCCCAGGTCCGCGTCGGCGACCCGTTCGACGCGAACACCCAGATGGGCCCGCTGGCCATGGAGCGCCAGCGCGACCGGGTCGAGGGCTTCATCGCCCAGGGCAAGGCCGAGGGTGCGCGCCTGGTGACCGGCGGGGGCCGCCCGCAGGGCCTCGACCGGGGCTGGTTCATCGAGCCGACGGTGTTCGCCGGGGTCGACAACTCCTGGTCCATCGCCCAGGAGGAGATCTTCGGTCCGGTCCTGTCGGTGATCCCGGCCGAGGACGAGGAGGACGCGATCCGGATCGCCAACGACACGATCTACGGGCTGAACGCCGCGGTGTTCACCCACGACGCCGACCGCGCGCGGGAGGTGGCCGGCCGCCTGCGGGCGGGGACGGTCGGGCACAACAACTTCCGGACGGACTTCGGTATCGGCTTCGGCGGGTTCAAGCAGTCCGGGACGGGCCGGGAGGGCGGCGTCGACGGCCTGCTGCCGTACCTGGAGAACAAGACGATTATCTTCGAGGAGAAGCCGGGGAACTTCCCGGGCTGACCACGAGGTGTGGTGCGTCGTCAGCCGACGGCGCACCACACATCGGCGTCCGTCACCCGGCCGGGCTCGTGCGCCCGGACTCCGCCGCGGCGTCGGCCGACCGTAGGGAGATCGGATCCCCTCAGCCACGTCGGCGCCTGGTGTGGAGCGGGTCAGGTGTTCGGTACCCGGGCAGTGCATGCTCGGCGTCCCCTGCGAGCAGAGCTGCCCTGGGACCCTATCCGCCGGTGGGCGTCTCGATGATGACGTCCGTCGACTTGATGACAGCGACGGCCAACGACCCCGGTTCGAGGTGGAGCTCGCGGGCGGCCTCGCTGCTCATCACCGACACGACACGGTGCGGGCCGGCCTGGATTTCCACCTGGGCCATGACCAGGTCGCTGACGACCGATGTCACGAGCCCGACCATGTGGTTGCGCGCCGACCTGTCCCCCGGCCTCGAGTCGTCGAGGCTGATACCCGGGTGGTCGCGCAGGAACATGGCGAGGTCCGCCCCGTCGACCACCATGCGGCCGCCCGTGTCGAGATCGGACGGAAGGCCGCCCCTCGAGATCCACCGGCGGAAAGCGTCCTCACCGACACCCACCATTAGAGCAGCAGCGTTGACCCGGTACTGCACCATGCCGCGCGATCCTAGGCCCATGCCGCTCGTCGACCCGATCGAGCAGGTCAGATGTCGAGGAGCTGGTCGTGGAACCCCCCGAACCCCCGCCCGGAGTCGACGATGTGGATCTCCAGAATCCAGTGACACATCTTCCCCGACGGCGACACGCGACGCAGCGGCGCGCTGTTCCCTGCGGTGATGTAGCTACCTCGCTCCTCACCGTCGATCCGCTCGTGCGGGAACTCGCCCACGAGGTGCCCGGCGTGCGTCTCCGGGTGTTCCCACCCCGCTTCGGCGATCAGCCCCAGGACGTGGTGATACAGCTGCTCACCCGACCACCTCGTCGAACAACGTGGACGCCTTGGCCTCGGCACCTTGCAGGGCCGCCACCCGAGCGTGCTCCTCCGTAGCCATCGCCGACTTCCCCTCCGCGCCCGGCCGGGGCCCGCGTAACGGACAATCTTCTCCGCGTGTGCGGCTCGATGCCGACGATAACAACGCCTCAGCGGACGGAAGCCACGCACGGAGGCCCGGAGGCCTGCCCATCTCGGCACCGTCGGCCGATCCACCGAGGGCGCGACATCCCAGGCTCCGTCGAGCTCGGTGGCAACACCCGCGGCCGCTACCGCGTCGAGGAGCGCACGCGCCACGTACGAGGCCGGCCCATGGTCACCGAGCCGCAGACCCACGGTCGGCCGCGGGTCCGCGGCCTCGATGGGCAACGCCCGCATCCCGTCCGGATCCCCGAAGGCCCGCAGCCAGGTGTGGGCGATCACCGCCGACCACCGGGTCGTCGCGAGGTGGGCGTAGACGGCGGCCACGGTGTCGGTCTCCACCACGATCCGGGGCTCACCCCCGGCAGCGCGAACGGCCTCGTCGACGAGCCGGCGGTTCTGCATCCCCGTGGTCAGCGCACACAGCTCGACACCGGAGACATCGCCCCACCCCAGGCTGTCGCGGTCGGCGAACGAACTGTCCGCGGGCCCAAGCAACAGGTAGCGCTCGCGGTACAGCGGGAGCACCGAGACCCCGTCCTCGCCCGGCGCGAGGTAGGTGAGCCCGGCGTCGAGCTCGAACTCGGCGAGCCTGCGATCGATCTCCCGTGCGGAGAGGACCTCGACCCGGACCCCGGCCCGCGGATGGGCTTCGGTCCAGGCGGCGGTGAGCGCGGCGGTCGCCGGTACCGCGGTCGGGATCGCGCCGATCCGGACGACTGCCGACAGCCCTTCCCGCATGCGGGCCAGGTCGTCGCGCAGGGCGTCGCGTTCGGCGAGGATGCGGTGCGCCCACCCGACGACCCGCTCCCCCTCGGCCGTGCAGCCCTGGAAGCGGTGGCTGCGGTGCACGATCGTCACGCCGAGCTGACGCTCCAGGGCCCGCAACGCCGCCGAGAGCGTCGACTGTCCGGCGTGACACGACTCCGCGGCCCGCCCGAAGTGCCGCTCCCGGGCGAGCGCGACGAGGTACTCGAGCTGCCGCAGCTGGACATCGCCGGCCATTCCACGAGCCTAGCCGCCCGACCGGCGATCGAGATCGTCGATCATCCCATCGCCAGGCCTCATTTCGACGCTGTTGCGGCTACTTCCTCGCTGTACCACCGTGAACACAGAACATACTCGGACTCGAGGAGGAGTCATGGCCACCGTTCTCTGCGTGCTCTACGACGACCCGGTCGACGGTTACCCGACCGACTACGCGCGCGACGGGCTGCCTCATCTCGACCAGTACCCCGACGGTCAGACCGTGCCGACCCCGTCGGCGAGGGACTTCACCCCGGGAGCTCTGCTCGGCAGCGTCTCGGGCGAGCTGGGCCTTCGCGGATACCTGGAGAGCCTCGGCCACACACTGATCGTCACCTCGGACAAGGACGGCCCCGACTCGGAGTTCGAGCGGCTCCTCCCCGAGGCCGATGTGGTGATCTCCCAGCCGTTCTGGCCCGCCTACCTGACCGCGGAGCGGATCGCGAAGGCCCCGAACCTCAAGCTGGCTCTGACCGCTGGGATCGGCTCGGACCACGTCGACCTGGACGCGGCGATCGCGCACGGCGTGACGGTCGCCGAGGTGACCTACTGCAACAGCATCAGCGTCGCCGAGCACGTGGTGATGATGATCCTGTCGCTGGTGCGCAACTACCTTCCGTCCCACCAGTGGGTCCGCGACGGCGGCTGGAACATCGCCGACTGTGTGTCCCGCGCCTATGACGTCGAGGGGATGGACGTCGGCACCGTGGCCGCCGGCCGGATCGGCCTGGCCGTGCTACGTCGGCTCGCGCCGTTCGACATGCGCCTGCACTACACCGACCGGCACCGGCTCCCCGCCGAGGTCGAGCAGGAGCTGAACCTGACCTACCACCCCGACGCCCGGTCGATGGTGCCGCACTGCGACGTCGTCACCATCAACGCCCCGCTGCACCACGAGACCCGCAACCTGTTCGACGACGACCTGCTCGCCTCGATGCGGCGCGGCGCCTATCTGGTCAACACCGCCCGGGGCCTCATCGTCGACCGGGACGCGGTCGTCCGCGCACTGGAAAGCGGGCAGCTCGCCGGGTACGCCGGGGACGTCTGGTACCCGCAGCCCGCCCCCGCCGACCACCCCTGGCGGTCCATGCCGCACCACGGCATGACCCCGCACATCTCCGGTTCGACGCTGTCCGCGCAGACCCGCTACGCCGACGGCACCCGGGAGATCCTGGAGTCGTTCTTCGCCGGCACCCCCATCCGCGACGAGTACCTCATCGTCGACGGCGGGCGACTGGCCGGTACCGGTGCCCACTCCTACAGCGCGAAGGGCTGATCCGGTGTCCACCCGACTCGACGCCCGGCGATCCGTACTCGCGGCGAAGAAGCGCCTCGGGCTGCGCCGGGGCACGATCGCGACGGCGCTGGGCCGCTCCACCGAGTGGTCGACCTCGGCGTTGCCGGGCCAGCAGACACTGACCACGGAGCAGGCCGCCGCGGCCGGAGACCTGCTGGAGCTCGAGGCACTGACCCTGCCGCCCGAGCGGGGCACGGCCGCCGTCGACCCGAGCGACCCGCTGGTCTACCGGCTGGGCGAGGTCGTCCAGGTCTACGGCTCGACCGTGTCCGAGCTGGTCCGGGAGGAGTTCGGCGACGGGATCGTCTCGGCCATCGACTTCGAGCTCGCCATGGCACGGGTCGCCGACCCGAAGGGCGACCGCGTCGTGATCACCCTGAACGGGAAGTTCCTCCCCTACCGCGTCTGGTGAGACGCGGCGTCCCGACCTCGTGACAGGCACACCACCCCTGACTAGTCTCACTGCGACTAGTCAGGGGGTGTGATGTCGGAGGCCGCATTCGACAGCGATGTCCGTAGCTCCCGCCCGCTCGGGCGGCTCGCCGACGGGACGGTGTTCCACGTCCCGATCGGCGTCATGCGGATCGACGGCGAGCACGCCCGGTGCCATCTGTGTGGCGACTGGTTCCGCTCGGTGGGCGCCCACCTGCGGGCACACGGCTGGGACCGGGCCGGCTACCGGGCCGCCTTCGGGCTGGAACGGAGTCAGCCGCTCGAAGGCCGGGCCACCCGGGAGCGACGGGCCCGTGCCATGGAACGACGCCGCCGGGACGACGCCGCCGTGCGGGCCGGGTGCGAGATCGGGCAGCGATCGGCTGCAACCGGGGAGCTCTCCCGGCTCGCGGCCTCCGCTGCTCGCGGACGCCGCCAGCCCGAGCAGCGCCGACGCAAGACCCTGCTGACCCTCGCCTCGATCCCGCCCGGGGTACGTGAGGAGGCTGCAAGCCGGGCGTCGGTCGCCCGACTGCGTGCGGTGGCGAAGCGCGCAGCCCAGGACGCCGGGTTCGCCGACGTCGGGGATCTCGTGCGAGGCCATCTCGCCGACGGCGGGAGCCTGGCCGGGCTGAGCCGGGCCGCCGGGCTGCACAAGGACTGGTTCAGCCGGCACCTGCCGACGGTCGACCCGGACACCGCGCACGAGGTGGCCGAGATGGTCTCCGGGCCGCGTCCGCCGCGGTACGACGCGGGGCTCGCCCGCCGCATTCACGGGTTCGACGACGTCGGGGCCTTCCTCCGCCGACGCCACCTCGTCGAGCACCGCTCGGTCCGGGCGATCGCCGAGGAGGTCGGCATGAGCCGGTACGCCGTCACGGCCGCGATGGAACGGCACGGCGTCGCACTCACCCCGCACGTCACCGTGCGGACCGCGGCCGCCGAACAGGCCCGCCGCATCTGCGATGCGCACGGATTCGCCGATCTCGACGCGTACCTCGCCGACCGCCGGGCAGCGGGCTGGAGCTGGCAGCGGATCTCCGACGAGTGCGGGCGACCCCCGACCTGGCTACGACGACGTGCAGGCCCGGGTGTCCGACCGAGCCGACCCACCGTGATCGAGGACGACTGATGGACAGCGCCGACGCCACCCTCCGCTGCAGCAACGACGGATGCCTACGGTCATGGACCCCTGCCCCCGGAGAGCTGCTCCCACTGGCCCCGGTGGCCGAACGGATCGCCTCGGGCGAGCGACGGTGGCACCCCTGCCCGGAGTGCCTCGACGCCGACGCCCTCGCCGCCGAGCTGTCCCACCGGGTACGGGAGCGGACAGCCCGGGAGCTGGCCGCAGTCACCGAGAGCTGACCGGGGCTCCGGCGAGCAACCCGGTCCCCGGGACGCAGTCGGCGTACTCGAACCACTGCTCGTGCGGCGCCGCGACGGCGACCTCGTGATAGAGCCGCAGAGCGCTCCGACCGCCCTGCTCCCGGACCGCACGGCCGAACGCACCGAAGATCGCCAGGTGGGTGCGGTGCGACGACGACCATCGCTCCAGGTCGGCCATCGTGCGCCACCAGCCCAGCCCGTAGGTGCGCTCGACGGGGGCGCCGTCGTCGTCGACGACGGTGAGGAAGCGGTTGCTCAGGCAGCCCGCGGCCGGACCGCCGGGACCTGCGAGATGGTCCATGCCCTCGTGCAGGCGCGGCGCGATCGCGTGGAGGTAGGTCCTGCGTTCGTCGTCGCCGGTGTCGGACCAGTCCTGGCCGGACCGGATCAGGCACACGCTCCCCCGTCCCCGCACCCGGACGCGGTCGTCCATGACGGTCGCCCAGGGGGTGAACGGGTTGTCCAGGGCCTCCGTCGCCGATGCCGGCATCCGGTCGCGCATGCTGCCCCAGTAGCCGTGCTCGACGATCGGATCCGAGAACCGCTCGGCGACGACGGCCACACCCTCGGGCCGGCTGCGCGCTCCCGCGATCGTCTCCAGCCGACGGACCGACGGCCGGACCGCCTCGATCCATCGACCACCGTCGGCCGGGGACGGCCACGCCTCCCGGTGGGCGTCGAACCAGCGCTCGAAGGCGAGCGGGTCGGTCCAGTACGCGGCGACGACGGTCTCCGCCGGGCGGTCGTCCCGCTCGGCGGTGACCGCCCGGTCGTGGTGCCGGGGCCCGTCCGCGCCTCTCAGGGCGGGGCCGAGATCGTCGGCGCGCCCCGCACCCTGCGCGCCGAGGAACGCGATCACCACCTGCCCGACGTCCGGTGCGGTCCACCCCGAGAACGACGGGTAAGGCGGGTGGTATCCGTCCGGGGTGCACGACTCACGGTTACGGGGCTCACGCAGGTGGGGCGGGATCGCGGAGTCGAGGGGCATGGGCCTACCTCCGTGCGTCGGCGTCACGCCCATCATCGCCGACCATGGCGTCTGCGGACCGGTCGGACGATCAGGTCCGCATTCCTGCCGCAGGACCCACGAACGGGCGGCCGACCCCCGTGCCCGGCCGCCGGACCGGCCGGGCGGCGGCCGTCGGTCTCACGGCGCGAGGTAGATGGACTTCAGCGCCTGGTAGGCGGCGAGCCCCTCAGGGCCGAGCTCGCGACCCAGACCGGACTGCTTGACACCACCGAAGGGTGCGGCCGGATCCGGCAGGTAGGCGTTGATGCCGATCGTCCCGGTCTGGACCCTGGCCGCGACCGCCTCCCCCCGTTCCGGGTCCGAGGTCCACACACTGCCACCGAGACCGAAGTCGGACTCGTTCGCGATCCGGACCGCATCGTCGACGTCGGAGTAGGAGATCACCGACAACACCGGTCCGAAGATCTCCTCCTGGGCGATCGTGTGCCGGTTGTCGACGTCGGCGAACACGGTCGGCTCCACGAACCAGCCCCGGTCGAGCCCCGCCGGACGCCCGCCACCGGCCGTGATGCGAGCCCCCTCGCCGGTGCCCTTGGCGATGTAGCCCTCGATCCGGTCCCGCTGCCGAGCCGAGGCGACCGGCCCGATCTGCGTCCGTTCGTCGAGCGCGTCACCGACCTGGAGGCTCTGCGCGAACCCAGTCAGGGTGTCGACGACCTCGGCGTAGCGCGACGACGGCGCGAGGATGCGCGTACCCAGGTAGCAGGTCTGACCGTTGTTCAGCAGCGTCGCACCGAACAGGCTCTCCAGGTTCGACGCGAGATCGGCGTCGTCGAGGACGATCGCCGCCGACTTACCACCCAGCTCGAGGGTGACCGGACGCAGCAGCCGCGCACAGGTCTCGGCGACGGTCCGACCCGCCGCCGTCGACCCGGTGAAGGCGACCTTGTCGACCTGCGGGTGCTCGATCAGGTACTGGCCGGTGTCCCGACCGCCCTGCACGATGTTCACCACGCCCGCCGGGAGGCCGGCGGCGGCCGCCGCCTCGGCGAACAGCTGCGCGTCGAGGACGGTCTCCGGGCTGGGCTTGAGCACGATCGTGCAGCCCATCGCGAGCGCCGGCCCGAGCTTGAACGCGGCGAGGGTCTGCGGGTAGTTCCACGGCACGATCCCGGCGACGACCCCGATCGGCTTGCGGGTCACCCGGATCCGCCCGCCCATGACTCCGTCGCGGACCTCGTCGAGCTCGGTGCTGCGGATCAGGCCGGCGTAGTAGCGCAACAGCACCTGCGGGAAGACGCCCTCCAGCTGGGTGGCGATCGAGATCGGCATGCCGTTCTGCGACGCCACCCGACGAGCCATCTCGGGCGCGCGGGCGTCGAGCTCATCGGCGAGCCGCTCCATCACCGCGGCCCGGTCCGCGGGCGCCCACGTCGCCCAGCCCGACGGGTCGTCGAACGCGGCACGAGCGGCTGCGACAGCGGCGTCGACGTCCCGTTCGACGGCTTCGGGAACCCGACCGATGACCTCCTCCGTACTGGCGGAGACGACCTCGATGGTGCGCGACGAGGACGGGGCGACCCACTCCCCGCCGATGTACAGGGACTCGTACACGGTGCTCACTGCGACTCCTTCGTCGGACTGCGATTCACTACGGCACACTGCCGCTACTTCGGCTTCGTATCGACTGTAGTTCCGCGAATGCGGTCATAGTCTGCTGCGTACCGCGTTGACCTGCTGCGGCGGGCGCACCCGTACGACAGGTCCGAGCCGACGCCTGCCCGTCCACCTGACGGCGGCGAGCATGGCTAACGGGTTCCCTGCTGTTCGCTGCGCGCCGTCGAGGGCCGGACCGAACAGCTCCGCAGCAGCGACCTGGGGCCTGTCTCGTGATCGGTGTTTCGGCGTCGTTGCTCAGTAGGTCTCGGCTCCCGGCCAGCGGTCACCGAACGTGATGGCGAACGCGTTGATCACGGGCTTCCAACGCATCGTCCACCTCGTGCGGCCCGTCCCGGTCGGGTCCAGGCTGCGAGTCACAAGATACAAGCATTTCATCGCAGCCTGCTCAGTGGGGAAATGACCACGCGCCCGCACCGCGCGCCGGTAGCGGGCGTTAAGCGATTCGATCGCATTCGTAGAGCAGATCACCCTTCGAATCTCGACGTCGTAGTCCAAGAACGGCACGAACTCTTCCCACGCGTTGCGCCATAGCCGGATCATCGCCGCGTACTTACGGCCCCATTTCTCGTCGAGCTCATCCATAGCGATAAGTGCTGCATTCGGGTTGGGCGCGGCATAGATTGGTTTGATGTCGCGCTTCACCGCGTCCCAGTCCTGTCGACCCACCAGCCGGAAAGTGTTTCGGATCAGGTGCACGACGCAGGTTTGGACAATGGTTTGCGGCCACACGTTGGCCACGACCTCCGGGAGTCCTTTGAGGCCGTCGCAGACCAGGAACAGCACGTCACGCACGCCGCGGTTCTTCAGGTCGACCAGCACGCTCATCCAGAACTTCGCGCCCTCACTGCCGACGCCCATCCACAGCCCCAGCACGTCCTTGCAGCCGTCCACGGTGACGCCGATGGCTGCGTAGACCGGCCGGTTGGCGACCTGCCCGTCCCGGACCTTGACGTGGACAGCGTCGATGAACACCGCGGCGTACACCGAATCCAACGGCCGACCAACCCAGTCATTCATCTCGGCGACGACCTTGTCGGTGATCCGCGAGACCGTCTCCTTCGATACTGACGCCCCATAGATGTCAGCGAAATGTGCGGAAACCTCCCCGGTCGTCATCCCTTTCGCATACAGCGACAGTACGACCTCGTCGACATCTGTGAGGCGCCGCTGACGCTTCTTCACGATCTGCGGCTCGAAAGTGCTGGCCCTGTCTCTCGGAACGTCGATCTCCACGTCACCCGCGGCATCCGAGAGAACCGTCTTCGAGCGGGACCCGTTCCGCACGTTGGTGGATTCCCGGCCGGGGTCGGCCCGGTTCTTGTCGTGCCCGAGGTGCTCGGTCATCTCCTCGTTCAGCGCCGTTTCCAGAACATTCTTGGTAAAGAGCTTCAACAGGCCGTCCGGGCCGGTCAACGCCAGCCCGCGCGCCTTCGCCTCGGCCACCATCGCCGCCGCAGCGGCCCGCTCCGCCGACGCCTGCCGAGCAGGCTTCGGGTCACCCTCGCTTGGATCCACAAGGTCCGATGTCATCACTGTCCGTGCCCATCTCGCCGGACCTCAGCCCGGCGTGTCGGGCCGAAAACACCGATCTTGAAACAGTCCCCCCGATCATGGGGGAACCGCATGCCGCTGCTGTCAACGGCGGGTTGGGAGTGACCCCGTAGCGACGGATTGGAACTGACCCCCGGCGTGGTGTGGTGATGGTCAGTCGTTGCTGGCGCGGTTGTGTTTGGCCAGGAGCTCGCGTCGGGCGCGGGTGCGGTAGGAGTCCCCGGACAGGGTCAGGACTTCGGCGTGGTGGACGAGGCGGTCGATCATGGCTGCGGCGACGACGTCGTCGGAGAAGGTCTCGCCCCAGCGGCCGAAGGGCAGATTGCTGGTGACCATGACGCTGCCTTGTTCATAGCGGGAAGCGATGAGCTGGAAGAACAGGTTCGCTGCGTCCTGGTCGAACGGGATGTAGCCGACCTCGTCGATGATGATCAGTTTGTAGCGGCGGATCTTCTTCAGCTCGGCCTCGAGCCGGCCGCTCTGGTGCGCGGCGGCGAGTCTGGTGATCCAGTTGCTGGCGGTGTCGAACAGGACCGAGTAGCCGGCGTGGGCGGCTTTGACGCCGAGCCCGATCGCGAGGTGGGTCTTCCCGATCCCGGGCGGGCCGAGCAGGATCACGTTCTCGCACTTGGCGACGAACGTGCTCGTGGCCAGGTGGGCCAGGATGTCGCGGCGCAGCGAGGGCAGATGGTCGAGGTTGAAGTCCTCCAAGGTCTTGACCTGGGGGAAGTGCGCGGTGCGGATCCGCATGACCGTGCCCTTGGACTCGCGGTCGGCGACCTGGCGCTGCAGCAGCGCGCCCAGATACTCCTCGTGCGACCAGTTCTCCTCACGGGCCTGGGCGGCAAGCTGTTCCCAGCTGGCCGCGATGGTCGGGGTCTTCAGGACCCGGGTCAGGTAGGCGATCATCGCCGGCAGTCCGTCGGGGACCGCGGCCAGCACCGGACCGGCCGGCCCCGAGCTCCCAGCGGGGTCGGTGGTGATCTTCGGTGGTGTGGTTGTCATGAGCTGCTCGCTTCCTCGGCAGTGGAGACGAAGTCGACACCGAACAGGGCGTCGTAGTCGGGCAGTGCGCGCAGGGTCACCGGGTGGCCGTCGAGGTGACGGCGTGCTGCGGCCTGTCGGGTGTTGCGGTCGTGGGCCAGGGCGCGGCGCATCGCCGCGGCGGTGTGCTGGTGCGCCGGGTCGGTGATCACCGCGTGGCGGGCCCAGCTGCGGTCGTGACGGGCGACGACCTGGCCGGCGCAGTAGACGACGACCTCGCGCGGTGAGGCGGCGACATCGACGAACCGGCCGATCATCTGCGGATCCACGGAGTAGTCGTTGGCATCGACGCGGACGTAGTAGTCCCGTGCCAGCCGGATCCGCTGGGCCAGCCCGATCGGCGGGTCCAGCGGCGGCAGCGGAGTCATCGCCGCGTAGTCGTGGGCGAGCACGTCCACCGGGCGGCCGCCGATCGCTCGGACGGTGCGGGTGTTGGCCCGGGCCAGCCAGTCGTCGATCTGGTGGTTGAAGTCGGCTGGGGAGGCGAAGCGACGTCCGGGCAGGAACGAGGTCTCGAAGTAGCCGTTGTTGCGTTCGACCAGCCCCTTGAACTCCGGATCCCGCGGTGGGGCAAGCCGGATCCGGGTGGCCAGAGTGCCGGCGAACGCAGCGGCCGGTGCCGAGACCCGCCCGGTCCCGCCGATCGCAGACTCCCGGTCCCAGACCAGCGTGCGGGTCACCCGCCCGACGTCGCTGATCAGCTGCCACATCCCGGACAGGATGTCCCCGGCCTGGCGCGAGGGGATCATCGTCGCGGACAAGAACCGCGAGTAGCCCAGCGTCATCACCAGCACCGGTAGGACCCGTTCCTAGCCTGGGCCGACGGGGATCGTGGTCTCGGGGAACCACAGGTCGCACTGGGTGATCTCGCCCGGTGCGTAGGCGACCCGGTCGACCGGGTCGATCCCGACATACTCGGGGCGGATCTGGCGGATCCGGTCCTTGAGCACGGTCAGCGAGTGCTCCCACCCGATCCGCTCTGCGATCACCGTGGCCGGCATGCGTGGGAACTGCGCCAGCAATGCCCGCACCTGCGGCTCGACCGCATCCGCCAGCGATCCCCGCGGGCCCCGTTCCCGCTTCGGCGGGCCCGGCGCCCGCAACGCGGAGCGCACCGTGTTGCGGGCCACCCCCAGCCGGCGGGCGATCTCCTTGATCGGGACACCCTCGGCCCGATGCAGACGACGGATCTCGGCCCAGTCCTCCACCGACAACACCCCCTCAGCGTCGTGCAGAGGGGGTCAATCCCAAGCCGACGCTAGGGGGTCAGTCTGAGCCCGTCGTCGACACCTGGTCACTCTCGATCTCCGATCGTGCCTTCTCTAAGCCTCAGTCGATGTCGCCCGGGTATGCGGATGCCTCCGACTGACGGCCGAGTACCGACCCGGCCCGGCCTACTCGGAGACGAGGACGAGAGTCCGCGGCGCTCAGCGCGTCGCCGTTCCTGCGGTATCGGCGGACCCGGACGTGACCAGTGGGAAGCCAGGGAGACGCAAGGAATCTCAGCGATCTCGGGGCCGCGACGAGACATCCGTAGTCACCGAAAGCACGTCTCCACCCTCAGATGAGGGTGGAGACAAGGCCGGCTCTTTCCTACGGTCGCGGGAACGTCGGCGGGTCGCGGGCGCTCCCCTGCCACCTCGCCCGTCGAGCGAAGGAGCGACGATGCGCGTCACCCCGATCAGGGTGCTCATCACCGTGTGCTGCGCTCTCGTCACCACCGGGCTCACGCTGTCCGGGGTCGTACACGATGCACCCGAGCGCGGTGCTGATCGACCCGATCGTCAGCGAGGCCGGCCGGACCATCCTCGGGGTCCCGGTGCCGGACCTACCGGGTACTCCCGGCGTCCCCGGGGCGCTCCCGGTGAGTCCGCCGGTCGCGGTGCCGACGGTGGGGCCGGGCGTCGTCGTACCGCTCCCGAGCCACGGTCATATCGCCGGGACCACCCACGGCGCGCAGGTCTGGTGGCAGATGACCGTGGTTCTGATCCGCGACCCGTCGATCTGGCCCGACCGGGAGGGAGACCGTGCCGCCGGACGGAACCAGTGCCTGACCTCGATCGACGTCCTGCGAACTGCACAGGGGCGCGGCGACGCGGTGGCCGGACACGACATTTCGACCAACCCGTGGCTCTTCTTCGCCAACCAGCCCCAGCAGGGCCCGGTCGGCGAGAACGCACCGGCACCAGGCTCCGGGGCGCACCACGGATGAACCTGTCCCATACCCGGGTCGTCGCCGGGCTGGCGGTACTCGGCGCGACCGTTGCGACGATGCTGGCGCCGCCGGCCGACGCCGCGGAGCCATCGGTCGTCGCCGTCCTCGACACGGTCACACCCGCCGTCACGGACGGCGGCCTTGTCACCGTCACCCCGGACGGTGCGCTCGCGGTGGTGAACCCGGGGCCGGTACCGCTGACCGTCCCGGCGCCCGACGGGCGAGACGTCGTACGAGTCTCGGCAGCCGGCGTCGAGGTCGACGCCGCGCATCCGTTCACCTACGAGACGCGCAACCCGCCGGGCATCCCGACCCGGCTCCCGAAGGGCGTCACCCCTGACGCCGCACCACGCTGGACACCGGTGTCCCAGGACGTGTCGTGGCGCTGGTACGACCCACGCATCGCGGTGTCGGGAGTGCGGGCGCCTTCGGGCGGGCGGACGGGAGACATCCAGGTGCTGTCCACCTGGTCGGTACCCGTGCGCCACGGCGGAACCGCAATCGACGTCCGCGGTCGGATCGAGCTCCGCCAGCCGACCGGGGGGTTCCGCGTCGAGACCGACCCGACGCCGGCCGGCGTCTCCCTGACCGTTGCACCCGGGCCCCGCCCGAGCGCGATCCTGGCTGTGCACGGGACCGGCCCAGTTGCCGTCGCGGGCCTGGACGGCGAACCGTTCCTTCGGCGGACCGCCGACGGGTCTTGGCAGGCCGAACTGTCCAGCCGGACCTATCGGCTGAACCTCCTGCTCGCGGGTCACCCGGTTCCAGCCGGCAGCGGATGGCGAACTTATGCGGGCCCGGGCCCGGTCGGCTGGACCGACGAGCGGCTCGTCGCCCCACCCGGAGTCACCCCCGATGCGCCTGCACGATGGAGCCTCCCGGTCGTGCTCGGCGACCGCACCACCGAGCTGACCGGCGCGGTCCGGGCCGTGCCCCGCCCCGGGACCGACGGAACACCGGCGGGCTCTGTCCCCACCGGAGCGCTCATCGCGGCGGTCGCGCTGCTCGGCATCGCCGGTGGGGCACTCGCCCTCCGGCACCGCAGACCCCGACCCTCCCCTCCCTCAGGAGCGAATGCCCGGTGATCACGTCCTGGAAGTCCCTGGCGACCGCCACAGCGGTCGTACTGCTCGTCGCCGTCGGCGGCTGCGCGAGCCGGCTGCCCGCTCCCGCCGACGCGGGCGGATCGGTGCCTGCGCCGACTGCCGCAGGTGTCGCATCGGATTCCGGGGCACAGGAACGTGTCGAGTTCCGGGTCGTCGACGGCGAGGTCGAGGGCGGGGCAACCCGGATCACCGTTGAACGTGGCACCCCCGTCAATCTCGTCGTGACCGCTGACCGGGCGGACGAGGCCCACCTGCACGGCTACGACCGGGCCGTCGCCCTCCAACCGGGCCGGCGGGCCGAGGTCCGGTTCACCGCCGACGTCCCGGGTTCGTTCGAGTTCGAGCTGCACGGAAGCGGAGCGCTGCTCGCGCGGATCGAGGTCCGCTGATGGTCCTCGCTCACGGGATCGGGACGCGCAGCGACCTGCCGGTACCCCTCGGCCCCGCGGCCGCCGCCGCGGGGACGGCTCTGATCGCGTCCTTCGTCATTCTGTCGCTGTTCCGGCGACGGCCACGGACGCCGTGGCCCGGACGCCCGCTGCCCGACCGTGCCACCGCGGTCGTCGACCATCCCGCGACCAGAACCGCCGCCCGGATCGTGGCGTTGACGGCCGTCGCCGCCGTGACGGCCGTCGGGTTCCTCGGCCCGGCGGACTCCGCCGACAATCTCGCGCCGTGGGCGTTCTATGTGACGTTCTGGGCCGGGCTGGTGCCGGCGTCGCTACTCGCAGGTCCTGTCGTCCGCTATGTGAACCCACTGCGACTGGTCCACGCCGTGCTCGCCCGGCTGCTCAGGATCGCGCCCGACGGGATCAGGACGCTCTCCCCCCGGCTGGGACGGTGGCCCGCCGCAGCCGGGCTGTTCGCGTTCGCCTGGCTCGAGCTCGTCGCACCAGGCCGGACGGACCCAGTGTGGGTGGCGACCTTCGTGAGCGGGTACGCCGTGATCCAGCTGGCGGGCGCGCTCGTGTACGGGCGGACCTGGTTCGACCGGTGCGACGGGTTCGAGGTCTACTCCGTCCTACTCGGCGCGCTGTCTCCTCTCGGCCGCCTGGCCGACGGCCGGCTCGGCCTCCGGAGCCCGCTCGACGGGCTCGACCGGGTCGAGCCGACACCCGGGCTGGTCGGAGTCGTCGTGGTGCTCATCGGTTCGACCGGCTACGACGGGTTGTCCCGAACGCTCTGGTGGGTCTCCGCCGTCGACGACGGCGTGGCTGCAGGGACGCTCGGCCTCCTGGCGACGACGCTGGCTGCAGGCGTGCTGTACCTGCTCGGCTGCTCGGCGCTCACCCAGGAGCGGGCACACGAGGGCCACCGGCCGGGGCCCACCGCGTTCGCCAGCACTCTCGTCCCGATCGCGGCCGGCTACGCGGTCGCCCACTACGCCAGCCTGCTGCTGTTCGACGGCCAGCAGACCCTGATTCTGGCCTCCGACCCCTTCCAGACCGGACTCGACCTGTTCGGCACCGCCGGATGGACGATCGACTACCGATGGGCGGAGCCGGTCGGGATCATGGTCGTCCAGCTGGTGGCGATCGTGGGCGGCCACCTCGTCGCATCGCTCGCCGCCCACGATCGCGCCGTGCGGATGTATCCGTCCGGCGCCGCCGTACGGACCCAGTTCCCGATGCTCACAGCGATGGTGGCGCTGACCGTCGGCGCGGTCGGGCTTCTGTTCGCAGCCTGATAGCGGCCCTACGACTCCGCAGGTGCGGGTGTTTTTCTCGCGTTCGGGTGATTCTGCGGACTTCGGGCGACCCAGCTCGTTAACCGGATATGTGCGCAGTCAACGGCAGTGTCGCCGCCACGCCGAACACATCGATCGTCACCGGACAGTACGGACGGCACGCCCGGCGATGCGGCGCACGAGCCACCTCGGCCGGACTCGGCGACGTCCGCCGGAAGGGAGCCCACGCACCCGATCCGGAATCGGAGACCCGGCGTGCCGGGGCGGCACGCCAGCACCTCGCCGGGGCGCTGCACGACGAGATCGGGCCCCTGCTGTTCGCGATCGCCGCCGGAACCCAACGGGCGCGGGCACTGCACGGCGACGACGCCGCCGAGCTCCGCAGGACCCTCGACACGATCTCCGACCAGGTCCTGGCCGCCTCGGACCGCATGCGGGAGATTCTGGCTGCGGCGGCACCTGCCGACCCCGCCGAAGCGGTCCCGGCCGCCATCGAGCGTGACCTGGTGGACCTGCGGTCCCGCAGCTCCCTCGACGTCCGGCTCGTCGTCCGCGGCTTCGCCCGTCGGCTGACTGCCCGGCAGGAGGCTGCTGTCCTCACCTGTGCCCGGCAGGGGCTGTACAACATCGAGCGCCACGCGGGCGCGACCCGGGTGGTGGTGACACTGACCTACTCACCGGAGACCGTCACCCTGGTCGTCCTCGACGACGGTCGCGGTGTCGGCACCGGACCCGGCCTGTCCGCGGTGCCCGACGGCGGGAACCGATGGGGGTCGGCATCCATGCGGCGCGAGGCCGAGCAGAACGGCGGCGAGATCTCGCTCCGGGACGTCGAGGACGGCACCGCGCTCCGCCTCCGGCTCCCGGTCTGACACCCGGTGACGAGGACCGACGGCAGGGCCGGGGTGTTCGTGGTCGACGACCACCCCGTGGTCGCCGACGGGGTCACGGCACTGCTCGCGGCCACCACGGACCTCACGGTGATCGGGTCGTCGACCGAGCGACCGATGGCGATCACACAGGTGGAGCGGATACGTCCGGCCGTGGTCCTGCTCGACCTCCGCATGCACGGGAACTATGCACCGGGCATGCCCGCCGCGATCAAGGGAGTGGCGCCCGACACCCGCGTCCTGCTGCACACCGCGACCGAGGAACCGGAACCGGTTCAGGCCGCCCTCACCGCAGGTGCCGACGGTGTCGTGTACAAGGACAGCCGCCTGCTGGTCGAAGCCCTGCGGGCCGTCCTGGCCGAGGACGTGCCGTTCGTCGACCCGAGGCTGGGTCTCCGTGACCCGGTTCGCGGGGACGGGCGGTCGGCACTCCAGGTCCTGTCGCCCCGGGAGTACGAGCTGCTGTGCGCCATCGCCGACGGCCGGTCGACCAGGGAGATGGCACGGGACCTCTTCCTCACCGAGAGCACCGTTCGCAGCTACCTGAAGTCGTTGTTCACCAAGCTCGGCGTGCACAGCCGGGTCGAGGCGCTCGCCGAGGCTCGCAGGCTCGCGCTGATCTGAGATCACCGGTCGTCGGGCGGCGACCCGGTCAAGCCGCCGCCCGACCCGTCGGATCAGCGGTCGCGCCCCACGCGTCGGTCGCGGGCATCCGACGCCGGACCCCCGTCGGGTGCCGTGCCCGCTCCGGACCGACCGCGCCGCGACCACCACCACAGCACGGTCCCGACGGTCAGGAGCAGTACGGCGATGCCGCCGATCCACCACCATGTGGCGTCGCCGCCGCGGTCGAGAGGGTTGAACGTGGTCACGCCGGAGACGTCGATCCGTCGGCCGTCGACGAGCAGCGCGACCGTCCATTCCCGTACGTCCGCCGAGTCGGTCATCGCGTAGAGATCGGCCTGCCCCAGGTCCGGCTCCGCCGCCCGGACGGTGAACGACACCTGCGGTGTCCTGCCCATCCCGACCCATCGGGGCTGCGCCGCGGGATCCCCGCCGGCACCCATCTGCCCGCTCTGCTCGGCGAGCCACGTGGGACTGAGCTCGTTGTGTTCCGCGCCGGCCGTGGTGAGCCGCAGGAAGGGCTCGCCCACCTCGCCCAGGACGACGACCTCCTGGTCGAGACCGTTCTCGACGGAGACCCCAGGAACCGGGTTGCCCGGTAACGCGATCAGCCTGATCCCCGGGGCGGGTTCGCTCTCCTGCAGGTGGGGGACGAACGAGCCGAGCGGCGGGCGGTACTCGAAGTGGCCGTCGACGGTGCCCCGGCGGTCGCCGTAGCCGATCGGGACCGACCAGGCGCCGAAGGCCTCCAACGTGTCCATCGACGACTTCTGCTCGGCGCTGAGAACAGCGTCGTGCAGACGGTGGTCGAACCATCCCCACGACGGGTCCTTACTGACTCGGACCCAGACCGGCACGCCACGGTCGACGGCCCGTGGCGGCACCGTCACGTCCCCGCCCACCAGTTTGGAGGTGTACCAGTCCGGCGAGCGGAAGTTGGCCAGGACGCCGTCCGGGCCGATCCGGAACAGCGGGTCACCGGCCGCCGAGGTCACGGTGACCTCGGTCGGCGTCGGGTTCTCGAGCACGAACTGCGAGCCGAGAGAGGTCGTCCGGACGGTCAGATCGACACCGGGCATGTCGATGCCGACCCGGTCGAGCACAGCAGCGATCGACGGGTCCGCAGCGCCGTGGGCCGACGCGGAGGGAGCCACCGTGACTCCGATGAGAGAAGCGAGGAGAGCCACCACGACCCACCGGACCGCAGGTCGTAGGCCTACTGTGACCGATGGTGCGGGTGTGACGGAAGAGCGGATGCGCCGAAGCGCCCGTCCGTACCGGACGGGCGCTTCGGAGGTGCTCCGCGAGGAGCGGTCGGTCATGAGCGGGTCCTCGGAGTGCGTCGATGATGGCCGGCTCGCGGACGGCGCCGGGTCTCGCTGCCCCCGAGCGGGAGCTTCGGCAACAGACCCGGTTCCGGTTCCTGCGTGACCCCGCCCGGCGGGCCCTGCTCGGGCTCCGTTCCGTCACCGTTCAGGTTCGGCTCCCCCTCACCGATCCCGCTCCCGGTGGTGTCCGGAACGGGCTCGGTGACGCCCGGGACGCCCGGCGGTACGCCGAGCGGGTCCCGCTGCCCGGGAACGGTCGGGGTCTCCAACGGGTTCGGCGGGTTGCCGAGCAGCGTGTTGGCTTCGGTCCGGGTGGCACCGTTCGGCTCGAACCCCTCGACCGTCTCCGGTCCCATCGGCTGGATCGCCTCGGCCCTGTCGGAGCGGTCGGACACCTTGACGATGCGGGCCACCGAGGGCACCGAGCCGCCGTCACCGTCCGAGCGATTGACGAAGAGGTAGTAGTAGTAGCCGGGCGGGGCGGCAACCCCGTCCTGCGGCGCGGACGCCCGCAGACCTCCCTCGTTCTCCTTCGTGAACGGCAGCTCGCGGGTCCGGGTGTCGTTGTCCATCACGCGCTGCGGGGACGGCATGCGCATCAGCACGACCTTGTCGATCGACGACGCGTCGTCGGTGCGGACGGCGAAGTCCTCGCCCCACGCGATGCCCTTCTGGACACCGTCGATGCCTGGCCGGTCGCCCTTGTGCAGGTAGGGCGGGGAGAAGATCTCGAACGACGGGTCCTTGTCGTTGTTCCCGGTGACTCCGGGGACCGCGTCGCGCTGAACGCTGTAGCCCAGCGAGATCGGGGAGTTGCCGCCGACCAGCACCTGGCCGTTCGGCAGCAGCAGCGCGTTGTTGTGGTAGGTCCGCGCCCGCTCCGGCAACGCCATCGCGGTGAACGAGTTACTCGCCGGGTCGTAGAGTTCGGGTTGCTTGACCGGGAGCTCACCACCCGGGAACACGACTTCGTCGTTGCGGGCTCCGCTGGTCAGCAGGACCTTGCCGTCGGGCAGCGGAGTGGGCTGGGTGAACCAACGTCCCTCTGCCAGGGTCGGCCCGGGCGTGTTGGTCACGTTCCCGGCCTTGTCCACCGTCGTCAGCGTGGTGGTCGGGGTCCCGACATAGGTGCCCGGGGGCGGTCCGAAAGTGCCACCTGCCCGCAGGATCGTCATCGAGTCGTACGGGGCCTTCATCGGCAACGCGACCGATGCCGGCGAGCTGCGCGGCAGCGTGATGCCGGTGTTCTCCCACTCCTTGGTCTCGGGGTTGAAGAAGCCCTGCTGTGCGAACAGCGCCTCGTCCACCGCCTGGCCGAACGGCCCGAACATCTGGCCGTCGCCGCTGTAGAAGATCTTGCCGTTGGGAGTCAGGTACATCCGTGCGTTCTGCGGCAGGGTCTTCTCCGACGCCGGACCGGTGTAGTCCTCGGTCCACTGCTCGGATGCCGGGTCATAGGTCTCGGTGCGTCGGACCTGGGAGCCCTGCGTCGACTTGATCAGCTTGACCGTGCCGCTGACGACGGTCATCCGACCGTCGGGCATGGTCGTGACCGAGGGGTACCAACGACCGAACTTCATCGGCGCCGTGGCGTCCCAGCGATCGGTCTTGGAATCGAAGGTCCGCGCGCTGCGCAGCCCCTCCAGCTCGATGACCCCCACGTTGAGCGGATCGCCGTCGGCCTTCTCCAGGATCGACGGCTCGTTGTACCAGTCCGTGCCTCCGACCAGGAGGTTACGGCCGTCCGGGAGCTGAGCGATGTCGGCGCAGAAGATGTCGCCGTCATTGAGCGGGACGTCGTCGGGGGCACAGGTGGGCTCTGCTGCCGGCCCGCCGAGCTGCTCGTTGACCGAGCCGACGAGCCCATCACCGCCGCGACCGGGCACACCGGCGACGCCGAACGGCGCGTCCGTGAGGCAGTCGTCGCTGGTCCGGCCGGACTCGATCGTCGGGTTGTCCCCGTCGGTGGTCTCGTTCTCCGGAGTGCTCCACGACGGCGTGCCGTCCCGCAGGTCCAGAACCCGCGTCCGGCCGTCCCGGGCCTCCGCCGAGAGCGCGGGGACCACCGATTCCTCGGCGTTCTCCTCGCTCTCGATGCCGTTGCCGTACAGGATCCGGCCGTCAGGCAGGGCCGCCGTCGTGACGGCCGCGAGCTTACACCGGAGGCGGTCACGGGTGTCGCCCGGGTTGTCGCTCGGGACGACCTCACACCGCGGGGTCTCCGCGCCGCCCTCCTCGAACGGGACGGACCAGGACCCCTCTGAAGAAGGGTCTCCACCGGGCGCGGCGAGCACACCCGGGGCGGTGGCCACTCCACCCGCGGTCGCGAGCGCGGCAACTGTCGCGAACGCGATCAGTCTCCGTCCCGCCGATCTCGGTCGTCTCATGAGCACTCCTCTCATCACCCGCGACTGGGGAGTCGGCCGACCTCGGGGAGCTGGAGTCGGAGGCACGGGTTCAGGTGGAGTAAAGGGAGCAGAGCTCGGGATCACTACCCTCAGCTGAGGGTCGGCACCGCCGCCGATCCGTCCTCAGGGGGATCTTCATCGCCGGTGGGAGGTCGAGGACCGACGCGACCACGTCGGACGGCGAGGCGACCGCCGGGGGCCGGGGGCCGCCGGCGTCGCCGTGGCCGGGCGGGTGTGGGGACGGCACCGTGGGTTGAAGGGAGCGCCGCAGCCCGGACGGGATCCGAGACGGGCGTAGTCGTCGATTCGGAGCTCGGAACGACACACCCCGCACAGGATCGCCCGGCACCCCCGTTCGTCGGACGGCCACCGTCGTATCGGATGGTCGGAGTGCGCGGCGTGGCACCGGAAGCACGGGTAGTAGCGGTCGCAGCACCGGAACGCGGACCGCGGCGGCCGCCTGACGCAGCCGGTGGGCGACGACCAGACCGGTCCGCCCGCGCAGGACGACCGCGGCGGCCTCCTCCAGCCGGGTCGCGTCGCGGCTGTCGGGCCTCGACCGTCGCCTCGGCGAGCACGACGACCGCGGGGTCGGCGAGCAGGGCGCGAACCAGCGCCACCTCTGCGGTCCGTGCCGGGTCCAGGTCGTGTCCCGGCTCCCCCCCACCCCCCACCACGGTCCGGACCGCCGTCGGGCAGGTCGTCGCCCCCACGCCGCGCCCACGGCGTGCAGGGCCCGCTCGACGTCGCCCGGTCGCCGTCGGGCAGCCGAGCCGCACGTCCTCGACGAGCGGGCGCGCGAACACATGCGCCTCCCGCGTGACCAGCACCAGGGGTGCCGCAGGACCGGGCGGCGATCCCGCCCAGGTGACCCGGCACCGGCTCGGCGGGGACAGACCGGCCAGCAGGACGGCCAGGGTCGACTGGCCCGCCCCGCTCGCACCGACGAGCGAAGACGGCGAGATGTAATCCGCTGATCTGCACTTCTGTGCGGCGGGCCGGGCTCGAACCGGCAACCTGACGGGTTATGAGTCCGCTGCTCTGACCAATTGAGCTACCGCCGCGGCGAGCCGGAGGATACCGGAACCGGCACACTCCGAACCGCCGTCACCCCGGTCCTCCGGCAGGGCCGGAGGACCCCCGGCATAGGGTGCCTCGGCATGCGGCTCGGTTACCTCACGCACGTCACCGGTGACGATCCGTCACGCACCTACCGCGAGACGATCCGGCTGGCGGAGCGGGCCGAGGAACTCGGGTACGACTCGTTCTGGGTGGCCCAGCACCACGACGGGCACCTCGGCGGGCGGTTGCCGTCGCCACTGGTCCTGCTGGCCGCGGTGGCCGAGCGTACCCGGCTGATCCGGCTCGGGACCGCGGTCGTCGCGCTGCCGCTGGAGGACCCGCGCCGGCTCGCGGAGGACGCCGGGGTGCTCGATGCCCT
The DNA here is from genome assembly GCF_001294645.1 of Pseudonocardia sp. HH130629-09. NCBI lineage: Bacteria > Bacillati > Actinomycetota > Actinomycetes > Pseudonocardiales > Pseudonocardiaceae > Pseudonocardia > Pseudonocardia sp. HH130629-09. The sequence continues at coordinate 3,584,520 of NZ_CP011868.1, forward strand.
GTCCGGCGGGCGACTGGAGCTGGGCATAGGGGCGGGAGCCGATCCCGACGCGGCGCGACGCTTCGGGCGTCACCACGACGACCGGCACCGCGACACCGTCGCCGCGCTCGACGTCCTGCTGGAGACGCTGCCGACGGCGCTCGCCGCGCAGCGGGTGTGGTGGGCGACGGGGTCGGCGTCATCGGTGGACGCCGCCGCGGTCCGCGGGGTGGGAGTGCTGTCGGGCAGGCCGCCGTCGTCGCACGGCGGCGTCGTCTCCGACCTGGCCCGGTACTGGACCTACGCCCGCGGGGTCCCCCGGGTCGCGCTGTCCCGGCCGCTCCCGGCGGGCCACTCGACCGGCCGGGTCATCGACGAGCTGCTGGCCGACCCCGCGCTGCCGTGGGCGGGCGAGATCATCGTCCAGGCCCAGCCGTCGACGGTGCGGGCCGACGTCCACGACGAGGTGATGGAGCGGACCGCGCGCTTCGTGCGGCCGTTCCTCGGGGTGGCCGGGCCGGCGCACGGGGCCGCGGTCGTCGAGGCGGTCGACACCGACGACGACCACCCGCCCGCGATGCGGCCGCGGCCGGTGTTGCGACCCCACCGTGAGGTGTGACTCCCGGCTGGGGCGTCGACGCGGACCGCCGGCACCGGGGCCTCCCGACGCCATCTCGACACCCGCGCACCGCGTTCCGCGGAACGCTCACCCCCGGCGCGCGAGCTCGGCCAGCCACTTCTTGAGCAACACCGTCTCGGGCACCCCGAGGACGTCGTTGTCGTCCGGCAGCGCGAGCAGGGCCGCCGCTGCCGCACCGACGCCTGGATCCCCGGGCGCGCGCTCGCCCGGTCCGCCGGTGATCGCGGCGAGGGTGGCCTCCCGCATGTCGGACGACAGCCCGGGGTCCGGGCGTGCGGTGATGATCTGGCGCAGGGTGACGCCGACGTTGGCGGCCAGGATGTGCGCCGCGGCGCGTTCCGGGGTCACGGTCAGCCGTCCCCGGCGGTCGGCCTCGCGGGTCAGACCGAGCAGGGCCGCGGACGGCCCGTCCTGGGCCGCGGGCCGTCGCCCGGGTGTGACCTGGCCGTACATGAGGGCGTAGAAGCCGGGGTTCGCGATGCCGAACGCGACGTGGGCGTCCCATCCGTCGCGGATGTCCTGGATCGGGTCCCCGCTGGACTCCTGGGCCCGCTTCGCGGACAGGTACTGCTCGAACCCGTGCTCGACGACGGCGTCGAGCAGGCCTTCCTTGCTGCCGAAGAAGTGGTACAGCGTCGGGAGGCGCACACCGGCGGCGTCGCAGATCGCCCGCAGCGGCACGCTCTCCCCCGGCGACGCCGCGATGAGGTCGGCGGCCGCCCGCAGGAGCCGGTCCCGGGTCCCGGTCTCCGCCGGTCGATCTTCCACCGGACCACTGTAGGGCGGCCGCGCGGCGCCGGGACGGCGACGGCGGCGTCCCGGCCGCCGCCGCGCCCCAGCGCTCACGACGACGTCCTCACCGCGTGGTGTAGCCGCCGTTGGCGAAGATCGTCTGACCGGTGATCCAGTGCCCCTCGGTGGCGAGGAACCGGACGATCGGGGCGATGTCCTCGATCCTGGTGAGCCGCCCGCCCATCGCCTGCGACTTGTGGAACTCGACCCGCTCCGGGGTCTCCTGCGGGTAGAAGAACGGGGTGTCCATCGGACCGGGCGCGATGCTGTTCACCGAGATGCCGCGGTCGGCGAACTCCTTGGACGCGGCGCGGGTGAAGTGCTCGACCGGGGACTTCCCACCGGCGTAGGTGGAGTAGCCGTCGGTGAAGGCGGCCAGCAGCGCCGTGACGATCGTGATGATCGAGCCGTTGTCGGAGACGCTGCGGCCCGCCTCCTTGATGAAGAAGTACGCGGCCTTGGAGTTGATGTCGAACATCGAGTCGTACTCGGCCTCGGTGGTCTCCACGATCGGCTTGCGGAGCACCTTGCCGACGGCGTTGACGGCGACGTCGATCGAGCCCAGCGAGCCCGTCGCGTCCGCGAAGAGCTTCTCGACCTCCGCCGGGACGGTCAGGTCCCCCTGCAGCAGCACACCCTCGCGGCCCGCGGCCTCGACCGCCTTCAGGGTCTCCTCGGCCTCGGCGCGCGAGGACTCGGAATTGTAGTGGATCGCGACGTTCGCCCCCGCCTCGGCGGCCTGACTGCTGATCAGGCCCCCGAGGTTCTTGCCGCCCGCAGCGACGAGCACGTTCCGGCCCTGCAACGACTGTGTGGTCATGCGCTCTCCCAGATCGAATGTATCGCTGGCATATCCCTGTGTATCAGCTATACAGAGCGATGTCGACCGGGCCCGCTCAGAACGCCCAGGTGCCGGTCATCAGCGCGACCCCCGTGACCGCCAGCAATCCGACGACGACGTGTTCCCCGGTCCCGCCGGTCCGGAACCGCAGCATCCGCGGCCAGCGGATCCCCGCCAACGGCCAGAACGCGAACCGGTTCCCGTTCGAGGTCAGCTCGTCGCCGATCGCACCGATCCAGCAGCCCGCACCGGCCGCGACGCCGGTCCAGACCGCCGTCTGACCGGGCAGCAGGTAACCGGTCCCCCACCACGCCAGCAGCCCGACCGCGGCCGCGAAGACCGGCGAGTGCGACAGCCCGCGGTGCGACACCCCGGTCGTCACCCGCGACAGCCACCGGATCACCCGGCACAGCAGCCAGGTCACCGGCGGCAGCGCCCGCGCCGCGACGCTCGACGGATGATCCAGGTCCGGCGCGAACGCGGCCAGCGCGCACACCATCACGACCACCGGCACCAGCACCGGTGGCGGCGGCACCGCCGAGCACACCGCGAGCCCCAGCACCGCACCCGACAACGCGTGCGTACGCCCCATCATCGTGACCCCACCTTCCCCAGAAGGACACGGAACGTAATCACGCGCCACCGTCCCGACCGGTCCCCGACACGCGCAGGACGGTCTTGACCACACCCGGTGGGCCGCGCAGGCTCGCACCGTGACGCAGCGGTGGCGCAACTGGGCGGGCAACCAGCGCACCCGTCCGATCAGGACGGTCCGGGCGCGCGACACCGGCGACGTCGTCGACGCCGTCCGCCGGGCCGCCGAACAGGGACTGCGGGTGCGTCCGCTCGGCAGCGGCCACTCCTTCACCGGGATCGGCGTGCCCGACGGCGTCGCGCTCGCGGTGCCCGCCGACCCGGCCGGGCTGCGCTGCGACGGCGCGCTCGTGACCGTCCCGGCCGGGGTCACCCTGCACACGCTCAACCGGTGGCTGTGGGCGCGCGGACGGGCGCTGCCGAACCTCGGCGACATCGATGCCCAGACCGTCGCCGGCGCGATCTCCACCGGCACCCACGGAGCCGGCGCCGGGTACCGCGGCATCGCCGACGCGGTGCGCGGGCTGCTCCTCGTCGACGGCACCGGCACGGTGCACACACTCGACACGACCCGCGAGCCCGACCTGTTCGACCTGGCCAGGGTGGGGCTCGGGGCGCTCGGGGTGATCGTCGAGGTGACCCTGGAGACCGTCCCCGCTTTCCACCTGCACGCCTGCGAGACCGCCCGCCCGCTCGCCGAGGTCCTCGACGGCCTCGACGCGCTCGCCGCGGCACACGACCACGTCGAGTTCTATTGGTTCCCGCACACCATCACCGCGGTGCTGAAGACCAACCACCGGACCGGCGCGACCGGCCCCCGCCGCAGCCGGGCCGCCGCCCTCGTCGGCGACGAGCTGCTCGGCAACGGCGCGTTAGCCCTGGTGATTCACGGAGCTGCGGATTGACCGCGTGATCGGCTGGCGGCGGATCCGGTCCGGTTCGTTCGATGGGTGGGCATGGCGAAGGGGCCGGCCTGCGCGTTCTGCCGGGAGCTCCCGCCGCTCGTCGTGTCGGGCTTCGGAGATCAACCAGCAGGAACAGGCAACGCGCACAGCCGCGCGAACGCGCGGGCGAGATCGACCGCCCAGGGCCAGGACCGTTGGATACGGACCCAGACTCGGCGTTGCCCGCGGGTGATCCGCGCGGCGGTGTGCAACAACCGGTAGCGCAACGCCTTCGGCTCGACCTTCGCCAGGTCGCCGTCGAGAAGCAGGCGCTGGGTCCAGGTGATCAGGTCGACCGCGAGCATGACCACGGTCAACCACGCCGCGTTGACGGCGAAGGACCGGGACGGGAAGTGGTTGAGGCCGGTGTCCTTGCCGCAGCGGATCCGGTCCTCGACCCGGGCGTGGGCGCGGTGGCGGGCGTCGAGGAAGGCGAGCTGCCCGACGCGGGTGTCGGTGGCGAACGCGGTGTAGCGCCAGCCGTCACGCTCCTCGAACGCATCGAGCTGCGCGCCGGGATGCGGCCGTTCGCGACGGACGACAACGCGGGTCCCGGCCGGGTAGTCGACCAACGCGGAGGCGGGGAGCAAGCCGGTGATCTCGGCCAGCCCGGCGCCGTCACGGTGCCCGCCGTCAGCGTCGACCGCCTCGGCCCACACCGTCTTCGGGACCAGGCTGATCACGGTGCGTTCGCGGTCGGTGACGGCCCAGCCGACGGAGAACTCACAGCTCACCGCTGTGTCTTGTTGCGCTCGGATGTGGGCGAGGAAGGCTTTCGTGGCGCCCGCGGTGTCGGTGCGGACCAGGATCGGGTGCCCGTGACGGAACGCGTCAGGGATCTGGGCGAGCGCGTCGTCGAGCACGTTGATGTGATCCGCGGCGGTGTTCGCACCGGCGTTCCCGCGGCGCAAGCGGGCGGCGAGGAACTCGCCGGTGTTGTCGCAGAACGCCAGCATCGGGTGATACCCGAACGTCTTCTTGAACGTGGGCGTGGCCTGTTCCTTCTCGCTGTGGGCGATGACGATCGTGGCGTCGAGATCGATCACCAGCACGTCCCGGCCGTGCCGGCGCAGGTCGCGGCCGGCGACCCGAGCCGCGGGAAACGCGCGACCATCGACGTCGGCGTGCTGGGCCCAGACCACCTCCCGGGCCCGCGCCCGCCCCGCCGCGATCGAGGACAACCGGCGCTCGTCGAGCTTGTCGAGCAGTCGCCAGCAGGTCGAGTCCGATGCCACCGACCCGAACACCGCGCCCTGATCGGCCAGGACCGCGATCTCGCAGATCCTCGTGGCCCCGTCGGCGACCGCGACGGCCAGATCGACCAGCACCCGCCCCGGATCATGACGCGCCCGAGCTCGTCGCAGCGGTGCGAGCGCGGTCGAGAGTTCACTGGTCAACGTGGTCCGGTCGGCGACATCGGCCAGCAGACGCGACCCGACGTGCGACACCACCCCAGCGCCGTCGGCGGTCACGATGACCGGTGGGCGCGTGCTTGTAGTCTGCACTCGGAAAGTGCCTCCTCGACCATGGCGGACAGGGCTTCGACACCCGCTGTCTTACCTGGTCACGAGGCACTTTCTTCAGTTGGGGTCGGAGATCACCGGCACAGCCCGTGAAGAGTCCGGGTTAGGGCTGGTCCAGCGGGTCGCCGCGGCGGCACCGCCGTTGGTGCCGCGGCTCAACCGGGTCATGGCCGGGCAGATGGCCGCCGGGGAGTACGTGGCCCCGTCCTACGCGGTGTTCTGCAGCCCGCGCCGCGTGCGGTTCCTGGAGATGGAGTACGCCGTGCCGCGGGCCGCGCTCGGTGACGCGTTCGCCGGGCTGCGGGCCGCCGCCGCCCGGCACGCCGCGGACGTCGCGTTCCCCGTCGAGGTCCGGGTGCTCGGCGGCGACGACATCGGGCTGTCCACCGCGTACGGACGCGACACCGCCTACCTCGCGGTGCACGTCCACGCGCGACGCCCGCACGAGGCCTACTTCGGCGCCGTCGAGTCGGTGCTGTCCGCACTGGACGGACGTCCGCACTGGGGCAAGCTGCACACCCGCACCGCGGCGCAGCTGCGGCCCCGCTACCCGCGGTTCGACGCGTTCGTCGCCGCGCGGGACCGGCTCGACCCGGAGGGCCGGTTCCGCAACCCCTACCTCGACCGGGTCCTGGGGGTTCCGTGCACGTCGACGCCCTGACCACGCCCGCGCTGCTGGTCGACGCGGCCGCGCTGGAGGCCAACCTCGCGGACATGGCGGCGCTGCTGCCCGGCCCGCGGCTGCGTCCGCACGTGAAGGCGCACAAGACGACCGAGCTGGCCCGACGACAGGCCGCGCACGGCCACACCGGGTTCACCTGTGCGACGGTGCGTGAGGTGGAGGGCATGGCCGCGGCCGGTCTGGGCGCGGACCTGCTGCTGGCCAACGAGGTGCTCGACGCGCGCCGCCTCGGTGCCGTCGTGCGGTCCGGGGCCCGGGTGACACTCGCGATCGACTCCGAGCAGACGCTGCGCGCGGCCGTCGACGGCGGCGTGCGCGAGGTGCTGATCGACGTCAACATCGGACTGCCGCGCTGCGGGATCACGCCGGCCCGCGCCGGGGCGCTCGCCGACGCCGCCCGCGCCGCCGGGCTGACGGTGCGCGGGGTGATGGGCTACGAGGGCCACCTGCAGATGCTCCCCGACCAGGCCGAACGGGCCCGGCTCACCACCGAGTGCACCGACCGGCTCCGCGCGGCGCACGCCGACGTCGGCGGCGGGATCGTCTCCGGCGGCGGCACCGGGACGCACGCGTTGAACACCGCGTGCACCGAGATCCAGGCCGGGTCCTACGCGCTGATGGACACCGCCTACACCGCCGCCGGGCTGCCGTTCCGCCAGGCGCTCACCGTGCTGTCCACGGTGGTCTCGACGACCGCGCCGGACGGCGACATGCCCGGCTGGGCGGTCGCCGACGCCGGACTCAAGGCGTTCGGCATGGACCACGGCAACCCCACCGTCCCCGGCGGGAACGTGTGGTTCTGCGCCGACGAGCACCTCGTGTTCGCCGCCGACACCCCACCGGCCACCGGCGACCGGGTGCGGATCGTGCCCGCCCACGTCGACCCCACCGTCGCCCTCCACGAGCGGATGCACGTCGTGGAGGGCGACCGGGTCGTCGACACCTGGGCGGTCGACCTGCGCGGCTGGTGAGGTCAGCCGGCGTCGATGCCGCCGCCGTCGTACAGCGACTCGACCGTGTCGGCGAACTTCTCGGTGATCGGGCGGCGCTTGAGCTTCATGGTCGGGGTGAGCTCGTCGCCGCCGGGGATCCACGGGTCGGGCACGATCGCGTACCGGCGGACGGTCTCGACCCGGGCCAGGCGCGCGTTGCCCTCCTTCACCGCGCGAGCGACCTCCTCGCGCACCGTCGGGTCGTCGTGGGCCCGGCCGGCCGCGACGTCCGGGTCCAGCGCGACCAGCGCGACGTTGTAGGGCCGGGCGTCGCCGATCACGCACAGCTGGCCGATGAGCGGGGACCGGGACTTGATCGCCGACTCCACCGCCGACGGGGAGATGTTCTTCCCCGCCGCGTTGATGATCAGCTCCTTCTTCCGGTCGACGATCCGCAGGTAGCCGTCCTCGATGACGCCGATGTCGCCGGTGCGCAGGAAGCCGTCCTCGGTGAACACCGCCGCGGTCTCCTCCGGCTTGCCGCGGTAGCCCCGCATCACGGCCTCGGAGCGCATCAGGACCTCGCCGTCGGAGTCCAGGCGCAGCTCGGTCCCGGGCAGCGCGGGGCCCGCGGTGCCGACCCGGATCGCGTCGGACGGGTTGCAGGTGCACGCGGCGCAGTTCTCCGACATGCCGTAGATCTCGCCGAGCGGGACGCCGATCGCGTGGAAGAACAGCGTCAGCTCCGGCGCGCTCGGGGCGGCACCGATGTTGGCCGACCGCGCCTCGTCCAGGCCCAGTGCGGCCCGCAGCGACGCCAGGACCGGCGCGGCGGCCTCCACCCGGGCCGCGAGCTCGGCGGGCACCGGCTCCCCGGCCTGGGTGAGCCGGGCGGCCTCGGTCCCGTCGGCGATCGCCGCCTCCACGAGCGCGCGCTCCCGCGGCTCCCTGGCCGCGACCGCGGCCTCCACCCCCGCCTTGAGCTTCTCCCAGATCCGGGGCACCGCGAAGAACGAGTGCGGGCGCACCTCGCGCAGCGCCGCGCCGATCTCCCGCGGGTTCGCGCACGTCGTGACGTCGAGGCCGAACAGGATGGCCATGTAGTACGACGCGTCCCGCTCGGCGATGTGGGCCAGCGGCAGCCAGCACACCACGCGGTCCCCGGGCCGCAGCCCGAACACCGTGCCGACGGTGCGGTTCGCGCTCACCAGGTTGCGATGGGTCAGCTCGACGCCCTTGGGCGGGCCGGTCGTCCCCGAGGTGTAGATGATCGTCAGCAGGTCGTCCGGGGTCACCGCGGCCGGCGCGGCGAGCGGCTCGGCCGCCAGCAGCACGTCCCACCCGATGGCGCCCTCCGGGCCGGGCCCGTCGAGGGCGACGACCCGGCAGCCGGCAGCCGCAGCCGGTGCCGCCGCGACGGCGGCGAAGCTCTCCTGCACGATCAGGACCGTGGCGCCGGAGTCGCGCAGCACGTACGCGATCTGCTCGGGCGAGGAGGTGTTGTAGATCGACAACGTGGCCGCCCCGAGCAGCACGGCGCCCAGGTCGGCGACGTGGAACTCGGGCCGGTTCTCCAGCATCAGCGCGACGACCGAGCCGTGGCCGACTCCGAGCCCGGCCAGGCCGGACGCGGCGCGGCGGGCCAGCACATCGTACTCCGACCAGGTCCACCGGACCGCGCCGTCCCGGGTGCGCAGCGCGACCTCGTCGGGGCGTGCGGCGACGGTGTCGTGCAGGGCGTTCAGCAACGTCTCGGTCATGCTCCGGCCTCCGGGGCGATCAGGGCCGGCGCCCGTTCAGGGGACTCGGTCGCCGGGGTGAGACCGCGTCGTGCGGACTCCTCGCGATTCTGCACGAACCCGCGTGCCTCTCGGACCCTGGCGATCTCCCGGCCGACGTCGCGCCGCAGCACCCGCCACAGCTCGGCGCGGTCCACCGCAGGGTCGCGCAGGCAGTCGCGGACCCAGCCCAGGAGCCGGGCCGGGCGGAAGACCTGGGTCGGTGGCCGCCGGCGGGAGAACACGTCCCACAGCTCGGTGGCGCGGTCCTCGCTCACGGCGAACCAGCGGTAGGACGCGCGCTCCAGCGGTGAGACGTCGTCGTCGCGCCCCAGGCCGTTGGCCCACTGGTACATCGGCAGGCACTGCTCGTCGCGGTCGGACTCCCAGCGCGCGAGCGCGGCGTCGAGGTCGGCCGGGTCGTCCAGGTACGGAGCGACGGCCTCGCCGAGCAGGCGGCCGAAGCGCAGCGCGTCGCGGATGCCCTGGGCGGTGACCGGGTCCTTGAAGTGACCGGCGTCGCCGGCGAGCGCCCAACCCGGCCCCTGCGAGTGCCGGAAGTACGACGGGTGACTGCGCGAGGTGCGGACCTTCGACGCCATCGTGCAGCCGCGCAGCCGCTCGGCCAACGGCGCGATCGCGGCCACGGTCGAGGAGAACGCGGCGGTCGCGTCGCGCCGGAACTCCTCCGCGCGCGCCACCGGCGGCATGAGCAGCACGACGGACTTCCCGCCGTCGCACGGGAAGACGGTGGCGAGCTCGCGCCCCTCGCGCCACTGGGCGGCGACGCCGCGCAGCTCCTCGCGGGGGTCGTCGTAGTAGGCGAAGGCCATCATCCGCTGGTTCTCCCAGCGGTGGTGCTCGCGGGTGCCGAACAGGCGGGCGACGGTGGAGCGACGCCCGTCGGCGCCGACCACCAGCTTCGCCCGGATCTCCCCGGTGCGGTCCTCGCGGTCCTTCCAGCGGACCCCGACGACGCGTCCGTCGTCGTCGTGGAGCAGGTCGGTCACCCGGGTCGCCTCGCGGACCTCGGCCCCGGCCGCGCGAGCGGTCTCCACCAGCGCGAGGTCGAGCCCGGGGCGGCGCACGCAGGAGCCGGTGGCGATGCCCTCGTAGGCACCGTAGCGACCGGTGATCTCGACCTCCGGCGTGCCGAGCGCGGCCCGCGGATGCAGCGGCGGGTCCAGCGCCAGCACCCGGTCCCTGGCCCCGAGCCGTTCCAGCTCCGCCCAGTGGTGCGGGAAGAACAGGTGGGTGGACAGCGTGTCCGAGGGGAAGGTCGCGCCGTCGAGGGCGACGACCGCACGGCCGCGGCGGGCCAGAGCGATGGCGGCGGCGGAACCCGCACAGCGGGCCCCGACGACGAGCACGTCGGCGTGGGTCTCCATGAGCAGCGACGATGGCAGTTCGACGAGTGTTTTACGAGAGTGTTCATCCAGTGGACGCACTTCTAGAACACTGCGGTTGTCCTGTCCCGGTGACGACGGGCGCAGGCACGACGGCAGCGGCGCGGGGCGAACGCCGGCGTGCCAGGACCCGGGCCGCGATCCTCGACCCCGCCGAGGAGGTCTTCCGCCGCGAGGGGCACGAGACGGCGCGGATCGAGGAGATCGCCGACCTCGCCGACGTGTCGGTGGGCTCGATCTACACCCACTTCGACGGCAAGCTCGGCCTCTACCTGACCCTGGTCGAGCAGTCGCTGGACCTGTTCGCCGCATACATGGCGCGGGTCGACGCACCCGAGCTGACCCCGCTCGGCCGGGTCCTCGCGGGAGGCGACGCCTACCTGCGCTTCCATCTGGAGCACCCGGGCGCCTTCCAGTTCCTGGCCCACCCCCGACCCGCCGGCGCGGTGCACTCGGGCGGGGGCGACATCGAGACGCGGATCCGGGAACGGGTCGGCGGCCTGCTCGACGACTTCGCCGCCCGGATCGACGCGGCCGTCGCCGCCGGGGAGGCTCGACCGGTCGACGCCGGCCGGCTCACCCGCTACCTGTGGGGCGCGTGGAACGGCGTGATCGGGCTGAGCCTGCAGCCCGACGGGCAGCGGCTCTCGCCCGACGAGGTCGCCGAGACCCTCGAGCTGGGCCGTTGGCTGCTGCGCGAGGGGCTGGCCACGGCGTCGCTGCGCGGACCGGACGGCACCGTCGGCGACCGGGTGCCCCTGCCCCGCGTCTGACCTCGGAGCAGGGTCCGGCTGCTCACACCCAACGTTGCGCCAGCGCGGCCAGCCCGGCCGCGAACACGCCGTTCGCGAACATCCCGGCGAGCTCGCCCTCGTCGGCCCCGTCCGCGTCGAACTCGGTCCACCACTCGCCGAAGGTGTGCCCGACCGCGGTGACCGGGGCCAGCCGGATGGTGGAGACGTAGCGGCGCACCGGGAACGGCGACTCGAGGATCTCGTAGGTGAGGGCGTGCCCGCGCTCGTCGAGTGCGGTCAGCTCCTCGACGACGGTACCGCCGCCGTCGGCCAGTGTCAGGCGCCGCTGCGCACCGATCTCGCTGCCGGACGCGCCACGGATCAGCTCGCAGGTCGCGATCGCCGCGTGCCAGCGGTGGAGGCCACCGAAGTCACGGACGTGCGGCCACACCTCGGCCAGCGGTGCCGTGATCACGGCGCTGGAGTAGGGACGGGGCATCGGGAACTCCTCCTCGGGAGTGTCAGGACTGCCGGCGCAGGTGGGGGCCTGTGCCACGTACTCGGCGGCGTCGTGGAACACGGTGCGGGCGACCTCGCTGCCCTGCCCGGCGGGCTCCGGGCTCTCGCCCGTCCGCGCGGCGCGCAGGACCTCGGCGAGTTCGGCGTCAGGGTGCCGATCACGTACGCGGTCCGCACACCGGAGTTCTACCGGTCCCCGGGTACCCGGGGCGAGGGTCGGAGCCCGGACGGCGCAAGGCACCATGGACACGCCCCCCTTCCGCCGGGCTCGTGACCTCGGGGCCCGTGACGTCGTTGGAGAGACATGCTCGGTCAACCGGACGACCCGCGCGGCATCGTGGTCCCGCTCGACGGGCGGCCCGGCGGAACGGAGACCGGCGCCCCCGAACGCAACGGTGGCCCGCGTCCCCTCCGCAACGGGAGCCCGCCTCCCGGCCCGGCCCTGCTGCTGAGCTGGGCCCCCACCCCGGCCGTCGACGACGACCGCACCTGGGCGACGTTGTCGGCGTCGAGCGAGCTGGCGCGGCGGCTCGCGCCCGACGCGGGCCGCGGTCCCGCCGCCGGGCTCACCTTCCGGCTCGCGCTGCCCGAGGCGTTCGGCGCCGAGCCGCTGCTGCGCCTGGCCGGCGGTGAGACGGCGGCGGCGGCCCCCGGGTCGTCGGCACTGGTGCCGGTCGCGCCCACCGCGCCCGGTGACCGGCACGGCGCCGGGCTGGGCCTGCTCACCCTGACCACCGCGGCCGAGATCGCCGCGACCGGCACCCAGACCCGGGTGCTCGACGAGCTGACCGCCGCGGTCGACCAGCTGGCGCCGTCGTGCGTGATGCGGCTGGACTCGCGGCTGCGGGCGGCCGAGGAGTCGCTGCGCGAGGCCCAGACCGAGCTGCTCGAGCGCGGCTCGCTCGTCGTCGACGGCGCCGGGACCGACAGCGGCTCCCCGTCGCGCGGGCTCGAGACGGCGGTCGCGAACCTGTCGGTGCTGCGCCACCAGACGCACGCCTGGATCGCGGGCTGGGAGCGGGCCGTCGCCGGGGCCGACCCGTCGGGCATGCCCGGCCTGGCGCTGCGCGACGCGCTCGGCGAGGTCGGCAAGCTCGGCTGGACCGGGTTCCCGGCGGCGGTGCACGGCGCCTACCAGGCGCTCGTCCTGGACGCCCGGCGCATTCTGCTCACCGCGGCGGACCACCTGCTGCGCGCCCCGAACCGGCCGCTGACCGCGCTGCGCCCCCTGGTCGAGAGCGACCTCGCGGGCCGGGCCGCGGACGTCGCGCGGCTGCACCGGCTGCTGACCACGCTGTCGACGCTGCCGCAGACCGTGCGCAAGCGCTCCGGCGGGATGATGCCGAACCTGATCGCCGACCAGGCGGCGGCCAACGCCCGCAGCCAGGCGCTGTTCACGCGGATGGCGAACGCGCTGCGCTCCCCGGTGTGGGACGGCCGCGTCGTCGTCGAGGTGCGGTCGCTCGACTCGGGCGAGCTGCAGGTGCTGCGCCCGATCTGACCCGGGACACGCCACGGCCCTCCCGTCCGGCGCGGTGCCGGTCGGGAGGGCCGTGGACGGGGGTGTCGCGGTGGGTCAGCGGGCGACGGCCTTGGCGCGCTTGCGCGCGTCCTTCGCCGACGCCTTGGCCTGCTTGGCGGCCTCGGCACCGGCCACCGACGCGCGGTCGGCCAGGTCCGAGCCGAGCTTCGCGGCCTGGGACTGTGCCTGGGTGACCAGGGTGGAGAAGCGGTCGACGTACTCGGGGGCACGCTTCTCCGCGCGGGCGGCGGCCTTGCGGGCCTGCTTCTCCCAGCGGGCGCGGCGCTTCTCGGCCTCGCGCACCCACTTGCCACCGGTGCGCCCGGCGGCCTTGCGGTACTGGGCACCCTTCTTGTCCACGAGCTTCTCGAGCTGGGCGCCCCGCTTCTCGGCCGCCTTCGCCAGCTTGGCGCCACGCTTCTCGGCGACCTTCGCCTTCTTCTGGGCCGCCTTGGAGGTGCGCTCGGCGGCGGCCGAGAGCTGCTCGGACCAGGTGGAGGCCTTGTCCGAGGCGACCTCGGACAGGTGCGCGGCCTGCTCGGAGGCCTTGCCGCCCCACTCGGTGGCGCGCTCGCGCACGACCGGGCCGTACTCCTCGACGGCCCCGGCCAGCTTCTCCCGGCTGCCCGCGGCGGCCGCGGCGATCGAGGTGCCCGCGCCGGCCAGTCCTGCGGCGAGCTGGGCACCGGTGTCCGAGCCGGAGCCGGAGAGCCGGGCCTGGGCCCGCTCGGCGGCCTTGCGCGTCCGGTAGGCGTGCGACGGTTTGCCGTGCGTGTCGGCGGCCGCGATGAGCAGCCCGCCGAGGAGGCCGACGTTCTTCAGGAAGTGGATCTGCTCGTTGGCACGTTTCTGCTGGTCGGTCTCCTCCCAGAAGCGGTGCCCGGCCAGCGTGGTCGGGACGAGCGAGGCGGCCAGCGCGGTGGCCGACAGGCGGGGGAACTTGCCCAGGGCGAGCAGGGAGCCCGCCACGATCTTCACACCGGCGTCGACCTTGACCAGGGTCTCGTTGTCCGGGCGCCGCTCCAGCGGGGCGTTCTCCACGACCTTGTCGATGGCCGGGGCGGCCTGGTCGAGGACGGGCTTGACGGCGGACGACAACGCGTCGGCGTTCCGCAGCTCGTTGATTCCGCCGAAGACGAACACGGCGGCGAGGGCGGGTCGGGCTACACGTCGCAAGACTGGCATGGGGCACCTTTCCCCGGCCCGCCCGTCCGCAAACCCGGGGTGGGTGTGGCGTCACCGCCACGGGGTGGCAATCATGCCCGGGTGACGAACGGACGGCGGGCCATCGGGCTCGACATCGGAGGAACGAAGGTCGCCGGAGCGATCGTGGACGAGGATGGCACGGTCCACGCCGAGCTGCGGCGCAACACCCCGGACACGTCCGATGCGGACACGATGACCACCCTCTTGCGGGAGATGGTCGAGGAGCTGCGCGGCGGCACCGAGGGCGCGGACGTCTGCGCGATCGGCGTCGGTGCCGCGGGGACCGTGGAGTGGCCGGTCGGCCGGATCCGCTGGGCACCCAACAACAACTACGAGAACTGGGACGTGCGCGGCCTGCTGGAGGCCTCGTGCGGGCTGCCGGTGGTCGTCGACAACGACGGCAACGTCGCCGGCCTGGCCGAGGCCCGGCTCGGCGGAACCCGCAACGACGACATGGTGCTGCTGACCGTCGGCACCGGCATCGGCGCGGGGATCGTGCTCGACGGGAAGATCTACCGCGGCCCGCACGGGCTCGGCGCCGAGGTCGGGCACATGAACGTCAACCCGGACGGCCCGAAGTGCGGCTGCGGCAACCACGGCTGCCTGGAGGCCGTCGCGTCCGGGACCGCGTTGACCCGGATGGGGCGCAGCGCCGCCCTGCACGACCCGCGGGGCATGATCGCGACCCTGGCCGAGGAGGCCGGCGGCGAGGTCACCGGCCAGCACGTGACCATGGCCGCGATGGCGGGCGACAGCACGGCGGCGTCGCTGTTCCAGCGGCTCGGACGGTCGCTGGGGATCGGCATCGCCAGCATCAACGCGATCTTCGAGTTCGAGGTCGTGCTGATCGGCGGCGGACTCGTCGACGCGGGCGAGCTCCTGCTCGAACCGGCCCGCCGGGCCGCTCGCGAGTTCCACTACGGACCGCCCGAGGTCCGCCCGATCCCGCCGGTGCTGCCCGCCACCTACAAGGGTGACGCCGGGAAGATCGGTGCGGGACTGCTGGCACTCGAGGAGACCTGATCTCGCTCCGCGACCGGACCGGGGCGCGACTACCCTCGGACGGGTGACACTCCTGCTCGGACCGGTGCTGCGGCACGTCGACGAGACCAGCGCTCTGGTCTGGGTGCAGACCTCCGGCCCGTGCCACGTCGCGGTGCTCGGCTGCGACGCCGAGACCTTCGAGGTGGCGGGCCACCACTTCGCCCTGGTGCAGGTGACCGGGCTGACGCCGGACACCCGCACCGCCTACGAGGTCCACCTCGACGGCGAGCGGGTCTGGCCGCTGCCGCACTCGCCGTTCCCGCCGAGCCTGATCACGACGCGCGGCGCGGGCTCCGAGGCCCACCAGCGGATCGTGTTCGGCTCCTGCCGCTACGTGAAGCTCGCCGACCCGAAGCAGGCCCGCCGGTACGGCCTCGACGCACTCGACGTCTACGCCGGGCGGATGGCCGGGCTGCCCCCGGAGACCTGGCCGACCACGCTGCTACTGCTGGGCGACCAGGTCTACGCCGACGAGCTCACCCCGCAGACCCGGCGGCGGATCGCCGGGCGCCGGGAGCAGCACCCGGACTGGCCCGACGACGAGATCGTCGGCTTCGACGAGTACTCGGGCCTCTACCGCGACACCTGGTCGGACCCCGAGGTGCGGTGGATGCTCTCGACCGTCCCCACCGCGATGATCTTCGACGACCACGACGTCCGCGACGACTGGAACACCTCCGGCGCGTGGCGCGAGCAGATCGCCCGCAAGCCCTGGTGGTCCGAGCGCATCCGCTCCGGCCTGGCCTCGTACTGGGTCCACCAGCACCTGGGCAACCTCTCCCCCGCCGAGCTGGCCGCCGACCGGACCTGGCAGGAGGTGCAGGCCGCCGACGGCGACGTCTGGCCGCTGCTGTCGCAGCAGGCCGCCCGCTGGGACGTCGAGACCGGCACCGGCGACGCCCGCGGCAAGGACGAACGCTTCTCCTTCTGCTGGGAGCTGGGCCGTACCCGGCTGGTCGTCCTGGACTCCCGCAACGGGCGGATCGTCGAGTCCACGCCGCGGCGGATGGTCTCCGACGCCGAGTTCGACTGGATCCGGGCGAAGGCGCTGGCCCCCGGCGACGTGGACCACCTCGTGCTGGGCACCTCGGTGCCCTGGCTGATGCCGCAGGTCATCTCCGATCTGGAGGCCGCGACCGAGAAGGGCGCGGACGGCTCCGGCCGGGTCGCGGCGGTCGCCGAGTGGGCCCGCCAGGAGGCCGACCTGGAGCACTGGCCCGCGTTCGGGCACTCCTTCGCCCGGCTCGCCGAGCTGATCCGCGAGGCGTGCCGCCCGCGCGGCGGGGACGCACCGCCCGCCACGGTGTCGGTGCTGTCGGGCGACGTCCACCACTCCTACGCCGCCGTCGCCGACGTGCACACCCACTCACCCGGGGACCGGCCGGGCCGCGGCCCGGAGGGCACCCGGGTCCATCAGCTGACCTGCTCCCCGGTGCACAACGTGGTCCCCGCGGTGATGCGGGTGATGTTCCGGATCACCTGGTCGCGGCTGCTGGGCAGGCTGACGACCCGCTGGACCCGCCGCACCGGGGCCGGCAGCGCGGGTGTGGCCTGGGAGCGGACGGCGGGCCCGCTGTTCGGCAACCTCGTCGCGACCCTGGAGACCGACGGGCGACGGGCGTCGTGCCGGTTCGAGCGGCCCCGCTCGGCCGCGGTGCTCGACACCGCGGCCGAGGTCGTGCTGACCCCGCAGTCGCCGCCCGCCGCGGCGCAGCAGCGCGCGGGGACGGTCCCGGGGGGCTGAGCGCGGCGCCGACACCGCTGTCCCCCGCCGCGCCCGCGCACGCGCGCGACCGGTCCCGCTCAGAATCCGGTGCGGGCCAGCCACCCCGTCCAGACGCCGGCGTCGCCGAGGACCTGGAGGCGGTCGTCGTCGGCGGGGATCCGGCGGGTGACGCCCTGGAGCAGGTCGGCGGCGGTGCCGCGGACGGCGGCGTCGCCCTTGCCGTGCCCGTGCTCCCAGACGACCCGTCCGCCCGCGCCGCGGACCATCCACTCCCCCGCCCCGTCCGGGACGTCGTCGGTGGCGTGCAGGTGCAGCGTGGCGCCGTCGGCCAGCGGCGGCTCGTCGGCGGCGGGGCGGGCCGCGAGCAGACCCAGCCACTCCGCGACCCCGTCGGCGGCCACCTGCGGGTCGATGGGGAACGGCGCCCCGAGCGCGACGGCGGCATCGGCGCGGTGCACCGTCGCCTCGTGCAGCCGCCGCCGCACCCACCACGCCGAGGGCCGTGGCCCGGTGAAGGTCCACACCGGCGCGGTCGGCCCCGCCGCGACGACGGCGTCGAGCAGCTCGGTCGCGCCGTCGCGCAGCCACTGCGCCGCGACCTCCGGGCCGCCCTCGGGCGGCTTGCCCCCGGGCACCTCGCGCGGGTCGAGGCCCTCGGTCGCACCCGTGGCGACCATCCGGGCCGCCCACCGGTGCCCGCGCCCGACGTGGCGGAGCAGCTGCAGCAGCGACCAGCCGGGACAGGTCGGGACGGGGGTGGCCGGGTCGGCCGTCGCCAGCAGCGCGGCGAGCCGGTCGTTCTCGGCGAGCAGGACGGCGGCATACGGGTCGACAGCGGTGCGCTCCGGTGTCGTGGTCATGAATTCGTACCCCCGGTCGCGGAACATGTGGGTGGGTTGCGGCGAGTCGTGCATGACGGTCGCCCGATTCGGGTAGGCATGGATCATGCCGCCTCATCGCGACTGGACGCGACGGGGCGCGGGGCGGGCGCTGCTGTACTGGCCGTTGACGGCTTTCCTATTGGTGGCCGCGTTCCCCGCGTACTCCGTGGTGCTGGTCATCGCCTCCGGGATCCTGCTGCCCACCCTCGGCCTCGTCGCCGGCCTGGCCGGGAAGCGCTGGCGGGCGCGCAAGCTCGCCCGGGCGCGTCGTGCGCTGTCCGACGTCGTGGACACCACCTCAAGCGCCGAGGACGGCTCCGTCGCCCACGAGGACGGGTCCGCCGCGGCCGGTCCGGGGGCCGCCTGGCCGACCGGTCGGCACGCACGGCGGGCCCGTGAGCAGGCAGCTCCGGCCGCCGAGGAGCCCGCGGCACGCGACGCGGCCTGACCCGCACCGCACGACCCGCTGTGACGCTCGCTGACTTCCTTGTACGTCCAATACTAGGATGTCAAACTAAACCGGCCGGGCCACCGCCGTCCGCCCGGCGGGAGGAACGTCGCCGATGAGCACGGAGATGAGCACGGGCACGAACGCCCAGGCCGAGCTGCACGTCCCCACGCATCCGGTCCGTTTCGTGACCGCGGCCAGCCTGTTCGACGGGCACGACGCCGCCATCAACATCATGCGCCGGATCCTGCAGCGCCAGGGGGCCGAGGTGATCCACCTCGGCCACAACCGCTCGGTCGACGAGGTCGTGACCGCCGCGATCCAGGAGGACGTGCAGGGCGTCGCGATCTCGTCCTACCAGGGCGGGCACGTCGAGTACTTCTCCTACCTGGTCGAGCTGCTGCGCGAGCGCGGCGCCGGCCACATCAGGGTCTACGGCGGGGGCGGCGGCGTGATCGTCCCCGAGGAGATCGAGCTACTGCACTCCCGCGGCGTCTCCCGGATCTTCTCCCCCGAGGACGGCCAGCACCTGGGCCTCCCCGGGATGATCAACATCATGATCCGCGAGTGCGACACCGACCTCGCGGCCCAGCCGCCGTCGTCGTTCGACGGGCTGTTCTCCGGGGAGACCGCGACGCTGGCGCGGGCGCTGACCCTCGCCGAGTCCGGAACGCTGCCCGCGGAGGTCCGCGAGCGCGTCGCCGCGTCCGAGCGGCCCGTCCCGGTCCTCGGCATCACCGGCACCGGCGGTTCCGGCAAGTCCTCGTTGACCGACGAGCTGGTGCGCCGCTTCCGGCTCGACCAGGAGGACAAGCTCCGCATCGCGGTGCTCGCCGTCGACCCGACCCGGCGCAAGGGCGGCGGTGCGCTGCTCGGCGACCGCATCCGGATGAACGCGCTGTCGTCCGGGTCTGCCGGCGCCGGAGGCGGTCACAGCCCGGTGTTCTTCCGCAGCCTCGCCACCCGCGGCGGCGACGGCGGCTCGCTGCCCGAGCGCCTCGGCGACACCGTCGCGGTGCTCCGCGCGGCCGGGTTCGACCTGGTCGTCGTCGAGACCCCGGGCATCGGCCAGGGCGACGCGGGGATCGTCCCGTTCGTCGACCACTCGCTGTACGTGATGACGCCGGAGTTCGGCGCCGCGTCGCAGCTCGAGAAGATCGACATGCTGGACTTCGCCGACGTCGTCGCGATCAACAAGTTCGAGCGCCGCGGCGCCGAGGACGCCCGGCGCGACGTCGGCCGCCAGCTGGTGCGTAACCGCGAGGAGTTCGGCGCGACCTGGGAGGACATGCCGGTCTTCGGCACCTCGGCCGCCACCTTCAACGACGACGGCGTCACCGCGCTCTACCAGCACCTGCTCGGCCTGCTCGCCGAGGACGGGCTGGCCGTCGGCGAGGGCAGGCTCCTCCGCGTCACGACCAAGACCTCCAGCCACCACGCCGCGGTCATCCCGCCGGACCGGGTCCGTTACCTCGCCGAGATCTCCCAGGCCGTGCGCGGCTACCACGCCGACACCGAGGCCCACGCGCAGGCGGCCCGCACCGCCCAGCACCTGCGCACCGCCGCCGAGCTGGTCGGCGGCGACGACCTGGCGCAGGCGCTCCGCACCGCCGAGAAGAAGGTCCCGGCCGAGTCCGCCGAGCTGCTGGCGGCCTGGCCGTCGCGGGTCGCGGACTACTCCGGCGACGAGTACGTCTACACCGTGCGCGACAAGGAGTTCCGCACGAAGCTGACCAAGGAGACGCTGTCCGGCAGCAAGGTCCGCCGGGTCGCGCTGCCCCGATTCGACGACGACGCGGCCCTGCTGCGCTTCCTGCGCAAGGAGAACCTCCCGGGCTTCTACCCGTTCACCGCCGGGGTGTTCCCGTTCAAGCGCGAGGGCGAGGACCCGGCGCGCATGTTCGCCGGCGAGGGCGACCCGTTCCGCACCAACCGGCGATTCAAGTACCTCTCCCAGGACTCCGACGCCAAGCGCCTGTCGACGGCCTTCGACTCGGTCACCCTCTACGGCCACGACCCGGACACCCGACCCGACATCTACGGCAAGGTCGGCACCTCGGGCGTCTCGATCGCGACGCTGGACGACCTCAAGGCCCTCTACGACGGCTTCGACCTGTGCTCACCGACCACCTCGGTGTCGATGACGATCAACGGCCCGGCGCCGACGATCCTCGCCTACTTCCTCAACACCGCGATCGACCAGCAGGTCGAGCGGTTCCGCGACGAGCAGGGCCGCGAGCCCGACGCGGGGGAACGCGAGGAGCTCGTCGCCTACGCGCTGGCGAACGTCCGGGGCACGGTTCAGGCCGACATCCTCAAGGAGGACCAGGGCCAGAACACCTGCATCTTCTCCACCGAGTTCTCGCTGCGGATGATGGCCGACATCCAGGAGTGGTTCATCGCGCACAAGGTGCGCAACTTCTACTCCGTCTCGATCTCCGGCTACCACATCGCCGAGGCCGGGGCGAACCCCATCAGCCAGCTCGCCTTCACCCTCGCGAACGGGTTCACCTTCGTCGAGAGCTACCTGGCGCGCGGCATGGACGTCGACGACTTCGCGCCCAACCTGTCGTTCTTCTTCTCCAACGGGATGGACGCCGAGTACACGGTGATCGGCCGGGTCGCCCGCCGCATCTGGGCGATCGCGATGAAGGAGCGCTACGGGGCGAACGAGCGCTCGCAGAAGCTGAAGTACCACGTCCAGACGTCGGGGCGGTCCCTGCACGCGCAGGAGATGAACTTCAACGACATCCGCACCACGCTGCAGGCGCTCTGCGCGCTCTACGACAACGCGAACTCCCTGCACACCAACGCCTACGACGAGGCGGTCACCACGCCGTCGCAGGAGTCGGTGCGCCGCGCGATGGCCATCCAGATGATCATCAACAAGGAGTGGGGCCTGTCGCTGAACGAGAACCCGCTGCAGGGCTCGTTCGTCGTCGACGAGCTCACCGACCTCGTGGAGGAGGCGGTGCTGCGCGAGTTCGAGTCGATCGCCGAGCGCGGCGGTGTGCTGGGCGCGATGGAGACCGGCTACCAGCGTGGCCGGATCCAGGACGAGTCGATGCTCTACGAGCACCGCAAGCACACCGGTGAGCTGCCGATCGTCGGCGTCAACACCTTCCTGAAGCCGGCCGACCCGGACGAGCGGCCCCAGGAGATCGAGCTGGCCCGCGCCACCGAGGCCGAGAAGCAGTCCCAGCTCGACCGGCTCGCGGACTTCCAGTCCCGGCACCGCACGGAGGCCGAGCAGGCGCTGCGGCGGCTCCAGGACGTCGCGACCGGCGACGGCAACGTGTTCGACGAGCTGATGAAGGCCGCACGGGTGTGCTCGCTGGGTCAGCTGACGACGGCGTTCTTCGAGGTCGGCGGGCAGTACCGGCGGAACATGTGAGGTCGGGGCGGGCCGGGTTAGCCCGGCCCGCCCTACCGGGGTCAGCCCCCGCTGCCGCGGGGCTGGCCTCTCACCAGCGGCCGCGCCGGTTCGGGATCCGCGCGGCGGCCAGGCCGACCGCGGCGAGCGCCGCCGCCAGCACCCCGTAGGCGACCCCGGCGGCGAGGCCCGGGTCGTCGGCGGCGGTGACGGCGGCGGTCAGCACCGACACCGCCGCGATCCCGCCCATCTGCCGGAACATGATGCGCAGCCCGGACACCGCGGCCACCTCGTCGGGCACCAGGTGCATGCCGGCGTTGTTGGCGGCCGGGCCGGACAGGCCCGTGCCCAGCCCGAGCAGGGTCGACCCGGCCAGCAGCCACACCGTGGGCCCACCGAACAGGGGCGTCACCGCGGTGACCACCAGCCCGGCGACGACGGCGACCAGCCCGCCGAGCAGCAGCGGCCGGAACCCGAGCCGGCGCAGCAGCGCCACCGCGACCGCCGAGGTGACGATGGTGCCGATCGCGCGGCCGGTGAGCAGTGCCCCGGCGACGAACGCGGGCAGGTCGTAGCGGACCTGGGCGTAGAGCGGCAGGGTCGCCGAGAACCCGATCACCACGGCGCCGAAGACGACGTTGGTGACGTTCATGATCCCCAGACCGCGTCCGGCGAGCAGGTGCACGGGGACGACCGCGTCGGGCCGCCGCCGGGTGTGCCGGACGAACACCGCACCCGCCACCAGTGCGACCACACCGGCCAGGACGGTCCAGCCCGGCCCGGACGCGGGCGAGCCGAGCCGGGTGATGGTGAGCATCGTGGCCAGCAGGGTCAGGACGAGCAGTGCGATGCCGGCGGCGTCGATCCGGGCGGTGCGCCGGTGCGGCGGGTCGTCGACCAGCGCCAGCCCGACCGCGACGAGCAGGATCCCGATCGGCACGTTCACCAGGAAGATGCCGTGCCAGGTCCAGGTGGTGAGCACCAGCCCGCCGACCAGTGGTCCGAGGATCGCGCCGATCGGGAAGACGCTGGTGAACAGGGCGAGCGCCCGGTCCCGGTCCCGGCCGAACTGGTGGGCGACGATCCCGTTGGCGGCCGGCAGCATCACGCCGCCCGCGAGGCCCTGCACCAGCCGGCAGGCGATGAGCACGCCGATCGAGGGGCTGAGCGCGCTCAGCGCGGACATCACCGTGAACGCGGTGACCCCGGCCAGGAACATCCGGCGGCCGCCGAAACGGTCGGAGAGCCACCCGCCCAGCGGCAGCGCGAGGATCTGCCCGACGGCGGCGACGGTCACCACCCAGCCGGTCCAGGCCAGGTCGGCGCCGAGGTCGCCGCTGATCGTGGTCAGCGCGGTGGCGACCGACGTGCCGTCGAGGGAGAACATCAGCAGCGCCAGGCCGACGACGGCGAACACCGGCACCCGGCGGGGCAGCGGGTCGTCGCCGGGCAGGCCGGCGGAGCCGTCCCCGGGCGGGCGGTGGGTGTCGTGGGCGGCGTCGGTCACGTGGTGGGCACCCCTGTCTTCCCGGAGGACACGGACATGATGTGCTTACCACAAGCTAATCACCTCGAGCGGGGCGGCCGGCTCGCGATCACCCTGGCCCGTCCGGCGTCAGCGGCGGGAGCGGTTGCGGCGACGGCCGCGGTTCCAGCCGCCGAGGATGCCGATCGCCTCGACGAACGACTCGGCGGCCTTGGAGAGCTTGCGTCCGGCCTTCCGCATCGGGTTCCTCCGAAAGTTCCGTGGTGCTGGGGGCGAGACCCCACCGTGACAGACCGCGACGGACCGCGAGCACGGGGGCACTGCTCCGCAGGGGTGGCGGACCGGACGGCACGACTCCCCCGCTCCGGGTGCCCACCACCCGCTCGGACGACCACGACTCGGCGTGTCGGGTGGCGACGGCACCGATGGAGCAGGGCTGCGGCCGCTGCGACGGGTCACTGGTCCAGGTGGGGAGAAGCGCGTGTCACACCGCGGGCGCCGGGGTCCGGCGCAGCACGAGCGCCAGCGCCAGCGCGCCCAGCAGCAGCACGCTGACGTAGCCGGTCACCCCGGCCCAGCCTGCGTGGTCGTAGGCGACCCCACCGAGGGCGCCGCCGAGGCTGGACCCGGCGTAGTAGCCGACCAGGTACAGCGACGAGGCCTGGGCCGGCACCGCCCCCGGCAGCGTCGCCGAGCGGCGCCCCACCCACGAGCTGGCGACCGAGTGGGCCCCGAAGAAGCCGACGGTGACCAGCAGCAGCCCCGCGAGGGTGGTGGGCAGCAGATCGGGCAGGGTCACCCAGATCCCGGCGAGGGCGAGCAGCGTCGCCACCCACAGCACGGGGCGGCGCCCGAACCGGTCCCCCAGGCGCCCGGCAGCGGTGGAGGCCCAGCTGCCGGCGAGGTAGCCGAGCCCGACGAGGGTGCCGGGCAGCGAGAACGGCGGGGCCAGCAGCCGGAAGCCGAGATAGTTGTAGACGGTCACGAACGCACCCATCAGCAGGAACGCCATCCCGAACAGGCAGAGCAGACCCCGGTCGGTGAGGTGGCGACGCAGCGGCCCGCCGAGGTCGCGCAGCCGGGTGCGGGCCGGGGTGGGCGCCGTCGCGGGCGGCAGGAGCAGCCGGAAGGCGACGGTCGCGAGCACCGAGACCACACCGACCGCGGCGAGGCCCGCCCGCCAGCCGCCGAGCTCGGCGACCCACGAGGCGACGAGCCGCCCGGACAGCCCGCCGAGGGTGTTGCCGGCGATGAGCAGCCCGACCGCACCGCCGAGGTGCCGCGGGGCGACCTCGTGGGTGACGTGGGCCATCGACAGCGCGGGCAGTGCCGCGAGGGCGATCCCCTGCAGTCCGCGCACCACGACGAGGGTCTCGAACGTGGGCGCCAGCGGGGCGAGCAGCGCGAGCACCGCCGACGCCGCGAGTGCCCAGGTCATGACCCGCGCGCGCCCCCAGGACTCGGTGAGCGCGGACAGCGGCAGCACGGCGAGGGCGAGGGTGCCGGTGGTCGCCGACAGCACGAGGCTGGCCGTGGACGAGGAGACGCCGAACTCCGCCGCGAGCGTCGGCAGCAGCCCCTGCACGCTGTAGACCAGCACGAACGTCGCCAGACCGGACAGCCACAGGGCGATGCCGAGCCGGCGGTAGCCGGGCGTGCCGCGCTCGTGCGGCGGGGCGGGCCGAGTGGTGGTCGAGGCTGGGAGGTGCGCGGTCGTTGTCATCGCATACGACCGTAGGCGCCGTCGATGCATGCGTCCAATGCATGTATCGACGCCGTATCATTCGCTCATGCATGAGTCGTTGGCGCCGGCGCTGCACCGGTTCGTCGCGGTCGCGCGCGACGGTCACCTCACCCGCGCCGCGGAGCGGATCGGGGTCCCGCAGCCCACGCTGTCCCGGGCGATCGCCCGGCTGGAGGACGAGCTGGGCGTCGCGCTGTTCCGGCGGGCCGGGCGCGGGCTGGCGCTGACCGTGGCGGGGCGCACGCTGCTGCCGCGGGCCGAGGCCGCGCTGGCCGAGCTGGCCGCGGGCGTGGCGGAGGTCGCGGGCGACGCCGACCCGGCGACCGGCCGGGTCGCACTCGGCTTCCTCGGGACGATGGGCACCACCGCGGTGCCGGGCATCCTGCGGGAGTTCCGGGAGCACCACCCGCGGGTGCGGATCGAGCTGGTGCAGGTGCCGCACGCCGCGCTGCTGGAACGGGTCCGCGACGGCCGGGTCGACCTGGCGCTGACCTCCCCGATACCCGACGAACCGGGGCTCGTCGCGACCCCGCTGGCCGAGGAGGAGCCGCTGCTGGCGGTGCCGTCCGGGCACCGGCTGGCGGGCGCGGACTCCGCGGATCTCACCGAGGTCGCCGACGACCCGTTCCTGCTGTTCGCCCGCGGCTACGGGCTCCAGGGGGTGGTGGAGTCGTGGTGCGCGCAGGCCGGGTTCCGCCCACGGCGGGCGTTCGAGGGCGGGGAGACGGCGACGCTGCGTGGCCTGGTCGGAGCCGGACTGGGCGTCGCGCTGCTCCCGGCCGGACCGGACGTGCCGGGCGTGGTGCAGGTGCCGGTGCGCAGCCCGCACACGGTCCGGACGCTGGGGATGGTGCACGCGGCCGACCCGCGGCCGACCGCACCGGTGCGGGACCTGCGGGCCTTCGTCGTCCGGCACGGGCCGCGCTGGTTGGTGCCGACCGGCTGAGCCGGCGCCGCCGGCCTGGTCGGCCCGACCGGGACCCCGGGTCGACCGCCGTCCCCGGCCGGTCGGCGCCCACCGGGTTACGGTCGGGACCATGACTGCGGGAGTGGGGGCACCGGTCGACGACGAGGGCCGCGAGGTCGGTGTCCCGGGCACCGTGCGGCGGGTCGTGTCGATCGTGCCGTCGCTGACCGAGGCGCTGGAGGCGACCGCGCCCGGCATCCTGGTCGGCGCGACGGACTGGTGCACCCACCCCGCCGACCTCCGTGCGGAACGGGTCCGCGGGACCAAGAACCCCGACGTCGAGCGGATCGTCGCGCTGGCGCCGGATCTGGTCGTCGCCAACCAGGAGGAGAACCGGCTCCCGGACCTGGACGCGCTGCGCGCCGCGGGGCTCCCGGTGTACGTGACCGACATCCGCGACGTCGACGGCGGGCTCGACTCGCTGGGGCGGATGCTCGCCGCGTGCGGGCTGGACGAGCCGGGCTGGCTGCGCGAGGCCCGTGCACTGTGGGCGGCGGTCGAGCCCGCCCGCGACCGTCGCCGGGCCGTGGTCCCGATCTGGCGCAGGCCCTGGATGGCGGTCGGCTCGGACACCTTCACCGGTGCCGTGCTGGACCGGCTCGGCGTCGACAACGTCCTGGACGACTCCCCGGAGCGCTATCCCCGGTTCGACCCCGCCGAGCTGCCCGACCACGATCTCGTGGTACTGCCCGACGAGCCGTACCTGTTCACCGCCGAGGACGGCCCCGAGGCGTTCGACGCGCCGTCGGTGCTGGTCAGCGGGCGGCTGCTGACCTGGTACGGCCCGAGTCTGCTGGAGGCGGCCCGGGAGCTGCCCGGCGCGTTGGCGGGCGCGGGCCGACCGGCCCGCTGACCCAACCCGGCGTCGGTACGGTCGACCCCATGGCGACCGTCGACGAGGAACTGTTGACCACGCTCATCGCGCGGCTCGACCTGGACGCGAAGGTCCGGCTGCTGACCGGGGCCGACTTCTGGTCCACCCCGGCGGAGCCCGCGATCGGGCTGCGCCGGATGGTGCTGTCCGACGGTCCGTCGGGCGTGCGTGGGGACAGTTTCGACGAGCGGTCCCCGTCGCTGTCGCTGCCGTCGTCGACGGCGCTGGGGGCGACCTGGGACCCGGAGCTCGCCCGCCGCTACGGCTCGACCCTGGGCGCCGAGGCCCGCCGGCAGCACGCCGACGTCGTCCTCGGGCCGACGATCAACCTGCACCGCACCCCGTTCGGCTGCCGCCACTTCGAGGCGCTGTCGGAGGACCCGCTGCTGACCGGCGAGCTCGCCGCCGCGTACGTGGAGGGGCTGCAGGCGCACGGGGTCGCCGCGACGCCGAAGCACTACGTCGCCAACGATGCCGAGTCCGAGCGCTTCACCGTGTACAACGCCGTCGGCGAGCGGGCGCTGCACGAGCTGTACCTGGCCGCGTTCGAACCGGCCGTCACCCGGGGCGGGGCCTGGGCGGTCATGTCGGCCTACAACGCGGTCAACGGGGCGACGATGAGCGAGAACCCGCTGCTCGCCGAGCCGCTCACCGGCGAGTGGGGCTTCGACGGGCTCGTCATGTCGGACTGGGGCGCAGTGCGCACCACCGTCGCGTCGGCGCGCGCCGAGCAGCACCTGGTGATGCCCGGCCCGGTGAGCACCTGGGGCGAGCGGCTGGTGGCGGCGGTGCGCGGCGGCGAGGTCGACGAGTCCGTCGTGGACGGCAAGCTGCGCCGGCTGCTGCGCCTGGCCGCCCGGGTCGGTGCGCTCGCCGGGGCACCGGCCCCGCCCCCCGTCCCGCCCCCGGGGACGGCGCCGCCGTGGCCCGCGAGCTCGCGGCCGCGGGCAGTGTCCTGGTCCGCAACACCGGCGAGCTGCCGTGGGACGCCTCGGCGCTCGGGACGGTCGCGGTCCTCGGGCACAACGCCGCGCTGGCCCGCACCCAGGGCGGCGGGAGCGCCACGGTCCGGCCCGCCGCGGTCGTCACGCCGCTCGACGGGCTGTGCGCGGCACTCGGCGGGGACCGCGTGCGGTACCGGCTGGGCGCGCAGGTCGCCGAGGGGGTGCAGCCGTTCGACCCGGCGACGGTCACCGACCCGGTGACCGGGGAGCCCGGCCTCCGCGCGGTGT
Source organism: Pseudonocardia sp. HH130629-09 (assembly GCF_001294645.1). NCBI lineage: Bacteria > Bacillati > Actinomycetota > Actinomycetes > Pseudonocardiales > Pseudonocardiaceae > Pseudonocardia > Pseudonocardia sp. HH130629-09. Next base: position 3,612,387 of record NZ_CP011868.1, read on the forward strand.
TCCGCGCCGCGGACGGCACCGCGCTGCGCAGCGAGCACCGGCTCGGGGCCTCGCTGATCTGGATGGGCGGAGAGATCCCCGGCGGCGCCGAGACCGTCGAGGTGTCGACGCGGTGGTCACCCGCGCCCGGGACGCACCGGATCGGCGCCGCCGCCGTCGGGCACGTGACGGTGAGCGCCGACGGCGCGACCGTGCTCGACACCGAGGCCGTCCTGACCGGCGACGAGGGGCCGGGCGCGGTGATCTTCGAGGCGCTTTCGGTGACCGCGGAGATCACCACCGACGCGCCCGTCGACCTGGTGTTCCGGTTCCGTCCCTCCGGCGGTGAGGCCGGGATGGCGCTGTTCGCGCTGACCGTCGGGACCGAGACCGTCGTCGCCGACCCTCGGGCCGAGGTGGCGGCGGCGGACTGCGACGTCGCCGTCGTGGTCGTCGGGACGAACGACCGGATCGAGAGCGAGGGCTTCGACCGCACCTCGCTCGCGCTGCCCGGCCACCAGGACGACCTGGTCCGGGCGGTCACCGCGGCCAACCCGCGCACCGTGGTGGTAGTCAACTCCGGGGCTCCGGTGCTGCTGCCCTGGCGCGACGAGGTGGCCGCGGTGCTGCTCGGCTGGTTCGGCGGCGAGCGGTTCGGCGACGCCGTCGCCGACGTGCTGCTCGGGCACGCCGAGCCGGGCGGGCGGCTGCCGACCACGTGGCCCGCCACCGGCGAGGAGCGCTCGGTGCTGTCCGGGCGCCCGACCGACGGCGTCCTGCGCTACGACGAGGGCGTCCACCTCGGGCATCGCAACTGGCTGCGCCACGGCGAGACGCCAGCGTACCCGTTCGGGCACGGGCTGGGCTACACCACCTGGACCCTCGACGACGCCGTCGCCGGGCCCTGGTCGGCCGACGGCGTCGCGGTGACGGTCACCCTGACCAACACCGGCGACCGGGCGGGCCGCCAGGTCGTGCAGGCCTATCTGTCCCGGACCGGCTCCGACGTCGAACGCCCCGCCCGCTGGCTGGCCGGCTGGGCCGTCGTCGACGCCGCCCCCGGCACGACGACGGCCACCGTGACGGTGTCGCGGCGCGCGTTCCGCCACCGCGCGGGCGGGTCAGCCGTGCGTCGCCCGGAGCAGGTCCGAGCACTTCTCGCCGATCATCATCGTGGTGATGTTCGGGTTGACCACCGGCAGGAACGGCATCGCCGACGCGTCGGCGACCCGCAGCCCCTGCACGCCGCGGACCCGCAGCTGCGGGTCCAGGGCGGCGTCCGGGTCGCCGTCGGCGCCCATCCGCGCGGTGCACGCCGGGTGGTACACGGTGTTGTGGGTCTTGGTGATGTAGTCGGCGAGCTCGTCGTCGGTGACGGCGTCCGGTCCCGGCGCCAACTCGGCGGCGATCCACTCCTTCAGCTGCGGCTGCTCGGCGATGCGTCGGGCCAGCCGGACGCCCTCGGTCATCACCCGCATGTCGTGACCCTCGGGGTCGGTGAAGTAGCGCGGGTCGACCCGGGCCCGGTCGCGGAAGTCGCGGGTCCGCAGCCGCACGGTGCCCCGGGACCGGCCGCGGGTGACGTTCGGGGTGAGACAGAACCCGTTGTCGGTGGTCGGGTAGCCCCAGCGCAGCGTGTTCATGTCGAACGGGACCGAGCCGTAGTGCATCATCAGGTCCGGCCGGTCCAGGGCCGGGTCGGTGCGGTGGAACAGCCCGATCTCCCACCACTGGGTGGACTCGGTGACCATCGGCTTCGCGGCGTCCCAGAAGACCAGGCCCTCCACGTGGTCGTCGAGGTTCGACCCGACGCCGGGCAGGTCCGAGCGGACCTCGATGCCGAACTCGCGCAGGTGCTCGCCCGGACCGATGCCGGAGAGCATCAGCAGCTTCGGGGTGTCGATCGCCCCCGCGGAGAGGATCACCTCGCGGTCGGCGTGCGCCGTCTCGCGGCCGGGGCCGATGCCGCGCTGGTACTCCACGCCGGTGGCGCGGGTGCCGTCGAACAGCACCTGCGACGCCCAGCAGTCGGTGCGCACCTCCAGGTTCGGACGCGAGTCCAGGATCGGGTGCAGGTAGGACACCGACGCCGAGGCGCGGGTGCCGTCGGGGAAGGAGTTGATCTGGAAGTACCCGGCGCCGTCGGTCACGGTGTGGCCCTCGTTGAACCGCACCGTCGGCATCCCGACCTGCGCGGCGGCGGCCAGCACGGCGTCGCCGCAGGGGTCCTCCGCGGGGATCTGCATGAGGTTGACCGGGCCGGAGCGGCCGTGGCCGTCCCAGTCGCCGTCGTTGGTCTCCAGGCGCCGGATCAGCGGCCAGCACTCCTCGGCGGACCAGCCGGTCAGGCCGGACGCGGCCCACTCGTCGAGGTCCTCCCGCGGGGTCCAGAAGGCGATGCAGGAGTTGTGCGAGCCGCAGCCGCCGAGCACCTTCGCGCGGGCGTGGCGCATGTGGGAGTTGCCGCGCTCCTGCGGCTCGACCGGGTAGTCCCAGTCGTAGCCGGAGTCGAGCAGCGCCATCCAGTCGGTGAGCCGCAGGATGTTCGGGTCACCGACGTCGGACGGCCCGGCCTCCAGCAGCAGCACCCGCACCGAGGGGTCCTCGGAGAGCCGGGCGGCGAGCGCGCAGCCCGCCGAGCCGCCACCCACCACGACGTAGTCGTACCGGTCGGTCATGCCGTCTCCCCCATGCCCTGCTCGATCTCCTTCGCCCGGTGCTCGGGCAGGCAGCCCAGCCCGTGACGGCCGCGCAGCCGGAACCAGGCCAGCCCGGCCAGCGCGACGACCCCGATGAACAGGAACGCGACGAACCGCAGCCACCCGGTGCCGTAGACCTCCTCGCGGGGCCAGGCCAGGTTGATCGCCATCGCCGCGCCCCACAGCACCGCCAGCACGTTGACCGGCAGGCCGAGGCGCCCCAGGGAGAAGTACCCCTTCTGGCCCTCGTCCGGCCACCGCCCGCGCAGCCGCCGCACCAGCATCGGCACCGTGACCAGCAGGTACGCGATGTAGATCATGATGATCGCCACACTGGTGACCGCGGTGAAGACCTCGGGCACGCCGACGTTCGCGACCAGGATGAGGATCGCGACCACGCCGACGACGATCGCCGGCACCACCGGCGTCTTGTGCTTCGGGTCGATCCGGGCCAGCACCGAGCCCGCGGGCAGCGCGTTGTCCCGGGCCATCGCGAACATCAGCCGGATCGCCGCGGTGTGCACCGCGAGCAGGCAGACGATCACCGCGATGCTGATGATGATCAGGAAGATCCGGCCGATCGTGCCGCCGGCGACCTCCAGGAGCACGAGCTGCCCGCCGCCGTCCTTGCTGCCCAGCCGCGGGTCGGCCAGGTCCGGTGCGGCCAGGATGATGCCGAGCAGGATCAGCCCGCCGAGCACGAACGAGGCGATCACCGCGCGCAGGATCGCCGCCGGGGCGGTGCGCCGCGGGTCGACCGTCTCCTCGCCGAGCGAGCTGGCGGTGTCGAAGCCGTACATGACGTAGGCCGAGGCGAGCGCCGCGACGAGGAACGTGCCGAAGTACCCGCCGCCGCCCGCGGCCGGGGCCGGGGTCTCGAACAGCACCGAGACGGGGTTGCGGATGCTCAGCAGCAGCGCCACGACGATGACGACGGCGGCGATCAGCTCGATGAACACCCCGGTGGAGTTGATCCGTGCCATCAGCTTCACCCCGACGGCGTTGATCACCGTGGTGAGCACGATCAGGATCGCGCCGAGCAGCACGCCGTTGACGGCGGCGTCGCCCGCGTCGGAGGCGTCGCCGACGAGCTGGAAGCCCGACCAGATCTGCGGGAACGTGAGCTGCGCGGCCAGCGCGACCGCCGCCAGGGACACCACCGAGGCGGTGAACATCATCCAGCCGGCGAGCCAGGACACGGTCGGCCCGGCCAGCTGCTTGGACCAGTTGTAGACCGACCCCGCGACCGGGTAGCGCCCGGCCAGCTCGGCGAACGACAGCGCCACCATGAACTGGCCGGCGAACACCATCGGCCAGGACCACCAGTAGGCCGCACCACCGGTGCCGAAGCCGAAGTAGAACAGCTGGAACGTACCGGTCAGGATCGAGATGTAGCTGATCCCGGCCGCGAAGCTGGCGAACTTGCCGATGCTGCGGTCGAGGGTCTGGCTGTAGCCGAACTCGGCGAGACCTCCCCCGTCGCCGTCCGCGTCCGGTGCGGGATCCCGCCGGGCGGGTTCGGGAACGGTCATCCTGGACCTCCTGGGCCGTTTCGTCGCGCCATCATGGCGGTATCAGCGGCCCGAGAACCATCCCTGGGGCTGCGGAGCCGTGTTGGTCCAGACGTGCTTGATCTCCTGGTACTCGGCCAGCCCGGTCGGCCCCAGCTCGCGGCCGTTGCCCGAGCGGCCCATGCCGCCCCACTCCGCGCCCGGGAAGTACGGGTGGAAGTCGTTGATCCAGACGGTCCCGTGGCGCAGGGCGGACGCCACCCGGTGGGCCCGGCCCATGTCGGCGGTGAACACCGCGCCGGCCAGGCCGTACTCGGTGTCGTTGCCGAGCCGGACGGCCTCCTCCTCGGTGCTGAACCGCTCCACGGTCAGCAGCGGGCCGAACGTCTCCTCGCGGATCAGCCGCGATCCCGGCGCCAGGTCGGTGATGACGGTAGGCAGGTAGAAGTAGCCCTTCGCCAGTTCCGGGTCGTCCGGACGGGCACCGCCGCACCGGATGGTGGCCCCCTCGGCGCGTGCCGCGGCGACGAAGTCCTCGATCTTGGCCAGGTGCGCGGCGGAGACCAGCGGACCGACCTCGACACCGTCGGTGAGGCCGTTGCCGAGCCGGATCAGCTGCGCGCGGCGCACCACCTCGTCGACGACGGCGTCGGCGATCGAGTCCTCGATGATCAACCGGGCGCCCGCCGAGCAGACCTGTCCGGAGTGCAGGAACACCGCGAGCATCACGTAGTCGACGGCGAGCTCGAAGTCGGTGTCGACGAACACGATGTTCGGGTTCTTCCCGCCCAGCTCGACGGCGGTGCGCTTCACGGTCTCGGCCGACGCCCGGATGATCTTCTGACCGGTGGACAGCCCGCCGGTGAAGCTGACCATGTCGACGTCGGCGTGCTCGGTGAGCGGGGCGCCCACCGAGGGGCCGTCGCCGAGCACGATGTTGACCACCCCGGCCGGGATCCCGACCTCCTCGCACAGCTCGACCAGCACGATCGAGGTGAGCGGGGTGACCTCGCTGGGCTTGATCACCATCGTGTTGCCGGCGGCGATCGCCGGGGCGACCTTCCAGGACAGCTGCAGCAGCGGGTAGTTCCACGGCGTGATCAGCGCGCACACGCCGACCGGCTCGTGCACGATCCGCGACACGACGGCCGGGTTGCCGGTGTCGACGATCCGGCCGGCGTCCTTGTCGGCGAGCCCGGCGTAGTAGCGGAAGACGGCGGTGACGTCGTCGACGTCCTGGCGGCCCTCGGCGATCGTCTTGCCGGTGTCGAGGGTCTCCGACCGGGCGATCTTCTCCCGGTCCCGGACCAGCAGGTCGGCGATCCGACCGAGGAGCACCCCGCGCTCGCCGGTGGTGGTCCGCCGCCACGGCCCGTCGTCGAAGGCCCGGCGGGCGGCGGCGACCGCACGGTCGACGTCGTCGGGCCCGGCCTGGTCGACCTCGGTGACCGTCGAGGCGTCGTAGGGGTTGACCACCGGGGCGGTCCCGGCGGATCCGGTGGTCCAACTTCCGTCGATGTAGAGGCTCGGCACGGCGCGAGCTTTCACCGGAAACGGGTCGGTGTGCAAACCCGGGCCCGTCGTCCTCGCGCGGGAGATGGTCACGCTTTCCGGTCGCCCCGCGTGGCGACGTGCCGAATGCCGGGTTAGGGTTGCGCCATGGGCAACACGGTGCGCGGACGGGAGCCCGGGGTGCAGTCGGTCGACCGGGCCATCACCCTGCTCACCCTGCTGGCCGACCGGAGCGAGGCGGGGGTCAGCGAGCTCGCCGCCTCGCTCGACGTCCACAAGTCCACCGCCTTCCGGCTGCTCGGCGCGCTGGAGGAGCGCGGGTTGGTCGAGCAGATCGCCGACCGCGGCAAGTACCGCCTCGGGTTCGGGCTGATCCCGCTCGCCGGGCGCGTCGCGGAGCGCCTGGAGGTCACCACCCAGGGCCACCCGGTCTGCGAGACGCTCGCGGATCGACTCGGCGAGACCGTCAACATCGCCATCCCCGACCGCGGGTGGGCGGTGAACGTCGACCAGGCCCGGGGCCCGTCGATGGTCACCACGTTCAACTGGCTCGGCCGGATCACCCCGATGCACAACACCTCCAGCGGCAAGGTGCTGCTGGCCTCGGTCGTCCTCGACGACCCGACGACGATGCCGGACACGGTGCCGGACGAGGACCGCGAGGCGCTCGTCGAGGAGCTGCGCCGGGTCCGCCGGCACGGGTACGCGTGGTCGCTGGAGGAGCTGGAGACCGGGCTCAACGCCGTGGCTGCACCGGTGCTGGACCACGGCGGCGCGGTGGTGGCCGCCCTGTCGGTGTCCGGGCCCGCCTACCGGCTCCCGGCCGAGCGGATCGAGCGGATCACCCCGGAGGTCGTCGCCGCGGGGCGGGAGATCAGCCGTCGCATGGGTTTCTGGCGCGACCGCTGAGCCGCGGGCCTACGGCTGAGCCGCGGGCCTACGGCGGTGGGGCCGGCGCGGACCCCTGCAGGCGTTCCAGCACCGGGGGCAGAGTGCGTTCCAGCTCGTCGCCGTGCCGCTCGAACTCGCGCCGCAGGAACGGCGCCGCCAGCTTCAGCAGCCCCTTGAGCCGCACCCGGGCGTGGAAGCTGACGACGCTGCCCCCACCCTCAACGGGCTCGACGACGATCTCCTCCGTCGCGCTGACCGCCGGGTTCTCCGCGACGAACACGACCCGGCCCGCCGTCAGCTCCCGCAGCGTGTGGTCGAGCTCGCTCTCCCGCCCGCCCCACACCGCCACCGTGCGCCAGGCGGCGCCGACCACGATCGGGCCGCCACCGTCGGAACGGGTGCTGGAACGCACGGTCGGGTCCCAGATCTCGCTGTTCCCGTGGTCGGACAGGTAACGGAACACCGTCTCGGCAGGGCTGCGCACCGTCATCACCCGCTGGACGCCGACCACGACGCTCCTCTCCCCGGCCGGGGCCGACCGGGCCCCGGCCCGCTGCTCCGACCGGCGCAGATGGTCTCACGGCGACCGGTCATGATCGAGAGCACCCACACCGGATTCCCCCGAACGCCCGTGCCGGGGCCGCGCGGCACGCACACTCCTGTCCGACGCGGGCGGGCCGGGCGGGCCCGCCACCGACGACGGAGGTGCCGCGGTGCACGACCGAGACCGACCGGGGACCCGGTGGACGAGCGGGCGGCCCGTGCCCGGTCCGCACCCGTCGTCGGGCGGGGTGGCACGTTCCGACCCGGACGGCCTCGACGCCGCCGCCGCGGCGCTCGACCACATCGCCGACGATCTCGCCGACGACACGATGCTCGTGAGCCCGGCCGCGCCGGTGCCGGGTTTCGCGGCCGGGACGGCGGCCACGGCCTGGGAGGACGCGATGGCGCGGGCGACCCGGGAGCACGCGGAGCACACCGCGTCGACGGCGTCGGCCCTGCGCGCGGCCGCCACCTCCTGGCGCGCCGCCGACGACGACGCCGCGACGGCGTTCGCCGGGCGCGCCTCGTGAGCACCGGGCCCGCCCTGCGCGACCTCGTGACCGCCGACCCCGGCGCGTGGCTGCGTCGCGCCGGTACCTGGGACGGCTTGTCCCGGGCCCTGTCCGAGCGCGCCGCCGAGCTGGAACGCTCCGCACCGCGGTCGTGGACGGGGGCCGACGCCGACGCGGCCGCGCTGGACCGCGCCGAGCAGGTCCGCCGGCTGCGCGACGACGCGGGCACCGCGACCCGGGCCGCGCAGGTGCTGGGCACCCACGCCGGCGAGGTCCTCGACGCCCAGCGCCGGCTCGTGCTCGCCGCGCTGGCGGTGCACCCGCAGTTCGTCGTCGACCTCGAACGCGGCACGCTGTCCGCCGGCGTCGGCGCGCACTGGCTCGGGGTGTGGCAGCTGCCCGCGATGGTCGCGCGCTTCGGGGCGGACCTGGCCCACCTGTCCACCGCGGTGGCCGACGCCGTCGGTGCCGCGACCCGGTCCGACCACACCACGGCCGCCGCGCTCGATGCGCTCCGCCCGGCCCCCGCGGCGGCCCCCCGCCCGGTCGCGCCCGCCGCGCCCCCCCGGTGCGGGCGCCGGCGCCGTGCGGTCCTGGTGGACGGGGCTGCCCGAGGTGCGACGGGAACAGCTGCTGCACACCCGGCCCGACCTCGTCGGTGGGCTGGACGGCGTGCCGGTCGCCGACCGGGACCGGGCGAACCGGGTCCTGCTCGACGCCGAGCTGTCCCGGCTCCTGGCCCGGGCGGCACTGCTCGACCGGGCCGGGGACACCGCGGGCGCGGACCGCGCCCGACGGGCGTCGGCCGGTCTGGAGGCGACCCGCCGACGCCTCGACGCCGGTGACGCGTACCTGCTCCGACTGGAGCGCGGGAGCACCGGCGGGCGGCTCGTTCTCGCCGTCGGCGACCCGGAACACGCCGCGCACGTGCTCACCCACGTCCCGGGGACGACCGCGGGCTGGGACGGGGTGCCCGGTGACCTGGCCCGGGTCGAGGCGACCCGCGCCGCCGCACGGGCGGCCGCGACGGACGGCACCGTCGCCGCGGTGCTGTGGACCGGCTACGACGCGCCACCCGACCTGGTCGCGGCGGCGGACCCGGGGGCCGCCCGCGCCGCAGCGGGAGACCTGCGCTCCTTCCAGGACGGTCTGCGGGCCGGGCACGCGGGCCCGGTGCACCTGACCGTCGTCGGGCACTCCTACGGCTCGACGGTGGTCGGGAACTCCGCCCGGGGCGGCGGCCTGGCCGCCGACGACGTGGTGTTCGTCGGCAGCCCCGGGACCGGCGCGGGACACGCCTCCGAGCTCGGCACCGCACCCGGGCACGTCTGGGCGACGACCGCACGGCACGACCCGATCGACCGGGTGCCCGGGGTCGAGGGTTTCGCGACCTCGCGCGGGTTCGCCCCCACCGGGCTCCTGCACGGCCCGAACCCGGCGGCACCGGGGTTCGGCGCCCGGGTGTTCGACTCGGCCCCCGGTTCGGCGCTCCCCCGCACCGACGACCCGGCCACCCCGAACGACGAGTCCGCGTTCGCCGCCGCGCACGGCGGCTATTGGGATCCCGGCTCGCCGAGCCTGCGCACGCTCGGCCGGATCGTCGCCGGAGCGCCCGTTCCTTTGTGACGCTCCGTCACCTTCGACCTGCGTTGCGAGACGACCGCACGTCCGGCCGGCCGAACGACCAGCCGCTCAATGAACCAGTGATGGGGCAGGTCACACGTAGTCGTCAGACCGACCGCGACTAGCCTGTCCCGGACGCGGCCACGGGCAGTAGCATTCGGGCCGTGACCGAGACTGAGAGCAGACCGGCACGGCGCACCGGCCGCCCGCCACTGACCGACCGCGCGACACTGCTGGCCGCTGCGCGCGAGCTCGGCTTCTCCGACCTGACGGTCGGCGCGGTGACCGCGCGGGTCGGGGTGAAGTACTCCACGTTCTACCGCCACTTCCCCAGCCTGGAGGCGCTCGTCGCCGCGCTGGTGGACGACGTGGTGACCGACGGCGTGTTCCCCGCGACCGACGAGGGCCGTTGGCAGGAGCAGATGCTGGCGTTCGCGGCGGCGACGTTCGACGTGATGGCCGAGCACCCGGGCCTCGCGCCCGCGATGGTGCGGCTGCCGGAGTCCCCCGAGGCGTTGCTGTCGGCGTTCCGGCGGCTGACCGACCGGCTGCTGGAGTCGGGCTTCACCGCGGAGGACGCGGTGCTGGGCGCCTCGACCGCCTTCCAGATGGGCATGCAGCCGTGGTTGGCGGCCAACGCCCTCGGCATCGGGGACGCGCGCCGTCGCGACCAGGTGCTGGAGTCGGCCGAGCCGTTCGACGCCCAGGTCCGCTCGGTCTTCCGGGACCGGATCGACGACCCGCCGCGCAGCTGGACCCTGAGCCGCGTGGAGCTGGTCATCGCCGGGCTGGAGACCCGCCTGGCGTCCTGACCCCCGACACGACGACGCCCGGGGTGCTTCGCGTGAGCACCCCGGGCGTCGGCGTCGGATCAGGCGGTCAGGTGGGAACGACCTGGTCCGCCTGCGGACCCTTCTGACCCTGGGTGACCTCGAAGGTCACGGTCTGCCCCTCGTCGAGGCTGCGGTATCCGGAGGACTGGATCGCGCTGAAGTGGACGAACAGGTCCTGCCCGCCTCCGTCCGGCGTGATGAACCCGTACCCCTTCTCCGCGTTGAACCACTTGACGGTTCCCTGTGGCATCCGGATGTCTCCTCGCGTCTTGCCGGTTCCTACGGGGTGGACATTAGCCGTACCGGACCCCGCTGTGCTACAGGCGACGTGCTATCGGGTACCGGCGCGTCGTGTCGGACGTCCCGCTCGCCCGGTTCTCCGGGCCGGCGCCGGCTCACCGGCGCGGGATCAGCCCGCCCGCGTAGAGCGCCCAGGCCACCAGCAACGGCTGCCCGGCCAGCCGCGCGGCCCGCTTGGCGTCGGTGTCGAGGCCGAACCCGTCGACGCGGTTGCGGTACTGGGAGACGTTGCCCGGGAAGATGGCGGTGAAGAACGCCGCGGCCAGACCGCCGACCCGGCGGCGCTCCTTCGGGAGGCCGGCCAGCGCGGCGCCGCGCGCGATCTCGGCGGCGCCCGAGAGCAGCACGACGTCGTCGGTGTCCATCGGGACCCACGGCGGGACCTGGGCACGGAACTCGCGGCGGGCGAAGGTGAGGTGCGAGGTCCCGGCGAACACCAGCATCGCGCCGAGCGCGAGGCGGGCGAGGTCCTGCCGGGTACGGGTCGCCGTCGTACGCGTCATGGTCCGACCGTGCCACGGCGCGGTCGGCCGGGCGCGCCGGACCGCACCGCCGGGTGACCCGTCAGGGACGCCCGCGCAGCTCGATCCCGGCCGGGGTGGTGGCCCCCGCCAGCCCGCAGACCAGGTCGAGCTCGGCGACGACGTTCTGCAGCACCTGCGCGACGCCGCGGGCGTCGTCCAGGGCGAGTCCGTGCACGAACGGGCGCCCCAGCAGCACGGCGCGGGCGCCGAGCCGGACCGCGGTCGCGACGTCGGCCCCGGTCCGTACCCCGGAGTCGAGCAGCACCGGCAGCGCGTCACCGACCGCGTCGACGACACCGGGCAGCGCGTCCAGCGAGGCGACCGCGTGGTCGATCTGGCGGCCGCCGTGGTTGGACACGACGACCCCGTCCACACCGGCGTCGGCGGCCCGGCGGGCGTCGTCGGGGTGCAGGACCCCCTTGAGCAGGATCGGCAGCCGGGTCCGCGAGCGCAGGGTCGCCAGGTCCTCCCAGGACAGCCGCGGTCGCGAGTAGACCCGCAGGAAGGTCTCCACGGCCGCCCGCGGGACGGGCGAGCGCAGGTTGTCCCGGAACCGTCCGGGGGCGTTGCGGGTGATCTCGAGCAGGGTCCGCACGGCCTGCGGGGTGACCTTCGGCGGCGCCCCGGCCGACGGCGCGGCGAGGGTCTCCTCCACCAGGCGGCGGAACACCGGGTCGGAGGTGTACTGGGCGATCCCGATGCCCCGGGCGAAGGGCAGGTGCCCCAGGTCGAGGTCGCGGGGGCGCCAGCCCAGCATCGTGGTGTCGAGGGTGACGACGACGGCGTCGCAGCCGGCGGACTCGGCACGGCTCAGGAAACTGTCGACGAGCTCGTCGGAGGTGGACCAGTACAGCTGGAACCAGGTGGGGCCGCCGACCGCGGCGATCTCCTCCATCGGCGCCCCGGCCTGGTTGGAGATCACCATCGGGACCCCGGCAGCCGCGGCTCCGCGGGCGACGGCGAGGTCGGCCCCGCGCCGGACCAGGTCCAGTGCCCCGATCGGGGCGAGCAGCAGCGGCGCGGGCAGCGTACGGCCGAACAGCTCGACGGTCAGGTCGCGCTCGCCGACGTCGCGCAGCACCCGCGGCACGATCTCCCGACGGGCGAACGCCGCCCGGTTCGCGCGCATCGTGGTCTCGGCGCCCGCGCCGCCGGTGACGTAGGCGTCGGCGCGCCGGCTCATGGCCCGCCGCGCGCGGCGCTCCAGCTCGTCGGGACCGGTCGGGACCCGGGGACGGGCGCCGGAGACGCCGTCGCGGTAGATGCGGTCCTGCCGAGCCCGGCCCGGTGCCGTCATGGCGCCCTCCCCCGTCGTCGCGCGGGTCAGCCTACGGGCCACGCCGACCGCCCGGACGGACGCCGGACCGGGCCGCGTCCGGGGGTAGGGTGCGGTGCGACGGTCAGTGCGGGTCGGCCGCGTTCAGCCGGGCGACGACGTCGGCGTACTCGCCGCGGGCCTCAGCACGGCGCAACGGCAGCACCCGCTCGACGAGGACCTCCCCGCCCGGGGTCGGGGCCTCGAGCAGCGTGAGGACCTCGGCGACGAAGTCGTCGAGCGGCATCGCGATCGGGCTGTCCTGCTGGCCGGGCAGCAGTTCGGTCGCCACCGAGGGCGGCACGATCTCGAGGAGCTCGACGGTCGTGTCGGCGAGCTGCAGGCGCAGCGACTCGGTGAGCATGTGCACCGCGGCCTTGGTGGCGTTGTAGCTGGGCGTCGCGGCGAGCGGGACGAACGCCAGCCCCGACGACACGGTGACCACCGACGCGACCGGCCGTCCCCGCAGGTGCTCCACGAGCGCGCCGATCAGCCGGATCGGGCCGAGCAGGTTGGTGGTGACGACCTGCTCGGCCGAGGCCAGGAACCCCTCCGGGGTGTGCCAGTCCTCGACCCGCATGATCCCGGCCATCGCGACGAGCACGTCGAGGTCGGGGTGCCGGTCGAGGACCTCTCCGACGGCCTTCGTGATGCTCGCCGGGTCGGCGGTGTCGATCTCGACGGCGTCGAGGCCGGGGTGGGCCGCGACGAGCTCGTCGAGCAGGTCGCGGCGCCGGCCGCCGAGGACCACGGTGTTGCCGCGCTCGTGCAGCGCCAGGGCCAGTGCGAGTCCGATGCCGCTCGTCGAGCCGGGGATGAAGACGGTACGTCCGGTGATCTGCATGTCCCCACCGTCGCCGCGCGGCGGACGGGGGCGGCAGAGACCGGTCATCGGGGGATCGCCGGTCCCTGGTTGCCCGGCGGGTGCCCGCGGATACTCGGTGACGTGGACCGTGCAGCCCTGGCCGACTTCCTGCGCCGGCACCGCGCCCGTCTCCGTCCCGGTGACGTCGGGCTCCCCGACGGTGCCCGCCGGCGCACGGCGGGGCTGCGCCGTGAGGAGGTCGCGACGCTCGCGGTCATGTCGACCGACTACTACACGCGGCTGGAGCAGCAGCGCGGGCCGCAGCCCAGCGACCAGATGCTGGCCTCGCTGGCCCGGGCGCTGCGGCTGGGCACCGAGGAGCGCGACTACCTGTTCCGGTGCGCGGGCCGGAACGCGCCGGCGTCGGGCCCGGTGTCCGAGCACGTGGCCCCCGCGCTGCTGCGGGTGCTGGACCGGCTGCACGACAGCCCGGCGCTGATCCTGACCGTGCTCGGCGAGACGCTCGTGCAGAACGAGATGGCCCGGGCGCTGTTCGGCGACCACACCCACCACGCCGGGCTCGCCCGCAGCGAGGTCTTCCGCTGGTTCACCGACCCGGACGCCCGGCGCATGTACCCGCCCGACGACCGGCCCCGCCAGAGCCGCGCGCAGGTCGCCACGCTGCGAGCGGCACTGGCGATGCTCGGGCCCCGGTCGCGGGCCGGCGAGCTGGTGGGGGTGCTGTCGGAGCGCAGCCCCGAGTTCGCCGCCCTGTGGGAGCTGCACGAGGTCGGACGCCGGTTCTCCGACCACAAGACGCTGCTGCACCCGGAGCTCGGCGAGCTGGAGGTGGACTGCCAGGCGCTGTTCACCGAGGACCGGTACCAGGCGCTGCTGGTACTCACCGCGGCGCCGCGCAGCGAGACCGAACGGCGCCTGGAGCTGCTCCGGGTGATCGGCAGCGAGCAGTTCAGCGCGGGCTGATCACCCGGCGCCCGTCACGGGTGCAGGCGTACTGGGAGCGCCGTGAGCGAGTGGATCAGCGTGCTCTGCCGGTGCTGCCCGGGGGCTCCGGCGAGCGTCATGTCCGGGAACCGCGCGAGCAACGTCCGGAACGCGACGTCGGCCTCCAGACGGGCCAGCGGTGCGCCGAGGCAGTGGTGGATGCCGTAGCCGAACGCGAGGTGCCCGGAGGTGTCGCGGTCGGGGTCGAACCGCTGCGGGTCCGGGTAGCGCTCGGGGTCGCGGTTGGCCCCGATCAGCGAGACGAGCACGACCTCGCCGGCCGGGATCGTCACCCCGGAGTACTCGACGGGCTCGTCGGTGAAGCGGATCGTGGCGAGGTTGACCGGGCCGTCGTACCGGAGGAACTCCTCGACCGCCTGCGGCACCCGGTCGGGGTCGGCACGCAGCCGGGCGTGCTGGTCGGGGTCGCGCAGCAGTGCCAGCACACCGTTGCCGATGAGGTTGACCGTGGTCTCGTGCCCGGCGACCAGCAGCAGGAACGCCATCGCGGTGACCTCGGTGGGGCTGAGCGAGTCGCCGTCCTCCGAGGCGCGGACGATCTCGGACAGCATGTCGTCGCCGGGGTGGGCGGACTTCTCGGCGACGAGCGCGGACAGGAACTGCGCCATCGACGCGGCGGCTGCGCCACGCTCCTCGTCGGGCCCGCTGGAGAGCAGTACGTTCGACCAGTGTCGGAAGTCGTCGCGGCGGTCCCCCGGGACACCGAGGATCTCCGAGATGACGGTCATGGGCAGCGGGAAGGCGAAGTGGTCCAGCAGGTCGAGCTCGGGGCCCGCCTGCTCGGCGGCGTCGGCGAGCTCGGTGGCGATCTGCTCGATCCGCGGCCGCAGCCGGGCGATCGCCCGGACGGTGAACGCCCGTCCGACGAGCTTGCGCAGCCGGGTGTGGTCCGGCGGGTCGGCGTTGAGCATGTGCGCGACGAGGGAGTCGGCGAACTGGCGGATCGAGGTCGCGCCCTGGCGCTGCAGCACCTCCGGCAGCCGGCGGGAGTCCTTCTGCAGCCGCGGGTCGTTGAGCGCGGCACGGGCGTCGGCGTAGCGGGTGATCATCCAGAAGGTCAGCCCGTTCGGGCCGGTCGCGCGGACGACCGGGTTCTCGTCGCGCAACCGGCGGTAGAGCTCGTCGGGATCGTCGAAGAAGTCCTGGTCCAGCCGTACCGGCCGGGTGTCGTGGTCGATCGTCATCGTCCGCTCCTCGCACTGGGTGTCCTCGACACTCGCCAGGATTGCACTCATCGTGCAAAACTGCACGCGTGATGAAACGGACGGAGCGGCCGTCGGCCCGCGAGCGGAACCGGCAGTCCATCCTGGACGCCGCGCAGGCCGTGCTGCACGAGAACCCGGACGCCTCGCTCGACGAGGTCGCGGCCCGCGCCGGGGTCGTGCGGCGCACCCTCTACGGCCACTTCACCAGCCGTCACGACCTCGTGGTCGCACTCGTCCGGGCGGCGTCGGCAGACTTCGTCGAGAAGGTCGGCGAGGTCGACCCCGACGCGGCCGACCCGGCCGTCGAGCTCGCGGCCACCCTCCTGCGCACCTGGAGCACGTCGCGGCGCTACGGCCCGGTCATCGCGCTGGCCCGCCGGACCGCCGACGACGAGGTCCGCGCCGCGATGGGCCCGTTCCACACGATCATGGTCCGGCTGCTGGAGAACGGGCAGCGATCCGGCGTGTTCTCCCGGCACGCCGCGGCCCCGGTGCTGGCCGAGGTGCTACAGGCCGGCTCCCTGGCCTACATGCGCGGCGCACAGGAGGGGCGGTGGGACGGCGACGAGACCGACGTCGCCCTCGGGCACCTGCTGACCCTCGGGATGCCGGAGGCCGACGCGCGGGCCGCGGTCGCGCGAGCCACGTCTTGACCTGAAGCACCGTTCAGGTCCTAGCGTCGCCGTCATGTTCACCGACGAGGAGATCGCCTACCTGCGCAGTCAGTGGATCGGGCGGCTCGCCACCGCCCAGCCGGACGGGACGCTGCAGGCCAGCCCGGTGGGTTTCGGTGTTAACACGACGCTGGGCACCATCGACATCGGCGGCCATGGGATGGAGCACAGCCGCAAGTTCCGCAACGTCGCCGCGAACGGGCAGGTCGCCTTCGTCGTCGACGACGTTCTGTCGACCGACCCGTGGCGGGTGCGGTTCGTCGAGATCCGGGGACGGGGCGAGGCGCTGACCGAGCCGGCGGACTCCGCGGGGCAGTCGATGGGGTCGAGTGCGATCATCCGGATCCACCCGGCGCGGATCCTCACCCTCGCGCTGTCACCCGAGGAGCAGCAGGTGGATCCGCACGAGGCGGGGATCCGGGCGCGCGACGTGGGGTGAGACCGGCCACGGCATCGCCTCGATGTCGCCGCGGTGGAACGCGAGGGACGTGGCCGGGTAACGCGTCGTCGACGGCGCGGCACCTCACCGCTGCGCCACCCTCTCGAGCCAGCGACTCCAGGTGGCGGCGAGGGACTGCCGGTCGGCCTGCCCGGTCTCGTGGTGTCCGACCGCGATCCCCATCCCGATCGAGGAGCGCTCATGGAAGCGCACCAGGGCCGTGTCGGTACGGATCCCGAGGTAGTTGCCCGTACGGATGTCGACGACCCCGGGACCGACGGGTGTCTCGACCCGGTCGCCCTCGTGCGGGTCGCGCAGCGCCGCGAGCACGCCGGGCCAGACGTCCGGGCTCAGTGGCGCCTCCGCCTCGGCGTAGACCGCGGGTCGGCCGGGGAAGTGGCGGAGATACTCGGCCAGGGTGAACAGGTAGAGGTCCCACCCGAGGCCGGTCGTGGTCTCCCACTCGTCGCCCCAGTCCTCCTCCCGGATCCCGCTGTGGACGAAGCGCAGGACCGTGCTGCCACCGCTCGTCGCCTCGATGAGGTACTCGATGGCCTGGGTACCGAAGCGCTGCTCCAGACGGCGCGGGGGGTCCTCGACGACATCTACCCCGTCGTCAGGGGCGTCCTCGACGGTCATGAACCAGCCGGCCTGCCCCTCGGGGGTGGCAATCGCCCGCCAGACCTCCTCGGGACCGACGGGCAGGGCGACCTCGCGGCGGATCTCGAACGTCACGTCTCCTCCTCCTTGGGGGAAAGGCTCGGGTGCAGGGCTACGACCAGGCGG
Organism: Pseudonocardia sp. HH130629-09; assembly: GCF_001294645.1. Taxonomy (NCBI): domain Bacteria; kingdom Bacillati; phylum Actinomycetota; class Actinomycetes; order Pseudonocardiales; family Pseudonocardiaceae; genus Pseudonocardia; species Pseudonocardia sp. HH130629-09. The sequence continues at coordinate 3,629,564 of NZ_CP011868.1, forward strand.
TGGGGCCTGCCCCGGTCGGAGTGGTAACGCGCAGCGAGAGCGCGGGTGACCTCGCCCAGCTCGCGCGTGAACGCCGCCCGGTCCGCCGCGGTGGCGAAGGCGAGCTCCCCGTCGATCGCGAATGTCGCGACCCGCCGTCCGCGTGCCCCGGTGACGAGCTGGCCGACCTCGCGCAGCAGCCGGTCGGCCAGCGCGAGGAGCCACTGGACCGACAGGGTGTCCGGTGACCGGTCCGGGTCCGGCGCGAGGAGCACCCACGCCCGGGGTGAGATCACGAACGCGTCCGCCGAGGCACGCAGGACGCGCTCGGTCATGTGCCCCTGCGCCACTCCTCGACCAGCTCGACGAGGCCGTGGGCCTCCAGTGCGCGCAGGTGGTAGTTCACCTTCTGCCGGCTCATCTCCATCACCGGGGCCAGCGACGTGGCCGACCCGGGTTCCCGCAGCAGCCCGAGCAGCCGGGCACGCACCGGATCGAGGGCGATCGCGGCGGCAGCGGGATCCTCGATCACGGTCGTCCTGTACGGCACGGCGACGATCCTCCAACCGAAAGGCGAGCTTGTCAAGGAAGCGATGTCTTTCGGCGGATGGTGGCTCGGCACACCGCGACTCCCGGGCGCGCGCCGCGAGCCCTCGACGACTCCCGCACTGCCCGGGGTCACGCTCGGCGGCCCGGACCAGCCGGCCCGGACAGACCGCGACGGCCGGCCGCGGGCCCCCTGCGGACCGCACGCCGCAGAAAGGCTGCGGCCAGACGACGCCGCACCGGCCCCGAGCGCGCAGACGGATCGGCCCCGGATCCCGCTGACAGGACTTCGGGTCAGTTCTCTCGGATCCTTCAACTCACCACGATCATCGTGGACGACTACGACGAGGCGATCGACTTCTTCACCCACGCGCTGGGATTCGAGTTGGTCGAGGACTCCCCCGCTCAGAGCGTGTTTGAGAAGATCATGTCGCAGGGGTGAGTACATACCTCTGCTGGCGTCGGGCGGGTTCGCCGCGGGCGATGCGTCGGGTGATGGTGTTGATCGCGGCCCAGCGGATCATGGCCTCTGCGGTGGTGGGGTGGCGTTCGTAGTCGCGGGCCAGGCGTCGGTGTGCGGTGAGCCAGGCCAGGGTCCGTTCGACCACCCAGCGCCGCGGGAGGACGGCGAATCCGCGCTGCTCAGGCGGCTTGCCGACGACCTCGACCGTCGTCTGCAGGATCGTAGTCGCCCAGTCGCCCAGTCGAGCAGGCGTCCGGCGAACCCGGCGTCGGCGTAGACGAACCGCACCCGGGTGCGCAGGTAGAGGTCGAGCAGGATCGGTTTGGCGCCGTCGCGGTCCTGCACCGACGCCGAGCACACCATGGTGGTGAGCAGCAGGCCGAGGGTGTCGGTCACGATGAACCGCTTCCGACCGTTGACCTTCTTCCCGGCGTCATAGCCGCGGGTGTCCTGTCCGACGGTGTCGGCGCCTTTGACGGACTGGGAGTCGATGATCCCCGCGCTGGGCTCGGGGTCCCCGCCTTCCTCGGCACCCAGCTGGCCACGTACGACCGGGAGGATCTGCTCGGTGGCCTTCTGCTGTTCCCACCGGTTGAAGTACCAGTAGACCGTCTGCCACGGCGGGAAGTCCGCTGGCAGGGCCCTCCAGGAGCAGCCCGCGCGTACGACGTAGAGGATCGCGTCGACCACGTCGCGGCGCGGGTGCTTCTCCGGTCTGCCGCCGGCCCCCACGGCGGGAAGCAGCGGTTCGATCAGCACCCACTGGGCGTCGCTGGTGTCCGAGGGATACCGCCGCTTACGCCGAGCCACTCCTCCACGATGGACCACGTCGAGGTCCGCACCACGCAGACACGCCGACCCTTCTCAAACACACTCTAAGATCCACAACTGGAAGAGGGCTCTCCGAGATATTCGCCGAACTCGTCGAGATGGATGCTTCAACCGCCTGAACTCGCCACCTACTACCGCGATCACGCCCCGCAGCAGCATGCTGAACGGGCAGAACCCAGCCTCCACTAGAACCCGGGGCGGTTCAATCAGTTGGCCATGTGCGGAGTCAAGGCGTCGCGCACCACTGCCACCGATGCGGGATCAGGGTCGTTGAGGGTCAGCACGACGCCGTCGGCCCCAGATTCGGCCGACTCGGTCACCAGGTCCCGTAGGGCCGACGGGGTGGTGACGGTCATGGCCATGGCCATGTCGCGGAACTCCGGTCCGAAGTCGGCGTAGTAGTCGCCGACGGCGTCGACGCCGGTTCCCGGTCCGGAGGACGTGAGAGCGACAGTGGCCGAGACCAGGCATTGCGGAGAATCGCTGCGGCCCGCGTCGGTGAACGCCGCGCGCAACCGCCCGGTGAAGGCCGCGAAGCCGGCCGGGTCCCCGGCGCTGCCGATCCAGCCGACACCGTGGCGCGTCACCCGGCGCACCGTCGCCTCGACCTCGCCCCCGAACAGCAGCGGCGGGCCACCCGGGGTGACCGGCGCAGGCCCAAGAGCCCCCGACACCCCCTCCGACGCCCTGGCCCAAGTTGCCCTGACCTCGTTCAGCCAGGCGTCCAGAGCCTTACCTCGCCGGGTGAACCGTGTCGGACTGCCAGCGTAGTCGGCCTCCCGCGCGCCGGGGGCCAGGCCCAGTCGTAGCCGCCCTTGGCCGGCGATCCGGTCGACAGTCGCAGCCGCGGTGGCGAACAGTCCGGCATGAGTGTGCACGGGGGCCAGCAGCACGCTCGAGAGCAGTCCGATCCGCGTGGTTGCCGCGGCGGCCGCGGCCAAGGCGGTCAGCGGCTCGGGGGTCGACCACGACGGGCGGTCGCCGACCGCGAGCGTGGGGAACTCACAGTCCTCGACCGCTCGCGCCCACTGCGGAATGTGGGCCGGGTCGAACGAAGGGACGTGGCCGGGCAGAGCGATCGCGATGTCCACGGCATCATGATTGATCCTCAAGTCCGGTTGAGGTCATCCCACTTCGACCGTGATTTGGGTCACTACTCTGTGCGACGTACGTGCCGGTGGCGGCTGATCCACTGTCCTGAGGCCCGGGCGCCTCTTGTGACCCGTCCAATGCCACGGTGTCGCCCGCGGGGAGGGCGCGCAGAAGCCGAAGCACCGCTGCAGCAGTGACCAGCAGAATGACCGCAGCCACTACCGAGACTGTCACCTGGGCAGTGAACCCTTTCCAACCTGGCGGTCAGGCAGGTTGGTCGTGTCCGGCGTGGCGGCCCGGAAACTAGAAGAGCTCCTGGTAGACGAGTGATTGTCTAGATCAACTCGTTGCCCACCAGGAGCTCCGGTGCTTTCCTACCCGTCCGCGCTGTCGGTGTCCACTCGCGCGCTGATCACCTTGACCAACGCCCTTCAGCGCAGCCGCAACCAGCGCGGTACTCGCTGGCGGCGCCTCCCGATCGGTCGTCACGCCCTGCTCGCCCTGGCGCACCTGCGCAAGGGCGAGACCTACCCCGACCTCGCCGCTGGTTTCGGGGTCGGCACCACCACGGCGTTCCGCTACATCCGCGAAGCGATCGACGTCCTCGCCGCCGCGGCACCGAACCTGACCGAGGCGATCGCGGTCGCGCGGCGGAAGGCGTTCGTGATCCTCGACGGCACCTTGCTGCGGATCGACCGGGTCGCCATGGCCTCGGGGTGCGACCGCCCGTACTACTCGGGGAAGTGGAAGTGCCACGGCATGAACGTGCAGGTCATCAGCGACCCGGCCGGTCGTCTGGTCTGGGCGGCGCCGGCGTTGCCCGGTGCGCGGCATGACATGGGTGCCGCCCGCGAACACGGGATCATCGACGCCCTCACCGTCGCCGGGGTGCAGGTGGTCGCCGACAGCGGATACCGCGGTGCCGGTGCGATGTTCCGCCTCCCACAGCGACGCCGACCCGCCGATCGCGACACCGGCGAGCGCCGACGGCCCTCACCGAGTCAGCGGGAGATCAACGCCGCCCACGCAGCGCAACGCGGCCCCGGTGAACGCGCGAACGCGATGCTCAAGAGCTGGAAGATCCGGTGCTGCCCGCAGCGGACCACCGCGCTGGTCAACGCGATCCAGACCCTCATCCTCGCTGGCTGACGCCAAGTGGAAAGAGTTCACTGGCGAGGTGTTCAACCTGTGCGAGGCGACCTGAACCGTCCCGGCTTCTCTGCCGCTCCGTTGTGAGCAGGCTGAGAGGATGGGTGTCGTGCCCAAGAAGATCGACCCAGCGGTTCGGAGCCAGGCTGTGCGTCTGGTGACCGAGCATCGTTCGGCGTACTCGACCGAGCGTGCCGTGCATGTCCAGGTCGCTGAGTCACTCGGGGTGTCGCGTGAGTCCGTGCGTCGCTGGGTGTCCCAGCACGACGTCGACACCGGCGTCGTAGCGGGCGTGACCAGCGATGACCGCGAGGAGCTGCGGCGGTTGCGGGCGGAGAACAAGCGCCTGCGCGAGGTCAACGAGGTCCTCAAGTCGGCGACGATTTTCTTCGTGGGGGAGCTCGACCCCCGAAACCGCTGATCGTCGCGTTCGTCGATCAGATGCGGGCTGCTGGTCATGCCGTCGAGTCGATCCTTGCTGCCCTCAACACCCTGGGGCTCACGATCGCGGCACGAACCTTGCGGGCCTGGTGCGCTCGGACCGGCACCAGGAACGGCGCCGCCGGCCGGGTCGCGGCCCGGACCGTCACCGACGCCCTGGTCGAAGACGCCGTCCGTGCGGCGGCGTTCACCACCAACCGCGCCGGCGAACCGGTGCTGGCCCCAGAGGGACTTTATGGGCGTCGCAAGATGCTGGCCCTGATCCGTCGAACGGTGCTGCCCGAGGCTGGGTTCGGAGCGGTCGACCGGGCGATGCGCTCGGTGGGGCTGGCCGGAGTGGTCCGCGGGAAACGGCCGCGCACGACCATCCCGGACTCGACCGCCCAGCGGGCCGCTGATCTGCTCGACCGCAACTTCACCGCCTCAGCACCCGACAGCAAGTGGGTCACCGACTTCACCTACGTGCGCACGTATCAGTCGTTCACCTACGTGGCGTTCATCGTGGACTGCTTCTCGCAGAAGATCGTGGGCTGGCACGCCGCGCTCACTCGTGACGTCGAGCTGGTGGACGTGCCGTTACGGATGGCGCTGTGGCGACGTGCCCACGAGGGCAAAGCCGTGGCCCGGGACCAGCTGATCTGCCATTCCGATGCCGGGTCGCAATATACGAGTCTGCGGTTCACCGAGCACCTGCACCTCGAGGGCATACAGCCCTCGGTCGGCAGCGTCGGCGACGCCTACGACAACGCCCTGATGGAGACCATCAACGGCCTCTACAAGGCCGAATGCATCCGCACCCGAGTCTTCCACGACGGCCCCTACCGCACGATCGCCGACGTCGAGTACGCCACCGCCAGCTGGGTCGAGTGGTACAACAACCGCCGACTGCACTCAAGTCTGGGCATGATCAGCCCCACCGAGTTCGAGGCAGCCCACTACGCTGACACAGAACCATCGGCCAGATGATCACTGGCCACCAAACCACCGGCAGTAAAGCCGGGACGGTTCAGTCAGCGACCGGACGAATTCGCCTGGGTCACAAGTCATGTGTTCCGCAAGAGCGCCGCGACCTGGATGGAACAGGCCGGCCTGTCCGCGCGCGACGTCGCCGACCAGCTCGGGCACGCCCGGGTCGATGACCCAGGATGTCTACTTCGGCCGCCGCATCCTCGGCGAGAGCGCCGCCGACGCCCTGGACGACGTGCACCGGGCCGCCC